>JBBEAN010000001.1:0-171173 GCA_040882865.1 Gammaproteobacteria bacterium
TCAGCCGCGCAGTCGAGGGAAGCGGCAGCGGCGCGTTCGGTCCGGCCGTCGCAGCCGGCCCCCACCGACGGTATCGCAACGCGGAGCGTCGCTCCCACCTGTCGCAACCAACCACGGCAACCCGACCCTCGCGGCGCGAAGGCGCCGCTCCTACAGTGAATGGCCGGCGGAGCGGACGGACAACGCGCCGGGAGCGACCGAGACGGGAGTGGGTAAGCCGTCGAGTCGAAGACGCCGCACGGAGTTTGATTCGCGACGCCGAGAGCGTCGCTCCCACCTGTCAGTACAATGAGGCCATGGACGACGCCGCGCCGTATCAGGACCTTTCACCGGACGCGGTACTCGATGCCGTCGAAGCCACGGGGCGCGAGTGCGACGGGCGCCTGCTCGCGCTGAACAGTTACGAGAATCGCGTCTACCAGGTCGGCCTGCAGGACACATCGCCGCTCGTCGCGAAGTTCTATCGGCCAGGTCGCTGGTCAGACGACGCCATCGCGGACGAGCACGCGTTCACACTCGAACTCGCCGCGCTCGAGATTCCCGTTGTCGCGCCGCTCGTCGATGACGGTGTCACGCTGCACCGGCACGCCGGATTCCGTTTCGCGCTGTTTCCACGCCGCGGCGGGCGTGCGCCGGAACCGGGCGACCCCGACCAGCTGAATTGGATTGGCCGCTTCATCGGCCGCATCCACGCCGCCGGCGCCGCACGCGCGTTCACGCACCGTCCGTCGGTCGACGTCGTGAGCTACGCAGTCGCTGCGCGCGACTGGCTGCTCGAACACGACAGCATCCCGCACGACTTGCTGCCAGCGTGGCGTAGCACAGTCGACGACCTGTTGCCGCGACTGGATGCAGCGTTCACGCGCGCCGGGGATTTTGCACGCATCCGCCTCCACGGCGACTGCCACATGGGCAACATCCTGTGGACGGATGCTGGACCGCACTTCGTGGACCTCGACGATTGCCGCACCGGACCCGCGGTGCAGGATTTGTGGATGCTGCTGTCGGGCGACCGCGCGGAGATGACGGCGCAGATGATCGAAGTGCTCGACGGTTACGAGGGTTTCATGGAGTTCGACCCTCGGGAGCTGCACCTCGTCGAGGCACTTAGAACGATGCGAATGCTGCATCACGCGGCGTGGATTGCCCAACGCTGGAATGACCCTGCGTTTCCGGCAGCGTTCCCTTGGTTCGGTGGCCAACGCTTTTGGGAGGACCAGGTCCTTGGCCTGCGGGAGCAGACCGCGCTCCTTGACGAACCCCCACTCAGACTCGTGCCATGATAGTGCGATGGTGCAACCCGCAACACTGGACGACCTCGACGCGCTCGTAGACCTCGAACACCGCTGTTTCGACAGCGACCGTCTGTCGCGCCGCAGCTTTCGTCGCATGATTACACGCGCGAACGCTGCACTGCTCATCGACCGCGAGGGTGACGCGCTGCGCGGCTACGCGCTCGTGCTGTTCCATGCGGGCAGCTCGCTCGCGCGCCTGTATTCAGTCGCTGTCGACCCCGCGCATCGCGGCCATGGGATCGCGCGCACCCTGCTCGCGGAGGCGGAACGCGTTGCGGGCGAGCGCGATTGCATCGACATGCGTCTCGAGTTACGCCGTGACAACTCCGACGCACTCAAGCTGTACGAAGCCTCCGGCTACCGCCAGTTCGACGTGCAGGCCGACTACTATGAGGATCACATGGACGCGGTCCGCATGGAGAAGTCGCTCGTGCCGCCGCTGCCGAGCCACAAGGTCCGCGTACCCTATTACGAGCAGACACTCGATTTCACCTGTGGCTCCGCGGCGATGCTGATGGCGATGCAGGCACTGGACCCCAATCTCGTGCCGTCGCGTAAGCTGGAGCTGCGCATCTGGCGCGAGGCCACGACGGTGTACATGACCTCAGGCCACGGCGGCTGTGGCCCGTACGGACTCGCGCTGTCTGCGCACCATCGCGGCTTCAATGTCGAAGTCTGGATTGACGGTGGAGTGAGTGAACTGTTCGTGGACTCGGTTCGCAACGAAGAAAAGAAGACGGTGATCCGGCTCGTGCAACAGGATTTCCTCGAGGAGCTCGCGGCGTGTGGGATTCCACTGCTGAAGGGTCCGGTCACGATCGACCGCGTACAAGAGGCATTCGAGGCCGGCGGCATCCCCGTAGTGCTCACGCGCGACCCGCACTGGGTCGTCGTCACCGGCTTCGACGAGCGCTTCGTGTACGTACACGATCCGTACGTCGACGAAGACGAGAACCAATCTCGGGTGGACTGCGTGAACCGACCAATCCTAAAAAAGGAATTTTCGAGCATGGCGCGCTACGGCCGCGACAAACAGCGGGCCGTCATCATCGTGAAGGAGCGTAGATGTCCCAACACCTGATCGTTGTCGAGCACCGAGGTGACTGGAAGCCCGATTTCCCGGACAGCCGCGTCGTCACCGCGCGCGAGTATCTGGGCGACGACGAGTATTTCAAGCTTCGCAACTGCAAGGTGACGAACCTGTGCCGTAGCTATAGCTATCTGAGCACGGGTTACTACGTTTCACTCCTCGCCGAGGCGCGCAAACACAAGGTCATCCCGTCCATCCGGACATTGTCGGAACTCAGCCGTAAGTCAATCTACAGCCTTGACGTCGCCGAGCTCGATGCGCTGGTACACCGAAGCCTGCGCAAGAGCGCCGCACGCAGCTTCGACTTATTGCTTTACTTCGGCTACACCGAGCACAGCGAGCTGGAGGACCTTGCGCGTCAAATCTTCGAAATGTTCCCGTGCCCGCTGCTGCGGGTGGAGTTCAAGCTCCAAGGCGATAAATGGCGCATCACCCGCATCCGTCCGTACTGGATCAACGCACTTGAGGACGTACAACACCGACCGTTCATATTCGCGATCGAGCAGCACCTGTCGAAGCGCTGGCGGAGCCGCCGCAAACAGCCCGAAGTCCTCTACGACCTCGCGATGCTCGTGAATCGCGCCGACCCGCTCCCTCCGTCCGGCAAGAAGGCGCTCGCGAACTTCGTACGGGTCGGCAAGACGCTCGGCCTCGCGATCGAAATGATCGAACGGCGCGACTACCCGAGGGTCGCCGAATACGATGCGTTGTTCATCCGCGAAACGACGCGCATCGACCACTACACCTACCGCTTCGCGCGCAAGGCCGAAAGCGAGGGTATGGTCGTGATCGACGACCCGAACTCCATCCTCAAGTGCACGAACAAGGTCTACCTCGCCGAACTCCTGAAGGCGAACCGCGTCCCCACACCGAAGACCGTGATATTCGGTGAAGACGGCGTCGCCGCGCTCGAAGCGGAGATTCCGTATCCGATCGTGCTGAAGATCCCCGACGGGTCGTTCTCGCGCGGCGTCTTCAAGGCGAACGATCGTGTCGAGCTGGAATCCATCAGCGAAGGATTGTTCAAGGAATCCGATTTGATCCTCGCGCAGGAATTCCTCTACACGGAGTTCGACTGGCGCATCGGCGTATTGAACGGCGTACCAATTTATGCGTGCCGGTACTACATGTCCAAGAAGCACTGGCAGATCCTGAACCACAAGAAAGGCGGCGGCATCAGCGAGGGCGGCTACAAGACCTTCGCGATCGACGACGCGCCGACCAAGGTCGTCAAGACCGCGTTGAAAGCCGCGAACCTGATTGGTAACGGTTTGTACGGGGTCGACTTGAAGGAAACCGGTGCCGGCGTGTTCGTCATCGAAGTGAACGACAACCCAAATCTCGACGCCGGGGTCGAAGACGCGGTGCTCGGAGACGAGCTTTACCGTATCATCCTGAAAGAGTTCATCCGGCGGCTTCAGGCGTAGGTTAATGATTCAAAAGCTTTACCAGCAACTGTACGATTGGGTCTGGCTGCGCGACCCCGCGGCGCTGCCGCGCTGGCGGCAAGTCGTGCTCCGCCTCATCCGGTTCGTCTGGACGGTCACCCGCGATCTCGCCGACGGGCAGTTGACGCTGCGTGCGATGAGCCTCGTGTACACCACGCTGCTCGCGCTCGTACCGCTCCTCGCATTCAGCTTCGCGCTGCTCAAAGCATTCGGTGCACACAACCAGCTCGAGCCCGTGCTGAACCGAATCCTGCTTCCGCTCGGCGACCGCGGCTCCGAAATCGCGACCGTCATCGTCGGCTTCGTCGACAACGTCCGTGTCGGCCTGCTCGGCTCTCTGGGTCTCATCCTGCTGCTGTACACGGTCATCTCGCTGGTCCAAAAGATCGAGGACGGTTTCAATTACGCGTGGCGCGTGCCGCAGGCGCGCTCGCTGATGCGACGGTTCAGCGGCTACATGAGCGTGCTGACAATCGGCCCGCTGCTGGTGTTCGGCGCAATCGGCATCCTCAGCGTCGCGCGTAGCCAGGCAGCTGTGGTCTGGGTACTCGAGAATGAAGCCTTCGGCCCGCTGGTCGGGCTCGCGACGCGCTTCGTGCCGGTCGTGATGTTGTCGCTGGCGTTCACCCTGTTCTATCTGTTGGTGCCGAACACCCGCGTGCGGATCGTGCCTGCGCTCATCGGCGGCCTGATCGCCGGCATTCTCTGGGAACTCGTCGGTACCTGGTTCGCGACCTTCGTCGTGAGTTCCGCGCGCTACACGGCGGTGTACGCGAGCTTCGCAGCCCCATTCTTGTTCATGTTCTGGCTGTACCTGAGCTGGATGATTTTGCTGATCGGTGCACAGATCGCGTACTACGCACAGAACCCGCAATACATCGTCCCGCGTCGTGACCCGATGAGGCTAGACCACGCATTGAAGGAGAAGCTCGCGCTGTCTGTGATGTACGTCATCGCGCGCGACTTCGGCGAGTCGGGCGCGAAGTGGACGATGAATGGCCTGAGCCGCGAGCTGCGGATTAACGCGGATCCGCTCGATACCGTCGTTCGCCGCCTGCTCGACGCCGGCCTACTGATGACGACCGGCGATGAAGGCGACTGCTATGCACCCGGTCGGGACCCCGGTGCAATCACCCTCCACCAAATCGTCGACGCGATGCGGCATGGCGGCTCGCTCGACGATTACCGTCTCTCGAATCCCGGCCCCATAGACGTCGTCGACGAGGTGCAAATCGAGGTCGAGGCGGCGATTGCCGGCGCGCTCGGCACGCGCACGCTGCGGGAGCTCGTCACACCGTGATCGACTGGAAGGATTACGACAGCGCGGGGACTTGGGACGAATTGATCGGGCCCGGCGGGCGGCCGCGCGCGCCCGCGCGCGAACTCAGCCGCTACCTGCGTTCGCTCTCGGACGATGAGCTCCGCGAACGCAAAGACGCCGCCGAGCTCGCGATCCTCGTGATGGGCATCACTTTCACGGTGTACGACGAGGAAGGCGGCTCGATCGACCGCGCATGGCCATTCGACATCATCCCGCGCATCATCGCGCGCAGCGAATGGGACCGGATCAGCGAAGGACTGGTGCAGCGCGTGCATGCCTTGAACCTGTTCATCGCCGACCTCTACGGCGAGCAGCGCATCGTGCGAGACAAGGTGTTCCCGGGCGAGCTGCTCTCGGATTCGAAAAACTTCCGGCCACAGTGCGTCGGCGTCGTGCCCGCGAATGGTACCTGGGCGCACATCTGCGGTTCGGACCTGGTGCGCGACGCCGACGGCACGGTCTACGTGCTTGAGGACAATTTGCGCGTTCCATCCGGCGTGTCGTACATGCTTGAGAACCGGCAGGTGATGAAGCGTACGTTCCCGGAACTGTTCGGCGAGCAGGCGATCATGCCCGTCGACGACTACGCAACCCAGCTCCTTGAGATGCTGTCGTCGCTGTCGACGCGCGCACGCAATCCGGTCGTCGTCGTCCTCACGCCGGGCATCTACAACTCGGCGTACTTCGAGCACAGCTATCTGGCACAGCAAATGGGGTGCCAACTGGTCGAGGGGCGCGACCTCGTCGTCGGCGACGACGAGCATGTGTACATGCGGACTATCGGTGGGCTCGAGCACGTCGACGTGATTTATCGTCGCATCGACGATCTGTTCATCGACCCCGAAGTCTTCGATCCCGACTCGATGATCGGCGTGCCGGGGCTGATGCGCTCGTGGCGCGCGGGCAAGGTCGCGCTCGCAAACGCGCCGGGCTCCGGTGTCGCCGACGACAAGGTCGTTTACTCGTTTGTGCCCGAGATCATCCGCTACTACCTTGGCGAGGACCCCATCATCCCGAACGTGCCGACGTTCCGCTGCATGGACCCGCTCCAGCGCGAGCACGTCTTGAAGAACCTCGACAAGCTCGTCGTCAAGCCCGCGAACGAGTCGGGCGGCTACGGCATGTTGATCGGCCCACAATCGACCAAGAAGCAACGCGACGAATTCGCGAGGCTGATCCAGCGCGACCCGCGCAACTACATCGCACAGCCCACGCTGTCACTGTCGTCGGCGCCGACGCTCGTCGGCGACGGCGTCTGCGAGCCACGGCACGTCGACCTTCGCCCGTTCATCCTGTCCGGTCCGTCGCCGTACGTGACGATGGGCGGCCTCACGCGCGTTGCGCTACGCAAGGGCTCGCTCGTCGTTAACTCGTCGCAGGGCGGCGGCAGCAAGGACACCTGGATCGTCGACATGGAGGCGAGCTGATGCTGTCGCGCGTTGCCGAGAACTTGTATTGGATGGCGCGATACCTCGAGCGCGCCGAGGACCTCGCGCGCCTCATCAACGTCAATTCGAACCTCGTACTCGATCTGCCGCGGCGCGTGCACTTCGGCTGGCAGCCGCTGCTCGAGATCACCGGTGGCGAAGAGGAATTCGGCGCGCTGTATGAGGCGCTCGACGAGCGGAATGTGGTCCGCTTTCTCGTGGCCGACCGGCGCTACAGCGGCTCCATCATCAGTTCTCTCGACTTCGCGCGCGAGAACCTGCGGACCACGCGAGACATCGTCCCGCGCGAGGTCTGGGAGCGACTCAACGACCTGTTCCTGAACGCCCGACAGCGAACCGCGTCAGGCGTCCCGAAGCGCGCGCGCTACGCGTTCCTGAACACCCTGATCAGCGACTGCCAGCAAATCACTGGCTTGCTCGCCGGCACCATGAGCCGCACGGAGTCGTACTGGTTCGTGAAGACCGGGCGGTACTTGGAGCGCGCTGATATGACCTCGCGCATTCTCGACGTCCGGACCGAGGACCTGCTGGTCGAAAGCACCGACGAATTGACGCCATTCGCGAACATCCAATGGATGAGCGTTCTCAAGTCATTGACCGCGTACCAGATGTACCGGCACCACGTGCGCTTGCGCGTACGCGCGCCGGACGTGCTCCAGTTCCTGATCAAGGACCCGCTGTTCCCTCGGGCGGTGACCCATTGTCTGGGCGAAGTGAATGCCTGCCTCCAGCACATCCCGCGCTGCGAGGGCCCGGTCCACGAGGTGTCAAAATTGCAACGCCGATTGAAACGGACGAACGTGAAAAACTTGCATGAGGCTGACCTCCATCGATTCCTGGATCGATTGCAAGTAGCGATTGCCGGTCTTCACGATGAAATCAACACGACGTGGTTCGCCGTCGATGCGTAGTTTCCAATGCATCTGCGGCAACGCGGTGTTCTTCGAGAACACACAGTGCGTCGTGTGCCAGCGCGAACTCGGATTCCTGCCCGAGCGCCTGAAGCTCGCCGCGCTGGAGCCAGTGGGCGACGAGTGGGAAGCAGAAGGTACGCGATGGATCAAATGCTACAACTACTCGTTCGAGCGCGTGTGCAATTGGATGGTGCCCGCGGATTCGGAGAGTACCTTCTGCGATGCGTGCCGTCTGAACCGCACCATTCCGGACCTGTCCAGCTCGTGGAACCGTCTGCTCTGGGCGCGCATCGAGTTCGCGAAGCGCCGTCTCGTGTACGACCTGCTCCGGCTAGGCCTGCCGTTCGCGTCAAAAGTCGACGATCCGGCGAGCGGCCTCGCGTTCCAGTTCCTCGAGGACGCGAAATGGACCGAGTTCTCGAGCGAAGGCACCGGCGGGCGCGTGATGACGGGCCACTCGAACGGGCTGATCACAATCAACACCGCCGAGGCAGACGACGTCGCGCGCGAACAAATGCGCCTCGAGATGAACGAGGCGTACCGCACCCTCCTCGGGCATTTCAGGCACGAGAGTGGCCACTATTTCTGGGACCGCCTGGTCCGCGACGCCCCCGAGCGCCTCGCCGCGTTCCGTGAGTTGTTCGGCGACGAGCGCCAGGACTACCAGTCGGCATTGAAGCGGCATTACGAAGAGGGTCCCGGCCCCTCCTGGCAGCAGGACTACATCAGCGCCTACGCGTCGTCACACCCGTGGGAGGACTGGGGCGAGACCTGGGCGCACTTCCTGCAGATGACCGACGCGCTCGAGACGGCGCACGCGGTCGGCCTCGGCGACCCGACGTTCGACAGCTTCGATGACATGGTCGGCAAGTGGTTGCCGCTCACGATTTCAATCAACAGCCTGAATCGCAGCATGGGGCTCAACGACGCGTACCCGTTCTCGCTCAACGAAGCCACGACGCGCAAGCTGCGTTTCGTCGACTCGATCGTCCGCTCCGCGGCACGCATGTAGGAGCGGTGCCTTCGCGCCGCGATCAGCGGTAAGCGAGATACCCCGCCACACTCCCGATGAACAACATCACCGGCCACGCGAGATGCCGCCCGCGCGACACGGTCGCCGTGTACACCGCCGAGCCGATGAACGTGACCGCGACGACCAGCGCGACGCTGCGGTAGGTCATCAGTGGCTGCGTGAGCAGCATCAGCAGCGCCGCGAAGCCGAACCATGCGATTGACGTCAGGTGCCACGCAAAGCGCAGCGTGCGCTCGGTGAATGCGGTGCCGCCGAACAATTTCGGCAAACCGCCGCGCGCGAGCAGCGGCTTCAGGATGTAGGTCTCACCGAGCACTGAATGCGCGACGCCGAGCCCCAGCGCGAGGAACGCCGCGACCTGCAGCAGGGTGTTCATTCGCCGTCCCGGAATATGGCCGTATACGGCTCGCGGCCGGGTTTCACGTAGCCCCGATACATGCCCGTCGAATTGAACGGCATCGCGATGTTGCCGTGGCGGTCAACCGCAATCACCCCACCATCGCCGCCGCGCTCGACGAGTGTCCCCATGACGACGTTCGTCGCGGCGGTGGCGACCGATTCGCGTGCGTAGCGCATGCGGGCGGTGATCTCGTGCGCAACGACCGAGCGGATGAAGTACTCGCCGTGGCCGGTCGCGGAAATCGCCGCAGTCGCGTTGTCCGCGTAAGTTCCGGCGCCGATGACCGGCACGTCGCCGACGCGGCCCCAGCGCTTGTTGGTCATGCCGCCGGTCGACGTCGCGGCGGCGAGGTTGCCGTGCGTGTCGACCGCAACAGCGCCCACCGTGCCGTAGCGGTATTCGCGCGGCAGCGTGTGCGCAGTCTTCGTCGCTTCCGCTGCACGCGCTTTCTCGAGTTGTTGCCACCGCTCGTCCGTGTGGAACCACTTCGGGTCGACGAAGCCCATGCCTTGTTCTTCCGCGAACGCCTCGGCGCCCGCGCCGACCAGCATCACGTGCGGCGAGTGCTCCATCACGGCGCGCGCGAGCAACACCGGATTGCGGATGCGTGTGACGCCGGCGATCGCGCCGGCATTCAGCGTCGCGCCGTCCATGATCGCAGCGTCGAGCTCGTTCTTGCCTTCGGCGGTGAACACCGCGCCGCGGCCCGCGTTGAACAGCGGCTCGTCCTCGAGCACCTGGATGGTCGCGGTGACCGCGTCGAGGCTGGTGCCGCCGTTCTTGAGGATCGCCTCGCCGGTCGTCAGCGCACGGCGCAGCGCACGGTGGTACTCGCGCTCGCGCTCCGGGGTCATCGCGTCACGCGAGATTGTTCCGGCGCCGCCGTGGATCGCGAGCGCATAGTCGACAGCGGTGGCGGGGGCGGCGAATATGGACAGTGCCGTGAGTGCAAAAACGGAAAGCAGAGTCAAACGCATTTGAATTCTCCAATTCGCGGCGCGAAGGCGCCGCTCCTACATTACTCCCAGTCGAACTTTGGCAGTCGAGCCAGCGCGATGCCAAGCTGTTCTTCCCACGCACGCGAGAGCTTTCGCCAGTATGGGTTGTCGTGCTCGAATTTCACGTAGCGGCCATGGTCGTCGGCGCCCGTTTCATACACGACCATCTCGATGGGTGGACCGACCGACAGGTTACTGCGCATCGCCGCCTCCATGGACACCAGTGCGATACGCGCGCCGGCGGCAAGCGGCACGTCGCGCCTGACTAGCCGGTCGAGGATCGCTTTGCCGGTCTTCAGCTCACCAATCTGCAGGTAGGGGGTCTCAGCGGTCGCGGCGATGTGATTGCCCGCCGGGTAAATGAGGTAACACATATGCGGCGCGCCCGGGATATGCACGGCCAGGATGAACGTCGCCTGGAAATCGCCGCTCGACTGTTCTTGGTCATCCTCGGTTGAACGCTGCACCGTCGCGCTCACATCGCCGACATAGCTCGCGGCCTCCGACGCATGCTCGACCGTCCCGAAGCTCGCTTCGGCATCCTCGTCGAGGTCACGGCGCAGGCGCGTGACGACCGCTTGCGTGGTCGCGAGATTCCCCGACGACATCAGCACGAACATGCGCTCGCCAACTTCGAAACGGTGCAGCTTGCTGTACGTCGATACATTGTCGACGCCCGCGTTTGTGCGCGAGTCGGACACGCAGACGAAACCGGCGTCGAGCGCCAGCGCAAGGCAATAGGTCATGACAGGAAATTCAACACGTCGGGCAGTTGTTTTTTTGCGTCGCGGTAACCGAGTTCCAGCAATTCGGTAGTGTACCCCGATTCGAACAGCAGATAGCTCACGAGCTGCATGCCGCCGCGGTTCAGCGCGCCGACGCCCCACAGCAGCGTGCGCACGCTGCGCGGCAGCGATTTCACGTGCCGCGCGGCGATCTCGCGCGGGTCCTCGCTCGGGCTGATGATCATCAGGTCGATCGGCTTCAGGCTTGCGCCGGGGGCGACCGCGGCTGTGAGGTTGATGCGGCGGAGCCGCTCCGCGTCGTTGTACAAGCTGTCGGTGAACAGCGCATCCAGCATGTAGCCCGCGATCTGGCCCATGGACGGATAATCCGCGGGCGCATCGGCGGTCGGCGCCTCGTTCGGGCGCTCGTTGCGCAGTGCAATCACGAGCAGGCGCTCCGCGCCGAGGTGCAACGCGGGCGACAGCGGCGCACCCTGGCGCAACGCGCCGTCGCCGTAATACTCGTGCTCGACGCGCGCCGCGGGGAACACGAGCGGCAACGCGACCGATGCCATCAAATGGTCGGCGGTCAAGGTCGCGCGTCGGCCCTCGCGGCGCGTGCGTGACCAGTCGTCGATGCTGGCGTCGCCGTCGTAGAACGAGATCGAGCGCGCGAGACTGTATGCCGAGGCGTTCACCGAGACCGCATGGAGATAGCGCGCGGCGATCGCCGGTCCTATACGTTCCATCGGGATCTCCCGCTCGATCAGCTCGCGCAGCGGTGCGTTGTCGAGCAGCGAGCGCGGCGGGCTGCAGACGACCCCACCCGTGATCAGCGCGACGAACCACGCGAGCGAACTGCGCGCCATCGTCCACGGGTCGGACCGGATGACGTGGTCGATCCGGAAGCCGCCCCAAACGCGCTCGAGCGCGGAGACCGCATTATGGAAATCATCGGAGAAGCACGCGAGCGCGGCCGCGTTGATCGCACCGGCCGAGGTGCCGGTGACGACCGGAAATGGATTGGCGCAGCCACGCGGCAACGCCTCCGCGAGCGCCCTCAGAACGCCGACCTGATAGGCGCCACGGGCGCCACCGCCAGTGAGCACCAGACCGTTGCGTCGCGTCATGCCCGGCATGATACCGTATGCGAAAACCCGGAGGTCTTTATGCGTATGACCATCACACTATTCGTAACCGCCGCGGTCATCGTCGCCGTCGCCGCGGCGCTGTTCTTCTCTGCGCCGGCCGTCGCCAAGCCGAAGGAAGGCGAGGCGGCACCCGCGTTCAGCTTGCGCGACCAGACCGGCAAGACCCGCTCGCTCGCCGACTACAACGGCCGGTGGCTCGTGTTGTACTTCTACCCGAAGAACGACACCCCGGGCTGCACGACCGAGGCCTGCAGCTTCCGCGATGACATCTTCAAGTTCCGCGAGATGGGCGTCGAGGTCGTCGGCGTGAGCCTCGACGACGTCGAGTCACACCAGGCGTTCGCCGAGAAATACTCGCTGCCGTTCACGTTGTTGTCCGACGCCGACCAGGAGACCGCGAAAGCCTACGGCGTGCTCAGCAAGATGGGCCCGATGGCCTATGCGAAGCGCGAGACCTTCATCATCGCACCGGACGGCACGATCGCGAAGCACTACGAGAAAGTGAAGCCGGACGAGCACTCGGCGCAGGTCATCAAAGACGTCAGCGCGTTGATGGCAGACTGACCCGCGCGGCGCGTAAGCCGCCGGGTTCCGTCCAAACCACCAGCACGTCATTGCCCACCCGCGCGAGCCGCGGAAACCCGCTCGCGCGCGCCGCGCTCGACTGCGCGACCACGACTGGCTGATCCGTGCGCCCATCGGCGTGCACGCGCTGGACGCGGATAGCTGCAGCGTCACCCCCATCGAGACGGCTGGTGAGCGCGCTGCCGTCGGACAACATCACGGCGTGCACGCGGCCCAGCGTCGTACCCTCTTCGAGCAACACCGGCTCGCCGAATGAATTGCCACCGTCCTCGGAAAACGACACGAACGTGCGTGGGACGTTGCCGGATCCAGTGAACCAGGTTGCGACGACGCGTTTGCCGTCGGTCGCGAGCGCCGGGCCGTTCACCGGGCACGCGTTGATCTGCCAACCATCGTCGCGCAACGCGCGCGGCGCGCTCCAACCGTCATTGCGCAACGACGTATGGAGCAGGTCGCGGATCTCGTCGTCGGTGCGGCCGCGGTACGCGACCGTCACGCCTTTGTTCGTCGCGACCGCTGCGGTCTGGCAGCAATCACAGACCGACGCGTCGAGTAATTCCGAGTCACCCCAGACGCCGTCTGCAGTCAGCGTGCGTGTGCGTAGCGTCATCGCGCCGCCGCCGTGACCGTCATGGCCGCCGCTTGTCTCCCGACCATCGAGCCAAACGACGCGCACCGAGCCATCATCGACCGGCAGCAAAGAGACGAACCCGTGCTCGGTCTGCGTGCCGTCGTCGTGCGGACGCTCAGGTGCGCTCCACGATTCGCCCCCGTCGACCGATCGCGTGACCATCACGTCGTACGCGTAGGTCGACGGTCCGCTCTTCTGCAGCCAATGCGCGACGAGGGTACCGTCGACGAGCTCGACGAGTGCCGGGAAATCCGCCCAGTTCACGAACCAGCGGTCGCCGGTCGCAATCGTCCGAGGCACGGACCACTCGCGGTTCTGCATTCGCGCGAACTTCAACACATGGCCCCCGCCCACCGGTTCGATCCACGACAGCAATAGGCTGCCGTCCGGCGTATTCGACGCATTCGGCGCGACCGCGCCGGCGCCTGATGGCAGCGGGACCGGAGTGACGCGGACTTCGTCGACCGGCGGCGTGAGCCGCAGCGTACGCTCGGCATTGCCCGGCAGGAACGGGGTCGGCCTGCCCTCGGCCCAATCGTCGTGGCCCGCGCCGTAATAGGGTGATCGCGGGTGACCGCTCTGGCCGCCGGGCATGTGGAAGTAACCGTTCGCCTCGTCACCGGGGCTCACCGCCATGCGCTGCGACGCGCCGAAGCGCACGCCCTGCACGCGCGGTGTGTACGTCTCGCCGGGCAGTGCTTGCGCCGGCATGTCGAGCCAACGACCGATGAGCGGAACGGCCTGGCTGAGTGGGTGTTGCACGCGCACCGTGTTCAGCGTGCCCCATGGGCGTTCTGCGATGTCGGTCGCCGTCGCAACACCCAGGCTTTCCAGCAGTTCGTCGAGTGCAGCGAGCTTCAGGTCGCGCCAAGCGGCATAACGCGGGTCGAGCAGATGCATCGGCTCGTCGCGCACGAGTGGCCACGCCCACGCCTCGCTCCGGAAACTCCGGTAGTGCCAATCTTCGTCGGCTGCGCGCACCTCTGCGGTGAGCGCCGAGAGCGCATGCGCGACGACAGTGTTGCGCCAGCCACGCACCAGCCGGAAGCCGACAGAATCGACCGCCGCGTGCCCGTTCCATTCAGCGATTGCGTCGCGCACGGCACCATACCGCGCGTCGTCCGCGACGGTCGCGTCGTCGAGCAGCGCGAGAAGCTCGTCGCGCCAACGCCGATGGAACAGCGACTCATCGTCGAGCTGGATCGCGAGCATATCAGCCGGCGTGGCCTTGTCGAGTGCGAACAGGCGCTCCCGGATCTGAGCGGCGCGGTGCCCGTACGCATAGCTGCCATCACCGACCTTGGCCAGTCGGTCGCCGCCGACCACACGCGAATTCGCGGTCCAGACGCGGCCATGGTCCGGGTTCACCACGCGCGGATACTCGTCGGCGGGCAGCTCGGGAATCTGCCCCATGATGGTCCAGCCGATGTTTCCGTCGGCGTCCGCGACCACAAAATTCTGGTGCGGAATACCCGAGCGGTTCGCGGCGGCGATTGCCTCGTCGACAGAACGTGCGCCAGCGAGGTCCATGAAACCGGGCGCGTACGCGCGCGGGTCGTGGGCGACCCAGCGCACGGCATAAGGTCGGCCGTCCGGCAACTCACCAAGGACCGGACCCCAAATCGTCGTCCGGAACTCGAACGCACGCTCGACGCCACCGGCGACTGCGATGGGCGAAGAGACGACATCGAACGCATGCCATCCGTCGGGCGCGCGGTAACGACCGAGCTCGTCGGTTTCGAGCACGATGAGGTCCAACCAATCGCCGTAGCTGTTGGTGAATCCCCACGCGACCGACCCATTGCTGCCGACGACGATGAGCGGCGTACCGGGCAGCGTCACGCCGGTCACCCGCCGCCCATCGCGTTGCAGCTCAGCGCGGAACCAGATCGATGGCACCTGCAGCCCGAGGTGCATATCGTTCGCGACGAGACCACGGCCGGATTCGGTATGCGCGCCGGCGACCGCCCAGTTGTTCGAGCCGACCGGCGGTGGGGCGCGCGGCGCGATGGGTTCGCCGAACAATTCGACGGGCAGCGACCTCAAGTCGTAATCCGACGCCGACGGAATCACAGCCGGTGGGCTCTCGGACCCGTCAATCGGCGCGTCGCCCTCAGTCAGGTCCGGATACAGGAAATCCGCGATGGCGGGTGGCAGCGCTTCGCGCGCGACGAGTTCGTGGCGCTCGTGGAGCGCATGCCCGCCTTGCAGGTCGAAGAACATCGCGCCGACCGCGAGGACCGAGTCCGCGGGCGTCCAGGGCGCGGGGTCCGCGCGCAGCAAGAAGTATTCGAACGGCTTCGCGCCGAGCGCGGCAACGCCGGCGTTCACGCCCTCCGCATACGCATCGAGCAGCGCTCGATAGTCCGCTGGCGCCGAGGCCACGAAACGCTCCGCTGTCCGCCGCAGCTGATGGATGCGCCGCGCCTCATCCATCGGGACCGCACCGGCCCCGACCAGCGCCGCGAGTTCGCCCGCTGCGCTGCGCCGCAGCAAGTCCATCTGGAAGAAGCGTTCCTGTGCGTGTACAAAACCGAGCGCGCGCGCTTCGTCGTGAATGTCCTCGGAGTGGATGGTGACGACGCCGAGCGCGTCGCGTTCGACGGTGACCGGCGCCGTGAGCCCCGATAGCGCGAGCTCACCTTCGTAGTCCGGCACGCTCGCGTTGAGCTGTGACCAGAACCAGCCGCCCGCCACGAGCGCGATGATAACGACGGCGCCTAGCAGCGCCGCGAGCGCTTTCAGAACTCTCCCCATGGGGAGATGTTAGCGTTTTTTAGAACCCTATGGTGAGACTCAGGCCGAGCTGCGATGCGTCGCTGCCGATGCGTTCTGCATCGACACGCACGCCGATCAGGCTGGTGAACCAATACGTTCCCGCAAGCCCGACCAATGCTTCATTTTCGCCATCCGCGATATCGATGCCAAATCCTGCGATGACTACTTCGCGCGTGACGCGCGCGGCACCCAGCTTACCGGTGAGCTCGATGGGCCCGAATTCGATGGACGGCGCGTATACGAGCCAAAATGCGGATCCAGATTCCCGGAGCTCGTCCTCGAACGACCCGCCGCCACCCGCGCCGCCTGGCGGAACGACGGTCACGGCGGTCGTGTTGGTCGCGAGCTTCGACCAGCCGAGCTCGACGCCAATCAACGGACCGACTGACGCGTTGAACGTCACACGCGGCTTGGTCCCCGAGTGCGAAGTCGACGGATAATTCGTACTGGCATCGAGGCGGGAATGGTTGAGCCCCGCGCTGAGACTCATGTCAATAACCGGTAGCGCCGAGGCGCTCGTCGCAATCATCGCGAGCGCGGTCACGACGACAATTGAATTCCATTTCATGGCCGCTTTTCCTGTGGCAAGTATTGCCCAAGACTAGGCGAGGTTGGTCACCGGGTCAATCGCGGCGCTGTCATCTTCTCGAGCGAGACCAATAAAGGGGTCAGTACGATGTACCGGTACTTTGTACTGACCCCTTTAGTTGACGCGGGGGTCGAGCTCGCCGGCGGTGTAGCGCGCCGTCATCTTCTCTAACGAGAGCGGCTTGATTTTCGGGGCATTGCCGGCGGTGCCGAACGCCTCGTAACGCGCGCTGCAGATGTCGCGCATCGCCTCGACGGTCTTGCCGAGGTATTTGCGCGGGTCGAACTCCTTCGGGTTGTCGTGCAGGAACTTACGGATTGCGCCCGTGCTCGCCATGCGCAGGTCGGTGTCGATGTTCACCTTGCGCACGCCGTGCTTGATGCCTTCCTGGATTTCCTCGACCGGTACGCCGTAGGTCTCGCCCATCGCGCCGCCGTACTGGTCGATGATCTTCAACCAATCTTGCGGCACCGATGACGAGCCGTGCATCACCAGGTGGGTGTCGGGCAGGCGCTCATGCAGCTCCTTGATGCGCTTGATCGACAGGATGTCGCCGGTCGGCGGCCGCGTGAACTTGTACGCGCCGTGGCTGGTGCCGATCGCGATCGCGAGCGCGTCGACTTTGGTCTCCTTGACGAAGCGCGCGGCCTCCTCGACGTCGGTCAACAGCTGGTCCATCGACAGCTTGCCCTCGGCGCCCGAGCCATCCTCCTCGCCCATCATGCCGCTCTCGAGCGAGCCAAGGCAGCCGAGCTCGCCCTCGACCGAGACGCCGCACGCGTGCGCCATTTCGACGACCTTGCGCGTCACGTCGATGTTGTACTCAAGGTCGGTCGGCGTCTTCATGTCCTCGCCGAGCGAACCATCCATCATCACCGAGGTGAAGCCGAGCTGGATCGAGCGTTGGCAGACCGCCGGTGATGCGCCGTGGTCCTGGTGCATCACGACCGGCAGGTGCGGCCACTCCTCGACGGCGGCCTGGATCAGGTGCCGCAGGAACGGCGCGCCCGCGTATTTACGCGCGCCGGCCGACGCCTGCACGATGACCGGGCTCGACGTCTTGTCGGCGGCCTCCATGATCGCGCGCATCTGCTCGAGGTTGTTGACGTTGAAGGCGGGCACGCCGTAGCCATGCTCCGCGGCGTGGTCCAGCAATTGGCGCATCGAAATCAGCATCTCAATTCTCCAGTATCTTGTGGTCGCCCACGCGGACAATCTTCATCGAATTCGTGCCGCCGGCGATTCCCGACAGCTCGCCCTTCGTCACGATGACGCGGTCGCCTTCGGCGACGGCGTCAAGTTCCAGCAATCGGTCAATCGCGTCCGCAGTCACCCGCGACGGATGCTTTTCGATCACGTCGAACGCGACCGGGTACACACCGCGGTACAGCGTCACGCGCCGGCGTGTCGCCTCGTGACGTGTGAGCGCATACACCGGGATACCCGACCGGATACGCGACATCCACAGCGCAGTCGAGCCCGATTCTGTCAGCGCGACAATCGCGCGCACCGCGAGATGATTCGCGGTGTACATCGCCGCCATCGCGATCGCCTCGTCTGTGCGATCGAACATCTGGTCGATGCGGTGGCGCGAGCGCATCGTCATGCGCTGGCGCTCCGCGCCCTCGCACACGCGCGCCATCGCCTGCACGGCCTTGACCGGATATTTGCCCGATGCGGTCTCCGCTGAGAGCATCACCGCATCGGTACCGTCCATCACTGCGTTCGCGACGTCGAGCACTTCGGCGCGCGTCGGGACCGGATTCGCGATCATCGACTCCATCATCTGCGTCGCGGTGATGCAGACGGCGTTCATCTGCCGCGCGAGGTGGATAATGCGTTTCTGTACGCCCGGCAGTTCTGCGTCGCCGATTTCGACGCCGAGGTCGCCGCGCGCGATCATCACCGCGTCCGACGCGCGGATGATCTCCTCGATGTTCTCGACCGCTTCCGCGCGCTCGATTTTCGCGATCAAACCCGCTTGCGAGCCGGCTGCGCGGACCAGCTTGCGCGCCTCGTCCATATCCGCGGCGGTGCGCGGGAACGAGATTGCCACGTAATCACAGCCGAGGGTCGCTGCGGTCTTTATATCGGCGCGGTCCTTGTCGGTCAGTGCGCCAGCGGACAAACCGCCGCCCTGCCGGTTGATGCCCTTGCCGTTCGAGAGCTCTCCGCCGGACAGCACCAGACAATGGATGCGCGGGCCGTCGACGCTGTCGACTCTCAGCGCGATGAGCCCGTCGTTGAGCAGCAGCACATCGTCCGGCTTTACGTCGCGCGGCAGATTCTTGTAGGTGATGCCGACCGACGCGAGCGTGCCGGCGTCGGATGCCAGCGCCGCGTCGAGCACGAACGGCTGGCCGTCGACGAGTTCGACCGAGCCCCCCTGAAACTTCTCCACTCGGATTTTCGGGCCCTGTAGGTCCGCGAGCACGCCGACGTCTCGTCCCAGCGCGGCCGCACGGGCGCGTACCTGCTCGACGCGGCGGCGGTGGTCGTCGGCGACACCGTGGGAGAAATTCACGCGCGCGACGTCGATGCCCGCGGCAATCAGTCCGTCGAGGATATTCTCGTCGTCCGTGGCCGGACCGAGCGTCGCGAGAATCTTTGTGCGGCGCGTGTTCACTGCGCGGCTGCCCGCCGTTCGAGCATCGCGACCGCAGGCAGGGTCTTGCCCTCGATGAATTCGAGGAATGCGCCGCCGCCCGTCGAGATGTACGACAAGCGATCGCCGATGCCGTATTTCTCGATTGCGGCCAACGTGTCGCCGCCGCCGGCAATCGAGAATGCGGGGCTCTCGGCGATCGCCAGCGCGAGCGCACGCGTGCCCTCACCGAACTGGTCGAATTCGAACACGCCGACCGGGCCGTTCCAGACGATGGTGCCCGCGCCCTTCAGCATCTGCGCGAACATCTCGGCGGTATCGGGGCCGATGTCGAGGATCATCTCGCCTTCCGACACGTCATCGATCTTGCGAACGTCCGCCTCGGCGCTCGCTGAGAACTCCTGCGCGATAACGACGTCCACCGGCAGCGGGATGTCGCCGCCGCGCGATTGCGCCTGGTCGCGCAAACGGTTCGCCTCGTCCAGGAGGTCAGGTTCGTGCAGCGATTTACCGATGTCGTAGCCCGCGGCCTTGATGAAGGTGTTCGCGATGCCCCCGCCGACGATCAACTGATCGACGATACCGGACAGCGACTCCAACACCGTGAGTTTCGAGGAGACCTTCGAGCCGGCGACGATCGCGACGAGCGGACGCTTCGGATTGTCGAACGCGCGCGCGAGCGCTTCGAGTTCGGTCGCGAGCAAGGGGCCCGCGCAGGCGACCGGCGCCTGCTCGCCGACGCCGCAGGTCGACGCCTGCGCGCGGTGCGCCGTGCCGAACGCGTCCATCACGAACACGTCGCACAGCGCGGCCATGCGCTTGGAAAGCTCAACGTCGTTCTTCTTCTCGCCCTTGTTGAAGCGCACGTTCTCGCACAGCACGACTTCACCCTCGGCGACGTCGACGCCGTCCAGCCAGTCCTTGACGAGACGGACCTTCACGCCGAGCAACTCCTGCAAACGCGTGGCGACGGGCGCAAGCGAAAACTCGGCAGAGAAAACACCCTCTTCCGGGCGGCCGAGGTGCGACATCACCATCACGCGCGCGCCCTTGTCGAGCGCGTGTTGAATCGTCGGCAACGCCGCACGGATTCGGCCATCCGAGGTGACCTCACCGCCCGCGAGCGGCACGTTCAGATCCTCGCGGATCAGCACGCGCTTACCCTTCAGGTCGAGGTCGGTCATCTTGAGTACAGCAGCCATCGCCATCCTTAATCGCGGCGCGAAGGCGCCGCTCCTACATTGACTTCATCGCGACGCCGAGAGCGTCGCTCCTACATACTTATTTTGCGTTGTAGAACGCGACCGTGGTGTCGAGCATGCGGTTCGAGAAGCCCCACTCGTTGTCGTACCACGCGCAGACCTTCACGAGCCGACCGCTGACCTTGGTCAGCGTCGCGTCGTAGGTGCTGGAGGCCGGATCGTGGTTGAAATCGACGCTGACGAGCGGGCCGTCCGAATAATTGAGGATGCCCTTCAGTGCGCCCTGTGACGCGTCTTTCAGAATCTTGTGCACCTCATCGACGCTCGTGTCGCGCTTCGCGGTGAACACGAGGTCGACCATCGACACGTTGATGGTCGGCACACGGATCGCGAAACCGTCGAGCTTGCCGTTCAGCTCCGGCAACACCAATCCGACGGCCGCGGCCGCGCCGGTCTTCGTCGGGATCATCGACATGGTTGCCGAGCGCGCGCGGCGCAGGTCCGAATGGAACACGTCGGTCAGCACTTGGTCGTTGGTGTACGAGTGGATGGTCGTCATCAGGCCCTGCTCGACACCGATGGCATCGTGCAGCGGTTTCACGAGCGGCGCGAGGCAGTTCGTGGTGCACGAAGCGTTCGAAATCACCGTATGCGAGGCCTTCAGCGTGCCGTGGTTCACACCGAACACGATGGTCGCGTCGACGTCGCTGCCGCCCGGCGCCGAGATGATGACTTTCTTCGCGCCGCCAGCGATGTGTGCGCTCGCCTTCGCCTTGTTCGCGAAGAAGCCGGTGCACTCGAGCACGATGTCGACGCCGAGCTCGCCCCACGGTAGCTTCGACGGGTCGCGCTCCGCGAGCACGCGGATGCGGTCGCCGTTCACGACCATGTGGTCGCCGTCGACGGACACCTCGCCCTGGAATTTGCCGTGCGCCGTGTCGTAGCGGGTCAGGTGTGCGTTCGTGTTCGCGTCGCCGAGGTCGTTGATCGCGACGATGTTGATTTCGCCGGTGCGTCCGCCCTCATACAGCGCGCGCAGGATGTTACGACCGATGCGTCCGTAACCGTTGATTGCAACCTTGATCGCCATCTTTGCTTTTCTCCAGTCGTCAGGCCAACAGTTCGTGGGCCAGTTTCAGGGTGTTGTCCACGGTGAAGCCGAAATATTCGAAGACGTCCTTCGCGGGCGCCGACTCACCGTAGCGGTCGAGGCCGAGGATTTTTCCGCGCGGGCCGACCCAGCGCCACCAGCCGTCCGTCACGCCCGCCTCGATCGCCATACGCGCGCCGACACCCGGCGCCAGCACGGATTCCTGGTACGCGGTGTCCTGCTCGGCAAAACGCCGGCTGTTCGGCATCGACACGACGCGCACCCGTCGACCGTCGTCCGTCAGGCGTGCCGCCGCATCGACGGCCAACTGCACTTCGGAACCGGTCGCGATGATCGTGAGCTCCGGTGTGCCGTCGCAGTCGACGAGCACGTAGCCGCCACGCTGGATGTCAGCGACCTGCTGTGTCGTGCGCGTCTGCTGCGCAAGATTCTGGCGAGTCAGCAAGAGCGCGGACGGCATGTCGTTGCGCTCGATGCCGTCGCGCCACGCGACCAGGGTCTCGACCGTGTCACACGGCCGCCAGACCGCGAGCCCCGGAATCAGCCGAAGGCTCGCCGCGTGCTCGACCGACTGGTGCGTTGGGCCGTCCTCGCCGAGGCCGATCGAGTCGTGCGTGTACACGAACACCGCGCCGGATTTCATCAGCGCGGCCATGCGGATCGCGTTGCGCGCGTAGTCAGAGAACGTCAGGAAGGTGCCGCCATACGGGATGAAGCCGCCGTGCAGCGACAGGCCGTTCATGATCGCAGTCATGCCGAACTCGCGCACGCCGTAGAACAGGTAATTGCCGTCGGCCTCGGTCGCGGTGATCGCCTTCGAACCCTTCCACCACGTGTTGTTCGACCCGGTGAGGTCCGCGGATCCGCCGACGAGCTCGGGCAGGTGCGGGCCGAATGCGTCGAGCGCGGCCTCCGACGACTTGCGCGTCGCGACGGACTTCTGCTCACTGGTCGCGACGCGCTGCACGACTTCGTCGGCGAACGCCTGCCAATCGTCCGGCAGCAAGCGCTCCATGCGCCGCTCGAATTCCGCCGCGAGCGCCGGGTGCGACTCGCGATACGCTTCGAACGACTTCTGCCAGCGCTTCTCGGCTCGCTTGCCACGCGCACGGCCGTCCCAGCCAGCGCGGACTTCGTCAGGGACCACGAACGGCGCATGCGGCCAGCCGAGCTTTTTGCGCGCGGCGGCGATCTCGTCGTCGCCGAGCGGCGCGCCGTGGGTGTCGGCGGTACCCTGCTTGTTCGGCGCGCCGAAGCCGATGATGGTCTTGCAGCAGATCAGCGTCGGCTTGTCTTTCTCGCGCTTCGCCTTACGAATAGCCTTCTTCACCGCCTCGCCGTCGTGGCCGTCGACGTTGCGGATGACCTGCCAACCGTAGGCCTCGAAGCGCTTCGGCGTGTCGTCCGTGAACCAGCCGTGCACCTCGCCATCGATCGAGATGCCGTTGTCGTCGTAGAACACGATGAGCTTGCCGAGTCCTTGTGTGCCTGCGAACGAGCACGCCTCATGCGAAATGCCCTCCATCAGGCAGCCGTCGCCCGCGAACACATAGGTATGGTGATCGACGACGTCGAAGCCGTCGCGGTTGAAACGCGCGGCGAGGATTTTCTCCGCGAGTGCGAGGCCGACCGCGTTCGTGAGCCCCTGGCCGAGCGGACCGGTGGTCGTCTCGACGCCCGGCGCGTAGCCGTACTCGGGGTGGCCCGGCGTCTTCGAATGAAGTTGGCGGAAGTTTTTCAATTCCTCGATCGGCAGCTCGTAACCGGTGAGGTGCAACACGGAATACAACAACATCGAGCCGTGCCCGTTCGACAGGATGAAGCGGTCGCGGTCGTACCAATGCGGGTTCGCGGGATTGAACTTCAGGAAATCGTTCCAGAGCACCTCGGCGATGTCGGCCATGCCCATCGGGGCGCCCGGATGACCGGATTTAGCGGCTTGCACCGCGTCCATGCTCAACGCGCGAATTGCGTTGGCCAAATCTCGTCTGGAAGGCATCGGGAATCCCGGCTGGATTGAGCCGCCTATTTTCGCCCAGTCGCCGGGCAACGGCAACCAGCTTCCAGATATCAACGACTTACCGTCAGAGCAGGATGCCGCTCCGGTTCGGGTGGCAACGCGTGTACATCTTGCGCGGAAAGCGTACCCCGTAACGCGCCTCGATTTCGCGGATGAACGCGGACGAGCCACACGGCGTGCCGCTGCGTACCGACCAGCCGAAAAAGTAGTTCTCGGCGTCCGGTGCGGGCACCGACAGCCAACGCACGTAGCGTGTGTACCGCGCGTCCTGATGTTCCGCACACGCAATGTAATGCTCCTCGATGTCGAGCACCGGCCGCGCATGGCCCGGCCTGCGTTCGCGCACGCTCGACCACGGATACTGTTCCGCGCCCTGGACCATCCCCGCGCGGATTGGCGAGGTCTCGACATAGCGCATACCGGCGAGCAGGTATCGCTCGGTCTGGATCGGGGACGAGCGGAACCGGCCCTCCCAGACGCGGCCACGCCGGGCAGACAAGCCGTTCAACAATTGCGAGTGACGTCCAGCCAGATTTTTCATCAGCTGGCCGAGGTGTGACGGCTGGTCGCCCGGATCCACAATCAGCCGTACATGGTCCGGCATCAGACAGTACGCGAACACGCGCAGACCGAGTTCCTGCTTCGCGAGCGCTAGATGTTCGAGATATGCCCTGCAGTAGTCGGCGCGTGCGAACACGGGAAAGCCGCTGATGCCACGATGCAGGATGTGGTGCGGGTGATGAGGGACTACGATTCGAGCCGTCCTTGGCATGAGCCCTCCTTCGGACGTGGGTTATGGCAGCCAAAAAGTGGGTGCGTGAGGGAAGTCTAGACCTAATTTTTGGCATCGCAAGGCCACGGGACATGCGGTCAGATTTACTGAACAGCCCGAAAAATTCAGGTAATATCCGCACCTTCGAAAATCCACGGAATTCCCCTGAATGACGACAGAAAATCTGTTCACCTCCGAAAGCGTGTCCGAAGGCCATCCGGACAAGATTGCCGACCAAATTTCCGACGCCGTGCTCGACGCGATCCTGAAGCAGGACCCGCGCGCGCGCGTCGCGTGCGAGACGCTGATCAAGACCGGCTTCGTGATGATCGCCGGCGAGATCACGACCAGCGCGTGGGTCGACCTCGAAGCGATCGTGCGTAAGACCGTCGTCGACATCGGCTACGACCATTCGGACAAGGGTTTCGACGGCAACAGCTGCGCGGTGCTCAACGCGATCGGCAAGCAGTCGCCCGACATCAACCAGGGCGTGGACCGCACGTCGCCGGAAGAACAGGGTGCCGGCGACCAGGGGCTGATGTTCGGCTACGCGTCGGACGAGACCGACGTGCTGATGCCGGCGCCGATTCACTACTCGCACAAGCTCGTGCAACGCCAGTCAGAAGTGCGTAAGGACGGCACGCTGCCGTGGCTGCGCCCCGACGCGAAGAGCCAGGTCACATTCGCCTACAAGGACGGCAAGCCTGTGCGTATCGACGCGGTCGTGCTGTCCACGCAGCATGCGGCGGCGATCAGTCAAGCCGACATCCGCAAGGCGGTGATGGAGCACATCATCAAGCCGGTGCTGCCAGCAGAGTGGCTGCACAAAGGCACCCAGTACCACATCAATCCGACCGGCCAATTCATCATCGGCGGCCCGGTCGGCGACTGCGGCTTGACCGGCCGCAAGATCATCGTCGACACCTACGGCGGCATGGCCCGCCACGGAGGCGGCGCGTTCTCGGGCAAGGACCCGTCCAAGGTCGACCGCTCGGCCGCGTACGCCGCGCGGTACGTCGCGAAGAACATCGTCGCCGCCGGCCTCGCGAAGCGCTGCGAGATCCAGGTCAGCTACGCGATCGGCGTCGCCGAGCCGACATCGATTTCGGTCGACACTTTCGGCACCGGTGAAATCAGCGACCAGAAAATCGGCGAGCTCGTACGCGAGCACTTCGACCTGCGCCCGTACGGCATCATGCAGATGCTCGACCTCGTCCGGCCGATCTATCAGCAGACCGCCGCATACGGCCACTTCGGACGCGAGCTGCCGGACTTCACGTGGGAGAAGACCGACAAGGCCGACGCATTGAAACAAAGTGCCGCGACAGCCTGATTGGCCCCCCCCTAGCAGGGGCGTATGATGGTTTCTGTGGGCGCCGCACAGAAAAAGCCGACAAAAGCAGCGAAAAAGGGACCTGCAAAGCCGCGTCCTAAAGCTGCGCCGAAGGATTCCGCTCGACCGGTAGGTTTTCCGGTGGTCGGCATCGGTGCGTCCGCGGGCGGACTTGAAGCGTTCACCGAGCTCCTGAAGCACTTGCCCGGCGACATCGGCATGGGCTTCGTGCTGGTCCAGCACCTTGACCCTGAGCACGAAAGCGCGCTGACCGAAATCCTCGCGCGGCATACGCCGATGCCGGTGCGCGAGGTCACCGACGGCACGAAGATCGAGTCGAACCACGTATATATCATCGCGCCCGGCAAGCGCATGACCGTCGAGAATCGTGTGCTGATGCTCGAGCCGCGCGGCGAAGGGTACAGCAGTTACCACACCATCGATGCGTTCTTCGGCTCGCTGGCGGCCGACTGTGAATCCAGGTGTATGGGTGTCGTGCTGTCAGGAACCGCGAACGATGGCACCGTCGGTCTCGAGGAGATCAAAGCCGCCGGCGGCATCACCTTTGCACAAGATGAGCGTTCAGCCGCGCAACCGTCGATGCCGCGCAACGCGGTCGCATCCGGTTGCGTCGACTATGTGATGCCACCGTCCGAGATCGCCGAGCAGCTCACGCACCTCGCGCGCCATCCGTTCCTGACCGCCACGAGCGCCAACGACAAGCCGGACGACGCCGACAGCTATCGCTCGGTGAAGGACAACCTGCGCCGTGTGACCGGCCTCGACCTCGACGCATACAAGGACAAAACGCTGCACCGCCGCGTGCAGCGGCGCATGGCGATGAGTGGATGCGCGACGCTGGCCGACTACGCGGCCAAGCTCAAGCGTGAGCCGGAGGAAGCGCACGCGCTGTACCAAGACTTCCTGATCCATGTCACCGGCTTCTTCCGTAACCCGACGGCGTTCGACGAGTTCCAGCACTCGGCGCTACCGGCGCTCGCGGAAAAACTCGACAAAGGAGAACCGTTGCGCTGCTGGTCGGTCGGCTGCTCGACCGGCCAGGAGCCCTACTCAATCGCAATGGCGTTCGTGGAGTTCTGCGAAGACACGGGTCGCGAACTGCGCCTGCAGGTGTTCGCGACCGACATCAATGAAAAGGTGCTCGCCAAAGCACGCGCCGGCTTCTTTCCCAAATCCGTGATGGGCGACGTATCACCAGAGCGCTTGAAGCGTTTCTTCGACGAGGTCGAGGATGGTTATCAGGTCAAGCAGAAGCTGCGCGACATGGTCATCTTCGCGCGCCAGAACGTGCTCGCCGACCCCCCGTTCTCGCGCCTCGACCTCGTGGTCTGCCGCAACATGCTGATTTATTTCGATCGGGATGCGCAAAAGGAAATCTTACCGATGCTGCACTACGCGCTGAAGCCTGGCGGAATGCTGTGGCTCGGCGAGTCGGAGAACGTCGGTGCAGTCCCGGACGGTTTCACCGCACGCGACAAGAAGCACCGCTTTTTCACGCGCGACGAAGGTCGGGCGCGTGTGCGCTTCCCGTTGAAGCGGAGCGGCCGCAGCGCGCCGGCCGGCGACCGCAGCGCTGCCTACGACGGCGGTCGCGCCATCGACCTGCAACGCGAGGCCGACCGCGCCATCGCGCTGCGCTACGCACCGGCCGCCGTGCTGGTCGACGAGAGCGGCGAAGTCGTCCAGTTCCGCGGCGAAACCGGCCCGTTCCTCAAGCTGGCGCCGGGCAAACCCACCACCAACCTGCTGAAAATGCTGCGCGAAGGGCTCCTCATGCCGGTGCGCGCGGCGCTCGGCGATGCGCGCAAGAAAAAAGCGACCGTTCGGCGCGAGGACCTGCAGGTCGGTCAGAACGGCCGCACAGCTCAGCTTGACGTCGAGGTGATCCCGTTGCGCGCCGCGCCCGGTCACTTCCTGGTGGTGTTCGAGACGTCCGACGACCATGGCGCGTCACCGGCCGCGGTGGCGCCCTTGCCGCCGATCTCCGAATCTGAAAGCGCGCGCAACCGACGACTGCTGCAGGAACTGGCCGATACCCGGGACTACCTGCGCTCGGTCATCGAACGCGCCGACGCGTCCGGTGAGGAACTGCTGTCGACCAGCGAGGAAGCGCAGGCTGCCAACGAAGAATTGCAGAGCAGCAACGAGGAGCTCGAGACCTGGAAGGAAGAGCTGCAGGCCGCCAATGAAGAGTTGCAGACGCTCAACGAGGAACTGCACAACCGAAACCGCGAGGTGAACACGCTCGGCGCCGACTTGTTCAACCTCGTCGCCAGCATCGACATCCCGATCGTGGTGCTGAACAGCGAGCAGAAGGTGCGCCGCAGCACCGCGGCGGCCGATCGGGTACTGAACGTGTCTGACCGCGACATCGGGCGCTCAATCCATGACATCCGCATGCGCGTCGATTTGCCCGAACTCTTGCCGCTGATCGACGAGGTCAACCGTCTCGGCGAGCCACGCGAACACGAGACGCAGGACCGCCACGGCCATTGGTACGCGCTCCGCGTGCATCCGTACAAGATCGAGGACGAAATCGACGGCGTGGTGGTCGCGCTGATTGACATGGACGCACAAAAGCGCGCTGAGGCCGAACTGCGCGATACCGTGAACGATTTGAAGGTCTTCGCGTACAGCATCGACCACGATATGCGGACGCCGATTCGCGGCCTGCGCAGTGTCGCGCGGCGCCTGCGCGCGCAGCACAGCAGCAAGCTCGACGCCGAGGCACGCGAATACCTGCGGCAAATCGACACCTCCGCGACGCGCCTCGAGCAACTGCTCCGAGACGTCTCGATCTACGCGCACCTGCTTGAGAGCCGTCCGGCGCTCGACGAGGTCGACCTCGACCGTCTCGCGCGCGAACTCATCGTCACCACGCTCGATTGGCAGGCGCCGCACGCCGACGTGCGTATCGTCGGCGAGCTCCCTTCGGTACTCGGCAGCGAGGGTTTCCTCCACCAATGCCTGACCAATCTGATCGGCAATGCCGTCAAGTTCGTCGGACCCGGCGTCACGCCGGTCGTGCGGGTCAGCGCCGAGCGCGACGACGACACCGTGCGCGTGTGGGTGGACGACAATGGCGTCGGCGTCGCACTTGAGCGGCGCGATACCTTATTCAACGTCGAGGACCGCGGGCCGACGGGCGGCGGCGTAGGCATGGGCCTGAACATCGTACGCAAGGCGGCTGAGCGCATGAACGGTAAGGTCGGCTACGAACCAAAGCCTCGCGGCGGCAGCCGGTTCTGGATCGAACTGAAGGCCACCCCCACGGATTGATCCGGGCGTATTATCGGTCGGCGCATGGCCAAGTTCGGAGGTGTCCATGGACCAGACCCTGCTTGAAGCATCCCGTCTCGTCCACGCCGTGTTGGGCTCAGTCGCCCTGTTCGCCGGCGTGGTCGCGATGCTCACCGTCAAAGGCTCCCGCCTGCATGTCCGAGCCGGCAGGGTGTTCGCGTGGCTGATGGGCGCGGTCGTCGTCCTCGCGCTGCTGTTCATGTTCTATCGGTTCCTGCCGCTGGCGGTCGTGCTCTCGCTCGCGACGGCCTACATGATTCCGAGCGCGGTCCTCTCGACGAGCCGGAATGGGCGTGGGTTCGTCGGGATGAACGTGCTGCTGATGGGCGTGACCGGCGGGCTTTGCCTGTTCGCAACAGACCAGTTCGTGCGCCTCAATCTCGGCGCCGATCAGCTGTTCATCGGCCCGCTGGTGTTGGCCGCGCTGTTCGGCGCGCTGTTTGCCGACGACTGGCGGATGCTCGTGCGACGGCCCGTCGAGCCAAATTACTGGATCCGACGGCATTTGGAGCGGATGATCCTGGCGTTCGCCATCGCCGTGATGGCGCTCGTGCGCATCGGCGTCGACTTCGGGCTCACGTTCGAAATGACGGTGATCCTGCCGTTGAGCGTCGCGGCTTTCGGCATCCTGTACATGTATCGCCGGTATCCGCTCGCGGGCCGTACAAAGGTCGCCGAGGTTTTGGTAGAATAACCGCCGTTTCACCGTCCGAGGAGCGTTGCGACAGGGGCCCTCCCTGCCAGGCTCGGACGGCTGGGCTGATCGCGGCGCAAAGACGCCGCTCCTACATCAACCCAAACCACGCTCATTACATTTGGAGTTACAGCATGAGCGCAATGACCGAAGTGAAAGCCAACGAAGATTTCCGCGTCCGCGACATGAGCCTCGCGCGTTGGGGCCGTCAGGAGATCAAGATCGCCGAGACCGAGATGCCGGGCCTGATGGCGCTGCGGACCGAGTACGGCAATTCCCAACCACTGAAGGGCGCGCGCATCGCGGGCTGCCTGCACATGACCATCCAGACCGCGGTGCTGATCGAGACGCTGACCACGCTCGGCGCCGAAGTGCGCTGGTCGTCGTGCAACATCTTCTCGACGCAGGACCACGCGGCCGCGGCGATCGCCGAGACCGGCGTGCCCGTGTTCGCGTGGAAGGGTGAGACCGAAGAAGAATTCTGGTGGTGCATCGAGCAGACCGTGCACGGCCCGGACGGCTGGAAGCCGAACATGATCCTCGATGACGGCGGCGACCTGACCATCCTGATGCACGACAAGTACCCAGAGCTCCTGAAAGAAGTGAAGGGCCTGTCCGAAGAAACGACGACCGGCGTGCACCGCCTGTACGAGATGATGAAGGCCGGTACGCTGCTGTGCCCCGCCATCAACGTCAACGATTCGGTCACGAAGTCGAAATTCGACAACCTGTACGGCTGCCGCGAGTCGCTCGTCGATTCGATCAAGCGCGCGACCGACGTGATGATTGCCGGCAAGGTCGCGGTCGTCGCGGGCTACGGCGACGTCGGCAAGGGCTGCGCCGAGGCGCTTTCCGCGCTGTCCGCACAGGTGTGGGTCACGGAAATCGACCCGATCTGCGCGCTGCAGGCCGCAATGGAAGGCTACAAGGTCGTCACGATGGAGTACGCGGCGGACAAGGCCGACATCTTCGTGACCGCAACGGGTAACGTCGACGTCATCACCTTCGACCACATGTCGAAGATGAAGAACGAGGCGATTGTCTGCAACATCGGCCACTTCGACTCGGAGATCCAGGTCGCTGAACTGAAGAAGCTGAAGTGGGAGAACATCAAGCCGCAGGTCGACCACATCATCTTCCCCGACGGCAAGCGCATCACGCTGCTCGCCGAGGGCCGCCTCGTGAACCTCGGTTGCGCGACCGGTCATCCGAGCTTCGTGATGTCGAACTCGTTCTCGAACCAGGTGCTCGCGCAAATCGAGCTCTGGAAGAACCACGCGAACTACAAGAACGAAGTCTACGTGTTGCCGAAGCACCTCGACGAGAAGGTCGCCGAGCTGCACCTCGGCCGCCTCGGCGCACAACTGACGAAGCTCAACGACAAGCAGGCGAAGTATCTCGGCCTGCCGGTCGAAGGCCCATTCAAGCCGGACTACTACCGGTATTGATTCCGCTAGAATGAGCCGGTGCTAGCCGCCGACTACAGCATCGAAGTGGTACCGCCGCCGGCGTCCGAGAAGGCGCCGGCGGCGGCTTTTTCCGACCTGTCCTCCCTGAGTCCTGCGTTCGTCGCCATCGCCGCGTACCCAGGACTCTTGCCGTCACCGTCCGCGGTCTCGCTGCTGCGTTCGCATTTTGTAGCGCCGCTCGTTCCCCATCTGACCAACCGTGACGTCGCGAAGGTGGCGCTGCCGTCGTTGCTCGACCGGCTGCAGCATAGCGGCGTGTCGCACCTCATCGTGGTGCGCGGCGACGCATCGAGCGATCTGCCGGCGCCGTTCGATTTCCCGTACGCCATCGATCTCGTCGCCGAGATCCGTCGGCTGTGGCGCCGCGGTGGTCCGCTCCGGATCGAGGTGGGCGCGCATCCCGAGGGTCACCCCGAAGGGCGTGGACCGTCGCGCGAGACCGATTACCTGCTGCGTAAGCTCGATGCTGGTGGCGATGGCGTGATCACCCAGTTCTGCTACGACGCCGATGCCGTCGTCCGCTTGCGCGACCGCATCGCTGCAAAGCGCGCCGGCGTCCCGCTACGCGCCGGTGTGCTGCTCACCACCGACCTCGCGCGCATTTCGCGGCTCGCGGTCGGCGCCGGTGTCTCGGTCCCGCCCGCGTTGCGCAAAGCGCTGATCGCCGATCGCGATAGCGGCGGGCGGGCGCGCACCCTCGCGTATCTGACGACGCTGGTCCGCGAGCTGTTCGACGTCGGCATCCCGCCGCATCTCTTCACCACCAACGACGCCGAGGCGACGCGCGAAGTGCTTGGTGGCGCAGGACTGCTCAGTCGTATCTAGGGCCATTCCCCGAGGGATATGAAGCCGCCCTCTTGTTATAAACAACGGTATGGCTTCGCACCAACGCCCCGCACAGCATCAACGGCGGCAACCCGGCATCGAAAGCCGGATGCAGCCCGAACCGGTCTATATCCGTGACGAGTACCACGGCAGCGGCAAGCTGCGCGACAAAGTCGCGCTCATCACCGGTGGTGACAGCGGGATCGGCCGCGCAATCGCCGTGCACTTTGCCCGCGAAGGCGCGTCCGTCGCGATCGTCTATCTGAACGAGGACGACGACGCGGAGGAAACGAAGCGGCTCGTCGAGGCGGAGGGTGCCGCGTGCCTGCTCCAACGCGGTGACGTCTCACGATCATCGTTTTGCAAAGCCACCATCGAGGCCGTGGTCGAATGCTTCGGGCGGCTCGACGTGCTCGTGAACAACGCCGCGCAGCAGTTCCCGGTCGATGACCCGACCGACATCAGCGACGACCAGTTGACGCATACGTTCGAGACCAACCTGTTCCCGTATTTCTATTTCATCCGGGCTGCGCTGCCGCACCTCCGCAAAGTGAAGGGCTCGATCATCAACACGACGTCGATCACCGCGTATCGCGGCAGCGGCCACTTGATCGATTACTCGGCGACGAAGGGCGCGATTGTCGCGCTGACGCGCTCGCTGTCGTCCGCGCTCGCGGAAGACGGCGTGCGCGTGAACGGCGTCGCGCCGGGCCCGATCTGGACGCCGCTGATTCCCGCGTCGTTCGACGCAGATCACGTCGCCGAATTCGGCGGCGACACCCCGCTGAAGCGCGCAGGCCAGCCCGCCGAGGTCGCGCCGTGCTACGTGTTCCTGGCCTCCGACGACGCAAGTTACATGCTCGGCCAGGTGCTGCACCCGAACGGCGGCGACTTCATCTCGACATGAAGCCCGTGGTCCTCGTCACGGGCGCGGCCGGCGGCATCGGACGCGCTGTGTGTGACGCGCTCGCCGACCGCTACACCCTCGTCGGCCTTGACCGCGACTGCGCGGACTTCGAGCACGCGTGCATCGAGTTCGACCTCGCCTCCGCCGGGTCGGTCGAACGCGCGATGACGGGCGTCCGCGAGCGCTTCGGCGAGCGCATCGCAGCGGTCATCCACCTCGCCGCGTACTTCGATTTCACCGGCGAGGACAACGAACTTTACGAGAGAGTGAACGTCGACGGCACGCGGCATCTGATGCGTGCACTGCAGTCGCTCTCCGTCGAGCGCCTCGTCTACAGTGGCACGATGCTCGTGAGGGAACCGACCGGCCCCGGCGGCACGGTCGACGAATCCTCGCCGATCCATCCGACCTGGGCATATCCGGAATCGAAAGCGCGTGCCGAGCAGGTGATCGTCGACGAGCGTGGGCGGATTCCGACCGTCCGCCTGCACCTCGCAGGCCTCTATGACGACGAAAAAGCCGTACCGACGCTATCCCATCAGATCGCGCGTATCTACGAGCGCGACATGAAGAGCGAACTGTACGCCGGCGACCGCGACGCGGGTCAGGCGATGGTGCATATCGAGGATCTCCTCGACGCGGTGTGCCGAGCGGTCGACCGACGCGCCGCGCTACCTGAGGATGTCGAAATCCTGATCGGCGAGCCGGAGCCGATGTCGTATTACGACCTGCAGCGCCGGATCGCTGCGTTGATCCACGGGGACGACGACATCAAGACCGTCGCGGTCCCGAAGCCCGTCGCGAAAGCCGGCGCGTGGCTGGAGGAGAAATCCGAGCCTGTCGTTCCCGATAGCCTCGACAAGGGCGAAAAACCGTTCATCCGGCCGTTCATGATCGACATGGCCGACGATCATTACGCGCTTGATATCGAGCGAGCGCGCGAATTGCTCGGTTGGCGACCGCGTCACTCGCTGCGCGACGGTCTCGAAAGATTGATCAGCGCATTGAAGAAGGACCCCGCCGCTTGGTACGAGAAGAACGGCATCACGCCGCCGGACTGGCTGCATGGCGACGACGCCGAGGCGGTCAGGCGAACCTACGAGGCGCAGTTCGCCAAAGACTTCGAGCGCACGCGCTGGACGTCCATTGCCGCAGCGCTCGCGGGCGCGTGGCTCGCGGCATCCCCGACCGTCATCGACTACGGCTCGACGGCATCGGCGTGGACGCACGCGCTCGCGGGCGCCTTTGCCGCAGCGCTCGCGCTCACGACCCTGCTGCGGTCGCTCTCCTTGTTGCGGTGGGCGGTCGCGTGTGTCGGCGCGGCGATCGCGCTGCTGCCGATCCTGTTCAACACCCCCTCGGCAACGGTCTACCTGAACGGCACCGTCGTCGGCGGGCTAATCCTCGCGCTCGCCGTGATTCCACCGCCGCACCCCGGTATCTCGCCGCGGGCGGCCGCCGGCTCCGCGGTCTCGCCGGGTAAATCCCGTTCGCCGTCGTCGTGGGGCCCGCGCGTCGCCATCATGGCGCTCGCGTTCATCGCGTTCCTGCTCGCGCGTTACATGGCCGCTTACCAACTCGGACACGTCGAAGGCTTATGGGACCCGTTCTTCGGCACCGGCTCCGAACGCGTGACGGGCTCGGACCTGTCGGAGTCGTTCCCGATCTCCGACGCGGGCTTCGGCGCGTACGGTTACCTGCTGGAGACGGTGCTCGCGCTCGCGGGGAGCCGCGCGCGTTGGCGCACGATGCCGTGGCTCGTCACACTGTTCGCGTTCCTGGTGATCCCGATGGGTGTCGTGTCGGTCGCGTTCATCGCGATCCAGCCGGTGTTGATCGGTGCGTGGTGTGGACTTTGCATCCTCGCGGCCATCGCCACGCTGATCATGATCCCGCTCGCGCTGCCTGAAATGGTCGCCACCTGGGGGCACGTGCGATCGCGGCTACGCGCCGGGCGGCCGTTCCTGCCGGTCTTCCTTAGCGGCGATTAGATCTTCCGGCAAAGGGTCAGGCCGTCCGCGATCGGCAATAACGACAGCTCGATACGCTCGTCCGCGTAAAGTTTCTCGTTCAGTTCGCGTAGCGCAGCGGTGTCGGCGTCCTTCACCGATTGGTCGGCGACCTTGCCGTCCCACAACGTGTTGTCGAATGCGATGCAGCCGCCGTCCCGCACGAGCTGCAGGCACGCCTCGTAATAGCGGTTGTAGTTGGTCTTGTCGGCGTCGATGAACACGAAGTCATAGGTATGCCGCTGATCGTCCGCGTCCAGCATCTCTTCAAGCGTCTCGAGCGCCGGGGCGAGGCGCAATTCGATTTTTTGGTCGACGCCCGCTTCCTTCCAATAGCGGCGTGCGACGTCGGTGTATTCCTCACTGGTGTCGAGCGTGAGCACCGTTCCGTCGTCGTCGATCGCCAACGCGACGGCGAGCGCCGAGTACCCGGTGAACGTGCCGATCTCGAGGCATCGATGCGCGCCCATCAGACGCACGAGCAACGCCATGAACTGGCCCTGCTCCGGCGAGATCTGCATGTTGTGCTCAGGCATCGCCGCGGTTTCCTCACGCAGCTTGCGCAGGACGGCAGGCTCACGCAGGGAGACACCGAGGATGTACTCGTACAGGGAGGGGTTCACGGCGATGGTTTTATTGGACATGCTTGTATGATGCCACCATGACGGACCCCCGCGCACTCCAGATCATCCAGCTGACGGACACGCACTTGCGTGCCGAACGGGGTGACACGCTGCGTGGGGTCGATACCGACGCGACGCTCCGCGCGGTGCTGGCGGCCATCGAGGCGGACGGGCTGCCGGACCTGTTCCTCGTCACCGGCGACCTCGCCGAAGACCCGTGCGCGGAGGCTTACGAGCGGCTACGCGACCTGCTCGGCAATACGGGGGTTCCCGTGTGGTGCCTGCCCGGCAACCACGACGACCCGGAACTCGCGCGCGCCGAACTCAACCGCGACGGGCTCGCCACGCCGCGTGCGCGGCGCGTGAACGGCTGGCTCTTGGTACTGCTCGACAGCACGATACCCGGTGAAATCGGCGGCGAGCTCGGCGCTGCCGAACTTGCGGCGCTTGCAAACACCCTCGCGAGCTACCCCGACGACCCGGCGCTGGTTTGCCTGCACCATCCGCCGGTCGCGCTCGGCAGCCGCTGGATCGATGCGCTGGGGCTCGCCGATGCGGGGGCGTTTTTCGGAATCATCGATGAGAACCCACAAGTGAAGGCGGTCCTGTGGGGGCATGCGCACCAGGCGTGGGAAGGCCACTGGGAGGACACCTCGTTGCTCGGCACGCCGAGCACCTGCATCCAGTTCCTGCCTGGGGCGGACGCGTTCGCTATCGACGAAGACAAGCCGCCGGGCTGGCGGCGGATTGCGTTACACCCCGACGGCCGCGTCGAAACGGAAGTGCGCTGGCTAACGCAATGAGCCACCACCAATCGACCGCTCCACCGCCTCGTGGCGGCGGCGGTGGTGGTGGCGGTGGTGGCGGCGGTGGCGGTGGCGGCTCGTCAACTTCGACCGGCGTGATCGTCACCGTCGTCTCGTCGTCCGCCACCGTCGCGCCCTGCGCATTCGACAGGACGACCGTGAAGGACTTGTCCTCCGCGAGTTCGTCGCTCGCGACGATTTCGATTTCAATCACCCGCGCCGTCGCATCACCATCCGCCCAATCCAGTGTGCCGTTCGCGGCGACGAATTCGCTGTCCGCTACCGCGGTACCGGCGACCGCCGCGTAATCGACGCTCACGGCGCCCGTCGCCTTGCCGTCGCGGGTCACGGTGACGAGCACGCGGGCCGTATCGGCGTCCACCACCGGCGCGTCGAGGAACCCGAGCGCCGCTTCCGCGCCCGCCGGCTCCACGAATACGGTCGAATGAAGCACGCCACCGAGCGTCGCGCCACCCTGCGGATCGGACAGGCGTACGAAGAAGCGCTGCATCGACTCGCTCCCCGCGGGCAAGTCGAGTTCCACGTGGCGGAACGTGCCGTCGCCGTCGGGCCAGTCCAGACGGCCACGTGCAAGCGCAATACCGGCGTCATCGCCGGTGCCCGGAATCACTTCCCAGCCGACCGACACCGCCCCATCCGTGCCGCCTGTCCGCGCGACCGGAATGTTGACCGTGGTGCCGCGCTCGCCGGCGAACGCCTTTCCGTCGAAGGCGAGCGCGCCCTCCGGCACGTCGCGCGTAGCGTCATCAAGCACGAACAGCCCGGCCTGGATGTCGCTGATCAGCACTGCGCGGCCCGGCAGGTACGGGTACACGCCCCAAGCGCCCGAGAACGATGGCTCATCAGAAACCGTGAACGTGTCGAAGAAACCGGCATCCGCCGGGTTTTCCGGATCGGTGAGGTCGAGCACGGTCAGCCCACGCGCATAATTGCTGATGTAGTACCGATTGCCACGCGCGTAGCCGTTGTGGTCGATCGCGCGGGTCTGCCCGGTCCAACCGCCGGCGAGCACCGGCGCAGAGAGGTCGTCCGCGTCGATCACGTACGCGGAGCTGTTGACGCCGATATCGCGCTCGTCGAACTCGTCGTGCACGATCAGATAACGCCCGTCTTCCGTCCAAGACCCCGAATGCACGTAACGTGCGTTCGGATAGGTGGACGACGACAACAGCGTCGGCGCTGCCGGGTTCGTGACGTCCCACAGCACGACCTCGCCCTCATTGAAGTCGGCCAGCACCTCGAGGATGCCGCCCGAGCCGTCGTCGCGCAGCACGGTGGTGCCGTCGTGCATGTAGCCGCCAGCCGAGACCGCCAGCAAGTTCGGCGCCTCCGGCGAGTCGAGGCCGAACGCGCGGAACGCGCCGCCGCCACGGTTCGAGCCCGCCAAGAAAAGCGTCGGCTCGCGGCCCGGCAACGGCACAGCGAGCGTTGGATCGATGCCCCCGATGTTCACGTTGTGCGCGGACAATTCATCGGTCGCGCGCGCGGCGAGCCCCACCCGATTCGGCAGGCCCCACAGGTCGACGACGGCGACGCGATCCTGGGCAGCATCCGCGGTCACGTACGCATACGCGTGCCAGCGGCCCGCCGACGCGTCGTAGCGCTGAACGACCTTCACGTCGCGCCAACTCGTGTCCTCGCCGTCGACGCGCCCGACCTCGACCGGCGCCGTCGGGTCCGAGACATCGACGACTGCGAGGCCGTTCTGCAGCCCGATCAATGCGTACTCGCGTTCGGTGTTCAAATCGACGAAACCCCAGACATCGTTCGCGCGGTCAGGTGCGGTCTCGAGGTCGGCGAGCGCGAGGTGCGAGAGCAGATCGACGCCGTCGCACGCGAATCCCTCCGCATCGCCCCCCGTACACGCGGCGGCCGAGTGGCTTTTGAGCATCGGCCCCATGTTCTTTGCGAGCAGCAAGGAATCCGCACCCTCGCCGGTGCCGTCCCACTTTGTGTCGACGATGACCTGGAAGCCGCGGGCCTCGAGTTCATCGCGGAGCGCGACGGGCACGCCGACGAGCACGGTCGGATGACTCGACGGCGCATGGCGCGCGAAGTCGGTGCTGTAGCCGCCGCTGATGTCGGCACCCGCATCAGGCGTCAGGTAGAACAAATCGTCCTGGGTCGCGAGCTCGTAGACGCCCTCCGCGATGCGTACGACACCGCCCTTGCCGGCCTGCCCCGCCGCGTAGCCGACGGAGCGGCACGGTGTGGCGGGCTCGTCACAGCCGAACCGGTCGGCGCCATGCGGCGCGACGAAGCGGATGTCATCGTCACCATGCGCGAACAATATTGTCGGCGCGAGGAGGACGAGCAGGACTGCGATGGCGTCACGCATGGCCTTCTCCCGTGAGGTCGAGCGCATAGAATGCGTATTCGGTGACATGGCGGTAGCCTTTGCGCTCATACAGGCGCCGCGCCGGGTTCTCGTTCGCGGTCTCGAGGATCAGTTCGCACGCGCCGGTCGACGCCGCGTAGTCGTGTGCGGCATCCAACAGCGCCGCGCCGACGCCCTGGTCGCGCGCGTCGTCGCGGACGAACAGATCGTTCAGCAACCAGAGTCGAGCCATCCGGGTCGACGAGAAGAACGGGTACAGCTGGGTGAAGCCGACGGCGCGCCCACCCAGCCGCGCGATGAACGCGACCGACTCGCCCGCGACCAGACGCGACTGCAGGAACGATTTGGCGCGCGCGGGGTCCGACGCTTTCCGGTAGAACTGCCGGTACGCATCGAACAGCGGTACCAGGGTGTCCAAGTCCTCTGGACCGGCACGGTCAATCGTCACAGACATCGGAGCCTCCGGTCGGGTATAAAAGGGCTATGGTTCGAACTATCATAACCGCGCTGTTGCTCCTCGTCGCGACGACCGTCGACGCGTCAGGCCTGGCGTGGCGCGTCACCGCCCCAGACGGCGCACACCTCTATCTTGTCGGTACGGTGCACGCCGCCCGCCCGGACTTCTACCCGCTGCCCATCCGCATCACCGACGCATTCGAAGCGGCGGACGCGCTCACGATGGAAGTGAACACGACATTGATCGACCCCGGCGCGGCGGCACGCTTCGGGCGGGAACACGGCACGCTCAGCGGCGGGCGCACACTCGAGGAGCTCCTCGGCAATGAAGACTGGCGCCGGGCCTCCGAATGGGGGCGCAAGCTCGGGATTCCGCAGCGTCGGCTGTCGATGATGCGGCCATGGCTCGCAGCGGTCTCGCTCGTTTCGCTAGAGATCCGACGCATCGGCCTCGACTCCGCGCTCGGCATGGAGATGCATTTCGCGGCCCGCGCGGTCGAGCGCGGCATGCCAATCGTCGAGCTCGAAACGCTCGTCGAGCAATTGAGCGCGCTGTCGAACCTGTCGCCGGAAGCGGAAGTTGCGTTCCTGAAGCAGTCGCTCACGACAGCCGACGAGTTCGCGGCCTCGGTGAACGACATCGTGGATAGCTGGCTTGCCGGTGACGCGGACGCGATGAAGCGCGTGCTCGAAGATTCCTACGAAGGCGCCGACGAGGTCTACGACGCGGTCATGCGCGCACGGAACCAACGCTGGCTGCCGGCGATCGAGCGCATGATCGAGTCAGAAGAAGTTCATTTTGTCGCCGTCGGTGCGCTGCACATGGTTGGTGAGGACGGCTTGGTGAGGCTGCTGGAGGCACGCGGCTACAACGTGGAACGGCTTTAAAGCACGATCATCTCGAAGTCTTCCTTGCCCGCGTCGCAGTCAGGGCAGCGCCAGTTGAGCGGGATGTCGTCCCACGCAGTGCCGGGCTCGATGCCGCTCTCGGGATGACCTTTGGATTCTTCGTAAATGAAACCGCAGATGACGCACATATAAGCTTTCATCGCGCAATTGTAGGGCAAAACGATGACGAATGACCGACCACCCCCTGTCGTGATGACGATCGCCGGCAACGACCCGTCCGGCGGAGCCGGTATCGCGGCCGATATCGAGGCGATCGCCGCGATGGGCTGCCACGCCGCGCCGGTCATCACAACGCTCACCGTGCAGGACACGCGCAACGCGACGCGCATCGTGACCGTCGCGGCCGACCTCGTGGTCGAACAGGCCGAAGCCGTGCTCGCGGATCTTGACGTCGCCGTCATCAAGCTCGGGCTGCTGGGCGACATCGCGATCGCGCGTGCGGTCGCCGACCTGCTCGACGCGCACGATGCGATTCCGGTCGTGCTCGACCCGGTGCTCATCGCAGGCGGCGGCGCGCGGCTCGCCGAAGACACCATCACCACGGTGATGCGCGAACGGCTCGTGCCACGCGCCCTCGTGGTGACGCCGAACAGCGACGAGGCGAGAAGCCTCGTCCCCGACGCGGGTTCGCTCGACGACTGCGCGCACGCCCTCGTCGCCCTCGGTGCGCGCTTCGTGTTGCTCAAGGGCGCGCACGAGGACACGCTCGACGTCGCAAACCGGCTGTTCGACGCGAGCGGGCTCGTCGAACGCTTCGAATGGAAGCGCCTCCCCGGCAGCTACCACGGCTCGGGCTGCACGCTCGCGTCCGCCCTCGCGGGCCTCATCGCGCGGGGTGTCGAGCCGGCGAGCGCCGTACACCAGTCGCAGCAGTTCGTCCACGATGCGCTCGTGAACGGCTACCGCGTCGGCCGCGGCCAACCGGTCCCGAACCGGATGTTCTGGGCGGGGGATGCGTCTTGATAGGCGTCCTGAATGGCCTGTACGCAATCACCCGCCCGAGTTCGACCTTGGTCGCCGACGTCGCCGCGGCGCTACGCGGCGGCGCGCGCGTCGTCCAGTACCGCGACAAGAGCTACGACGCCGAGCGGCGCCTGTTCGAGGCACGCCAACTGAAGACTTTGTGTGCGGCATCGGAGGTGACGTTCATCGTCAACGACGACCTCATGCTCGCGCAGACCGTGCACGCCGACGGTGTGCACATCGGCCGCAACGATCGGTCGATTGCCGATGCGCGCGCCGTACTCGGCCCACGTGCGGTGATCGGCGTGTCGTGCTACGACGAAATCGAGCGAGCGAGCGCCGCCGCCAAGGCGGGCGCCGACTATCTCGCGTTCGGGAGTTTCTTTCCGTCGCCGACCAAACCCGCCGCGCCGCGCGCGACGCTCGAACTCCTCGCTCAGGCTTCGGATGAATTCGAACTGCCGCTGTGCGCGGTCGGCGGCGTCACGCCGGAGAACGGCGGGCCGCTCGTCAGGGGTGGCGCCAGCATGCTCGCGGCCATCACCGGCGTGTTCGATTCACCCGACATCGAAGCCGCCGCAGCGGCGTACGCACGACTGTTCCGCTGAACTGCATCGCGGCGCGAAGGCGCCGCTCCTACTTATAAAGCTGGCGAAAGACGCAGCGGCTGCAGTCGGCCGTAGGTCATGGTGCGCCACAGCCATTCCATCGGGCCGATGCGGTGGCGGTCGAGCCACCAGCCGCTGAACCAAACCTGGGCGGCGAACAATACGAGCGCCATCACGGTGGTCGCAGCGCGACCATACTCGCCGTAGAGCCCGAGGCCGTAGCCGTAGAACAGCAGCGTGAACACGACCGAGTGCGTGAGGTAGTTGGTCAATGCCATGCGGCCGGCGGGCGCAAGACGTGACAGCACGCGCGCGGGCGCCGCGCGTTGGAGCAACAGCGCGAGTGATGCGACGTACGCGAGGCACAGCGCGAGATTCGCGACGGTGGCCGCCGAGAATACCTTCGCGCCGGCAATCGTCGGGTACATCATCTCGACCGCGCCCGCGTTCATGCCGACGTACAGCGCGGCCGGGAGGCCGATCAGGAAGCCGAACAGCGCGAGTCGGCGGAACAGGGGCGCCGACGCGGCCGGCGCGGCGAACACGCCGGCGCGTCCGAACGATGCACCGATCAGGAACAGGCCGAGGATCGACGTCGAGAAGAACAGCCATCCGCCGCCGCCGTACAGCGTCGTCCACTCGTGGATGCGCCACGAGACGGCTTCGAGATAGGTGCCCGATCCATAGACCACGTGGCCGTGGGCAATGTCCGCAGTGATCGACGCGCGCGTCGCCTCGAATTCCGCGACCATCTCGGGGCCTTTCGGGGAGTTCATCGCCAACTCGATGCCGACAGCGCCGAGCCACATCAGCGCGGCCGGGAAAATCAGGAACGCGAGTCCCCACTTCCACAGCCGTTTCGCGGGCGTCTTTGCGAACAACAACAACAGCAAGCCGACGAGCCCGTACATCAGCAGGATGTCGCCGGACCAGACCAGGAACGCGTGCGCGGCGCCGATCAGGACGAGACCGAACAGCCGACGCGCGAACAACACGCGCGGCGCGACGCCACGGGCGAGCGCGCGGTCGAGGAAGATCACGAAGCCGATGCCGAACAACAGCGAGAACATCGTGTAGAACTTGCCCTGGACGAACACGTATACGAACAACGCCACCGCGTAGTCGATGCCAGTCTGGGTCATGTCGAGCCCGAACACGACCGCCTGCATGGGCTTCTGGAAGTACTCGATGTTCATGAGCAGGATGCCGAGCAGCGCAAACCCGCGGATGACGTCGAGGGACTGGATACGCTCGGAGGGTTCGATCGGTTGTGAAGTCATGGCGCTCCCCTGTTTTTTATCGGTATCGGCCAATCTGAGTATGGCTTAAAATCCCGGAGATGCCAGTTGACCATTTTTCGGACGCTCAACGCTACATCCCCGGCGGCGTGAATTCGCCGGTCCGCGCGTTCCGCGGGGTCGGCGGAACGCCGCTATTCATACGCCGCGCGTACGGACCGTACCTCGAAGCTGAGGACGGCACCCGCTACATCGATTACGTCGGTTCGTGGGGTCCGATGATCTGTGGTCACGCGCATCCAGCCGTGATCGACGCGGTGCAGCGCACCGCGGCCGACGGCCTGAGCTTCGGCGCACCCACGGTGCTCGAGACCGAGCTCGCGCGGCGGGTGTGCACGCTCGTGCCGTCGATCGAGCAAGTCCGTTTCGTGAGTTCAGGGACGGAAGCGACGATGAGCGCGATCCGGCTCGCGCGCGGCGCGACGGGCCGCGACGCGATTGTGAAGTTCGAGGGCTGCTACCACGGCCATTCAGACTCGCTGCTGGTGAAGGCAGGTTCCGGAGCGTTGACGCTCGGCGTGCCGACCTCGCCGGGCGTGCCGGCCGACTTCGCGCGCCACACCATCACGCTGCGCTACAACGACGCGGACTCGGTACGCGCGTGCTTCGAGGAATTCGGGTCACGCATCGCCGCAATCATCGTCGAACCCGTCGCGGGCAACATGAATTGCGTACCGCCGGTACCGGGCTTCCTCGAGGCCTTGCGCGCGCAGTGCGACGCACACGGCGCGTTGTTGATCTTCGATGAGGTGATGACCGGCTTCCGCGTCGCACTCGGCGGCGCGCAGGCGCTTTACGGCGTGACGCCCGACCTCACGACGCTCGGCAAAGTCGTCGGCGGCGGCATGCCGGTGGGGGCGTTCGGCGGACGCAAGGACGTCATGGCGCACATCGCGCCCGCCGGCCCCGTCTATCAGGCCGGCACATTGTCGGGAAATCCGGTCGCGATGGCCGCGGGCATCGCGACGCTCGACCTGATTGCCGAACCCGGCTTCCACGACCGCCTATCAAAGTCGACCGCTGCGCTCACGGACGGGCTCTCGCGCGCCGCCGCCGAAGCGGGCATCGCCGTATCGACCCACCAGATCGGCGGCATGTTCGGCTTGTTCCTGACGGATGAATCCGACGTGCGTTACTACGAGCAGGTGATGGCGTGCGACGCGAAGCGGTTCGGGCGGTTCTTCCATGCGATGCTCGAGCGCGGCGTGTACCTCGCGCCGTCGGCGTACGAAGCGGGATTCGTATCGAGCGCGCACGATGGCGCGATCATAGAAGAAACGCTCGCGGCGGCTGCGGCCGCATTCGCGAGCCTCAAGCCCTAGTCATCGCCGGCAACAGGTGGCACAGCAGGTCGAGCCTGACGAGCGGGTCATCGAGCTCGAGCAGCGCCTGCCGGTCGGTCAATCCCAGCGGCAGGATTTCGCACAGGCGGTCGGCGAGCCAGTGCGCGTCGTTGGGCCGTATCGAAGCCTTCGTGTAGACCGCGATTTCCGATAGGTGCTCGGCGATCATTTCCGAAAGGCGGCGGTGCCGAATGGGCAACGCGACGGGCTGGGGTGTCGGGATGACGTCGACGCCTGCGACGTAAAGGCCATTGCGCCGGACCTCGTGGTCGTGGATGCGCACACGGTGTTCGCCGACGCACTGGACGTGCAGAATCCCGTCGGGGCCCTGATCCCAGTCGACGATGCGGGCCGAGGTGCCGACCGGGTGGAACTCGGCCTCGCCCGTCTCGCTGCCGCTCGTGATGAGCGCCACGACAAAGCAATCGTCCTCGCGCATGCACTGTGCGACCAAGTCTAGATAGCGCGGCTCAAAGACACGCAACGGCACCAAGCCGTCCGGATACAGCACGGAGTTCAACGGCAGCACGGGCAATGTCTGCGGCGCAGGTGCTTCGTGGACCGAAGCGACGGCCTGATTGGTTCTTAACATAGTGCAAGCTTAGCGGGCGTTTCCGCTAAATACATCGGGAATAACCTCTAGGGTGACTCGCCCCAACGCGCGACCAGCCGGTGCTCGACGCCCAAGTGATCGAGCGTCCGTGCGACCACAAAATCGACGAGGTCCCCGACGCGCTGCGGGCGATTGTAGAACCCGGGATTCGCCGGCATGATCGTCACGCCGATGCGCGCGAGCGACAGCATGTGCTCAAGATGGATCGGCGAGAACGGCATCTCGCGCACCACAAGCACCAATGGCCGCCGCTCCTTGATCATCACGTCCGCGGCGCGCTCGATGAGGCTGCGGCTCGCACCGGTCGCGATTGCGGCGAGCGTTGCGGTCGTGCATGGGCAGACCGCCATCGCCGCCGGCGGGTTTGATCCGCTCGCGACCGGCGCGGTCCATTGTTCCTTGCCGTAAACGACGAGTTGACCCGCGGCCGCGCCGGTTAATTCGCACAACGTGCGCTCCATCTGCGACGCGGACCCGGCGAGCTTCAGGTCGGTTTCCATGTTGATGACAAGCTGTGCGGGCCCCGAGACCATCACTTGCACGTCGCGGCCGGCTTCGATAAGGCATTGGAGCAAGCGCAGCCCGTACTGCGCGCCGGATGCGCCGGTCAACGCGACGGCAATGGGTTTCATCAATGGCGTGGTCATGTGCGCGCTCCGAGCGCCGCGAGCAGCTTGTCGTGGAGGCCGCCGAAGCCGCCATTGCTCATCACCAACACATGGTCACCGTCGCGCAGCTCGCGCGCGAGCAGCTCAACGATGGCCTCCGGATTCGGTGCCGTGGCCGCGCGGTCGCCGAGTGGCGCAAGCGCGTCGATTGGGTCCCAAAGGCAATCGGGCGGCGCGTGCATGATGATACGGTCGGCCACGTCCAGCGCGCCCGCCAGCGTGTCGCGGTGGACGCCGGCCTTCATCGTGTTCGAACGCGGATCGATGACCGCGACGATGCGCGCGTCCCCGACGGCGCGGCGCAGCCCGTCGATCGTCGTCGCGATCGCGGTCGGATGGTGTGCGAAATCATCCCAGACAGAAATGCCGGCGACCTCGCCGCGCAGCTCCATACGACGCTTCACCCCTTGGAAGCGCGAAAGCGCCTCGGCGGAGACAGCAGGCGTGACGCCCGCATGACGCGCGGCCGCGATGGCGGCGAGCGCGTTGCTGACCATGTGCAGGCCGCAGTGCGCCCAGCGTACGCTCGCCTGTTCCTGCCCTCCGAACGACACTCGGAACGCGCTGCCATCGTCCGCATCCAGTTGCGCAGTCCAGCCGTCGTCGGCGCCGAACGGCTCGATCGGAGTCCAGCAGCCTTGTTCGAGCACACGCGCGAGGTTCGCGTCCGTGCCGTTCGATATGATCAACCCATTACCCGGAACAATGCGCACGAGGTGGTGGAACTGGCGTTCGATGGCGGCCAAATCCGGGAATACATCCGCGTGGTCGAACTCGAGGTTGTTGAGGATGAGCGTGCGCGGCCGGTAGTGGACGAACTTCGAGCGCTTATCGAAGAATGCGGTGTCATATTCGTCCGCTTCGATCACGAAGAACGGCGTCGCACCTGCGCGTGCCGAGCAGTCAAAATCACGCGGTACGCCGCCGATCAGGAAGCCGGGTTCCAAGCCCGCGTCTTCGAGGATCCAGGCAAGCATCGCGGTCGTCGTGGTCTTGCCGTGCGTGCCGGCGACCGCGAGCACCCAGCGGTCGACGAGCAGGTGATCCGCCAGCCATTGCGGGCCTGACGTGTAGCGCAGTCCCCGCTCCAGCACGTACTCGACCGCGGGATTGCCGCGCGACAGCGCGTTGCCGACCACCACGAGGTCCGGCACCGGGGTGAATTGAGCGGTATCCCAGCCGTCGAACACACGGATGCCGAGCTTATCGAGCTGCGTGCTCATCGGCGGGTAAACGCCCGCGTCCGCGCCGGTGACGTGGTGACCGGCCGCGCGCGCGAGCGCCGCGATGCCGCCCATGAACGTACCGCAGATGCCGAGGATGTGAACGTGCATAAGGTCTGGCATCATAGCCCAGATGTTCGAATACGTAACCGACGCGGCCTCGCTGCAACGATTGTGCGAGCGCCTCGGCCGCTCGGATTGGCTCGGACTCGATACCGAGTTCGTCCGTGAAAGCACGTTCTGGGCGCGCCTCTGCCTTCTGCAGGTGTCCGACCGGGACGGCACCATCGCGTGCGTCGACCCCCTCGCCGTCCCGCTGGACCCGCTACTCGCACTCATCGCACGCCCCGGCGTCACGACCGTGTTCCACGCGGGGAGCCAAGACCTCGAACTGCTGCACCAGGTCGGCGACGCGTTGCCGAACGCGGTGTTCGACACCCAGGTCGCCGCCGCATTGCTCGGCGATGATGACCAAATCGGCTACGCGGCCGTGGTCGAGGCGCATCTCGGCGTGAAGCTCGCGAAAGCGCACACCCGCACCGACTGGTCGCGCCGACCGTTGTCGGAATCAGAACTCGATTACGCCGCCGACGACGTCCGGCACCTGCCAGCGCTCTACCAGTCACTACACGACGGCCTCGTCGCGCGCGGGCGCCTCGACTGGGCATGCGCGGAATCGATGGTGTATGCAAATCCTGACCGGTTCATCAACGACGTGGACAACGCATGGACACGGGTGAAAGGCGTGCGCGACCTCGACGGCACCGGTCACACCGCGCTGCGGATGCTGGCAGCCTGGCGTGAGCGGACCGCGATGAAACAGGACCGACCGCGCCGCTGGATCATCGGTGACGAGCAGCTCGTGACGCTTGCCCGCGAACGCCCCGCGGACACCGCCGGTATCGCGGCGGTCGCCGGCATGCCGGCCGCTGTCGTGCGCAAACATGCGAACGCATTGGTGGAACTGCTACGCGAAGCGGAACAGGCGCCGCCGACGGAGTACTCAGGAAACGTGCCGCTCGACCGCGCGATGCGCGGCCGGCTGGACACGATGATGAAGTATGTGAGGGCGCGCGGCTCCGAGCTCTCGATCGCGCCCGCGATGCTCGCGACGCGGCGCGACTGCGAGGCGCTGCTGCGCGGCGAGCGTCCAGCGTCGTTGTTCGACACATGGCGGCGCGACCTCATCACAGAAAAGCTCGCCGCGCTCGCGGCCGGCGCTTAACGCCGGCGCGATTTCTTCTTCGCAGTCTTCTTCGGCGTCGGCTTCTTCTTCTTCGCAGCGGTCTTCTTTTTCTTCACCGGCGACTTTTTCTTGACGGCCGTTTTCTTTTTCTTCGCCGCCGGCTTCTTCTTGGCAGCGGTCTTCTTTTTCTTCACCGGCGACCGTTTCTTGACGGTTGCTTTCTTTTTCCTCGCCGCCGGTTTCTTCCTGGCAGCGGTTTTTTTCTTCTTGACGACAGTCTTCTTTTTCTTGACCGTCGACTTCTTCTTTGCCGCGGTCTTTTTCTTTTTCACGGTGGCTTTCTTTTTCTTCGGCTTCGGCTTTGGCTTCGCCGCGGCCTTCTTTTTCTTCGGCGCAGCCTTCTTCTTCGGCTTCGGCTTCGGCTTCGGCTTCGGCTTCGGCTTGGCTTTTGGCTTGGCCTTTTTCTCTTCGGCCGCCTTCGGCTTGGCTTTCTTCGCAGCGGCCGCCACGACCGCTTGGATTGCGTCCACCGCGCTGCTCGCCTTCGCTTTCTGTTTACGGACGGATTCGATCACGGAGACCATCCGGCGGAAAATCGTCTGGACCTCGCCGAGGCCATCCACTTCCTGGAGCTTGCCCTGCTCGTCGTAGTATCCGATCAGTGGCCGCGTTTGCGTGTCGTAAACGCGCAACCGGTTCGAGATGGTCTCCTCGTTGTCGTCGGCACGGTGGTGCAGCCGGCCGCCGCACTTGTCGCACTGCCCGTCCATCTTCGGCGGCGACGTGAACATGTTGTACAGCGTGCCGCAGTTCGTGCAAGTGCGGCGCCCGACCATCCGCTGCAGCAGAATGTCGAAATCGACGTCGATCAGCAGCGCGAGATCCAGCGGCTGGCCCATACCGAGCAGCATCTGGTCCAGCGCTTGCGCCTGGGCGAGGTTCCGTGGGAACCCGTCGAGGATGAAGCCGGCGCGCGCGTCGCGTTCGCGCAAGCGCTCCCGGATGATGCCAAGTACGATTTCGTCGGAAACGAGCTGCCCGGTGTCCATCGCGGCCTTGGCCTGGAGGCCGAGTGGGGTCGACGCCTGGAGCGCGGCGCGCAACAAATCCCCGGTCGAAACCTGCGGAATTCCATATTTTTCAACCAGCAGCTTGGCCTGGGTGCCTTTGCCGGAACCCGGCGCACCCAGCAGCACGATTCTCATTTGATTGCCCCTTTGGCCCTAGTAGTGTCAGGGAACGGCCAAGTTAACTGTCCGCCCTCGAACCGTCAACGAGGTGAGCGGGAATGATTTTTGGGCTATAGTGGCCCATCCGAGAAACCTCTAGAGAATCAAGCACTTGAAAAAGAACGCCTTTTATGCTCAATCGGGCGGGGTGACCGCAGTCATCAATGCGTCGGCCGCGGGCGTCGTCGAGACCTGCCGTAAACACCGCAACCGAATCGGCAAGGTCTACGCGGGCCGGAACGGCATCATCGGCGCGCTGACCGAGGATCTGATCGATACGTCGAAGGACAGCGCCGCGGCCATCCGCGCACTGCGGCACACCCCTTCGGGCGCGTTCGGCTCGTGCCGCTTCAAACTCAAGGGCCTCGATGAGAACCGCGCGGAGTACGAGCGACTGGTGGATGTGTTCCGCGCGCACAACATCGGCTACTTTTTCTACAACGGCGGCGGCGACAGTGCCGACACCTGCCTCAAGGTATCCCAACTGTCGGAAAGCCTTGGTTATCCGATTCAGGCCATCCATATTCCCAAGACCGTCGACAATGACTTGCCCGTCACCGACACCTGTCCTGGCTTCGGCAGCGTCGCCAAATACGTCGCCGTCTCGATTCGTGAGGCGGGGTTCGACGTCAAGTCCATGGCAAAAACGTCGACCAAAGTGTTCGTGATGGAGGTCATGGGCCGGCACGCCGGTTGGATCGCCGCGGCGGGCGGCCTCGCCACGGAGAAGGACGGCGATGCGCCGCACGTCATCCTGTTCCCCGAGGTCGAGTTCGATGAGAAGCGGTTCCTGTCGAGGGTCGACCGCGCGGTCAAAACGTTCGGTTATTGCGCAATCGTCGTGTCCGAGGGCGTGCGCAACGCCGACGGCAAGTTCCTCGCCGAGGCCGGCACGCGCGATGCGTTCGGACACGCCCAACTCGGCGGCGTCGCACCGGTCATCGCCGACCTCGTGAAGCGCGAGCTCGGCTACAAATACCATTGGGCGGTCGCCGACTATCTGCAGCGCGCTGCGCGCCACATTGCGTCGAAGACCGACGTCGAGCAGGCGTACGCGGTCGGCAAGGCCGCTGTCGAGCTCGCGCTGAAAGGCAAGAACTCTGTAATGGTCACGATTGAGCGCAAGTCGGACAAGCCGTATCGGTGGACGACCGGCAGCGTCGCGCTGACCAAGGTGGCCAATCACGAAAAATTCATGCCGAAGAACTTCATCACGCGCGACGGCTTCCACATCACGGCCGCGTGCCGCCGCTACCTCGCGCCGCTGATCAAGGGTGAGGACTACCCGCCATACAAAGACGGGCTACCGCAGTACGTGACCCTGAAGAACGTGGCCGTCGCCCAGAAATTGCCGCCATTCAAGCTCAGATGAGCTAAGCTCCCAAGGGTCTACGGCTCTTTGGGGGTGTCGTCATGGCTGCAATCCTCGCTTTGTGGTTGCCGATCCTGGTGTCGGCGGTACTCGTTTTCGTCGCAAGTTCATTGATCCACATGCTGCTCGGCTACCACAAGCACGACTGGGCGGCCGTACCTGACGAGGACGCGTTCCGGCGCGCCGTTCGCCCGCTCGCGATCCCGCCGGGTGATTACTCGATTCCGCGCTGCACTTCGATGAAGGACATGGGCACGCCGGAGTACCAGGCGAAGCTCAACGAAGGCCCGGTGTTGATGATGACTGTGCTGCCGAATCGCGCGCACGCAATGGGTAAGTCACTTCTGCTGTGGTTCCTGCACAGCCTGCTCGTCGGCGTATTCGTCGCGTTCGTGGCCGGCAACACCATTTCGGTGGGCGCGCCGTATGGGGAGGTCTTCTGCATCGTGGCGGCGGTCGCATTTGCGGCTTACGGGCTCGCAGAGATTCCGCTGTCCATCTGGTTTTCGCGCAGTTGGGCAACCACCGCGCGCAACCTGTTCGATGCACTGGTCTACGCGCTGGTCACGGCCGGCACGTTTGGCTGGCTCTGGCCTACGGCGGGTTGAGGTCGGACGGCAGGCGCGGCGAGCCGAGTAACTCCTTGAACGCGCGCCATCGCTCCGCCTCGCTGTCGCCGTGTGCCTGGATATAGGCTTCGACGCGATCACGGCCCAGGTTGTAGTTGATGACGTAGCCGCGATAGGTGTCAAAGAAGTCAACGCGCTGCGCGGCGCGTTCCGGTGACGATAACGAGTATTCGACCAGCCACTCGATGGCCTGCGCTCGCGTCCAATCGCCGTCGAGGTAACGCCGCGCCGCCTCATTGCCTGCGCCGTCGAGCTCGGCGAGCGCCTCGCGAAGCGCACGGTAACGCGCCGCGTTCTCCGTGGGGATGTGCGCGAGCGGCATCAGCACGCCTTCCTCGAAGGCGTAGCGGGCGTCGTCGGGAAACGCCATGTCGATGCCGTAGTTCGCGCTGCCCTCGGCGATCAGCGATTGCGGGCTGAACAACGCATACACCGTGAACTCGACCCAACCGCGCTCGATGGCGAGCTCGCGCTCCAACAGGACGTTGTAGGTATGGTGCCCGGGATAGCCCTCGTGGCAGCCGAGATCGACGGCGCGGTCGATGAAAATCGGGAGATCGGTGTTGACCTGGATCAGGCTGTACGTGTCGCCTTGATACCAGTTGTAGCCGCTCCACGGTTTGTCGGTCACGAACTCCAGCGTGAAGCGCTCGCCTTCCGGCAGGTCGATGTGTCGTAGCGTGCGGTCGCGGCACTCCGCGATCGCGCGGTCAAACACCGACTGCAGCCGGTCAGGCGGAATCACGAACTCGCGGCGGAGGGCTTCGACGCGCGCGGCGAGTGGACCCTCGCCCGGCACGAGCCGCTCGATAGTCGCGAGCGCGCGCTCATACGCGTCGACATCCGGTGCCGGCGCGACCGCGTCGTACAGGCGCTGCGTCTCCTCGTCGAAGCGCAGCGTCTCGCCGAGCAGCATGCCGATGCGCGCAGCGGCCGCCGCGAGTTGCTTGTCGAGATAGCGGTGCCGCAACCGGTCCATCGCGTCATCACCGGGCTCGATCGCCGCCAACTCCCCGCGCAGCAATAGCGCGCCCTCACGCAATTCCACGAGCGTGCGTGCGTCGTTCGCGGCGGCGGTCTTGATTTCTTCCGGGCCGTAATACGCGTCGACGAAGTTCGGGTCGTGGTCGCCCGTGGCGAGAACGAGCGCGACATAGTCGCGCGCGACCGCGTCGACATCGCGTGGCTCGCTGCCCGGTGTACAGGAGACGCCAGCGAGAGCGACGACAAGAACGAAGCGCTGCAGGGTGCGGTGCATGACCGCAAGTCTATACCGCGAACGCTCCCGATTGCACCGAGACCTCGAGCGCCGGCGAGCCGCCGAGGCGCACGATGCGATGCGACCCGTTGACCGGGAAGATCGCGATTTTCGCGACGCGCTCATAGCCCATCCGGTACACGGACTTCAGGGACGACACGTTCGAGCGATCGACGAAGGAAACAAGCCCGCGGAAACCGCGGGATGCGACCGCGTCGAGCGCGCGCGACATGCCGACGGCGTGCAGTCGTTTGCCACGGAACTCCGGCCGGGTGTAGCCCTTGTACATGTACGTGAATGACCTATCGAAATGGAAGGTCAGGCCATCGAACATCTCGGTCGGTCGATTCGAATACCAGCCGTAACTCGCGATTTCGCCGCCGCACGTGATCGCATAACAAAGGTCACCGCGTGAAAACGCGTCGCGCACGAACCCCGGCGTCATTTCCAGGTCAGGGTTGGCGACGACATAGGGGACGAGCTGGGCTTCATCGACGAACCCCGCTTCGAATTCCGGTGCCAATTTGAGGTAATCAGGCTCGAGCCGGCCGCGCGCGATCGACACGATCTGGAGCACGCGCAGGTTCAACGTCCGAGCCGCGGCCATGAGACCCAACGACACCGCGGCTTCCCGGGCTCCTGCGCGCCGGAACAATTCTGTCACTCTCGTCAACTTGGACATGGCATTCCCTCCGTGCGTACCAAGGTGCGCGGAGGGCGCCGTCCGGGAAAGCAGGCGAACGCCTGATTCCTGCGTCAGCGGAGCCCGAGAATCTCCGTCCCCTGCTCGAATACGACGTCGACGGGGATACCCGCATCGTTGAGCCGCGCGAGGTCGTCGGCCAGCGAGGGCCGGATCACGCCATGCGATTCGAGCAGCGCGCCGACGCCCGCATGGTCGCCATCCCCCTGCAGTGTGAGGATGCGTGCGGCGAGCGCCTCGACGGCCGCCGTCATCCGCACGAAATCGACGCGGTAGCGCCCGTCGTCCCCGCGCGCAAACGCGCCCTGCTCCTCGAAGAAGTTGAACTGGATCATGTTCGCCCGCCCGTGCGCGCTCGATGCGCCGAAGCGAACGGAACGAAACAGCCCCGCCATGAACGTGACGTAATGGTCGAGCAGCTCGCCTTCCTGGATTTCGCCGCGGCCGAACAGTTGCGTGATCATGTACAGGCCCAGCACGTCGGCCTTCGCCTCCTCGAGTGCGCCCGCGTGTTCACGAAGGGCTTCGCGGACCGTCCCCCGGTCGTTGATCGTGTTCTTGATGCCGAGCCCGTGCGCGACCTCGTGGAACATCACGTTCGAGAAGAACGCGTTGAACGTGATGTGGTCTCGCAGGTCATCGGCGACGAGCTCTTCCGCGATCGGGATGAGGATTTCGTCGAACTTCGCGCGCATCGAATTGCGCAACTGCAGGCGCCGCGTGCCCTTCTCCAACTGCACCTGTTCATCGTTCGGAAGATTGATCGCGATGGTCTTGGACCCCGCGTTGGAGTCACCGGCGTAATACACGGCGTCGTACGCGTTCAGGTCCGCGTCGGACCCCGGCGTCTCCGCCTTGTACGCGTCGGGGACGGGCAAGTCGCGCTGCAGTTCGGGCAGGAATTGCGCGAATCGCGCGAGGCGCTCGGACCACGACAGGTCCTTGACCAACACGAAGGCTTCAAATGCCGCGCGGCTGCCGAACAAACGATCTTCGTAGGTCTCGATCGGGCCGAAGACGAGCTCGAGCCGATTGTCCTTCATGTCCAGCCAAGCCCTATCTGAGGCCTGGTATTCGCCGGTCAGCAGCGCGTCGGCACGAAGGTCGAGGTAGCGGGCGAAGGCCTCGTCTTCCGACAGCTCGGCCGCGTCGCGAAGTAGACCTGCAGCCGCCTCGAGCTGGGCGCGGTGCGCGACCGCGTAAGGCACGAGCATCAGCGCGCCGTCGCCGTCGCGGCGCACATATGAGTACTGGCCGTTCTTGCCGGGTTCGTCCCACGCCTCGAACTCGTCACGCGTGATGTCGCGCGGATAGAAGTTCGCGCCGAGCGGCTTTTCGCCGACACCTTCGATGAACGGTCGGTTGCCGTCGAGTCGGTCCCAAGGCCCGTAATTGATTTCCGCGAAGCGCCGCGTCGCGGAATCTTCGATTGCCGCGAGCAGCGCGTCGCGGTCACCGTATGCCTGGTACCAGAACAGCTCATCCATGATGCGGGCTGCGCGGATGAGCAGCACGATGATTTCCCGTTCCTTGGGGGACAGTGCGGACATGTCCGCGTCGAGTCGCACCGTCGCGTACCGCGCGACGCGCGCCTCCGCTTCGCCGGTCTCCGTCGCAGGCTCGCTGACCGGCTCCGGCCGATCACAACCGGACAACGCAACGCAACAGGCGGCGGCGATTACAGCGGATTTGATACGCATCATCGGGCTCCAGGGTTCTGAATGGATTGCGGGGTCATTGTCGTACAATCCGGGCACCATGCGCCACAACCTGTATTCGATCAATGCGCTCGTGCTGACGGGCTTCCTGCTGGTCGCGCTGCCGCTCGTCGTGGCTTTGTGGACGACACATACCCGCATGGGCGAGCTCGCCACGACCACGACCGATGCGTTCGAACGCGGCGTACAGGCCGCCCGCGACACGCAGTTGCTCATGGAGCAGATGCCGCAGTTCGAACGCAACGTGCGGCAATATCGGGTGGTGCCGGACCCGACGTACCGTGCGGTTGCGCGCGAGCGACATCAGCGGCTACTGGAACTGCTCACCAATCTCGAGGCGCAGCTCGGTCGCCCATCCGAAGAGGCCGCGGCGCTCCGAACCCGACTCGCCACGACCGTCGCCCAGCTCGACTCGGCACCCGAAACATTTGACCTCGATGCGTTCGGGCCGATGCATGCGGCCGCATTGACCCTCGCGAACGAGGTCAATTCCCTCGTCGACGCCGCCGTCGTCGACGCGTTACAAAGCGTCGCCGACACGCGGCGGTCGCTCATCCTGCGCGCGTCCGCGTTGGTGCCGCTCGCCCTCGGGTTCGGCATCCTGTTCGCGCTGTTGATCACGCGACCCATCCGCGGCCTCGGCGCTGCGATTCGGCAACTCGGCAGCGGCGACCTCGGCGAGCCCGTGCGCGTACGGGGCGCCGCCGATGTCGAGACGCTCGGCCGCCACCTCGACTGGCTGCGCGTCCAACTTGCGGAAGTCGAGACCGAGAAAGCGCGCTTCCTGCGCCACGTCTCACATGAGCTCAAGACGCCACTCGCGAACATCCGCGAGGGCTCCGAATTGTTGCTGGACGGGAGTACCGGCGCGCTGACCGACGCGCAATCCGAAGTCGCGACCATCCTGCGCGATAACGGCGTGACCCTACAGAAGAGCATCGAGAACCTGCTCAACTACAACGCCTGGCAGGACAAGGGCACGCGGGTCGTGCGGACCCTGACCGATATGGATACCATGGTCTCGCGCGTGTTCGCGTCGCACCGCCTCGCATTGCAGCGAGAGCAGCTCGAGGCAGTCGCTGAAATCGAAAGCGACAAATTGTGGGTCGATGGCGAGAAGGTGGAAATCCTGATCGACAACCTCGTCTCGAATGCAATCAAGTTCTCGCCCCAGGGCGGGACCATCCGCGTGTCGGTGAGGGGCAGGAAGCGCGACGCAGTGATTGACGTGCGCGACGATGGCCCGGGCGTTCCGCCGGAGGAAGCACACCGTGTGTTTGATGCATTCTTCCAGGGAAGCCGACCACAACGCGGGCACGTGAAAGGAACCGGTATCGGCCTGTCTGTCGTGCGCGAGAGCGCCCGCATGCACGGCGGCAACGCTGAAATAGTAAAGGGGGAACACGATGGCGGACACTTTCGCGTCACGCTCGCCAATGCGCGCGACCGCTAGCTTGCTGCTCGTTGCCATCCTGGCCGGTTGCTCGCTGGCGCCGTCCCGTGATGCCGCACCGCCCGCGCCCGCCGCGGAATCGATGTCGCCGATGGACAATCTATTGTCGCTGTTGCAGTCGTTCATCGCGGCGGCGCCCGAGCAGCGCTCGGCGATTTATCTGGACACTGTCCGCGCACTCGCGGACGCGCCGAGCGCGCCGAACCGCTTGCGGCTCGCGCTGCTCCAGGGCTGGCCGGGTCACCCACACAGCCGCCCCGACGACGCGCTTCGGCTCGTGGATGCCGTTGTGGCCGACGACTCGCTCGACGGCGACCTGCACGACCTCGCCCGCGTACTCCGCTTCTGGATCGCGTCCCACCAAGTCGATCAGCGCCGACAGCGCCACCTCAACGAGCGCATCGCTGACCTCGAGTCACGCATTACGGAGCTGCAGCGACAGTTGCAGGAACTCACAGAAATCGAGCGCGCGATAGAGCCCGCGCCATGAGCGCACGCATCGTACTCGTCGACGACGACCCTGGGCTGCTGAAGCTTCTCAGCTTGCGGCTGGAGAGCGCAGGCTATGCCGTCGAACCAGTCGCCAGTGGCGCTGCTGCGCTCGCGTCGATCGCGCGTGAGCGCCCCGACCTGTTGATCACGGACTTGCGCATGGAAGCGATGGACGGCATGGAGCTGCTGCGCGAAGTCAGCGCGCGAATGCCCGGCCTGCCGGTCATCCTGCTGACGGCACACGGCACGATTCCCGACGCAGTCGCGGCGACGCAACGCGGCGCCTTCGGCTTCTTGACCAAGCCAATCGACAAGGCACTATTGCTCGATCAGGTGCAGCGCGCACTCGCAATCTCCGCGCCCGCGCCCGGCGACGCAACATCCGGCGTGGTCACACGCAACGCGCACATGGCCGAGCTCGTCGCGCAGGCGCGCGTCATCGCAAACGGTGAATCGAGCGTATTACTCTACGGCGAGAGCGGCACCGGCAAAGAAGTCCTCGCGCGCGCAATCCACGCGTGGAGCCCGCGCAGCGATGGGCCTTTCGTCGCCATCAATTGCTCCGCTATTCCGTCAGAACTCATGGAGGCCGAATTATTCGGCTACGAGAAGGGCGCGTTCACTGGCGCTACGCGGAGCCATCCGGGCCTGTTCCAGAGTGCGGCGGGCGGCACCGTGTTTCTCGACGAAATCGGCGACATGCCTGTCCAGTTGCAAGCGAAGCTGCTGCGGGTGATCGAAGAGCGTCGCGTGCGCCCCGTCGGCGGCCTGTGCGACGTGCCGCTCGACATCCGTCTCCTATCCGCGACGCACCGCGACCTGAAGGAGGCCATCGAGACGGGCGCATTCCGGGAGGACCTGTATTACCGCATCAACGTCGTGACGCTCGACATCCCGCCGCTCCGCGAGCGGCGCGAGGACATCGCGGTGCTCGTGCAGCACATGCTCGCGGACTTCGGCGCGCACAACCCCGATGCGCGGCGCGTCTACGCACCGGAAGCGATGGAGCTCATGGTCAGCGCCGATTGGCCGGGCAACATCCGCCAGCTGCGCAATGTGATCGAGCAGACCCTGACGCTCGCGACCGGGCCCGTGATATCTGCGGCGCTGGTCGCGCGCGCGCTTGGGGGCGGTGACCATCGGATACCTAGCTTCGCCGAGGCGCGCGACGAGTTCACGCGGCAGTATCTCGTGCAGCTCCTGCACCTGACTGAAGGGAAAGTCGCACAGGCCGCGCAGATTGCGCAACGCAATCGCACCGAGTTCTACAAGCTGCTGGCGCGCTACGAAATCGATCTCGACGCCTACCACGAAGGGGATTCTGACTAGGCTGGCACGCGTCTTGCAACATCCTTCACGAGACCGATCGCAAAGAAAGGAACGTGGCCATGGAAGAGGAAGAAACCTTGGTGTCAAAGGTTCTACCCGTGTTGATCGCGCTGTCGATGATTGCCGCTCCCGCGATCATATTCGCGGTTTGAGCGCGTCCGTCGCCGCGAGGCGACACGCCAACACGCTACCAATCAGGGACTTGCGTTATGGGCTCGCCGGAGCGTCGTCACGGGGCGACAGCAAATCGATAAATCCGGATTTCCGCGCTGTGGAGCCCGAGTCTCCGGAGCAGGATAGTGGGGTTAGGCCCGAACGGATTCGGGCCTGACCCCATTTTTTTTATGACGCGAGCATCGGTGCGATGACGAGCGAGACAATCGCCATCACGTTGATCAGAATGTTCATCGACGGGCCCGAAGTGTCCTTCAGGGGATCACCCACGGTGTCGCCGACCACATTGGCCTTGTGTGTGTCCGAGCCCTTGCCGCCGAAGTTACCCTTCTCGACGTGCTTCTTCGCGTTGTCCCACGCGCCGCCGGCATTCGCCATCGTGAGCGCGAGCAGAACGCAACCGAGGAGCGCGCCGCCGAGCATGCCGCCGAGCGCTTCTGCGCCGATGCCGAAACCCACGACGACCGGGCCGAGCACCGCGAGCGAGGCTGGTAGGATCATGCGGCGCAGCGCTGCGCGCGTCGCGATGTCGACACAACGCACGGTGTCCGGCTTGCCGGTGCCCTCGAGCAGGCCCGGGATTTCGCGGAACTGCCGGCGAATCTCCTTGATCATCTCGAACGCGGCATCGCCGACGGCCGTCATCGTGATGGCCGCGACGAGGAACGGGAAGATGCCGCCGATGAACATACCGACCAGCACATCCGGGTCGTTGATCTGCAGCGAGAAGTCCGGGATGCGATGCGAGACTTCGGCAATGTAGGCGGTGATGATTGCAAGTGCTGCGAGCGCAGCCGCGCCGATCGCAAAGCCCTTGCCGATCGCCGCGGTCGTATTGCCGAGCTCGTCGAGCGAGTCCGTGATTTTCCGCGTCTCGGGGCCGAGGCCGCCCATTTCAGCAATGCCACCCGCGTTGTCCGCGACTGGCCCGTAAGCGTCGATTGCCATCGTGATGCCGACGGTCGCAAGCATGCCGACGGCTGCGATGCCGACGCCGTATAGGCCGCTCAGCTTGGCGGTGATGAAGATGATCGCCGAGATGGTGAGCATCGGGACGACGACCGACTGCATGCCGGTCGCGAGACCTGAAATGATGACGGTCGCCGGACCGGTTTCACCGGATGCCGCGATCTTGCGGATCGGTGCCCCGGATGTGTAGTACTCGGTGGTCAGCCCGATGATGATCCCGCCGATCGCGCCGGCGACGACCGACCACCAGACGTTCGCGTCGAGGCCGAGGCCGGTGACCACGAAATAGGCGGCGATGATGAAGATGACAGTCGTGCTCAAGGTGCCGGCGCGCAGCGCTACGGCGGGTTCGCGGGTCGACGCGAGTTTCACGAACAGCACACCGAGAATCGAACACACGAGACCCGTGGACGACATCAGCAGCGGCAGCGACATTGCCGCGGCACGCATCTCGTCAGTCACGGTGATGCTACCGAGCAAGGTCATCGTCGACGCGATTGCGATGGTCGCGATCATCGCACCGCAATACGACTCGAAAATGTCCGAGCCCATGCCCGCGACGTCACCGACGTTGTCGCCGACGTTGTCAGCGATCACGCCCGGGTTGCGCGGGTCGTCCTCGGGGATGCCGGCTTCGATCTTACCCACGAGGTCCGCGCCGACGTCGGCGCTCTTCGTGAAGATGCCGCCGCCGACGCGCGAGAACAACGCGACCACCGACGCGCCGACGCCGAAGCCGTGGATTTTCTCCGCGGTCTCGGGGTCCGCGCCGAAGAACCAATACAGCAGGCCCAGGCCGAGCAGTCCCATCGACGCGAGCACGAGGCCCATCACCGAGCCGCCGAAGAACGCGACGGTCAGTGCTTCAGGCGCACCCTTCGTGTTCGCGGCGACCGTCGTGCGCACGTTGGCCTTGGTCGCTGCGTACATGCCGATCCAACCGGCCAATGCCGATGACACTGCGCCGACTGCGGCCGCCACCGCGGTCATCCAACCGAGCGGCGACAACCACATCGCGACGATGATGACCGCGAGGAAAATCGCCATGATGCTGTATTCGCGGCGCATGAACGTCATCGCACCGAGGTGAATCTGTTCCGCAATCTCGGCGACGAGGCCGGTGCCGGCCGGGTAGACCTTAATCATGCGGTAGACGATGAATGCGGCGACCAGACCGACCACACCCAGCGCGGGCGGGACCATTTGCAGATTATCCATTGAAATCTCTCTCTAATCCGGGGGAGTTCGTCAGCGGCGGGATTGTACACTATCACCCTATCGATATGGGACTGCACCACGACCATCATCCGGCCCCACGCCGCGCCAATTCGCGCGTGCTGCTGCTCGCGTTCGCGCTGACTGGCGGCTACGCTGCAATCGAGGCGCTGGTGGGCTGGCTGTCCGGGTCGCTGGCGCTCCTCGCGGACGCCGCCCATATGGTGTCCGATACGGTGGCACTGGGGCTCGCAGCGACCGCCGCCTCGCTCGCGCGGCGGCCAGCGACGTCCCGCTATTCGTTCGGACTCGGTCGGGCCGAGGTCGTCGCCGCAACCATCAATGCCACGCTGCTCCTGGTGATTGTCGCCGGCATCGCATGGGCCGCCGTCGACAGGCTGCGCAATCCGGTGCCCGTCGCCGGAGGCGCGGTGCTTGCAGTCGCGACGGCCGGACTGCTGTTGAACGTCGGCCTCGCATGGCTGCTGTCCCGCGGCGAGCAGACGCTCAATGTGCGCGCCGCGATGCTGAACGTCATCGGCGATGCCCTCGGGTCGGTCGCCGCGATCACGAGTGGCGCGGTGATCCTAATGACCGGCTGGATGCCGATCGACCCAATCCTGTCGCTGTTCATCTGCGCGCTGATTCTCATCGCGAGCGTTCGCCTGTTGCGCGAAGCGCTGGCTGTCGTGATGGAGGCGGTGCCTCGCGACATCGAACTGCCCATCGTGGAGCGTGCGATCGCCGGCATCGTCGGCGTCCGACAAGTTCATGACCTGCATGTCTGGCAGGTTGCAACCGGGGACTCAATTCTCACGGCGCACCTCGCTGTGGATTCGCTCGCCGCGTGGCCGAGCGTGCACGAATCGGTGCTGCGGATGCTAAAGGCGGAATTCAACATCACCCGCGTGACGCTACAGCCGGAAGTGGTAGCCCCTTGATTCATCGCGGCGCAGAGCGCCGCTCCCACCTGTCCTTGCGCAGCGCCGAGAAGATGCATGTGGGAGCGACACTCTCGGTGTCGCGATTGATTTACAGCGGTTTGTAGATCTCAGCGCCGGACTCGATGAACTCCCTCGCTTTTTCGGCCATCCCCTTTGCCGCGTACTCACGCACGTCTTGCGAGATTTTCATCGAGCAGAAGTGGGGTCCGCACATCGAGCAGAAATGTGCGACCTTCGCCGATTCCTTCGGCAGCGTGGCATCGTGGAATTCGCGCGCGCGCTCCGGGTCGAGCGACAGGTTGAATTGGTCGTCCCAGCGAAACTCGAAGCGCGCCTTCGACAGTGCGTTGTCGCGCACCTGTGTACCCGGAAAGCCCTTCGCGAGGTCCGCGGCGTGCGCGGCGACCTTGTACGTGACGATGCCTTCGCGAACGTCATGCTTGTCCGGCAGCCCGAGGTGCTCCTTCGGCGTCACATAACAAAGCATCGCCGTGCCGTACCAACCAATCTGCGCCGCGCCGATTGCCGACGTGATGTGGTCATAGCCCGGCGCGATGTCGGTCGTGAGCGGGCCGAGCGTGTAGAACGGCGCCTCGAAGCAATGCTTGAGCTCTTCGTCCATGTTCTCGCGAATCAGATGCATCGGCACGTGACCCGGACCCTCGATCATCACTTGGCAGTCCTGGTCCCATGCCACTTTCGTGAGTTCGCCGAGCGTGCGCAGCTCCGAGAACTGCGCTTCGTCATTCGCGTCGGCGATCGAGCCGGGACGCAACCCATCTCCGAGCGAAAACGAAACATCGTACGCACGCATGATTTCGCAAATGTCCGCAAACCGCTCGTACAGAAAACTCTCGCGGTGATGCGCGAGGCACCACTTCGCCATGATCGAGCCGCCGCGCGAGACGATTCCGGTCATGCGATTCGCGGTCATCGGCACGAACGGCAGTCGCACGCCGGCGTGGATCGTGAAATAGTCGACGCCCTGCTCGGCCTGCTCGATGAGCGTGTCTCGGAACAATTCCCAGGTCAGGTCTTCGGCCTTGCCGCCGACCTTTTCGAGCGCCTGGTAGATCGGCACGGTGCCGATCGGCACCGGCGAATTGCGGATAATCCACTCGCGCGTCTCGTGGATGTTCTTGCCGGTCGACAAATCCATCACGGTGTCCGCCCCCCAGCGGATCGCCCACACCAGCTTCTCGACTTCCTCGGCGATTGACGATGTGACCGCAGAATTGCCGATGTTGCCGTTGATTTTCACGCGGAAATTTCGGCCGATGACCATCGGCTCGAGTTCCGGGTGGCGGATGTTCGCGGGGATGATTGCGCGGCCCGCGGCCACCTCGCCGCGGACGAATTCCGGGGTAATCTCGTCGGGGATGGTCGCGCCGAGCGGCTGGCCGCGGTGCTGCATCAACAATCCGGCCGCCGCATACGCATCGTGCATCGCCTGCAGCCGGTTGTTTTCGCGGATGGCGACGAATTCCATTTCCGGTGTGATTTCGCCACGGCGCGCGTAGTGCATCTGCGTCACGGTGCCGGACCGGCCTGTCAGCCACGGCTCGCGCACCGGCGGCAGCCCGCGCTCAAGGTCAATCGCTGCCGCGGGGTCGGTATAGGGTCCGGAGGGGTCGTACATCGTGATGGGCGGATTATCGCCGCCCTGGATGACGGCGCGCATGGGCACGCGGATGTCCGGCCGGCTGCCGACGGCCCATACGCGGCGCGATGCGGGGAACGGGCGCCGCGCCGACTCGGACAATTCAGCGGCCTGGCGACTCAATTCTTCGGACTTTGCGCTCATAGCGGCAAAGGATACCACCGGGTAGAATCATCGCCGTGAAAAACGACACCGGTTTCTCAAGACAACAGATGATCGAGCAGCAACTGCGCGCGTGGGAGGTGTTCGACCCGCGCGTTCTTTGCGCGTTCGATGAACTTCCGCGCGAGCGCTTCGTCCCCGAGCGTTTCCAGAACCTCGCGTTTGCCGATACGCCGATTCCGCTAGACCACGCCGAATCCATGATGGCGCCGAGCGTAGAGGGCCGCCTGCTGCAGGCGCTCGAACTCAAACCCTCCGACCGCGTGCTTGAGATTGGCACCGGTAGCGGCTGGTTGACCGCACTGCTCGCGACCTTGGCTGGCGAGGTCTACAGCATCGACATCGTCGCAGACTTCATCGAGGGCGCGCGCGCCCGGCTCGCCGCTGCGGGCGTCACAAACGCCACGCTGGAGCACCGCGACGCGCTCGCGCTTGACGGCGAGCGACGACGCTTCGACGCCATCGCCGTGACCGGGTCCCTTCCTCAGTATTCACAGCTGTTCGAACGCCTGTTGAGTCCCGGCGGCCGCCTGTTCGCGATTGTCGGCGAACCGCCTGCGATGGACGCGCGCATCATCGTGGGCGGTGGCACCGGCGCGGCCCTGCACCGCAGCCTCTTCGAGACGAGTGTCGCGCCGCTCCGCGGCTTCGCGCACCCGACCCGTTTCGCGCTGTAATGCGCGAGGTCACGGCAGTCGAGCTATCGGAACGCCTGCGCGCGGATGACCCGCCCCTCATGCTGGACGTCCGGGAACGCTGGGAGCTCGAGGCTGCGTATATCGACGGCGCCATGCACGTCCCGATGGGTGAAGTGCCTGCGGCGCTCGGCGCATTGCCCCGCGACCGCGAAATCGTCGTGGTCTGCCACCACGGCGGGCGCAGCTTCACCATCGCGATGCTGCTCGAACGCGCCGGCTTTCGCGCGGCCAACCTCGCCGGCGGAATCGACGCTTGGCATCGGGACGTCGACCCGACTGTCCCCGCGTATTGACCCGATTTCGCCGACGCCGTCCCGATTCCGGAATGTAATGCCGAGTTCAAAGTGGCTGGATTTCAATTGCATACGGCTGATTTCGGCGTGGAACGGAACTTGCTCACAAGGTTCATGTCGACGCTTGCGAGCCCAAATGGTGTGGTGTTATAGTACACCGCAACACCCCTCTGACAGCCATACGGTGACGAACGGATGAACATGATTCGCTTTATCGGACTCGCCCTCGCCGGCGCCGCAATCGCCCTGCCAGTGCACGCCGCGGACCTCTGGGACGTCTACCAGGCGGCGCTCAATAACGACCCCGTCATCCGCGAAGCGCTTGCGAACCGCAATGCCCAGCGCGAGGCGCGCCCACAGGCGCGCGCGCTGTTGCTGCCTGACGTCGGCCTCAGCGGTTCGAAATCGGACAGCACCACCGACGGTACGCAGATCGGCCTCGGCGCGGGCGGCGAAGTCGAACTCGTCGACTTCAGTTCCGAGTCTGAATCCACGCGCTATTCCCTCGGCCTGAACCAGACCATTTTCCGCTGGGACCGTTGGGTGAACCTGCGGCAAGCCGGCGACCGCGTCGCGCGCGCTGAAATCGATTTCGAGGCCGCGCGGCAGCAACTCATCGTGCGCGTCGCCGAGCGCTACTTCGATGTCCTCGCGGCGCAGGACAATCTCGCGTTCGCCGAGGCGAACCAGGAAGCGATTTCGCGCCAGCTCGACCAGGCGACACGCCGCTTCGAGGTGGGCCTGATTGCGATTACCGACGTGCAGGAAGCGCAAGCCGGCTTCGACCTCGCCGTCGCGGATGAAATCAATGCTCGCCGACAGCTCGCGAGCGCCCGTGAATTCCTGCGGGAAGTCACCGGCACACACTTCACCGAGCTCGCCGGGCCCGGTACCGAGTTGCCGTTGATCCGCCCGGAGCCCGCAAATGAAGATGCGTGGGTGCAGCGCGCGCTGCAGGACAACCTCGCGTTGAATGCGCAGCGCCTCACGGCCGAAATCGCTGACAAGGAGGTCAGCCGTCAGCGAGCCGGCCACCTGCCGACGCTCGACCTGACCGCGAACCGGTCCCGCAACGAGAGCACGGGCGCGACGCCGTTCGACACCAGCGATACCGAGTCATCCTCTGTATCGCTGCAGTTCAACATGCCGATTTTCTCGGGCGGCGGTACGCGTTCACTGGTGCGTCAGGCCGCGTACCAGCACGAAGCGGCCAAGGCCGTACTCGAGCGCGAGGCCCGCGCGACGGAACGCACGGCACGCGATGCTTTCCTCGGGGTGCAGAGCGAAATCAGCCGAGTAAGCGCGTTGCGTCAGGCGCTGCAATCGAACGAAACGGCGCTGAAGGCGACGGAAGCGGGCTTCGAAGTCGGTACGCGGACCACGGTTGACGTGCTGAACGCACGGAGCACCGCGTTCCGCGCGCGCAATGACCTTGCACGCAGCCGTTACGATTACCTGCTGAACACCTTACGACTGCAACAAGCCATCGGCGCATTGAGCGAAGCCGATGTGCAACAGATCAACGGGATGCTCGAAGACTAGGGCAAGATTCCTTCCACCAAGTGCATCACGCGCGCGACCGCGCCGCGATTCTGCTCCAGCACCGCGCGCGCGGCGGCACCCCGCCTCACGCGCAGTGCATCATCCGTTAGATACCTCGCCACCGCCGCGCCAAGCCCGGCGGCGTCGAACACCGTCTCGACGGCGTCCGCGTCGTCAAACAACGCGTGCATCGCCGTCACGCTGTCGATATGAGGCCCGCACAACAACGGCACACCGAACGCGGCGGGTTCAAGCAGGTTATGCCCACCGACCGGGACCAGCGTGCCGCCGACGAACGCGGCATCCGCGATGCCGTAGAACGCTGCGAGTTCACCGAGTGTATCGAGCAGGTACACCTGAGGCGCATCGATCGGGGCGCGCGCGCTTCGGCGTGCGAGCGTGAGGCCCTCGCGCGCAACCAACGCGGCGACGGCGTCGGCGCGGCCCGGATGCCGCGGCGCAAGTACGAGCATCGTATCGGGGCTCGTCGCCAGAACCGCGCGATGGGCCTCCAGCACCGGCGCATCCTCGCCATCGTGGGTGCTCGCCGCGATCCAGACCGGGCGCCCTGCCGCGACCTGCTCGCGTAGTCGTTCCGCGCGTGCGACAAGTCCGTCCGGCAGCGCAAAGTCGAATTTCAGGTTACCTCCGACCGTAACGCGCGTCGGGTCCGCGCCGAGCGAGAGCAACCGGTCCGCGTCGGCATCGGTCTGGACGGTGATCACGTCTGGAATCGCAAGCGTGCGTGCAATCAATTTCGGCCAGCGCCTGTACGCGCGGACCGCGTCGTCGGTGATGCGAGCGCTCGCCATGAGCAGCGGCACGCGCGTGAGCGCGCACTCCGCGAACAGGTTCGGCCACAGCTCGGTCTCAACGACAATCGCAATACGCGGACGCAATCGCTCGAGAAAGCGCGTCACGGCGCCCGGGAAATCAAACGGCAGCAGCGCACAGTCGACGCCGTTCGGGACGTTACGGAGCGCGTGCTCGCGGCCGGTTGGCGTGAACGCAGTTACAGTGAGCGCGTGGTCGGGGTACCGCATGCGCAGCGATTCGACGAGCGGAAGCGCGGCTTGGATTTCCCCGACCGATGCGGCATGCACCCAGATGCCGCGACGCGCTCGGACCGACGAGAGCCCGAGCCGGTCGCGCCATCCGCGCCGCCATTGGGGCCGGAACAGGAGGAAGACGGCGATCCCGGGGAGCGCGACATACCAAGCGAGCGAGTACAACCAGCGCATATGGCAGAAATCATACTATGATGCCGCCGGTGAGTGAGCCGACAGCATTCCCCTGGCAACGATTCATCGCACCTCGCTTCTGGGGGGTATGGCTCGCGCTCGCGCTGCTACGAATTTCTGTCTTGTTGCCGTACCGCGCCCAGCTCGGTGTCGGGCGGATCATCGGCGGGATCGGCTACTGGTTGCTCCCCTCGCGACGCCGCATTGCGCGTGTGAACATCGACCTATGCTTCCCCGAACTCGGCAATGACGCGCAGTCCGCGCTGACGCGTGAACACTTCGAGGCGCTCGGGATTGGCCTGATCGAGGCCGCGGTGTGCTGGTGGGGCGACGCGCGCACCCTGCACGGCCGCGTCGTCGCCGAGGGGCTGCAGCACCTTGAGGAAGCCGAGCGGGACGGCGTGCCGGTCATCCTGCTCAGCGCGCATTTCACAACGCTGGAGATCGGCGGCCGCTTGCTCGGCCTCTACGCGCCGTTCCACTTGATGTACCGCCGGAACGACAATCCGCTGCTCGAGGAGGTCGTACGCCGGAACCGGGTGCGCCATTTCGAGCGCGCGATTCCGCGCGATGACGTGAAGGACATGCTGCGCAGCCTGCGCGATGGCCACGCGGTCTGGTATGCGCCCGACCAGAACTACCGCGGCAAGCACAGCGCACCGATTCCGTTTTTCGGCCATCCGGTCCCGACGAATACCTCGACGACCCGGCTCGCACGCATCAGCGGCGCGCGCGTCATCCCGTTTTTTGTCTTCCGCCGCCCGGGCACCACTGGGTATCGGCTGGTACTCGAGCAGCCACTTACGGGCTTCCCGACCGACAATCCATTCGCGGATACCGTGCGCATCAACGAATTGCTCGAACGCCAGATTCGGATCGCGCCGGAGCAATACCTATGGATCCACCGCCGATTCAAGACCCCGCACGACATGGACGACGACCCGTATCAGGCCGCGTTGTAGCCTTCGAGTAGCGCGCGCCAGCCGGCGCGTGTGTAATACAGCGCCCGCCCCGTCGCATGCACTTTTTCCAGCGAGCGCTTGAGGCGCGCGAGATTCGCGCGTGCGCGGCGTCGATTCGGCGCGCTGCGGCTACCGCGGTCGAAATCGATGATGAATGGGCGGCCAGCGCCGTCGAGCAGCACGTTGTGCGCGTTCAAGTCCGCATGCCAGACGCCCGCGCGGTGGAAATCCCGCAGCGTCGCGCCGATGCGGCGCCAGGTGTCCGCAGGAACTTCCGCGGTCCCGAGTACCGAAACGAGCGAGTGCACGCCGTGCAGCCACTCCGTCAATAGCTCAGCGCGATACCAGAATGCGGTGCGGACGACGCGGGCCGCGAGCGGCCGCGGCACCGGCAGGCCTTCCTGGTGCAGCGCGCGCATGAGCCGGAATTCACGGAACGCGCGCGTACGGTCGATGCCGGTCCACAGATATGCATTGCGAATCAAGTACCGGACCATGCCACCGCGCCGGTAGGGCCGCAGCGCCGCGACTATGTCGTTCACGCGAACGCGCCATGCACCGCCGCGACCAGCGCCGACAATCGGCTCGGGCGCCTCGGCCTCGCGGTGGTCGAACGGGATGTCGTCGGGGTGCGCAATGCGCTCTGCGTCGTACAGGATGAAACAATTGTCGTCGCGGACGATGCCGGGATTCAAAAGCGGGTGCTCAGTCCTTGAGGAAATACTCGGCGCCGCAGTACATGCATTTCGCGGTTCCGGTCACGGAGATGGGCAGATATACGCGCGGGTGAGAATTCCATAGCGTCGTATCCGGCATCGGGCAATGCAGCGGGAGATCGGCGCGCGTGACTTCATAGCGACGCTGGCTGTTGGGGGTGGTCTTCTCCGCGGATTTCATGGCGCGATTATAGCGCCGAACCGCTCGTTCCACAGCGCCTGCACGAACTTCCGCTCGGCGGTGAACTCCGAGTCCGGCACCCGGGCAGCTTCGCCTTTGAGGCCGAGCCGATGTACTCGCTCACGCAACGCACGGTACGCATCCGCGAGCCGGCCCCCCATCTCGCTGCCGAGCACACCCGACTCAACCAACGCATCAAGTTGGCGGATGTTGTCCGGCCATTCAACGAGCGTGGAATGGTCCGCGGCGTTTTCGAGCACCAAGTACTGAACCAGGAACTCGATATCTGCAATCCCGCCGACATCCTGCTTCAGGTCGAACAGGCCCGCACGTGCGGCGCCCAATTCGGCGCGCATCCGCGCACGCATGGTCGCGACTTCATCGCGCAATGTCGCCGCATCGCGCGGCCGGGTGAGTACGTCGCGTCGGATGCGCCGGAATGCGTCGCCGAGTTCGGCGCTGCCGGCGACGGGGCGTGCGCGCAACAGTGCCTGGTGCTCCCAGGTCCACGCTTCGGAAGACTGGTATGACTCGAACGCCGCGATTGTGGAAACCAACAGCCCGCTCGCACCGCTCGGCCGCAATCGCGTATCGACCTCGTACAGCGGCCCCGCGGCCGTCGGCGTCGACAGCAGATGGACGATGCGCTGCGCGAGGCGCGCGAACAAAACGGTGTCCTCCGCGGCATCGTGCAGGAATACCAAGTCGAGGTCGGAGCCGTACGCGAGTTCAAGACCGCCGAGTTTGCCGTACGCAATCACGACGAACTCGCCTTGTGGCGCGCCGTTCTTCGCTGCGAGCTGCGCCTGCGCGAGTGCGAGCGCATGGCCAATGATGAGTTCCGCGACATCGGTCAACCGGTCGGACACCTTCATCAGCGGCAACATGTCGGTGAGATCCGCAACGGCGATACGCAGCACCGCCCCGTGGTAGAACGCGCGCATCGCATCCATTTGCCGCTCGAGGTCGTCGGCGGGCAGGCCGAACATCATTTGGCGCAGCTCATCGATAAGCGCCTCCCGCGTCGGAGGATCCGTGAAGATTCTCGGGTCCAACAGTTCGTCGAGCAGCAGCGGCGTGCGTGCGACGCGGTCGGCAACCAGAGAGCTCGCGCTGCACAGGCGCGCGAGGTGCTTCAGCGCGTTCGGGCTCTCGACCATTAAGGCGAGGTAGCTGATTCTCCGGTCGATCGCTTCGATGACCTTCAGTAGCCGGTAGAGCGTCTCGTCCGGATTCGGTTGCACCGCAGCCGCGTCCAGCGCGGCGGGTATCAACTGATCGAGCCGCGCGCGGCCGGCATCCCCGATTGCGCGCCAGTAGGACCCGCGCCGAAGCTCGAGCAGCCGCGCCGCAACGCGCGCCGCGTCCGAGAACCCCGCTTCGGCGAGCGCCGACCCGGCTGCGGCACCCTCCTCGTGGCGCCAGACGTTATGGTCGGCCGGTGCGGATTCGTGGCCGAAGAACACCCCCTCGAATTGCGCGGTAACCGCGCCGCGCACCTGCGCGAGGGCGACGCTGAATTCGTCCCACGCAGGAAACGCCATTGCGCGCGCGAGCCGGGCTCGTCCGAGGTCATCCACTGGAAGTTCATGCACCTGTTGGTCGCCCTGCGCTTGCAGGCGATTTTCGACGCGACGCAGGAACCGATAAGCGTCGGTCAGCGAATCGACGGCAGCCGCTTCGAGATGGCGTCTTTCGGCGAGCAGCCCGAGCACGCGCAGGATGCTGCGGTCCTGCAATGCGGGTTCACGGCCGCCGCGGATCAGTTGGTACGCCTGTCCGATGAATTCGACCTCGCGGATTCCGCCGGGGCCGAGTTTGACGTTGTCCGCGAGTTCCTGGCGCGCGACCTCGCGCGCAATTTTTGCCTTCATTCGACGCAGCTGCTCGAAACTGCCGTAATCAAGGTAGCGTCGGTATACGAACGGTCTCAGCAGCGCGAGCACGCGCGCACCGTCGCCGGGTTCGCCCGTCACCGCACGCGCCTTGATCAGCGCGTATCGCTCCCAGTCGCGGCCATGCTCCTGGTAATACGACTCGAGCGCGCCGAACGAAAGCGTCAGTGGCCCTGAGTCGCCGAACGGCCGCAGTCGCATATCGACTCGATACGACTCGAGCGCGCGGACCAGCCGCTTGCCGAGCCGGTCGAAGAACTCCTCGTTACTGATTGCGCGCTCTCCGTCGGTGGTCCCGGATTCCGGCCACGCAAAAATGAGGTCGATGTCCGACGACAGGTTGAGTTCGTGTGCGCCGAGCTTGCCCATTGCGAGCACCACCAGCCTCTGCGGCCGTCCGTCCGCATCTCGCGGCACGCCGTGACGGTCGATCAGCGCCGCTTCTGCGAAACCCAGCGCGGCTGCAATGCACGCATCCGCGAGGTCCGACAATTCTTCGAGCGTGGTCTCGAGCGTCGCGAGGCCCGCGAGGTCGCGCCACGCAATCCGCGCGAGCTGCGAGCGCCGATAATGGCGGACCACGGGTTCCGGGTCCCCGTCCGGTGCAAGCACCCCGAGTTCCGCCATCAACGCGCGCTCGTGATGCGTGCGGTCCAATACCGTATCGAATCCCACCGTGATGAATCCGTGCAACAGACCGGGTTCCGCGGCCGCGGCGCCCGCGATGAAATCACTGCACGCAAACACGGTGGCGACGCCAGGCAGCTCGGCCAACGGCGGCGGGTCGGCGAGCCGCGACCAGTTACGACGGGCGACCTCCTGCAACGCGGCTGGCAATTCGAGGAAAGGGTCCATCGTCGAAATGTTATCAGGCCACGGGTGATAGCATCCGGACGTGTCCAACTTCTACGCGAATCTGCCGCCCGTCGCTTCGCTTGACGCGCTGTGCGACCCGGGTGCGTTCACCGCGCTGCCGGATGACTGGCACCTCGCAGTCGCCGATGTCGCGGGCTCGACGCGCGCCATCGCCGCCGGCCGCTACAAGGCTGTCAACACGGTCGGCGTGTCCGTGATTGCCGCGGTCACGAACGCGCTGAAGCCACTCGATCTGCCCTACATCTTCGGGGGCGATGGCGCAATTGTTTGCGTACCGGCCGAAGGCGCCGCGGCCGCGCGCCGCGCGCTCGCGGCGACGGCGGCGATGGCTCGCAGAGCGTTCGACATGGAACTCCGGACCGCGTTGGTGCCGGTCGCGTTCCTGCGCGGCCTCGGCCATGAGGTACTGGTCGCGCGGCACCGCGTGTCGCCGCACTACGACCAGTGCGCGCTGCAGTGCGCGTTGCATGGCGGCGGTGCGCCGCTCGCGGAAACGCTGTTGAAAAGCGGTGGGCTCCCGGCGGAATGCTACGTGGGGGCCGACGACAGTCTGGAAGCTGACTATTCCGGGCTCGAATGCCGTTGGCGTGAAATTCCGAGCCCGTCCGACGAAACCATCGCGGTCATCGTGCAAGCCTCAGCGGGCGCCGCGGAACCGCTCGCGACCTATCGCGCGGTGATGCACGAAATTGAACAGATTTTCGGCAACGCCGATGCGTGCCACCCGGTCTCCAAGGAGGGCCTGCAGGTCACGTTGTCGTCGTTCGTGCTCGCGCATGAAGCACGCGTCCGCACCTGGCGTGAGGGTTTCGGCGGCCGGCTTCGTTACGCAATTTCGCAGCGACTGCAAGTTGTCCTCGGATGGATCCTGTTCGCAACCGGTACGCGCACGAGCGACACCGACTGGTCGCGCTACAAGGGCGACGCGGTCGCGAACACGGATTTTCGCAAGTTCGATGGCTGCCTGCGCCTGGTACTTGCGGGGAATGCCGACCAGCGCCAAAGGCTCGTCAAGCGGCTAGACGCGCGCCGGCGCACCGGTGATCTCACGTTCGGAATCCACGTGTCCGATTCCGCGATCATGACCTGCCTTGTGCGCCAGCGGCAGTTCGAACACGTCCACTTCGTCGACGCCTCCGGCGGCGGCTACGCGGCCGCGGCCAAGCAGATGAAGGCGCAGTGATAACATCGTCTGTATGACACACATGCAGCCGCTGGGGCGCGATGCCAGCCCCGAACTCACCGACACGTTCGCGCTGTTCGAGCGCATTCTCGGTTTTGTGCCGAACAGTCTGCTCACGATGCAGCGCCGGCCGGCAATCGTCGAGGGCTTCGGCGCGTTGACGCGCGCGGTCATGGACCCCGCCGGCGCGGTCGACCCTGGTTTCAAGCGTCTGATTGCGCACTTTGCGAGCGCCGCGTCGGGCTGTCGTTATTGCGAGGCGCACTCGCTGGTCGCCGCGCGCATCCACGGCGTCGCCGACGACAAGCTCGCCGACCTGTGGGACTACCGTGCGAGCGCGTTGTACTCCGACGCCGAGCGCGCGGCGCTCGACTTCGCGCAGGCGGCCGGCGCCGTGCCGAACGCCGTCACAGCCGGCCACTTCACCGCGATGCGCGTGCACTGGAGCGAGGACCAAATCGTCGAAATCCTCGCCGCCGTGTGCCTGTACGGTTTCCTGAACCGCTGGAACGACTCGATGGCGACCGACCTCGAAGACCCACCGCGCGAACTCGCGGAAAAGATGCTCGGCGCACGCTGGGATGCGGGCAAGCACAGCTGATGGACTCGCAGCGCGCCAAGCAGCGTCTGCTGGATTTGCAGGCGGAACTCACCCAACTGGCCGGCACGCGCAGATCAGGTGCGGACGTTGTGCAGCTCGACCAGGCGGCGGTCGGCCGATTGTCGCGCATGGACGCGATGCAGGCGCAAGAAATGAACAAGGCGACCGCCGCGCGCGCCGAGCTTGAGTTGCGTCGTATAGACGCCGCGCTCGCGCGCATCGAGAGCGGCGATTACGGCCTTTGCGTGGATTGCGACGAGCCCATCGCGGAGGGCCGGCTCGAAGCGAACCCGACAATGACGCTCTGCGTCAGCTGCGCGTCGGCACGCGAAAAATGATCACCCGCGGCTGCATCAGGTCGATCTCCCAGCCGTAAGCGCGCGCGAGCCAGCGCATCGTCGCTTCCGAATAAAAGCTCACGTGTGTCGGGTCACGGTGGTAGTACCACGCCGGGAATGCCGCCAGCGGCGGTCGCAGCTCCGTCATGAGGCCGAGCCAGCCACCGCGCGCGAGCAGCGAACCGAACAAGCCGAACTCGCGCGCGGGCGCGTGCAAGTGCTCGACGACTTCGGTGCACGTGACGAAGTCGTAGGCCCTATCCAGCACGGCCGTATCGGGTGCGAAAAACACATCGTAAATATCGGTTGGGTGGCCTCGCTCGGTTAACATCGCCGCGAGCGCCGGCCCCGGTCCCGCACCGAAATCCAATCCCCCGGCCCCAGGCGCAAGCCGCGCCAGCAGCGGGTCTGCGAGCTGCGAGAGGAATCGCCGATACGCCGGGTCATCGACGCGATTGTCGTGCGTTCCGTAATACGCACGCTCGGCCTTGGCCGACGGGCGCTGCGCGGGCTCGAGGAAAACAAAGTCGCAGTCGTTGCAATGACGATAGTCACCGCTACTGACTGCGAGACGCGTCGACGAACGCGCGCCGCAGAGTGGGCAATCAAGGTCAACCATCATGCGGGCCGCGTCATCGGAGCCAGCAGCCAAGGTACGATGACGATATAAGCGATCGCGGGCACGAAGATCGCGGTCAGCGAGAAGTCAGCTGACAGCAGTGCGCCGAGAATCGCCGGCGAAACCGCGGTGGAGATCACCATGAGCGCGGCATAAACGCCGCGGATCATGCCGAGCTGGCCACTGCCGAAAAGCTCGACCCAGACCGCCCCGGCTACCACCGAGTTCGCGCCCGCCGTGAAGCCGATGCCGGCAAACAACATCCAAAGCGCAGTCGCCGGTGCGAACGTGAACAACGACATCAGGCCGAGCGCGAGCGGCAACAAGTAGTAACGCATCAACGCCCGCGCCCCGATGATATCGATGAGCCGCCCAGAGACAATGGTCGCGCCTGCCTGACAGGCTGCGAAGAGCATGAAAGCATAGGCGACAGACGAGGCCGACCAACCGAGCCGTTCGCCGAGGGCGGCCTGGTGAAAGAACACCGCCGTCGCCAGCAACGGCGACACGAGCACCACACCGAGCGCCCCCAGGAATGTCGGTGAGCGTAGCAAGGCGCCGCGCGTCCAATCGACCACCGCCGGGCCGCTTGCAGCCGGTGCGGCGGCCGGCAACGGCAACGGCCTCGCGATGCTGCGCAGCACCGGCACGAAGATGATTGCGAGCACGAGCGCGACGATGAGCCACACCGTGCGCCAGTCCCAGATGCCGAGCGCGGCGACGACCAGAATCGGATAGAGCGCCTCCGACAGGATGAATCCGAGCGATGCGGTCGCGACACCGCGGCCGCGGCGTGCGCCCGATGCGTAGCGCGCCGCAGCGACGATTGCGAAGTGCCCGGTCAGCCCTTGACCACCTAGCCTAAGCAGGAACAGGCCGACGATGAGCGCTGCGGCAGCGTGCGCGGTGGCGACGAGCAGCGCACCACCGGCGACGAGAAGTACCGACAAAGTCACCGCGCGCGAGAGCGCGAGCCGGTCGGCGAGGCCGCCGAGCCAGAACATCATCGATCCTGCAGCGAGCGTCGCGACGCCATACATCAGGCCGAGCGACGCGTCCGTGAGCGCAAACTCCGCGCGAAACTCCGCACCGAACAGCCCGATGAAGAACGTCTGCCCCGCGCCCGTCGACGCGGCGGCGACCAACCCGAACAACGCACCGCGACGCGCGTATTTCGAAGACGTTTCCATGCAGCGGACCATTGTAGGAGCGACGCCTTCGCGCCGCGACCATAAAAAAAGGCCCCGCCAGAGCGGGGCCTTTGTGGGAGCAACGCTCTCGGCGTCGCGATTCCCGACTTCTTACATCATGCCGTCCATTCCGCCCATTCCGCCCATGCCGCCCGGCATGCCGGCCGACTCTTTGTCGTCCTTCGGCAGCTCGGCGATCATCGCCTCGGTGGTCAGCATCAGGCCGGCGACGGACGCCGCGTTCTGCAACGCCGAGCGCGTGACCTTGGTCGGGTCCAGGATGCCCTTCTCGACCATGTCGCCGTACTCGCCGGTCTGTGCGTCGTAACCGTAATTGCCCTTGCCTTCGACAATCTTGTTACGCACGACCGACGCGTCCTCGCCCGCATTGCCGACGATCTGGCGCAGCGGCTCTTCGAGGGCCCGTAGCACGATTTCGATACCGACCGTCTGGTCCGAGTTGGCGCCCTTGAGGTCCGTAATCGCGGCACGCGCGCGCAGCAACGCTACGCCACCGCCCGGGACCACGCCTTCTTCAACCGCGGCACGGGTCGCGTGCAGCGCATCTTCGACGCGGGCCTTCTTTTCTTTCATCTCGATCTCGGAGCCAGCGCCGACCTTGATGACCGCAACACCGCCGGCGAGCTTCGCCACGCGTTCCTGCAGCTTCTCTTTGTCGTAGTCGCTGGTCGCATCTTCAATCTGCTTGCGAATCTGCTCGATGCGGCCCTTGATCACGTCGGTCTTGCCGGCGCCGTCGATGACGGTGGTGTTGTCCTTCGTGACCTGAACCTTCTTCGCCTGGCCGAGGTGCTCAAGCGTCGTCTTCTCAAGCGAGAGGCCGACTTCCTCGGCGATGACCGTACCGCCGGTCAGCACCGCGATGTCTTCGAGCATCGCCTTGCGACGATCACCGAAGCCCGGCGCCTTCACGGCGGCGACCTTCACGATGCCGCGGATGTTGTTCACGACCAGCGTCGCGAGCGCTTCGCCCTCGACGTCCTCTGCAACGATCAGCAGCGGCTTGCCGCTCTTTGCGACACCCTCGAGCACCGGCAGCATGTCGCGGATATTCGAGATTTTCTTGTCGAACAGCAGCACGTACGGATTCTCGAGCTCGGCGCTCATGCTCTGCTGGTTGTTGATGAAGTACGGCGACAGGTAGCCGCGATCGAACTGCATGCCCTCGACGACGTCGAGCTCGTTCTCGAGACCCGAGCCTTCCTCGACGGTGATCACGCCTTCCTTGCCGACTTTCTTCATCGCGTCCGCAATGATTTCGCCGATGTCGGTGTCGCTGTTCGCCGAAATCGTACCGACCTGGGCGATTGCCTTGTCGTCGGTACACGGCTTCGACAGCTTCTTCAGCTCGGCGACCGAAGCGATGACCGCCTTGTCGATACCGCGCTTCAGGTCCATCGGGTTCATGCCCGCGGCGATGGCCTTCAAACCCTCTCGCATGATGGCCTGGGCCAGCACAGTCGCGGTCGTGGTGCCGTCACCGGCGATGTCGGACGTCTGTGAAGCGACTTCCTTCACCATCTGTGCGCCCATGTTCTCGAACTTATCCTTGAGCTCGATTTCCTTCGCGACCGAAACACCGTCCTTTGTGATGGTCGGCGCGCCGAAGCTCTTCTCAAGGACGACATTGCGGCCCTTCGGGCCAAGTGTGACGCGGACTGCGTTGGCGAGGGTGTTGACACCCTTCATCATGCGCGAGCGCGCGTCATCGCTGAATTTCACTTCTTTTGCTGACATGTTCTGTTTCCTCTTAGTCCAACACGGCCATGACGTCTTCTTCGCGCATGACGAGGTATTCCTCGCCGTCGATCTTGACCTCGGTGCCCGAGTATTTGCCGAAGAGCACTTTGTCCTTGACCTTCAGGTCCAGGGGACGGATGTCACCGCTCTCGAGAATTTTGCCCTTGCCGACGGCCACGACTTCGCCGCGGATCGGCTTCTCGGTCGCGGTGTCTGGGATAACGATGCCGCCGGGGGAAGTGCGTTCTTCCTCCAAGCGCTTGATAATCACGCGATCGTGAAGCGGACGAATCTTCATCGAACCTCTCCTTAACTCTGGGTTACGGTAATCACGGGGTTGTTAGCACTCCCCCGAGTTGAGTGCCAATTATGGGGGCGAACTGCTTAAAGTCAAGGCAGGAAAAACCTGAATTTATAGCGCTATGCGGGTTATAGAACGGCAATGGTAAAGTGGGCGCCCCATGACTGATGAGTTTCTGATTGCGTGGTGCGCCTGCCCGAACCGGGCGGCCGCCGACACCCTCGCGGACGCGCTCGTCGAGCGCCGCCTGGCCGCGTGCGTAACCGCGCTGCCGGCCGCGCATTCGACCTACCGCTGGGCCGACAAAGTCGAGCACGCGGATGAGATCGTCCTGATGATCAAGACCCGCGCCGACCTTTGGGCCCCACTCGAAGCAGCCGTCTTGGAACTGCACCCGTACGACGTACCGGAACTCATTGCCACCCCGATTGATGGGGGCGCACCCGCATATCTTCAATGGCTGCACGAGTCGACGACATGAGCCCGACCCGCTGGCTCGTAGCGCTTTCGCTGGTCATCGCTCTCCCTGCTACGGCGACCCCGTTCGCGGACGTCGTTTCGCGGAGCGACCCGTTCGCGCGCTTCCTACCCGTCGAGCAGGCGTTCCATGTCGACGCGCGCGCGGTCGACGCGAACACGATCGCGGTGCGCTGGATTTCGGCCGACGCGTATTACCTGTACCGGCACCGGCTCGGTTTCAAGGTCATTGCCCCGGACGGCATCACGCCCGGCGACGTCGCGCTGCCCGATGGCCAACAGCACACGGACGAGTTTTTCGGCGACGTTGAAGTCTATTATGGCGAGTTCGAAGCACGTTTGCCGATTTTCAGGGAAAATCGCGACACGGTCGACGTCACGCTCGAACTCGCGTACCAAGGTTGCGCCGATGCCGGCCTCTGCTACCCGCCCGACACCCGGACCGTCACGGTGCGCGTACCGGGCGGCCCAGCCGCGCCCGCCGACCTCACGACGAGCGTGAGTGAACCGGTGTTCTTATCCGAGCAGGACCGGCTCGCCGGCCTCCTCGCCGACGGCCGATTGTGGCTCGTGGTCCTGACGTTTTACGGCCTCGGCCTGCTCCTGACATTCACCCCGTGCGTGCTGCCGATGGTGCCGATCCTGTCCGCCATCATCGTCGGCCAGGGTCCGACGCTGTCCGCGGCGCGCGGCTTCGTGCTGTCGCTCGTGTATGTGCTCGCGATGGCCGCGACCTACACCGCCGCCGGCGTGTTCGCCGCGCTCGCCGGCGCGAACCTGCAGGCCGTGTTCCAGCATCCCGCGGTCATCATCGTGTTTTCGGTGCTGTTCGTGCTGCTCGCGTTCGCGATGTTCGGCGCGTACCGCTTCGAGATGCCCGCCGCGATCCAATCGAAGCTTGCCGCGTGGTCGCAGCGGCAGCGCGGCGGCACGTTCGTCGGCGTCGCAGTGATGGGGCTGCTGTCAGCGTTGATTGTCGGGCCGTGCGTCGCCGCGCCGCTCGCGGGCGCGCTCATCTATATCGGTCAGACCGGGGATGCGGTCCTCGGCGGCACCGCGCTGTTCGCGATGAGCCTGGGGATGGGCACGCTGCTGCTCGTGATCGGCGCGTCGGCCGGCAAGCTCGTGCCGCGTGCGGGGCCGTGGATGAAGCAGGTCAACGCAGCGTTCGGTATGCTGCTGCTCGCGGTCGCGATCTGGCTGATTGCACGTATCATTCCGCCCGCGGTCGAGCTCGCGCTATGGGCCGCGCTCGCGTTCGCGGTCGCCGTGTTTCTCGGCGCGCTCGAGCCGTTGCCACTCGGCACACCCGCCTGGCGCCGAATCGCGAAAGCGTTCGGCCTGGCGCTTACTGCATGGGGCATCCTGCTCTTGATCGGCGCCGCATCCGGCGGCCGCGACCCGCTGCAGCCGCTCGCAGGGACCGCACTGTTCGGCGAAGCGCGCACCGAACTCCCGTTCCAGCGCATCAAGACCGTCGACGACCTCGACCGCGAGGTCGTTGCCGCGAACGACGCCGGCAAGACGGTGATGCTCGACTTCTACGCCGACTGGTGCGTGAGCTGTATCCAAATGGAGCGCGACACCTTCACCGACGAAAGCGTGCAGGCCGCGCTCGCGAACACCGTCTGGCTGCAGGCCGATGTCACCGGCAACGACGCTGACGACAAAGCGCTGATGCGCCGTTTCGGCATCCTGGGACCGCCAAGTATCGTATTCTACGACCGAGAAGGCCGTGAACTCACACAATTCCGAACCGTCGGCTTCGTGCCGCCCAAAGACTTCGCCGCCATGCTGGAGCTCGCCCTCAAATGACCCGCATCGTCGTACTCGTTCTCGTCGCGCTCCTCGCCGGTGCCGTCGGCGCCGGCATCGCGTGGTACCTACAGGGCCACGAGCACGACGAACGGACCGCGGAAATTCAGCCCGCCGAGCCGCCTGCCATCGCGCCCCCCTTCGAGCTCCACGACCTTGAAGGCCAGCTTCGCCATTCAACCGAATGGGCAGACAGAACGGTCGTGCTGAATTTCTGGGCGACCTGGTGCGCGCCCTGCCGCAGGGAGATTCCGGTGCTCGTCGCACTACAGGAACAGCACGATCCCGCCGAACTGACCGTGCTCGGCATCGCGATCGACGAAGCCGACGCCGTCAGGGAATACGTCGAGCAAATCGGCATGACCTACGAGACCCTTGTCGGCCAATTGGATGCGATCGAGGTCGTCGGCGCCTACGGTAACCGCATCGGTGCCCTGCCCTATACCGTCATCGTCGGCCCTGAGGGCACCATCGAGTGGATTCACGCCGGTGAGGTTGACGCGGAAATGCTAGATACCGCCCTGACGCCTCGCTGATTCAAACATTGTTAGGAACGGTCGCGAACAGGCTGCGAACATCGCCTAGTTTTACAAGTCTCGCCTCATCGGACAGAATAGCCGTCCCGCGGTATTCGCGGGCTTTGTCGAATCAACGGCGATTATATGGCGAACGTCTTAGTACTTAACGGACCGAATCTCGACGCGCTTGGCGCGCGTGAGCCCGCGGTCTATGGCACTGAAAGCCTTTCAACGCTCGTCAATCGCCTCACGTCGCAGGCGAAAACAGGCGGCCACACGCTCGACGCGTTTCAAACGGATTCGGAGAGTGAGCTTGTGCAACGTGCGAAGACTTGCGCCGATCATGCCGACTTCGTGCTGCTGAATCCCGCCGGCTTCACGCATACCAGCGTGCCGCTACGCGACGCGATGGCGATGTCCGGTGTGCCGTTCATCGAAGTCCACTTATCCAATCCTTATGCACGCGAGCCGTTCAGGCATCGCTCGCTTTTTTCCGACCTCGCGGTCGGCGTGGTCGCCGGTTTCGGCGACCAGTCCTACGAACTCGCCCTGGAGGCCGCCCTACGATGGATATCCGCAAGGTAAAGAAGCTGATTGAGCTGCTCGAGGAATCCGGCATCGCCGAACTCGAGATCTCCGAGGGCGAGGAATCGGTGCGCATCAGTCGATGGCCGACCGGCGGCTCGGCGCCGATGATGATGGCGCAGCCGCAGCACATCTCGATGCCTGCGCCGGCAGCGCCGGGCGGAGGCCAAGCGTCGTCGCCTGCGCCGGCACCCGCCGGTGACATCGGGGCCGCATCCGAACTGCCATCCGGCCACATCCTGACCTCACCGATGGTCGGCACGTTCTACCGCGCGCCGTCGCCCGGCGCGAAGGACTTCGTCGAAGTCGGCCAGAGCGTGAAGGTCGGCGACACGCTGTGCATCATCGAGGCAATGAAGATGATGAACCAGATCGAGGCCGACCAGAGCGGCGTGGTCAAAGCCATCCTGGTCGACAACTCGGAACCGGTCGAGTACGGCCAGCCGCTGTTCGTGATTGAATAAAATGCTCGAGAAAGTCGTCATAGCCAACCGCGGCGAGATTGCGCTGCGCATCTTGCGCGCGTGCCGCGAACTCGGCATAAAGACGGTCGCCGTGTACTCGCAGGCCGACCGCGAGCAGAAGCACGTGCTGCTCGCCGACGAAGCGGTGTGCATCGGTCCCGCGCCGTCGAGCGAGAGCTACCTGAACATGCCAGCGATCATCTCCGCAGCCGAGGTCACCGACGCGATGGCAATCCATCCCGGCTACGGTTTCCTGTCGGAAAACGCGGACTTCGCCGAGCGGGTCGAGCAGAGCGGCTTCATCTTCATCGGACCGCGCGCTGAGACCATCCGCCTGATGGGCGACAAGGTGTCGGCGAAGCGGTCGATGATCAAGGCCGGCGTGCCGTGCGTGCCGGGCTCCGAGGGCGCGCTCGGCGAGGATCCGGACGAAATCATCCGGCTCGGCCGTCAGGTCGGCTACCCGGTCATCATCAAGGCGGCGGGCGGCGGCGGCGGGCGCGGCATGCGCGTCGTGCACTCGGAAGCCGCGCTCCTCAACGCGGTGGCGCTTACGCGGAACGAGGCGCAATCCGCGTTCGGCAACCCGATGGTCTACATGGAGAAGTTCCTCGGCCATCCCCGCCACATCGAGTTCCAGGTGCTGTGCGACACGCACGGCAACGCGGTGCACCTCGGCGAGCGCGACTGCTCGATGCAACGCCGTCACCAGAAGGTCGTCGAAGAGGCGCCGGCGCCCGGCATCAGCGAGAAGCAGCGCAAACAGATGGGCGAGCGTTGCGCGGATGCATGCCGCCGCATCGGCTACCGCGGCGCGGGCACTTTCGAGTTCCTGTTCCAGGACGGCAACTTCTATTTCATCGAGATGAACACGCGCGTACAGGTCGAGCATCCGGTCACGGAAATGGTCACCGGCATCGACATCGTTAAAGAGCAGCTGAAGATCGCTGCGGGCGAGACGTTGCCGTTCAAGCAGAAAGACATCACTTGGCGCGGTCACGCAGTCGAATGCCGCCTGAACGCCGAGAACGCGCGTACATTCATGCCGTCGCCGGGCGTGATTCGACAGTTCCACGCACCCGGCGGCCCCGGCATACGCGTCGATTCGCACATCTATAGCGGCTACCGCGTACCGCCGAACTACGACTCGATGATCGGCAAGCTGATCGCGCACGGCGAGACGCGCGGCGGCGCGCTGGCGCGCATGCGCACTGCGCTGGGGGAGATCATCATCGACGGTATCGAGACCAACATCGCGCTGCACCAGGATATCTGCAGCGACCCGGCGTTCCTCGCCGGTGGGACCGACATCCACTACCTCGAAAAGAAACTGGGAATCAAATAGTCGAGACCGTCGATGCCTTGGTTGCAATTGAGGATTGAGCTTGGCGGGCGCGATCCAGCGCCGGTCGAGGACGCATTGCACGCCGCCGGGGCGTTCGCGGTGACGCTCGACGACGCGCGCGACGACCCGATTTATGAGCCGCCGCCCGGCGAGTTGCCGCTGTGGCCGTCGACACGGCTGACCGGCCTCTTTCCTGGCGATGCCGACCGGGCGATTCTCGCCGCGTCGCTTGAGAATGCGCTCGGCCCCGATCCACTGCCCGTGCACGAGTTCACCGCGCTCGATGACCGAACTTGGGAGCGCGAGTGGCTGAAAGACTTCAAGCCGATGCGTTTCGGCAAACGGCTTTGGGTGATTCCCGGCGAGCACGAGGCGCCCGACCCGCGCGCGATCAATCTCGAACTTGACCCGGGCCTCGCGTTCGGCACCGGCACGCACGCGACGACCGCGTTGTGCCTCGTCTGGCTCGACGGACTCGACCTCAAAGGGAAGCGCGTCGTCGATTATGGCTGCGGGTCCGGCATCCTCGCGGTCGCGGCGGCGCTGCTCGGCGCGGCCGAGGTGCTCGCGGTGGACAACGACCCGCAGGCGCTGATTGCGACGCGGGAGAATGCGGAAAGGAATGGAGTCGGGCATTTAATCGCGACGCCAAGAGCGTCGCTCCCACGATCGCCGCTCCCACTTGAAACCCCGTTCGTGGGTGACATCCTGGTGGCGAACATCCTGGCGGCGCCGTTGATTGCACTCGCGCCACGGTTCGCGGCGCTGACCGCGCGGGGCGCGCTCGTCGCGGTATCAGGTCTGCTCGAGCGCCAAGCCGAGGAGGTTCGTGCCGCGTATGCATCGTGGTGTGCGCTCGACGAAACAGGCGAGCGCGACGGCTGGGTTCGGCTCAGCGGCACGAAGCGGTAGACTCTTCCCATGTACACGCGCTGCACCGAATGCGAAACGCTGTTCCGGGTCACCCGCGAGCAGTTGAACGCCGCACGCGGGCAAGTCCGTTGCGGACGCTGCGGCAATGTGTTCGATGCGTTGTCGTCGCTGCACGAAGAAATCGCCTTTCCGGAAGAATCGCGACCTGACTTTGTAGGAGCGGCGCCTTTGCGCCCCGATGAAGAGATTGACGACGCCAATGTCAACGCCGCGCCTTTGCCCGATGAAGACGACGAAGACGCCGTCATTGAATCGACGTGGAGCGAAGCGCCGAAGCCGTTTCTGCTTGTCGACACGACGCCACGCAGGCGTTGGCCGTGGCTGTTGCTCGCGTTCATTGCGGTGCTCGCACTCGCCGCACAACTTGTGCACTTGAACCGCGCGGCGCTGGTCGAAGACTCGGAATTTGGAGCTTATATTACAAAGACTTACGACGCTCTCGGCATTCCGCTTGGTATCGCCGCGCGCTACGACCTCGACGCATTCGCGTTGCTGCACCACGAACTCACGACGCACCCGCGACGCGACGGTGCGTTGCACTTGTCGGGTGTACTCAGCAACGACGCGACGTTCGCGCAACCGTGGCCGGTGCTCGAACTGCGTCTCGAAGATCGATTCGGCGACGTCGTCGCCGCCCGTCGTTTGCGACCGTCCGAATATCTTCGCAATCCGCCGTCGTTGAACGAGCGCATGCCGGCGCACGCACGTCGCGCGATCGAAGTCGAGCTCGTCGACCCCGGTCACGACGCGGTCGGGTTCAGTATCAACTTTTGCGCAGAAGTTGACAGCGCACTCCGCTGCGGGATGGCATCAAGCCCATCGGATTGAGCAACGGCGCGGGTCGTCGAAATCCGTTTTGACAGACGCGCGATTGTGGTTATCATTCACCTCCCCCGTCAGTAAAGAAAACGCGCGGCGTGAGCAATGCAAATCGGCAACGTACAACTGACCAACAATCTGTTGGTCGCGCCGATGGCCGGCGTCACTGACCGACCGTTTCGACAACTGTGTCGTTCGCTCGGCGCCGGGCTCGCGGTTTCGGAAATGGTCACGTCCGATTCGCGGCTCTGGCACACGGGGAAGAGTCGGCGGCGTATGGATCATGCGGGTGAGCTTGAGCCACGCAGCGTGCAGATTGCTGGCGCCGACCCGCGGATGATGGCGGAGGCCGCCGCGGAGAACGCGGCGCGCGGGGCCCAGTTGATCGACATCAACATGGGCTGCCCGGCCAAAAAGGTGTGCAACCGCATGGCGGGTTCCGCGCTGCTCGCCGACGAGGACTTGGTCGCGCGAATACTGGATGCGGTTGTAGCTGCGGTGGATGTGCCGGTCACGCTGAAGATTCGCACCGGCCCGAGCCCGGAGACCCGGAACGGGGTCCGAATCGCAGAAATCGCCGAGCGCAGTGGCATCCAAGCGCTCGCGGTACACGGCCGGACGCGCGCATGCGCGTTCAAGGGTGAGGCCGAGTATGGGACGATTGCGGACATAAAACGCGCGGTGACGATACCGGTCATCGCGAACGGGGACATCGACACACCGGAGCGCGCGCGCGAGGTGTTGCGGGTCACCGGCGCCGACGGCCTGATGATTGGCCGCGCGGCACAGGGTCGGCCGTGGATATTCCGCGAGCTCGCCCACTTCCTGGCGACGGGTGAGTACCTGCCTGCACCGGGACCGGCCGAGGTCCGCAGTCTGCTCCTCGGCCATCTGGAGAATCTGTACGCGTTCTACGGCGATGAGCTCGGGGTCAGGGTCGCCCGCAAGCACATCGGCTGGTACGCGAGCGGCCAGCCGGGCGCCACCGTGTTCCGGCAAAGGGTGATGCGCGTCGAGCGCGCACAAGAGCAGTTCCGCCAAGTCGGCCTCTATTTCGATCGACTGGTGATGGGGGAGGAAATGGCAGCATGACAACTCGCAGCAGCGCCGTCCGGGTGACGCGCACCACCGCTTATCGTGAAGCCTTCCGGGTGGAGCGCGACGACGGCCAGCCGTTGCGCGCGTGCGCCGAGACCGCGCTCAGGCAATATCTGTCGGAACTCGACGGCCACGCCGTGACCGATCTCTACCAGCTCGTCATCAATGAAGTCGAATACCCATTGCTCAAGACCGTGCTCGAGCACGCCGACGGCAACCAGTCGCGCGCCGCCGAACTCCTCGGCATCAACCGCAGCACCCTGCGCAAGAAGCTCCGCCAGCACGGCCTAGACCGTTGATTCAACGCGCGCTGATCAGTGTCTCGGATAAGGCCGGGATTGAGCAGTTTGCCCGGGACCTGCACGCGCGCGGCATCGAAATTCTCTCCACCGGCGGTACCGCGAAGCTCCTGACCGGAGCGGGCATCCCCGTGCGCGAGGTCGCCGAGCATACGGGCTTTCCCGAAATCATGGACGGCCGGGTCAAGACGCTGCATCCGAAAATCCACGGCGGCCTGCTCGGTCGGCGCGGCACCGACGACGCGGTGATGTCGGAGCACGGCATCGCACCGATCGACCTCCTGGTCGTGAATCTGTACCCGTTTCGTGAAACGCTCGCGAAACCGGGATCGACCTACGACGAACTCGTCGAGAACATCGACATCGGCGGTCCTGCGATGCTGCGCGCCGCCGCGAAGAACCACGCATCGGTCGCGGTCGTCGTCGACAGCGCCGATTATTCGCGGGTGATGGCCGCGCTCGAATCCCACAACGAAGTCCCGTTCGAGCTGCGCTGCGAACTCGCCGCGAAAGCGTACGCCCACACCGCCGCGTACGACGGCGCGGTCAGCAACTGGCTGACTGGCCTGGACGCCGAGTTCTCCGATTCACACACCGTTCAGTTCCAAAAAGCGCTCGATTTGCGCTACGGCGAGAACCCGCACCAACGCGCTGCGTTTTATGTCGACGCGCAGCCGTCTGAGCCCGGTATCGCGACGGCGACCCAGCTGCAGGGCAAGGAGCTGTCGTTCAACAACATCGCGGACGCCGACGCCGCGCTTGAGTGCGTGAAGCAGTTCGATGGGCCCGCGTGCGTGATCGTGAAGCACGCGAACCCGTGCGGGGTCGCGGTTGCGTCCACTCTGCTCCACGCGTACGACCGCGCGTACAAGACCGACCCAACCTCGGCGTTCGGCGGCATCATCGCGTTCAACCGACCGCTCGACGCCGCGACCGCCACCGCAATCGTCGACCGGCAATTCGTCGAAGTCATCATCGCGCCGGATGCCGCGCCCGACGCGCGCGCTGTGGTCGCGACGAAAAAGAACATTCGCCTCCTCGTGTGCGGCCAATGGCCCGCGCACCGCGTCGCCGCGCTCGACTACCGGCGCGTCACCGGCGGCATGCTGGTCCAGGACCGCGACCTTGCGACGATCGGAAAATCGGATCTCAAGGTCGTCACAGAACGCCAGCCGACGGCCGACGAACTGCGCGATCTGCTGTTCGCTTGGCGCGTCGCGAAGTTCGTGAAATCCAACGCGATTGTGTACTGCCACGACCTCACGACCATCGGCGTCGGCGCAGGCCAGATGAGTCGCGTGTACAGCGCGCGTATCGCCGGCATCAAGGCCGCCGACGAGGGCCTTGAAGTCGCGGGCTCGGTGATGGCGTCCGACGCGTTCTTCCCGTTCCGCGATGGCATCGACGCGGCGGCTGAGGCCGGCATCAAAGCGGTCATCCAGCCCGGCGGCTCGCAGCGCGACGCCGAGGTCATCGCCGCAGCCGACGAACATGGCCTCGCAATGGTCTTTACCGGCATCCGCCACTTCCGGCATTAAACTGTAGCCGCGGCGCCTTTGCGCCGCGAGAACCCGTGTAGGAGCGGCGTCTTTGCGCCGCGAGAACCATGTAGGAGCGGCGTCTTTGCGCCGCGAGAACCATGTAGGAGCGGCGCCTTTGCGCCGCGATTGGAGTTGCGATGCGCTCTACCCGACAGGTGGGAGCGGCGCTCTGCGCCGCGATGGCCCTCGTCGCCGCGATCAGCCTAGCGTCCGATTACACGCCGGAGCAGCAGGCGACCGCGGATTTCATCGACGCACGCCTACCCAAGGGCGTCGTCAACTCCGACGATCCCCACACCCTGCTCCTCGGCGCGGTTTGGTCAACTGATGAAGCTCGGCGAGCCCATTTTCTCGAGCGAGCGTTGCACTTCGCGCCTAATGACCCCATTGTCCTCACGCAAGCAAACGATTTTTGTCAGGGCTTCCGCACGACACAAGCCGTGTGTAACGACCACGATTGGCTTGAGCGTCTCGCTGCAGCGGACCCCGACAACGGCGCGCCCTGGATCGCAATTGCCGCGCGACAGTCGGTCGGCGACGATATCGAGGGCGTAATCAACGCGCTCGAGGAGGCGGCGGCCCGCCCCTACCACGACGGGTATTTCGGCAGAGCAGTCAAAGCCTACTACCGAGCGCTACACCGGCAGGCCCCTTCCGGTCGCAGCTTCAGCGAACTGGTCGTCTTCGACCGCGCGGGCGGAATTGCGGCGGCGACCGTGGGCATCGAGTCAGGTATCGTCATTTCCTGCCGTGAGATGCGATCGGATACGCGCCTACTACACCTCTGCCGCAAAGTCGCCAACCAAATAATCGACAAGCCCTCCAGCATGGCTGGCGCGGTATTCGCCGCGGGTGTGCTTCGGCGCGTACCCGACGTAACCCCGCAGGAACGTGAGCGAATCGAGACGGTCACGCAGCAACGCGCCGACTTCAGCAAGCTGACCGAGGCGCGGTACAACGCGTGGCGCGCGGACCCGTCCCTGATCGAGCAAGCCGTCGACGAGATGGCGCTGCACGGCGAATATCGCGCGTGGTGGCAATGAAGGTATTGATCATCGGCGGTGGTGGCCGCGAACACGCGCTCGCGTGGAAAGTTGCGCAATCGAGCCGTGTCGATCGTGTGTTTGTCGCGCCAGGCAACGCGGGAACCGCGTCGGAGCCGAAAGTCACCAACGTCGCCGTCAAAGCCGACGACCTCGACGGCGTTCTGGCGCTCGCTAAGCGTGAGTGCGTCGACCTCACGATCGTCGGCCCCGAGCAACCGCTCGTCGCCGGCATCGTGAACCGCTTCCGCGACGCGGGCCTACGCATTTTCGGACCGACTGCCGCCGCTGCGCAGCTCGAGGGCTCGAAAGCCTTCGCGAAAGACTTTCTACACCGGCACGATATCCCAACCGCACGCTACGGCGCGTTCACCGAGGTCGCGCCCGCCGTCGCGTTGATCCGGGAGCTCGGCGCGCCGGTGGTCGTAAAGGCCGACGGCCTCGCCGCCGGCAAAGGCGTCGTCGTCGCGCAAACGACCGACGAGGCCGAAGCGGCCGTCGAAGACATGCTATCGGGCAATGCATTCGGGGACGCCGGCCATCGCGTCGTGGTCGAGGAATTCCTCGCGGGCGAGGAAGCGAGTTTCATCTGCATCGTCGGCGGCGGCGTCGCGCTGCCGTTGGCGACCTCGCAGGACCACAAACGCCGTTTCGACGGCGACCAGGGCCCGAACACCGGCGGCATGGGCGCGTACTCACCGGCACCCGTTGTGACGCCGGAGGTCCACGTACGCGTGATGCGCGAGGTCATCGAGCCGACCGTGCGCGGACTCGCCTCCGAGGGCATCGACTACACGGGTTTCCTGTACGCAGGATTGATGATCGACGCCGGCGGCACGCCGCGCGTAATCGAATTCAATTGCCGCTTCGGCGACCCGGAGACGCAACCGATTATGATGCGACTCAAGTCGGACTTGGTGGATTTGGTCGATGCAGCGTTGGACGGCCGGCTCGCCGATGTCGAAGCCGATTGGGATTCGCGCGCGGCGCTCGGTGTGGTACTCGCCGCGGATGATTACCCGGCACGCGGCAGCAAGGGCGCGCCGATTACCGGCATCCCCGTTGCATCAAAAGACGGCAAGGTGTTCCACGCGGGCACCGCGTTGGATGGCGACGCCGTGGTCACTGCGGGTGGGCGGGTGCTGTGCGCCGTCGGGCTCGGCGACACCGTCCAGGCGGCGCAGCAGCGCGCGTATGCGCTCGCCGCGCCGATCCGGTGGGATGGGGTCGCTTACCGTCGCGACATCGGCTATCGGGCGGTGGCGCGAGAATCTTGATTCGCGGCGCAAAGGCGCCGCTCCTACGGATGCCAGGGTTGTGGGAGCGGCGCCTTCGCGCCGCGAATCCTTTATCGGCGCATCGAGTCGAAGAACTCGGAGTTGGTCTTCGTGTCCTTCATCTTGTCCATCAGGAATTCCATCGCGGCGAGCTCGTCCATCGAGTGCAGAAGCTTGCGCAGGATCCAGACCTTCGCGAGTTCGCCTTCTGGCATCAGGAGTTCTTCACGGCGCGTGCCCGAGCGGTTGATGTGGATCGCGGGGAAGATGCGTTTCTCGGAGATGCGGCGGTCGAGGTGGACTTCCATGTTGCCGGTGCCCTTGAACTCCTCGTAAATCACGTCGTCCATGCGCGAGCCGGTGTCGACGAGCGCAGTCGCGAGGATGGTCAGACTGCCGCCCTCTTCGATGTTGCGCGCGGCGCCGAAAAAGCGCTTCGGGCGCTGTAACGCGTTCGCGTCCACACCGCCGGTCAGCACCTTGCCCGACGACGGCACCACGGTGTTGTACGCGCGACCGAGCCGCGTGATCGAGTCGAGCAGAATCACGACGTCCTTCTTGTGCTCGACCAAGCGCTTCGCTTTTTCGATCACCATCTCGGCGACCTGCACGTGCCGACTCGCGGGCTCGTCGAAGGTCGATGACACGACCTCGCCGCGCACCGAGCGGCTCATCTCGGTCACTTCCTCGGGCCGCTCGTCGATGAGCAGAACGATCAGATAGACCTCGGGGTAGTTGTTCGCAATCGACTGCGCAATGTTCTGCAGAATCATCGTCTTACCAGCCTTCGGCGGTGAAACGATCAGGCCGCGCTGGCCCTTTCCGATCGGGGACACCAAGTCAATGACACGCGCGGTGATGTCCTCGGTGCTGCCGTTACCCTGTTCGAGCTTGAAGCGCTCTTTCGGGAATAATGGCGTCAGGTTCTCGAACAGCACCTTGTTCTTCGCGTTCTCCGGCGAGTCGTAATTGATCTCGCTGACTTTCAGCAGCGCGAAGTACCGCTCGCCGTCTTTCGGCGGCCGGATCTTCCCGCTGATCGTATCGCCGGTACGCAGATTGAAGCGGCGGATCTGGCTCGGCGACACGTAGATGTCGTCGGGGCCGGCGAGGTACGAGCTGTCGGCGGACCTCAGGAAGCCGAAGCCGTCCTGCAGAATCTCGAGCACGCCGTCGCCGAAGATGTCATCGCCGCCTTTCGCGTGCGCTTTCAGCAGCGCGAAGATTACGTCCTGTTTGCGGGAGCGGGCGATGCCCTCAACCCCCATTTCGCCCGCGAGCTCGATGACTTCGGCCGCGGATTTTTTCTTGAGTTCAGTCAGGTTCATTGGTGTCAGTTATCTTCTCGGGAAGGGAGGCGGTGGGGTCGGAATGCCGGTGCGCGCCGCCGACGCGCACCGGGTTGTTTCGTTCTTATAGGTTAGTGTCCAGGAAGGCAGCGAGTTGCGACTTGGTCACGGCCCCAACCTTGGTCGCTTCGACGTTACCACCCTTGAAAATCATGAGCGTCGGAATACCGCGAATGCCGTAGCGCGGCGGAGTCTGCGGATTCTCGTCGATGTTCAGCTTCACGACCTTGACCTTGCCGTCATAATCGTTGGCAATCTCGTCAAGAATCGGCGCGATCATCTTGCACGGTCCGCACCACTCGGCCCAGTAGTCGACCAACACCGGCGCATCGGCGTTTAGGACGTCCGTCTCGAACGCCTGGTCACTCGTATGTACGATTTTGTCACTCACGTTTCATCTACTCCATCTGGCTTCTGCCGGCAGCGGATACTGGAAAAGAGGTCAGGGTGTATGATGTGCCCCAATGATTCAGGCACCACATCCCTGCTGGCTGACGGTCTTAAGCGGTTTCTTCGAGTGGAAGCGCAACGGGGCGGAGCCCCACGCGCTGGTCCGGAATAATCGTTAGCCCGTATTTCATCCTAGTTCCCGGAACAATTCAAGCATTCATGACAGACACGCACCTCACAAACACACGATTCGACTCGCTCGGGCTGCGCCCCGAGCTAATGCAAGGTATTGAAGAAACGGGGTTTTCGTACTGCACCCCGATTCAGGAAAAGACGCTGCCAATCGCTCTCGCGGGCGGCGATGTCGCGGGCCAGGCCCAGACCGGGACCGGCAAGACCGCGGCATTTCTCCTCGCGCTGTTCCAGAACCTCCTGATCAATCCACCGAGCGAGTCGCGCAAAAACACGCAACCGCGCGCGCTCGTACTCGCCCCGACGCGCGAACTCGCGATCCAGATCTGGCGTGACGCGGAATCGCTCGGCAAGCACGCCGGTTTCAAGCTCGGCCTCGTCTATGGCGGCACGGGCTACGAGAGCCAACGCGAAATGCTGCAGGCCGGCATCGACGTCCTGATCGGCACGCCGGGGCGCATCATCGATTACGAGAAGCAAGGTATTTTCAACCTGAAGGCCGCGCAGGTCCTCGTGCTCGACGAAGCGGACCGGATGTTCGACCTTGGCTTCATCAAGGACATCCGCTATCTCCTGCGCCGCATGCCGGACCCCGATAAGCGCCAGAACATGCTGTTCTCGGCAACGCTGTCGCAGCGTGTACTCGAACTCGCCTACGAACACATGAACGAGCCGCAGAAAATCGAGATTACGCCCGAGCGCGTGACCGCCGACCGCGTACGCGAGCTCGTGTACCACACCGCGAACGAGGACAAGATTCCGCTGCTGATCCACCTGCTCAAGGGCACCGACCCGCGCCGCAGCCTCGTGTTCGTGAACACGAAGCGCGTCGCCGACCAACTCGCGGACTGGCTGAACGCGAACGGTCTGAAAGCCGAGACCATCTCGGGCGACGTGCCGCAGAAGAAGCGCGAAAAGCTGCTTGGTCAGTTCCAGACCGGCGAACTGCCCGTGCTCGTCGCGACGGACGTCGCCGCGCGCGGCCTGCACATCCCTGAAGTCAGCCACGTGTTCAACTTCGACTTGCCGCAGGACCGCGAGGACTACGTGCATCGCATCGGCCGCACCGCGCGCGCGGGCGAGGCCGGTGACGCGATCAGCTTCGGCTGCGAGGAATACGTGTTCTCGCTACCCGACATCGAGGACTACATCGGCCATAAAATCGAAGTCGGCACGATTCCGCCGGACTTGAAGCGCGAAGGCTTCGTTCGCCCGGCGCGACGCCCCCGCAAGCCCGACCCGCGCAAACGCGCCGGTGGCGGAGGCAGTGGTGGCGGTGGCGGTGGCCGGCGTCGGCGGAGTGGCTGAAGGGCTCGCGAAGTGCAAGCTGTGCACGCGTACGAAGTGCTGCACCTACATCACGCAGCAGATCGACGCGCCGCGGTCCATCGCGGATTTCGATTTTCTCCTCTGGCAGGTCTCGCACAACGGCGTGCGGATATTCCGCGACGACGACGGCTGGTTCCTGCAATTCGACACCCGCTGTTCAAACCTGCTTCCGGATGGGCGCTGCGGCATCTATGACCGTCGGCCACAGGTCTGCCGCGACTACAGCAACGACTGGTGCGAGTTCGACGAACCGGCCGAGAAGCACTACAAGCTTGTGTTCGACACTTTCGATGAACTCGACGCGTACTGCCGCAAGCGCTTCAAGCGCTGGGACAAGCGGCACCTCAAGGCGGGCTGATTACTCGGGTAACGGCAGGAACGCCTGCTCTCGCCAGAATTCCGTCGGCGGCTCGAGGATCAACGGGCGTGTTTCCGTGGCGGTGCGCAACGGCCCAATCCAATAACGGTTGGTGTTGCCGAAGAACTGCAGCCGCAGTTGCGCCTCAAGCACCTTCATATATCGATACGGCAGTCCTTCAGGTGCCTCGGCGACCATGGTGTGTGCTTCTGGCTGCAACAGGTCTGCGCGCGTTATGCGACGCTCGTTGAGGAACATCAGCGCCCGTTCCGGCAAGTCAAATCCATAACGCGTCGGGCTGCTTATCATGGCCACGAAGCGACTTTCCGGTACCGCGGCTGCTAGGTCCGCCAAGTGCAATGCGCTGTTGTGACCTTGGACGTAGGCGATCCAGCGGCCATCAGAACTGATGCGATAGCCGCGGATGTCGGTGACCGCCTCCGGATTCACCTGACGTTCGGCGTCCGGATCCGCCAGGTCACCGATTATCAATCGCTCAGAGCTGAAGGATCCTGTACCGGCGCGGTAGGAGTACAGCGTGCGCCCCTCGGGAAGTTCATGAAAATCGAGCGCGGTCACATCCAGGCCGGCGGCGAGTGGCGGGTCGAAAGGTAACGGCGTCAGCTCGGGGTCCTCTGGGTCGAGGATGAAATACTTGTTGGTGCCCGGGCTGTACAGCCCGTACATCAGTCGGCCATCACGCAGGAATTGGATATGACGCGCCGGCTCCAGGCCGTCATTACCGACGCGCAAGCTGCTGCTCGGAAACGAAAATCCCGGCCCATGATCGTGAACCAATTCGGCCTCTGTAACGTCATCGACCGGCGCGCGAACGAGCACGATCCGGTTTTCGAACTCCTCATACCAATACAACATTACCCCGTCGGGTGACAGGGTGAAGTAACCCGGAGTCGCGTCGGTTCCGAGCGGCGACTGGACCTCGGTAGCCGTTAGGGACCCATCGATGCGCGCAACGTACAGCACCCATTTGATCTGTGTTCCGTCCCAGCGGACGGCGGACCACGCGATTTCGCGGTCGTTTCGCAAAACGTATGTCCCGGAGAAGTTTCGTCCCTCGATGGGCGATACGACTTCAGCGACGGTGCCGCTCGCACGGTCGAATCGGTATATGCCTGTTTCGCCGTCGACGCCTGCCATGAACACGACGTCGAGATCTGCGGTCAGCACCGGCTGCCCGAACACCCGCGCGTCGTCATCGATTTCACGATTCAGGGCCGCGATTTCGCGTGACCTCGAGTCCAACAGGAAGAGTTCTTCACCGCCCGAACTCCGGACGAGGTCGACCACGAGGTAGCCGGACAGCGCCGGCGGCGTTGTGAGCGTGTATTTCGCGGCGATCGGCACCGGGTCCGGGGGCGCCGAGTTGTCAGGTGGCGCCAGCCCACGCTCGGTATCGCCACCGCAAGCGCCCAGTGCGACGACCGCGAAGAACAGTGCAGCGCGCCTCACAGCCCCACCGACAGCTCTCGGAAGTCGTGGATGTGGCGGAAGCCCTCGTGCGTGCGCGTCGGGCGCATCGAGTCGGGTTTCGCGACCGCGATGACATGTGCGATGCCGTATTCTCGCGCGGCCTCGAGCACAGCGCGGCTGTCGTCGACAAACAGCGTGCGGTCTGAGTCGAACGGCTCGCGAACGGCAAGCCGCTGCCAGAAATCCGGCGACTCTTTCGGCGCGCCGTAGTCGTGCGACGAGTGGACCGCATCGAAGTGTCCGCCAATCCCGGTAGCGCCCAACTTGATGTCCAGTGCGTGCCGGTGTGCGTTCGTGACGAGCACCACGCGTTTACCGTGCCCACGCACCGCGTCGAGAAAATCGATCACGTACGGATGTACGCGGATTTCGTTCTCGTGTTCGCGCTTCAGGGCCGCGACGTCGAGGCCGAGGGTTCGGGTCCAATGCTCAAGGCAATACCAGTTCAAGGTCCCTTCTTCGCGCTCGAACATCGGCTTCAGCTGCCGCTGTGCCTCCATGAGGCCGAGGCCGCGCACCGCGCCCCACCGCTCGGGCAGGAGTTCCTGCCAGAACCAGTTGTCGAAGCGCAGGTCAAGCAGCGTGCCATCCATGTCGAGCAGCACGGTATCGATGCGGGGCCAATCAAGCACGGTAAGTTCCTTGTACAATCGTCGCCTCGTAATACCCGCTAGGAAGGCCAATGTCCAGCCAGTACCTGCCGACCGTCGTGGCGCTCGCGCGCGAAGCCGGAGAACGCATACTCGAGGTCTACGCGAGCGACTTCGCCGTGACCTCAAAGGATGACAAGTCACCATTGACCGCAGCCGACCTCGCCGCGCACCACACCATCGTCGCTGGGCTCGAGACGCTGACGCCCGACATCCCGATCTTGTCGGAGGAATCGGCGTCCGTGCCATTCGCCGAGCGCGGGGCTTGGGACCGGTACTGGCTCGTCGACCCGCTGGACGGTACGCGGGAGTTCGTTAAGCGCAACGGCGAGTTCACGGTCAACATCGCGCTGATCGACGGCGACGCACCGGTGCTCGGCGTCGTGCATGTGCCGGTGACCGGTGTTACCTACTACGCGTCGGTCGAGAACGGCGCGTTTCGTCAGGACGGCGAGACCAAGCCCCACGCCATCGCGACGCGCACCCCACCGTCGACGCCGCCCGTCATCGTCGGCAGCCGCTCGCACGCCGGTGAATCGCTGGCGGCGTTCCTCGACCGCCTGGGTGAGCACCAGTTGGTGTCGGTCGGAAGTTCGCTGAAGCTCTGCCTGGTCGCCGAGGGCATCGCCGACTGCTATCCGCGTTTCGGGCTGACCTCCGAGTGGGACACCGCGGCTGCGCAGTGTGTCGCCGAGGTTTCGGGCGCCACGGTCACCGACCTTGAGGGTAATCGCCTGCGCTACAACCGCAAAGATTCGCTGTTGAATCCTCATTTCATCGTTAGCGGCGACCCGGCCGCAGTGTGGCCGCTTCAGGATGGTTGACTGAATTTCGAACGGGCATCCAATCCTCCAGTGCTTGCTACACTACGGCCCCCAGATACCACAATTTAAATGAACTCAAGATGAACGACGCCGCGCGCAAGCAGAAGTACGAGGGCGACAAGCTCACGAAGCGCCTGCGCGCCAATGTCGGCCGCGCGATCGAGGACTACGCGATGATCGGCGAGGGCGACCGCGTGATGGTGTGTCTGTCGGGCGGCAAGGACTCGTACGCGCTGCTCGACATCCTGCTGCGCCTGCAGCAGAGCGCACCGGTCGCGTTCTCGCTCGTCGCGGTGAACCTCGACCAGAAGCAGCCCGACTTTCCCGCGCACGTGCTGCCCGACTACCTCAAGTCGCTCGGCGTCGAGTACGCGATCATCGAGCAGGACACCTACAGCGTCGTCAAACGCGTAATCCCGGAAGGCAAGACGATGTGCGGGCTATGCTCGCGACTACGCCGTGGCGCGCTGTATCGCTGGGCGTCAGAGAACGGCGTCACGCGCATCGCGCTCGGTCACCACCGCGACGACCTGATCGAGACGCTGTTCCTGAATCTATTCTTCGGCGGTCGGCTCGCCGCGATGCCGCCGAAGCTCCAGTCGGACGACGGCGCTCACATCGTCATCCGCCCGCTCGTGTACTGCGCCGAGGCGGACCTTGCAGCGTACGCCGAACTGCGCGCATTCCCACTGATCCCGTGCACGCTGTGCGGCAACGAGGAGCACGCGCAGCGCAAGCAGGTCAAGGCGATGCTCGCGGACTGGCAGCGCTCACACCCCGGCCGCCTCGAAACGATCTTCACGGCATTGCAGACCGTCCAGCCGTCGCACCTCGCCGACCGCGCGCTCTTCGATTTTGGTGGTCTCGGCTAAGGCGAGTCGCCCATCGAGTAGAGCACCTGGATGCGTTCGCCATTCACCCCGTTGAACGACACGCCGACATTGACGTGGAGCACTGGCTCGCCGTTGCAGGTCGCCGGGATTATCAAGGTCCCGGAGGTCGAGGTGACGCCGGGCTGAAACTCGGGGTCGGCGAAACAAGTGAATTCGCCGACCCCGCCTGCCCCGTCGTCCGTGAAAGCCACGGCACCGAAGTCAATGTTCGCAAGCGCGAAGGTCGTCGGCAGTTCCCAAGTGACGTCGAGTTCCCCGCCGAGATTGGCCGTCGCGAGTGTATGTGCGGTCGGGCTCGTGATCAACGCGACCTCATTGGTGGTCGCACCGGTCACGCGGGTGATGGCCTCGCTGTCGCCGCCGATATACTCGATGAAGATGGTGAACTCTGTGCCGGCGGGCAATGGCGCGTTTAACGCACCCGAATTGAGGAAAAACGCCTCGGACTGGATTTCTGTGATTTCGCCGGGCGTGCCTTCGATCTCTTCGATCGAAATCGACCCTGAATCCGGCACCGGAGTGTCGTCAAATACCCCGCCACTGATGGCAACCGATTCTACGGTATCCGGTGGGGCGCTGATGTGGACGTTGACGGCATGGTAGATATCGGTGCCGTTGTGACGCATGTCGATGCGATGCTCCATCTGTGCATCTCCCTCCACGCCGTGGCCGTCGCCGGCCAGCTTCCAGACCCCGTCTTCCTCGGCAAAGTGCATCGGGAACGAGTCGGTCTCGCTGAGCTCGCCAAGCGCGAGTTCAAGCTCGAGATCGGCATGGACGGTGCGGCCCGCTTCGTCGATCGCGTACAGCGTGCCAAGGTCGGCCGAAACGACGGTCAGTCCGCGCAGTTCTGATGCGAACACCGCTGCCAAGATTTCGCGATCGCGGCCCTGGTCGAGCGCATTCTCGGAGATGAACGGCAGGAAATCGGCGGCGGCGAGGTCGTCCCCCGCCGTCTCGACCAACGAGGCGAGGTCATCGAGCATCGCCTTGACCCCGGCGATTGCGTCGGTGGCGCCGGCTTCGACCGGCACGACGGTCGAGGTCACGGACGACGAGCTTCCACCGGGGCCGGTGGTCATCGACGACAAGGTCAGCGTCGTGCCGGTAGTCACGGTCACGACCTGGTTGGTCGTGCCGTCATCAATCTCGAAGTCGCCTGTGACCGGGTCGATGACAGTGTCGTCGAGCACGCCGTCGAAACCGCTGCCGTCTGCGTCGAATGGCGTCGCGATCAAGTCGAAATTCGCGGGGTCGATGCCCGCGGCGACCAGCCACACCTGCACCACGCGCTCGACGACGTCGACGATGAAAGCCACCTGCTCGGGCGACGGCGCAGGGTTCGCCACCGGGTCGTCGAAAGCCGCGGCGGCGGTCGTGCCCTGGGCCTCGTACCATGCCCGCACGACAAGGTCGGTCAACGGATGCACGTTCACGACGCTCGGCGAATCGGCGTTGCTCACGCTGAACAGCGCGGCGCCCCCGCCCAGGTCGACCCGCACCAGCAGTGGCGGTTGCATCCCGGCAATGTCCACTTCGAACGTGCCGTCGGTGCCGGTCGTGGATTCGACCGTGTCACCGTTCGCATCGGTGATTGTGATGGTCGCGCCGACAATCGGCGCGCCGGTCGCGGCGACACCGGAGAGATTGACCGCAGCGATGTCGTCGTTCGTGATCGACACCGTCGCGACCGCCGGGGCGCCGAGCGTCGCGCCGACCGCGTTCGACAAAGTGAATGTCAGCGTTTCATCGGCTTCGAAGTCGGCATCGTCCGAAATCGTGATGATGACCGTCTTGTTCGCCGCGTCGCCAGCGGCCCACTGCAGCGTGCCGGTCGCTGCGGTGTAATCGGTGCCCGCCGTCGCGGTGCCGCCGCCGGTTGCGTATTGCACGCTCGCAGCGCCGGCGCTACCCCCCGTACGCTGGACCGTGATCGTGACCGTCCCGGCATCCTCTGCGGCGCCGTAGGTGGTGGCGGCGAGCTTCAGCTCGCCCGGCGCCGGGGTGGGCGAGCTGCCGCCGCCGCAACCCGCCGCCAAAGCCAGGACCAGGACCCCTGCCATGCATAGCTTGATCATGTTCGCCCCCATTGCGGTCAATGCCCGCGCGGGCCTAATGTAGACCCCGGTGTTCTGAGGAATCTTGATGCATTCCTGATGAATTCCGAGGGGGCTTGGATGCATGAGGTCTTTCGCTTGGGGGCGTTCGATTTCGACGCGACGGTGCTGCGACTTTATCGCGGAGGCACCAGCGTAGACATCGAACCGCGGCCGCTCGAGGTGCTCGCGGAATTGGTGCGAGAGGCCGGGCAGGTCGTGACGAAGAGCGACCTTCTCGAGAAGGTCTGGGCGAACCGCGTCGTGACGGAATCCGTACTCACGCGCTGCATCAACCAGTTGCGAATCGCGCTCGACGACGAAGCGCGCACGCTGGTGCTCACTGTCCATGGCTACGGCTACCGCTTCACCGGCGAGGTGCAGCGACTCGATCATCTGCCGGTCGAATTCACTTCGCATGCGACAGTCTGGCTGCCGGAAGTCGATGGCGTGCTCCCGGGCAGACTGCAGTGGCAGTTGGTGCGCGCGCTCGATGTCCGCGCGAGTGTGTGGTTGACCAGACACCGCAAGACCGGCGAGCGACGGGCCTTGAAGTTCGCGCTCGATGCCGCGCGTCTCGGCGCGCTCAAGCGCGAACTGACCATTCACCGCACGCTCCAGCGACTGCTGCCCGAGCGCGACGATTATGCGCGCCTGCTCGATTGCAGTTTCGAATCGCCGCCGTTCTTCGTCGAGCTCGAGTACTGCGAACTCGGTAGTCTCGGCGAATGGCTCGCCGGCCAGGGTGGCGTGGACGCTCTCCCCCTTGAGGCGCGTCTGGAGTTGCTCGCGCAGGCGGCTGACGGACTCGCCGCCGCCCATGCGGTTGGCGTGCTGCATCTCGATGTGAAGCCCAATAACCTGCTCGTCCGGCTCGACGACGACGGTCGCCCGCGATTACGTTGGACGGATTTCGGCAGCGGGCGTTTGCTTGAGCCCGAACGTTTGGCGCAGCTTGATATCACGCGCCAGGGGCTCACAGATGGAAGCAACACCGCCGACCGCGGGACGACGCCGCTGTACGTGGCGCCAGAGGTCCTCGCGGGACAACAGCCCGGTGCACCTGCCGATATCTATGCGCTTGGCGTGATGCTCTTCCAACTCGTGGTCGGCGACCTGCGCCGCCCAATGGCACCCGGATGGGAACATGACGTCGACGATGAACTGTTACGCGAGGACATCGCGGCGGCGGCCCACGGCTCTCAATCTCGGCGTCTCACGTCGGCCGCGGAATTCGCGGCACGGATACGTGGACTGTCGACACGACGCAAGGCACGCGGCGCGCAACGCGCAATTATCGAACGCGCGGCGGCGCTGCAGTCACAGGTCGAGCGGAGCAAGACGCGCCGGCCGTGGGTCGTCGCTGCGGGATTCATTCTCGTGGCAGGGATGGCGACAAGTCTGTATCAATACCGCCAGGCGGTGGAAGCGCGCGATGCCGCGCGTGAGCAAACCGAGATTGCCGAGGCCGTCACGCAGTTCTTCAACCAGGACATCCTCGGCGCCGCCTCCGCCTATCAGATCGATTACCGCGGGGAACTCACGGTGCGCGAGGCCGTCGAGCGCGCAGCCGCACGGCTCGACGGCGGGTTTCTGGGCCGTCCGCTGGCCGAAGCCGCAATCCGCGAACGGCTCGCGGCCCTTTTCCTGCAATCCGCAGACCTCCCGAGGGCTGCGCACCAGTTGGAACGCACGGCCTTGCTCTATGCCGAGGCAAACGCCGCTGAATCGGTACAGTCGCTCGGCGCGCAATACCTGCTCGCAGGGGTGCTGATTTTCAGTTCTCGCTTCGAAGAAGCCGAGCGGCGGATGGACCGCCTCGACGCGGCCATCGAGAACACGCCCGACTTCGACCGCGCGCTCGCCAGCCACAGGGACGCATTGCGCGCGACACTCTACAGGCAACAGGAGCAATATGAAGCGGTCGTACCGTACTCAGAGCGTTTACTCACCGCAACGATGGGGCGAACGCACGACGCGATGGAGCTTGCGCTGCGGAGATACACGCTCGGACTCGACTTTGCACGTGTCGGGCGCTTCACGGAGTCGCACGAACAGTTCGCACTCGTGTTCGACCTGCTCGCCCGCAGCGGCGACACGAGCGGAGCGTTCACAGGCCTCGCGCGCAGCGCCTTCGGCACCGCGCTGTTGGTGGAAGGCCGCAACGAAGAGGCAAAAGCGGTCCTCGCGGATGCCTACACGACGCTCGCGGCCGCACATGGGCCGCGTAGTGAATCAGCGGCGGAAGCGCAGATGCAGTTGTGCCGCGCGCTGACAGCCGTTGGCGACCTCCTGCAAGCGGCGGTGAACTGCCGCGAAGCGCATGGCGCATTTCTCGAGCGTTTCGGCCCGGACAGTCATTTCACGGCCGTCGCCGCACGATACCTCGCGGGCACCCAACGCGTTACTGCAGGACCGCCCTGATTGCAGGTAAAAAAAAAGCCCCACCGAAGCGGGGCTTTTTCTGAATCATAAAAAGCGTTCAGCCGGCCGTAACCTTGGTCGCCTGCAGGCCCTTCGGACCCTTCTCGCTTTCAAAGTTCACGGTCTGCCCCTCGGTCAGCGTGCGGAAACCCGCACCCTGGATCGCGGAGTAGTGGACGAAAACATCATCGCCACCGTCGGACGGAGCAATAAAGCCGAAGCCTTTTGCTTCGTTGAACCACTTGACGGTACCAGTTGCCATACTCATACACCTCTTTCGTTAAATAATCGTGTGTAGCTTGAAGGGCATTGCAGGGACGAAAGGAGGGTTTTCCGAGCTTGGAACTTTCCACGAACCAGCAAAGCAGACGCTTCAGCTTTCCGGAGTATAGACCCCACCTACAGGATTTTCCACCGTATAATTGCCTCCCCCCTGCCGGGACGGGTGGCGGCACCATGGATGACCAGGAACGCGAAGACTTGAAAAGGCGTATCCGGGAGCTGAAACTCAAGCATCACGACCTCGATTGCGCCTTACGGGCACTGGCCGAACGGCCGGTCGTGGACCAACTCCAACTGGCCCGGTTCAAGAAGGAAAAGCTGCGCCTGAAGGACCAAATCACCCGGCTCCAGAGCCGGCTGATACCGGACCTGAACGCCTGACCATCCACGTGACCCAGGCGCCTGAGGTCGCGAACATCAGCACCCCATAGATTGCCCCGGGCATCATCATGGTCTCGTCGCCGATCAGCGTTGCAGCCACGAAAATGGCCATCGTCCCGTTCTGCAGCCCACACTCGAGCGCAATCGCCTTGCCCTGGTAATCGCCGAGGCGGAACAGCCGCGCCGCGTACCAGCCCACCGCCATCATCACGAGATTCAACGCAAGCATCGCCGGCGCGAGCATCGCGGCGTAGGCAACGAGGTTCTCGCGCTGGGACGCGATGGCGCCGAGCACCACGACCACGAACAGCACCGTGGCAACCCTGCGGAACATCGGCTCCACGCGCCGCGTCCAGCCGGTCCACCGAGCGCGGACGAGCATACCGAACGCGACCGGTATCGTCGTGATTAGGAACACTCCGACCACGCTCCGCACAATCGGGAGTTCGACGCCCGACTCGCCCATGAACTTGTAGAGCGCGAGGTTCACGATCACCGGAATCGTGACGACGCTGACGAGGCTGATGACCGCCGTGAGCGAAATCGACAACGCGGTGTCGCCGCGCGCGAGGTGCGTGAGCAGGTTCGATGTCACGCCGCCGGGGCACGCGGCGAGGATCATCACGCCGACCGCGAGCGCGGGCGCCAACGGCCAAACGAGCACGAGCACGAACGCGATGAGGGGCAGCACGAACACCTGACTCATCGCACCGACCGCGAAGGCCTTGGGCTGGAGGGCGACGCGTTTGAAATCGTCGATGATGAGCGTGAGGCCCATCGCGAACATGATGAACGCGAGCGATAGCGGCAGGAATACTTGCGTGATCACAGTGGAATCCTCCGGATGTCGGCGCGGCGCGACGCCGGGGGCAGCCAATCTGAGCACAAATGCAATGCATCCTGCGCGGTGCGCCGCCAGGTCGTCAGTTTGCCGCCGTAAATCGACACCACCCGGTCCGTCGCGTCGAACACGGTCTCGCGCGGCCGCCGAAACGCGCTTTTGTCTGCTGCAGGGAGCACGCGCAGGCCGGCCCACGCAGCGACCGGCGTCGCGTCGCGTTGCGGAAAGTAGCGCGTGTAGGTCGCGACGAGATAGTCGCGTTCATCGTCGGTCGGTGCGGCCGCGGCGGGGTCGCCCGTGTACACGCGCTCTGTCGTGCCGACCAAGGTGCGGCCGCGCCACGGCATCACGAATACCGCACGACCATCCGTGGGCGCTTCGACATAGTACGCGCCCTCGCTGAGCGAGCCGTCGAACTCAAGGTGCGTGCCCTGGACGAGATCGACCGCCGGCGACGCGACGCCGAGACGCGTGGCAACCCGGGATGCCCAGGGCCCGGCGGCGTTCACGACCGCGCGCGCGCGAAGGGTCGACTCGTGTCCTTCGTGCGAGATCTTCACCGCGACACCCCCCTCGCACGCACCCGCGCCGATGACCTCGGCAGGCATGCGCACGATTCCGCCGAGGTGCTCGGCCGACGCGAGTACCGCGCGCGTGAGCGCGGAATCATCCGTCTGCGCCTCGAAATACCGGTACACGGCCCGAAGGCCGCGCGTTGCAATGCCGTCGAGTGTGTCCCAGGCCGGCCGGTCCAAGGCGTGGAAGCGCTCATGCCGGTGCAATCCACCGAGCAACGCATAGGCGCTGAGGCCGGCGCGAATCGTCAGTGATGAGCGGCGTGTGTCGGCGTAGACCGGAATGTGCATCGGCAACAGCCGAACGAGGTGCGGCGCATGGGCGAGCATCCAGCGCCGCTCGGCAAGGCTCTCGTAGACGAGCGGAACCTGTGCAGTCTCCAAATAGCGCAAGCCGCCGTGGATGAGTTTCGAGGATTTGCCCGACGTGCCGGCAGCCGGCGCGGTGCGTTCCACGACGACGACGGAATAGCCGGCCGCCGCTGCGGCCTGCGCGACACCGGCACCGTGGATACCGGCGCCGACGACCAACAAATCAAAGTCCATGCTCACGGACGCAACCACGCGGCGATGCGCGGGTCGAGCAGCAGCTCTCCGACCGCCTTGGTCTCGACGAATTCGAAACCACGCGCGGCCATCGAGAGGGCCTCCTCCGCGTCCCTCGCATCGTAGGCAGCCCAGCGCCACGGGCCTGGCCACAACGCAGCACCGTCGGGTACGCGCTTGATGTTCGTGAACAGAAAATCAGGCGCGAGGGACGTGGCGATCTCGCGAGCGCGTTCGCTCCACTCGGGCGCGACCCAACCCGTTCGGAGACCGAACTCGCGCGCGCGTGCGATCGCCCCATCGTGGAACGAAATCACGACACAGTCCTGCGTCAGCGCCGCACGGACCGCGTTCATCACGGCCTCGAGGCCGAAGCGCTCGATGCTCTCGTGCTTGACCTCGACGAACAGCGTCGCGCCAGCGTGTTCGCCGACGAGCTCGACCGCCTCGGCAAGGCGCGGGACCCGCGTCGGCTCGTACGCACGGCCGAGGCGCAGCGGTTCGTGAACGCTGATCGTCGCAAGCGATGACACATCGAGGTCGAACACGTCGCGCGGATCGCCCCCGGTGCGCTTAAGGTCGGCGTCGTGCAGCAGCACCGGGACGTGGTCGGCGCTGAGTTGCACATCGCACTCCAGCCAGCGCACGCCGGCGGCGAGCGCCGCCGCCAGCGCAACGAGGGTGTTCTCGGGGTACTGCGCGGCGGAGCCGCGGTGCGCGACCAGCTCCGCCATCAGGCGTCGTCGGTGGGCTCGACGATGTAACCGCCCGATTTCTCGTCGGGCGTCAGCTTGAGCAGCCCGGCTTTGCCGGCTTCTTCGAGCATTTCGCTGAACGTCTTGAAGCCGTAGTACGACTCGTTGAAGCCAGGCTTACGACGCTTCAGCGTCTGCTTGACCATCGAGCCCCACACGCGGTCGCCGGTGCCGCGCTCGGATTGCAGTGCCTCAACCGTCTCCAACACCATGTCGAACGCTTCCTGACGCTTGTCCTCGGCCGGCGTTTCCTTTTTCGACGATGACGACGACGCAGCGGCGGCTTTCTTCTTCGCCTTACGCTTCGTCTTGCGCGCGCTCGGCTCCTCGCGCACGAGGTCGTCGTAGAAAATGAACTCGTCGCAGTTCGACACGAGCAGATCGGAGGTCGCATTCTTCACGCCACATCCGATTACGATTTTATTGTTCTCGCGCAGCTTGCTCACCAGCGGGGAGAAGTCGGAGTCGCCGGAGAGGATCACGAAGGTGTCGACGTGCGGCTTTGTGTAGCAGAGGTCGAGCGCGTCGACGACGAGCCGGATGTCCGCGGAGTTCTTGCCGGACATGCGGATGTGTGGAATCTCGATCATCTCGAACGCAGCTTCGTGCATCGGCGCCTTGAACGCCTTGTAGCGGTCCCAGTCGCAGTACGCTTTCTTGACCACGATGCTGCCCTTCAGGAGCAGCTTCTCAATCACGAGCTTTATGTCGAATTTGGTGTACCGGGCATCCTCGACGCCGAGCGCCAAGTTCTCGAAATCACAGAATATCGCGAGGTTTTCGCTTTCCAGTTGACCGCCTGCCATGACCGCTCCTTGTGGCTGCAGCGGCTATCGTAGCGCGTTAGACTATCTACCGCGTATCGCCTGCTAGAGAGACCCCATGATCGATAAGGAAAAAGCCGCCGCATTCTCAGACCGAGTCTGGGAAGACTCCATCGTTCCCGAGCTCGTCGAGTACATCAAGATCCCGAACAAGTCCCCGCATTTCGACCCGGACTGGGCGGCGCACGGCTACATGGACCAAGCGGTCGACCAGATCGAGCGGTGGTGCCGCGCGCAGGACATCGCCGGGCTGACGGTCGAGGTGGTGCGCCTTGAAGGTCGTACTCCGCTGATTTATATGGAGATTCCTGGTGAGGGCGACGACACGGTCCTGTTGTATGGCCACCTCGACAAGCAGCCCGAGATGACCGGCTGGGCCGAAGACCTCGGCCCGTGGAAACCGGTGCGCAAGGGCGACAAGCTTTACGGCCGCGGCGGCGCGGACGACGGCTACGCGGCGTTCGCGTCGCTGACCGCCGTTCGGCTGCTCAAAAAACAGGGCCTGCCGCACGCGCGCTGCGTCGTGATCATCGAGGCGTGCGAAGAATCCGGCAGCTATGACCTGCCTTACTACATCGATCACCTCGCCGATCGCATCGGCAACCCGAGCCTCGTCGTGTGCCTCGATTCCGGCTGCGGCAACTACGACCAGATGTGGTGCACGACCTCATTGCGCGCGATGGCCAGCGGCAATCTCACCGTCGACGTGCTGACCGAGGGCGTGCACTCGGGCGATGCCAGCGGCGTCGTGCCGTCGAGCTTCCGCGTCGTGCGCGAACTGTTGTCGCGCCTCGAGGACGAGACCTCGGGACGCATCCTGCCGGAAGAGCTGCACGCAGAGATTCCGAAAGAGCGCGTCGAGCAGGCGAAGAAGGCCGCAACGACGCTCGGCGACCAAGTATTCGCGAAGTTCCCGTTCGTCGATGGAGTGCGACCGATGAACGACCAACTCCACGAACTCGTGCTCAATCGCACTTGGCGTCCCGCGCTGTCGGTGACCGGTGCGGGCGGTCTGCCCGCGCTCGCGGATGCCGGCAACGTTTTGCGCCCGCGCACGGCGGTGAAAGTATCGTTGCGCCTGCCGCCGACCGTCGACCCGCGCAATGCGAGCGCGCTTCTGAAGCAGTTGTTCGAAACCGACCCTCCGTATGGCGCGCGCGTCGCGTTCGAACCCGAGCAGGCCGGTGACGGCTGGAACGCGCCTGCAGTCGCGCCGTGGCTCGCAAAATCGATGGACGCCGCGTCGAACACCTACTTCGGCCAGGGCGCGATGTACATGGGCGAAGGCGGCAGCATCCCGTTCATGGGCATGCTCGGCATGAAGTTCCCCGACGCGCAGTTCATGATCACCGGCGTACTCGGCCCGCATTCGAATGCGCACGGCCCGAACGAGTTCCTGCACATCCCGACCGGCAAGAAGCTGACCTGCTGCGTCGCGCAAGTCATCGCCGACCACTGGGGTCGATAAAAGAAGGGGTCAGAACAAAGTACCGGATCAGGGTTCCGGTACTTTGTTCTGACCCCTTAAGGTGGTGGCGCGCTTGACGGCGGCGGCGCCGAACTTTTCCTTGATGCGGTCGGCGACGGCGTCCATGCGCTTCGGCGCCACGGGTTCCGCGAACAGGTCGGCCTGCGTCTCGCATTCCGCGGCGCCAAAGCCGCTGACGCCGACGCCGAGCAATCGCAGCGGCTGACCCGGCCGCGGCAGCTTGTCGAGCAATGCGGCGGCTGCTTCCCAGACCGCATCGGTCGCGGCGGTCGGCGCGGACAGCGTCTGCGCGCGCGTGTAGGTCGCGAAATCCGAGTACCGCGCCTTGATTTGCACCGTCCGGCCCTGGAGGCCGCGGTTCCGTAACCGCCACGCCACCTGCTCGGTCAACTGCAATACGATGGCCCGCAACGCATCACGGTCAGCGATGTCGCTCGCGAAGGTCGTCTCGTTCGACACCGACTTCGTCTCGCGCTCGGGCTCCACGCTGCGAGGGTCGATGCCGCGCGCGAGCGCGAGCAGGTGCAGTCCGTGCTTGCCGAAGTGGCGCTCCATCGTCTCTTCATCCTGCGCTGCGACGTCGGCGACGGTGAGCAAACCGAGCGCATGCATCGCCTTCTCGCCGACCCTGCCGACGCCCCAGAGCCGCGACACCGGCAATGGGTCGAGAAATGCGCGTACGCCGTCCGCCTCGATCACTAGGAAGCCGTCCGGCTTGCCGAGGTCGGAGGCGATTTTCGCCGCGAACTTCACCGGGGCCACGCCGATCGAAGCGACGAGGCCGAGTTCATTCCTGATTTCTCGTTTGATACGGCGTGCGATCTCGGGCACGGGTCCGAACAACTTGACGCTGCCGCGCAGATCCAAGAACGCTTCGTCGAGCGACAGCGGCTCGATCAACGGCGTGTACCGCTCGATAATCGCCATGATTTTGCGCGACTCAGCGGCATACAGCGCCATGTTCACCGGCAGCACGACGAGGTCGGGGCAGCAATTCATCGCCGTAGCCATGGGCATCGCCGAGTGGACGCCGAAGCGCCGCGCCGCGTAGCTTGCAGCCGCGACCACGCCCCGCTGCACCCCACCGACGACGACCGGCAGGTCCGCGAGCTCTGGGCGCTCACGGATTTCGACCGACGCATAGAACGCGTCCATGTCCAAGTGAACAATCACGCCTGTTATTATCCCGCGATGTCTACCCGAATAGCGATGTGGTCGGGGCCCCGGAACATCTCGACCGCGATGATGCGCAGCTGGGGCAGCCGCGCTGACACTTTCGTGACCGACGAGCCGCTTTACGCGCATTACCTGCTCGCAACCGGCCTTGACCACCCGGCGCGCGAGAAAACGCTCGCCACGCACGAGTCCGATTGGCGCAAGGTCACCGAGTGGTTGATCGGCCCGATTCCCGGCGACAAACCCATCTGGTTCCAGAAGCACATGACCCACCACCTCGTCGGCGAAGTCGGCCGCGACTGGCTCGACGACGTCACGCACGCGTTCCTGATCCGCGAACCCTCCGCGATGCTCGTGTCATTGACCGAGTTCCTCCCAGAGCCGACGCTCGCCGACACCGGCCTGCCGCAGCAACTCACGCTGTTCGAACGCATTCGTGGCGACCTCGGCATCAACCCGCCCGTCGTCGACGGCAACGACGTGCTGCGCGACCCGCGTGACATGCTCACGAAGTTGTGCACCGCGCTCGGCCTGCCGTTCGACCCTGCGATGCTGGCGTGGAAACCCGGTTTGCGCGACACCGACGGCGCGTGGGCGAGCGAGTGGTACGACAAAGTCGCGCAGACGACCGGCTTCTCGCCACCGCGCGAGGAAACCGTCGACGTCCCGGCGTCGCTGCGCGGCCTGTATTCAGAATGCGTCGACATCTACCGCCGGCTCCATGAAGCAGCGATTCGACCCGCGTAACAAAGACCTGCAAGTCTGCGTCGACGGCGTTCTGCGGCACCGCGACGCGCCGGCCATCAGCGTGTTCGATTCGGTCGTGCAGGGCGGCGACGGCGTCTGGGAGGGCCTGCGCGTCTACGATGGGCGCGTCTTCGCGCTCGACGAGCACCTCGACCGACTCGAACGTTCCGCGCGTGCAATTGCGTTCACGGACATCCCGGCGCGCGAGCGCATCATCGACGACATCAAAAAGACACTCGCCGCGAATGGCATGCGCGACGGCGTGCACATCCGCCTCACGCTCACGCGCGGTGTGAAATACACATCGGGCATGGACCCGCGGCTGAACACGCAAGGGCCGACGTTGATCGTCGCCGCGGAGTTCAAGCCGCCGGTATACGACAAGGACGGCGTGCGCCTGAAAATCGTATCGGTGCGCCGGCCGCCACCCGACGTTGTCGACCAGCGTATCCACTCGAACAATCTTCTCAACTCGATCCTCGCAAAGATCGAGGCGACCGCGGCTGGCGCCGACGACGCGCTGATGCTCGACACGCGCGGCTTCGTTGCGGAGACGAATGCGACCCACTTGTTCATGGTCAAGGACGGTGCGGTCGCGACCCCGACAACCTGGGCGTGCCCGGAGGGCATCACGCGCTCGACCATGCTGCGGCTGTGCCGCGAGTACGATATCGGCTGCGTCGAGCGCGACATCACACCCGCCGAATTCTTGGCCGCGGACGAGGTGTTCTGCACGGGCACCATGGGCGAGCTCGCGCCGGTGGTTGCGATTGACGGGGGGACCATCGGATCCGGAAGCGCAGGGCCGGTGACGATGCGGCTGTCGAAGCTGTTCGGGGAACTGACCGAAGTCGAAGGCACCCGCGTCGTCGATTGAATCATCGCAATCGCGCGGGTCATCGCCGCCAGACCATCGCGGCGCAAAGGCGCCGCTCCTACAGGTGCCATGGTTGTAGGAGGCGCCTTTGCGCCGCGATATGTTTAGGGCTGGCCGATGCGCGCGAGCTTGCCGCCGCGCCCTTCGCGGTAGAACGACCGCAACTCATCGATAAGGCCCGGGCGCCGTCGCTCGAGGTAGTCGCGCTGGAGATCGAGGCAATAGCGCCCGGCATAACGGTTCGCATCGTGATAACGCTCGCGCAAATCCTCCGAGAGCTGCGTGTCTATTCGCGTCGCGTCGAACAGCAGGCCGTGCAGCGCGCGCGGGCTGCCGCCGCGCTGACGCTGCCAAGTCAGCGCAGTCAGCGTGAACTTGTCGACTTCGCCCTGCAGTTCCATCTCCAACGGCGTGACGCTGCGCCTCCGCGCGGCATTCCAGGTCAGGTACACGAAGTGGCTGACGCCTTCGACGAGGCTCCAGAAGTCGGCTAGGTTGTGGTGGCCCAACTCGTCGTACGGCGATACGCGCACGAGCCGCTCGAGCAATGCGCCGTCGAGGAACAGCGACAACTCGAGGTCGCCCTCCTCCTCGCGCACCAACAATGACTCGTCGGTGTCCGTCCATCCGTCGCCTTGCAGGATGCGCGCAAGGTGGGGGTCGGCGAGCAGGAAAGCCTCAGCGCTGTGGGGCGCCTCGATGCCGTACAACCGTTCAATCTGCCGCTGCGTGCGGCGCAGCAGCGCGTCGGCGTCAGTGCTGCGTTCTGCTGCTGACATTGAAGCTCGGCACGATACCCAGACCGTTCAGTGCACGCTGCGCGCGCTGGCTGCCCGTACTCAGGTACAGGTCGTAGAGGCGCAGCACGTCGCGCTCGTTGAATACCCGCGACTGCTGCGCGACTTCGGCGATCGCTTCGACGCACTGAAAGAACTTCGCCGCGAGTTCGCTGAACACCGAGTGCAACGCGTGCTCACGCGCGGTCCTGGGCGGCAAGCCCGACAGTGTGTCGTACGCCCCGCCACCCATCTTCGCGTAGTAATCGACGTCGACCGCACGACGCGCGAGGCTGTCCTGGAAAAAACCGGAGATGAACAGCGAAACGTCACCAAGGCGCTGCAGCGCGAGGTTCCGAGCCATCGGACTCGGCGTTTCAAGCGCATCGGCGAGCATGATCGCGAGCGGTTTGAGGCCGTAGCCGTCGCGGGTGACCTCGTAGAGATTATCCGCGCGCGCGAAACACGAGAGCAGATTGACCATGTAATGCTCAGTTGCGGGCTCCATCGACACCTGCTGCTTTTGCAGCGCCGCCCCCAAAGAGTCCCGAAACCATTCATCAAGATTCGTGACCGCTTCTACCTTTCCCATGACCCTGCCTCCATGCTGCCCATGCCTCGAAACTAGACGCTGTCAACGCATTACGCAACGGGCTGGATTTCTGCAATAACAGGCATAGAATGGATGGTTCTGCAAAGGGACAGACCCCTATTGAAGGGGCGGTACACACCCGACTATCGTTTCCCCGTCACGGATGACACTCAAAGGAGGGAACCGATATGTCTCGCGATACATTCCGCAGGGGATTCCTGCATCCAATCATGTGGCTCGCAACCGCAGCGTTCGTCACCAGCGCAAGCGCATCCGGCGCGGGGCCGTTCACGCCCTACAATCCGGAATTGCCGTCACGCTTCGGCGTCGTACAGCTCGAGGTGCTCGACCATTCAGATGATCATCTGGTCGTACAAGCGCTCGGCGACGACGGGGGCGTCGTCGGCACGTTCGATCTGCGTCTGTCAGCGACGGAGTCGGCGTTTCGCGTGCACACCGACCGGACTGACTGGGCACTCGAAATCAGCACGACCGAGCCGTTCGATTCATTGGCCGGTGAAGTCTACTCGGGCAACCTGCTCATCACGCATACGCGCGATGGCGTCGTCACGTCCGAGGTCCTCGCGACCGGCACCATGGTCGGCGACCAACCGACCGATGTGCAGATCACCGATTTGCAGGTCGCGTCCGTGGACGAATCGACGAAGCCGCGTAACGGTAAAGGCAAATCCAAGAAAGGTAGCGAGCCGGAGCAATGCGATACGGAACGCTTCGGTGGCCTCGACGCGTATGACGCAGCGCTGTACACGGCGGTAATCACCGACGAGTCGCTCGCTGCGTACCGTCCGCGGTTCTTCGCACCGGCCGCGGCCGATTCGGTATCGGCATCGTTCGGCTCGACGCTCGACGGTGACGGCGTCGTGATTCAAGGCTGCACGCAGAACGACCACAACCAATGCGCCGCGATTTGCGCAATTGCAGTGGTCTGCGGCATCGCGGGCTGCGGTGGTGGCGTCGGCTGCTTCACCTGCATTGCGGCGGCATACCAGTGCGGATATTGCCTCGGAAAAATTGCTCAAGGCTGCACGGAAATGTACTAGAGGGCTCAATTCATGAATAAATTCATCTGGTGGGGATTGCTCGGCTTGGCTGCCGCGACAGGCGTCGCGGCAGCCCTTTTCTCCGGCGGCGCAGGGATGGCCGACTGGTGGCTCGTGGTGTTCTGCTTCGCAGGCTTCGGAATGCTGGTGCAGACAGCCTGGGAGTTACGGCCCCTTCAGCGGCGGGCCGGCGGCGCGCTGCTGCAGGGCGCTGGGGCCGTCGCCGTCGTGGTCGCGTTGCTGATCGAGCCGGACAGCACGATTGCCACGGCTGCGTACGTGTTTGGCGTCGGTGGAATCGTGCTCTTCGCGACCGGTCTGTTCGAACAACGCAACGCGACCTAAATCAGAGCCAGCCTTGCTGCCGCGCGATGCGCGCGGCATCGACGCGATTCGCGGCGCCGAGCTTGCCGATCGCTTCGGACAGGTAGTTTCTGACGGTGCCTTCGGTAAGGTGGACAAGTGACGCGATTTCCGCGGTTGACTTGCCATCGGCCGCGAGTCGCAACATCTGGCGCTCACGGTCGGTCAGCGGATCCTCACCGCCGGCCCATGCTTCCGTCGCCAACTCAGGCGCGATTGCCCGCCCGCCCGCGTGGACCGTGCGGATGGCCTCCGCGAGTTCGGTCGCCGGTGCGTCCTTCAAGAGATAGCCGCGCACTCCGGCATCAAGCGCGCGCCGGAGGTACCCGGCACGCGCAAACGTCGTCACGATGACGACACGCGTGCCCGAGTGATTACGCTGCGCGACGGCGGCGAGTTCCAGACCCGTCATCTCGGGCATTTCGATGTCGGTCAGCAGCACATCGGGGGCGTGCGCGACGAGTGCAGTCATCGCGGCGCGGCCAGTGCGGACTTGCGCGACGACCTCGATATCAGGTTCGAGTTCTAGCAGCGCCGCGAGCGCGCCGAGCACCAAGGCCTGGTCTTCGGCGATGACGACCCGGATGCTCACGTCGGCAACCATGCGCGGAGCCGCACGCCGAATTCATCGCCGACCTCAAGCCGGCCGCCCGCCGCCGCGAGGCGCGCGCGCATGCCGTCGATGCCACCGCCGGCGAGCGACTTCGCACCGCGGCCATCGTCCTGCACCTCGACGAACGTCTCGTCGGCTTCGCGACGCAACACCACACGGCAATAACTCGCTTGCGCGTGCCGTACGACGTTCGTCACGGCCTCTCTCACGATCATTGCGAGCACCGCTTCTGCGGCCGGCGGCACCGCGGGAACTTCGCCGTCGACTTCAAAGCGCACGCCGGCTGCCTTCAGCGCAACGCGTGCGTGTTCGAGCTCGCCCAACAGACCGCGCGTGCGGATACCACTGATGGCTTCACGCACGTCGGCGAGCGCCGCGCGGGAGACCTGCTCAACCTCTCGAATTTCGGCCGCGGCGCGCGCGGGGGCGCGGTCGACAAGGCGCGCCGCGAGTTCCGCCTTCAACGTAATCACCGATAGGGTGTGGCCGAGCAGGTCGTGCAGGTCGCGCGAGATGCGTTCGCGTTCCGCCACGCGTGCCATCTGGCGAACCTCTTCCTGGGACAGCCGCAATGCCGCATCGCGCCGGCGCTGCGTCGAGTCGTAGATACTGATGATGCCGATGATGATGCCGAACAACAGGGCCGGGGCCCAGAACGTCGGCTGCGGCTGCCACAGATACGCGACCGCCATCGCCCACACAACGACCACGGCGACACCGCTCGCCGCACGCCGAACGGGTCCGAGCCAGCCGGCGAAACTCGCCGCATAGATGAAGAACACGCCTGCGCCGACGTTATGCGGGGCCCACACCGTGCCCAGCACGCCGATGCCGATGATTGTCGGTATCAGCGCCCAGCCATGTTTCCAGTAGCCGCCGAAGTACAGCGTGAGAAACGCCGCGAATGTCAGCGCAATGGCAACCGTCTCGAGCGCGCCGGGCGGCACGTAGAAGTACCGAATCGAGAAGAACGACAGGTAGACGAGCCACAGGTACGGAATCCAGCCCACCTCTGGTGGCAGCAACCGTCGGTGGATGGCGGTAGCAAATCGCATCGCTGTCAGCGTAGCACCATCTCGTCGAGTTCAATGCGCATCGCACCCGGCGCGGGTCCCGCGGTCAGGCCGACCGCGCGCAGGCGCGTGAGGTCGAGCCCGGCGACGCCCGACAGGTCGAGCGCGAGATCCTGCCAGCTGCCCTCGAGTTGCACCGGCAACACCGCGGGAACGCCTTGCGCACTCGCGCCGGAGAAGAACAGTAGTTGCACCGTGCCCTGGCCGCGAATCCGGATCGTCAGCGTCTCGAACGCGCTTGCGTCGGTCGGTGCCATGCCCCCGTCAATCATCGATCGCATCGCGCCGGCCCAAGGGAACGGCGCGCCGGTCTTGACCTCAGCGTCGATGACCAGCGCACCGTCGCGCGCCGCGAGCGTGACACTCGACGCACCGCCCATGATCGAGTCCGTCGTCGCATACCAACCATCCGCGCCGTCATCGAACACGCCGAGCACGGCGGGCGCTTTTGGCAGGTCCGTTTCTGTCGTCGCGCCGTCAAAGCGTGCGCGCTGGACACGGAATCCGTTTTTCCAAACGGCGGTGATTGCGCGGGTCGCCGCGACGTCTTCGAGCGGGTTGCCTGCGACCAGCACGAGGTCGGCGCGCGCGCCCTTCATGATGCGACCGCGTGCAGGGAGATTGAACGCGTCGGCGACGCGGCTCGTCGCCGACGCGAGCGCCGCTTGCGGCGACAAGCCCGCCTCGACGAGCAACTCAAGCTCACGGTGCAGGCTCACGCCATGTGCAGTGCCGGGATTCGGTGCATCGGAGCCCGCGAGCAGGACGACGCCGGCGTCATGGAGCGCGCGGACCGTGGCGAGCGCAGTAGTCAGGATGCCTTCGCGGCCGCTGCCGGGGAACTGACGAATCAGACCGTCTTCCTGTGCGGGGTCGATATACGGCTGGAGCCGAGCGTCGTCGACAAGCCCGTTCGGCTGACCAGCGAGCGACTCCATCACGGTCAGCGTCGGAATCACGAACACGTCGTTCTCGACGATCGCCGCGAGCAGCGCGGGCGACATCTCACCGCGGAATACATGGACGAGGCCGTCTGCGCCGGCCTCGACCGCGAGCGCTGCCTCTTCGGCGGTACCGGCATGCACCACCGCAAGCTTGCTGTGTGCGTGCGCTGCGGCGATGGCGGCCGCCAGCGTTTCAGCATCGAGCGTCGGAAGCCCGTTCCCCCAGCCGCTGCCATCCTCGACGGTGAACTTGATGAAGTCCGAGCCCTCGGCGATGCGCTCCGCGACGAATGCTGCGGAGTCCGCCGGGTTGTCGAGCGTCGGAATCGCCATGCCGAACTGGGTGCCGTGCCCACCCGGCGCGGTCACCATTGTGCCAGCCGACCACATATCCGCCTGCTCGGTGCGCTCGACCGAGTCGCGCTGCGTTCTCGCAGCGGCGAGTGAGGTATGCGCAGTGAACATGTCGATTTGCGTACCAATCCCGAACCGCAGCGCCTCCTCGCGCGAGGCGCCGAAATTGTGCGTGTGCGCGTCGAGCAGCGCGGGCAGCAGCGTCTGCCCCGTGGCCGCAAGCTCCGGGACGCCGTTGGGAACGGGCACCTTGCCGCTGAACGCGGTGACAATACCTTCCGTAACCAGCACGTCGGCGGCGGTGTGCACACGCTCACCGTCGAACACGCGGACGCCGCGCAGCACGAATGTGTTGCCGTCGATGACCGGCCACGCGTCAGGTTCCGGCGCCTCCGGTTGCGGCAACAGGAATAAGAAGACGACGAACGCGATGACCGCGATCAGCAAACCGATGAGCTTCCGATTCATTTCATGCCTCCTGGGCGCGACGCCAACCGAGCGCGGCAATCGCGAGGAATACGATGGTAAACGCGGCGAGCACCGTGATGTGTAAAGGCACACTTTCGGCGGGCTTGCCGCCAACGACGTCGAGCGCGATGGCGGCCAAGTGATACGGCGGCAACACGACCGCCAACTGCTGCATCCACGTCGGGAACGCCATCAGCGGGATCCATAGCCCGGACAGGAATGCGAGCGGCAGGTACACGATGTTCATCACTGCAGGCGCCGCTTGCGGGCTCAGCCACAAGCCGGCCGCGAGCCCCATCGCGCAGAACGGCACCGCGCCGACGGTCAGCGTGACCGCCAGCAGCACCCAGTCAAGCCGCGGCATCCGCACGTCGCCGAACAGCGCGCCGAGCGACGCGAGTATCACGAACACGACGAGCGCGAACAGCATCGCCATCACGGTGCGCGCGAAGAGCGGAACCCATGGCGACACTGGCGCGACACGTTTCAATCGCAACCAGCCCTCGCCCTTCTCCACCGCGATACCGATACCGAACCCGAACAGCGCCGGGCCCATGATCCCGAAAACGCCATAAGTCGCGAGCAGCCACGTCGGCATGTGCATCGACCGGCTCATCGTGAACAGCAAGCCGAAGAACACGTAGAACATCGCGGGGAACAGCAGTGTCGGCAACGCAAATTCCGGGGTCCGCCAGACGCTGATGAACTGACCCCAAGTCTCCCGGCCGAGAATTCCGATCACCATGCGGCCTCCGTCAGCGACAGGAATGCATCATCGAGCCCGATGCCGAGTACCTCGAGGTCCGATAACGCCGCGTCGCGCGCAAGCATCTCGCGCAATGCGGGTTCGGCTTCGTCGACCGCGAGCTCGACGCGCGCGCTGTGACGCCGCAGGCCCCGCACCCCAGGGAGCGCGCGTAACGCCGCTTGGGAGAGCGTCGTTGTGCAGCGGATGATGCGGCCGCCCACGCGCGCCTTGATTTCCGCGGGTGTGCCTTCCGCGACGAGCCGACCATGGTTCAGTACCCCGACGCGGTCCGCGAGCGCATCGGCCTCCTCGAGGTAATGCGTCGTCAGCACGATCGTGTGGCCCTCGGCCGCGAGGTCGCGGATCACGGCCCACAGACGCCGACGCGCCTCGACGTCAAGGCCGACGGTCGGCTCGTCGAGGAACAGCAATTCCGGATCGCCGCAGATCGCGAGCGCGAACAGCACGCGCTGCTTCTGCCCACCCGACAGCTTGCCGAAGCGGCGGTCCTCAAGGCCCTCAAGCCCCGCGCGCGCGATGACTTCCGCGAATGGCAGCGGTCGCGGGTAATAGCCCGAAAACTGTTCGATGTGCTCGCGCACAGTGAGCGTCGCTGGCACACCGCTGACCTGAAGCATCGCGCCGATCGCGCGGCGTGCGTCCATTTCCCCGGGACGCCGACCGAGCACGGACGCCGCACCGGTATCCGCCTGCATCAAGCCCAGCATCAGGTTGATGGTGGTCGTCTTTCCGGCGCCGTTGGGGCCGAGCAGCGCGTATACACCGCTGCGCGGGATAGAAAGGTCGAGGCCGTCGACCGCCGTCTGCTTGCCGAAGCGGCGCGTGACGCCGCGAAGTTCTGCGATGGTTTCCATGGAGCGCATCATGGGCACCGCGTGACGGGTCGCCCAGTGTCGGGCGTCAGGAATCGTGGATGACAGTTGTCAGATGGCGCAGGACACGCCGGTGCCCCCGAGTCCGCAGTAGCCGGCGGGGTTCTTCGCGAGGTACTGCTGATGGTAGTCCTCGGCAAAATACATCTCCGGCGCGGGCAGTATCTCGGTCGTGATGGCGCCGTGGCCCGCTGCAGAAAGTGCGCGTGCGTATTCGTCGCGCGTGGTTTCGGCCGCTTGTCGTTGCGCCTCATCGAACCAGAAGATTGCCGATCGGTACTGTGTGCCGATGTCGCCGCCTTGGCGCATGCCTTGGGTCGGATCGTGTGATTCCCAGAACACGCGTAGCAAATCGAGATAACTGGTGCGTGCGGGATTGAACACCACGAGCACGGACTCCGCATGACCCGTGCGCCCGGTGCACACTTCCTCGTAGGTCGGGTGCTGCGCCGTACCACCCGCATACATCGCGGCGGTCACCCACACGCCGTCCTGCTGCCAGAACTTCCGCTCGACACCCCAGAAGCAGCCCATCGCGAACAGCGCGCGCTGATAGCCGGCCGGATAGGGCGGCTGCAACGAATTGCCGTTGACGACATGATTCATCGACTTATCCACGTCGCATTTTGCCACGCGCGTTAAACTGCGTCGATGCCATCGTGGAAATCGCGGATGCCGTTCATGGCCCGCCCGACGTACCGCCGGGAACTGTTGTCGTGGACGTTGCTTGCCGTCGCGCTGGGTGGCGTCGAGGGTGGTATCACCGGCGTCATCGTCAAGAATGCATTCGCGGGCGCGGTTGAGCCGCTCACTTTGAACTTCGCGGTCGCGGTGGTCGCAGGTGCGCCCGCGCTGTCGCACATCCTGAGCTGGGTGTGGGCCGGAGCGAGCCAGGGCCGCGACAAAATCCGCTTGCTGATTGCCGTGCAGATCATGTGCTGTCTGTCGCTGTTGCTGATCGCCGCGGCCCCGATCAACTCGATGGGTCTCGCGCTCGTCATCGCTGGCGCCGTGCTCGCCCGCTTTTTCTGGTCCGGTGTCACGACGATTCGCAGCAGCGTTTGGCGCGCGAACTATCCGCGCGAAATGCTCGCGTCACTGTCCGGCCGCCTCGTCATGGTCGGCGCGCTTCTCATGGGCACGGTCGGCATCGTCGTTGGCATCGCGATGGACTGGCACCCGCATGCATTCCGCTGGGTGTACCCGGTGCTCGCGGCGGTCGGCATCACGGGCGCGCTCACGTACCGCCGCATGCGCATGCGTCAGCAGAAACGTCTGTTGCAACGCGAGCGTGCGAACCTCCGCGCGGAAGGCAACCTGATTAACCCGCTGCGACTTCTGCGGCTGCTCCGGAGCGATGATGGTTTCCGCGAGTACATGTCCCTGATGTTCGTGTTCGGCTCCGGCAATCTCATGTTGATGGCGCCGCTGATCGTGATCCTGAATGACTATATGTCGTTCTCACCGCTGCAGCAGGTGATGGTCACGAGCTCGATACCGCTGCTGATGATGCCGCTCGCCATTCCTGCGTGGGCACGGCTGCTCGATACGCGCCACGTAATCCACTACCGCGCCAAACAGTCGTGGGCGGGCACGGCGATGATCACCGCCGTACTGATCGCGGTGGTCACGCGCACCGAATGGATGATTTGGATCGCCGCGGCGCTGTATGGCGTCTCGCAGGCTGGCGGCATGCTCGGCTGGAACATCGGCCACCACGATTTCGCGCCGCCCGAGCGCGCAACGCAATACATGAGCGTCCACATGACACTGACCGGCTTACGAGGCATCATGATGCCCTTGGCCGGCGTTGCCCTCTACCAAATCGTAGAGTTCGTGTCGCCGGGTCACGGGCCCTGGATGATGGTGGTACCCCTCGCCCTGAACCTCGCCGCGTGCTTCGGATTCATGCGCGCGTCGAAACGCTTGCGTGCCCAGGAGAAGTCACATGCCTGACCGGGCTTATTCAGATGAGGTGTTGGCCGCCGTGTTGTTTGCCGGCATCGGCGACGACGACAAGCAGCGGATGCTCGACGCGGCCGTGCTGCGGGAGTACGTGCGCGAACAGATGTTGTTCACACAGGGCCAGCCGGCGGACACATTTTTCCTCGTAGACAGCGGCAGCGTGAAGCTGATTCAGTCGACGCCCGAGGGCAAAGAGATGATTGTCCGATTCATCCGCCCGGGCGAGGTGATCGCGGCCGTCGCCCTGCTGCCCGGCGGGCGATTCCCCGTGACCGCAATCGCGAGCGAGGCCTCGCGCGTGGCCGCTTGGTCGAGCGAGCGGATGCGGGACTTCGTCCAGGCGCATCCATCCCTACACGCGAACATCATGTCCGCGATGGCGATGCACATGCAGGACGCGCTCAGCCAGGGCCGGGAACTCGCGACCAGCCGCGTACCGCAGCGCCTCGCCGCGATGCTGCTCCGGCTCGCCGACCGTGGCGGCTCCGACGTCCCCGATGGCGTCCTTGTCGAACAGGCGCTGTCGCGCGAGGAGATGGCCGAGATGATCGGCACCACCCTGTTCACCGTGAGCCGCATCCTGTCCGAATGGCAGGACGCCGGCATCGTCAGCACCCGTCGCCAGCACGTCGTCCTGCACGATCGCGACCGCCTATCGGAACTCGCCGGACAGCAGTCGCCGTAACGCTTTGCGCCAGCGCAAAGCGCTGGCACAGCGATAGGACTACCCTTCACTCCGCTGGTACTGAAACCAACTGGAGAATCGCGATGAAGTCCAAGAAGCTGAACCCTGCGCTATTGCTGGTGGCCATCGCCAGCCTGACAGCGGGCGCCGCGTCCGCGCAGGAATACACCGTCGACGGCAAGGTCTTCGGGCTGCCTGAAGCGCGCGTCTACACCGAGGATTACCAAGGGCCACCGGCCGTCGGCGAGTACCTTTCCGCGCTGCCGAACCTCAAGGCGCTCAACTACACGGGCAACCGTACACACCAGGTTCGGCTCGATACGTTCGCGCAGGAAGTCGAAATCGCACCGGGCAAGCGCTATGTCGCCTGGACGTTCGGCGGCAGCGCGCCGGGGCCGACCCTGCATGTTCGGGAGGGCGACCGGATCATCTTCACGATGAAGAACCGCTCGGACGAGGAAGTCGCCATCACCCCGCCGCTGCAGAACGCATTCCAGAAAGCTACGCCGTCGCGGGCGCCCATGCCGCATTCGATGGACTTCCATAGCGGCACGGTCGCGGCGAGCGATAAGTGGCGCACCATCGCTCCGGGCCAGACGATCCAGTTCGAATGGGTCGCGAACTACCCCGGTGTGTACATGTATCACTGCGGAACCCCGAGCGTACTGATGCACACCGCGATGGGCCAGTACGGCGCCGTGGTCGTTTCCCCGAAGGATGGCTACGCGACGGATGGAGACGTCGACCACTCGTATGTGATGGTGCAGTCGGAGTTCTATCTCGCCGCGAACCCGAACGGCGGCGTGATGCGGTACGACCACGCCGCGGCGATGGCGCGCACTCCCTCGGTGGTTGCATTCAACGGCCACGTGAGCGCGGTGCACAACGAGCCGTTGAAGGCGAATGCCGGCGACCGTGTGCGACTGTACGTGCTCAACGCCGGCCCGAGCGGCACCTCGAGCTTCCACGTGATTGGCGCAATCTTCGATCGGATCTGGTACGAAGGGAATCCGTTCAACGAGATGCGCGGCATGCAAACCGTCCTGCTCGGCGCCAGCAACGGCGCGGTGATGGAGTTCATCGTGCCCGAGGAAGGTAGCTACAAAATCGTCGACCATGAGTTCGCGGACGCCGAACGCGGCGCGAGCGGCACCCTCAAGGCCGGCCCGAGGAAATAACGCCATGCGCAACCTGCTCTGCCTGCCGGCACTCGCCCTCGCGGCGTCCGCCGTCCAGGCGGAGCCGGTCGCGATTGACGGTGGCACCTTGCAACTCCGGGTACTGCTCGGCGACAGCACCACGGTGAGCATCGCACCATTTCGACTCGATGCAACACCAGTGACGAATGCGGACTTTGCCGCGTTTGTCGCAGCCAGTCCTCGCTGGGGTCGCGATGCGGCACCCTCCGTATTCCGCGATGCGGGTTACCTGCAAGCGCTGGCCACGGCGCCGGCCGATTATCCGATCACACACGTCTCATGGTTCGCAGCAAGCGCCTACTGCGCGGCGCAGGGCGGTCGCTTGCCGACGCAGGACGAGTGGGAGTATGTCGCACACGAATCGACCCATCTCGAGCCTGACACGTACGCCGCGATGCTGTTCGCGTATTACGCCGACCCGGCGTCACATGCCCGGCGCGCGGTCGGTGCCGCGCACGTCGGTCGCTGGGGTGTGCACGACATGCACGGCCTCGTACTCGAATGGGTCGAGGATTTTCAGATGGTCGCGAAATCATCGACTGGGGACTCGGCCATCGGCGCGAGTTGCGGCGACACCGCACGCTACCTCGCCGACAATGACCCGGCCCATTACGTCACCTTCCTGCGTTATCAATCGCGCAGCAACTACACCCCACGCACGACAACAAGCACGCTCGGCTTCCGCTGCGCTTACGACATAGCGACTTGACCATGAAACGCACGTCAATCGCTGTAGCCGTCTTGCTGCTTGCCAGCGCCCCGGCGTTCGCCGACGACCCGCATGCAGGTCACCAGGACATGACGGCCGCACCCGTCGACCACGGCGAGTCGGTCTACCACCTCGAGGGAAGGTGGACCGACCATCGAGGCGCCGACTTCACGCTTGCCTCGCTGCGCGGCGGTCCGGTAGTGATTGTGATGCTCTATGGCAGTTGCACGAGCGCGTGTCCGATTCTTGTGCACGATGCGCACAGACTCGAATCGTTGCTCGTCGGTGACGTGCGGAAGAAAACGCAGTTTGTGCTGGTGAGTTTCGACCCGGTGAACGACACGCCGGAGACGCTCGCAGACTACGCGACCGGTCGCGGCCTCGACGACCCAGGCTGGCGCTTCGTGCAGGGCGACCGCGCCCAGATCAGGGCCCTCGCGATGCTGCTCGGGGTGCGCTACCGCGACAATGGCGACGGCACCTTCGACCACAGCAATCTCATCACTGTGCTCGACGCCGACGGACGCGCCGTGCACCGCGTCGAAGGACTGATGCGGCCGATGGATGCCGCCGCGACCGCAGTGGCTGGTGCCGCGCGCTAGAGCGCTTCGGCGAGGCCCGGCACCATGTCGGCGCCCTCGAGCACCTGAATCGTCGAGCCTTCGAGGTCATCGCCGATCGGTTGGACACGCCCACCGAGACACGTCGACAGGAAGCCCTCGGCGACCGCATTGAACGACAGGTTGTTCGGCGGCCGTGCGAACCCGTGACCCTCGTCTGGGTAGAGCACGTAGGTCACCGGAATCCCGTGTGCCTTCATCGCGGCGACGATTTGGTCGGACTCCGGCTGTTTCACGCGCGGGTCGTTCGCACCCTGCCCGATCAACAGCGGCCGCTGAATGCGGTCCGCGAACGTCAGCGGCGAACGCGACGCCAGAAACTCGCGGCCTTCTTCCGTACGGTGGTCCCCGACACGTTTCGCGAACAACTCGACCATCGGCGCCCAATACGGCGGGATGCTCTCGAGTAGCGTCACGAGATTCGACGGACCAACGATGTCGACACCGCAAGCGAAGGTCTCCGGCGTGAACGTAAGACCCGCGAGGGTCGCGTACCCGCCGTACGACCCGCCCATGATCGCAACCTTGTCGGGCGTCGTGACGCCCTCATCCACCGCCCACGCAACCGCATCGAGCAGATCATCGTGCATCTTGGCCGCCCACTCGCGGTCCCCCGCATTCAGGAAGGCTTTGCCGAATCCCGTGGAGCCTCGGAAGTTCACGCTGAGTACCGCGTAGCCGCGATTGGCAAGCCATTGGTGATAGGAATGGTAGCCGTAGCCGTCGCGCGCCCACGGCCCACCATGAACGAACAACACCATCGGCACCGGTGCGACCGGTCGACCGGTCCGCTCGGCATCGTATTCGGTCGGTACCGTGAGGTAGCTGACGAGATTCATGCCGTCGCGTGAGCGAATCACGAGTGGGTGCATCGGCGCGAGCGGCTTGCCCTCGAGCTGCGGCCGGTTGCTGAACAGGAACTCGGCGCTGCGCGCGCCGCGGTCGTACAGGTAATAGCGGACCGGCGCATCAGAGCGCGAGTACGCGACGACCCAGCGGTCATCGCTGAGCGTCCGGCTGACGACTGAGAATTCTCCGTCATCGACGGTCGGCAGATACTCGAAATCCGCACGCACCGCGTCGTCGAGCACTTCCCAGCGCTCGCGGTCGTAGGTCGAGGCCGCCGCTTCTATTTCCCGCGTGATGGGCCGAACGAGCGCATCCGAGACGTCAGCGCGATCGTTCGCATACAGCACGCGCGTATCGCCAGATTCGATGTCACGAGCGACCAACGCGGCGGTGTCACGCCCACGACTGTCAATCATGTAAAGCTCGGTGCCGGCGCCGTTGAAGCCGACGATGCTGGTCGTCAGCGTGTCTTCGTACGGCACGCTGTCGAACGGCACCCATTCGCCGGAATCGGTGTGCCGCAGGGTCTCCACGCTGCCGTCCGGCAACATTCGCTGCCCAAAGCGGACCCGGAAGTCGTCGTCGGTGGTCATCCCGACAAAGCCGGGATTCTCCGCGACGAGCGTACGGTCCCCGGTCTCCAGGTCCACGCGCCAGATGTCGTGCAACTGCGGGACGCGATCGTTGATGCCGATCAGGATTTCACCGGGATGCTTGTGGCTGACGCCCTCGATTCGCGCGGCAATGCCGTCGATTGGCGTGAGGTCGCGCGCCTCACCGCCCTCGAGACCGACGCTGTACACGCGCCAATTCTCATCGCCGCCCTGGTCCTGCAAATAGACAATCTGGTCGCCGGAGACCGCCCAAAAGTAGTTACGGATGCCGCGGCCGCTGTCATCGGTTACGGCACGCGCAGCATCAGCGTCGCCGACCGGCGCGACCCAGACGTTCAGTACGCCGTCGAGCGGCGCAATCCACGACAAGTGTTCGCCGTCTGGGCTGATGCGCGCCATCGCGCGCTCCGGGTTGCCGAACAAGAGCTGCCGATCGAGGAGCGGTGGCGCTTCAGGCTTGGCGGTAGACATATCAGCAGTGGAACAGGCGGCGAGCAGTGTGACGCACGCAGCGCCGAGTAGTACTTTCGATTTCGTCATATTCGGGAATCCCCAGCGAGAACGGCATCGATACAGGGTAAAAGAAAACGCCGCGCGATGCGCGGCGCAGAGGAGTCACGTTTATTCGGTCGTCGCGACGGCCGGTCCGGCTTGGCGGTAGCGCGCAAGGACCAACCCGATGGTGATCCTGCGAACCGCCTGTCGGCCTTGGATTCGGATTGCTTCATCGACCGGGTAGACAGCGGCCGGGTCGACTTGGGGCGGCACATTCAAAGATTGCTTGATTTCCGCGCCGATTGAGGCAAGCGCCGCGCGTCCCTGGTCCCGAATTTGCTCGTTGACGTCCTCGGCGTTTGCGGGCAACGCGAACGTCAGTGCGACGAGCAAGATGAGCATATTCAGTTTCGTATTCATGGTGTCCGTCCGTCCTGCCAAGCTAGTGTTGTAGTGGACTATAACACCAGATTTAGAAATTGCAAGTCCTTTGTTTAAAAAAATTTTCTACTTGACTATTGGTGACTTATTACTACTATTCAGTCATGGATAGTCACGAGCTGCAGCGGAAATTCCAGAAGGAGCTGAATGCCGGCACGGTCGCCCTTGTGCTGCTCGGTCTGCTCGCGCGCGCCGACGAGCCGATGTATGGCTACCAGATCGCGAAACGACTCGAGGCCGCCGATGGCGGGGCGGGCCTGTTCAAGCCCGGCACGCTCTACCCGGTGCTGCGAAACCTCGCGGCAGCCGGGCTTTTGGCGAGCGAAATGGAGCCGTCGGTGGCGGGCCCGCCGCGTCGCTATTACCGAATCACCGCGCGCGGGCGGGAAGCGCTCGCGGACTGGCACTCGGCGTGGGGTCGCACTCGCGACCTCGTGGAACGCGCCATCAACCCAAAGGCACCCTGATGACCCCGACAACGATTGACCAGTATCTAGAGCAACTGCGTTCCGCGATGCGTAACGACGATCCCGCGCTCACGCAGGACGCGCTGTACGACGCGGAAGAATACCTGCGCGCGGAACTCGCGCAGCATCCGGGACAACCGGCGAGCGAAGTGCTGCGCACCATCGTCGCGAGCTATGGCGCGCCGGAAGAGGTCGCGGCGGCGTACCGCGAGACCGAGAATCAAGTCGCACAGGCACTGCGTACACCGACACGCACGCCATCCGGCTCCGCGCTCGGCCGGTTGTTCGGTGTGTTCGTCGATCCGAAGACCTACGCGGCTATGTTCTACATGCTGCTCGCGCTGGCGACGGGCATCCTGTACTTCACTGTCGTCATCACAGGCCTTTCTGTGTCGATTGGCCTCGCCATCACCTTGATAGGCATTCCATTCTTCCTGCTTTTCCTCGCGCTCGTCAGGGTGCTCTCGCTCGTTGAGGGTCGCGTCGTCGAAGTCATGCTCGACGTCCGCATGCCGCGGCGCCCTGTTTACCGTGATACCGAGCAGGGGCTATGGGCACGGATTGGTGGCATGTTCACCGATGAGCGCACCTGGACGACGATGTTATACATGGTGCTTCAGCTGCCGCTGGGCATCGCCTACTTCGTACTGGTCGTCGCGGGCCTCTCCGTGTCGCTGTCGCTCGTCGCGGCGCCGCTCGCAGTGCTGTTCGGTGCGTCGCTGTGGCTGGGCAACGGGGCCATGCCCGTCTATCTGTTCCCGTTCGTGAGCCTCGCCGGCGTTGCGCTGCTGCTGCTGACACTGCACGCTTGCCGGGGCATCGCTGGCTTCCACGGAGCGCTGGCGAAGTACCTGCTCGTCCGCAACTGACGGGGTGTCGCGGTACACTTCGCGTATTGAACGACGCGTTGGCATTGCAGATGACACGGCGGGGGCGGCAACTCGCAGGGGGCGGCGATCTCGCGGCTGCGCTCGTCGATTTCGAACAGGCGGTGCGCGTCGCGCCCGACCTTGTCGATGGCTGGTACTTTCTGGGGGTGACGCTCGCGAAGCTCGGGCGGCCGCACGATGCGGCCCCTGCGCTACGCCGCGCACTCACGCTCGTCCCGGACCGAATCGAAATCGTCGGCGCGCTTGCCTACGCTGAATTTGACGTCGGCGACTTCGCGGCCGCGTTGCCGTTGCTCCGCAAGGCCGTGGACGCGCAGCCCCGGAACGTGGACTGCCAACTGAAGTACGGCGAATGTCTGAGCCAGCTTGGAAAGCCCGGCGCCGCCGCGTCCGCGTTCCGAGACGCGCTGAGCCGATCGCCCGAGGCGCCAGGGCTGTGGCTCGCCCTCGGCCAAGCCTGTGACGAAGCCGGACACCGCCCGGACGCGGACCACGCGTATCGGCAAGCGCTGGACCTCGCGCCGTCCTGGCCGCGCCCGGTCGCCGGCTTACTCGCGCTGCAACGCCCGGAGGCCGACCCGGCGCTGGTCGAGCGCGCACAGGCAATGTTCGAGAACGACGCGCTGCTGACTCCCGACCGCGTGGTGCTTGGACACGAGCTCGGCAAGGCACACGACGCGCGCGGCGCATACGCTGATGCATGGGATTGCTGGTCGCGCGCGAACGCGATGCATCGCGCGACCGCCGGACCGCTCGACCGCGATGCCCTCGCGAGTCGGTTGAAGCGAAAACTTGCGGCGAGCGTCGAACGCGCCCACGCGGTATCTGAAGATCCGCGACCCGTTTTCGTCGTCGGTATGCCGCGCAGCGGCACCACGCTGGTCGAGCAAATCATCGCCGCGCACCCGCTGGGCTCGGGCTGCGGTGAGATGCGCGATGTGCCGGTTCTCGCGGCGACGGTCAGCGATGCCATGGCGGCGGAGCGATACCTTGTGGCCGCGGCCGCAAGGGGGGCGCGCGACAGTCAGCGGCTTGTCGACAAGCAACCGCTGAATCTCTTCAACCTGGACGCTGTCGCCCGGTGGTTCGCGAACGCGCACGTAATCTGGTGCCGCCGTGACCCGCGTGATGTCGGGCTGTCGATTTTCAGCGAGCTGATGTCGCCGGACGCGCGATTTGCGACCGACCTGTCAGACATCGCGCACTACCACGACGCGCACGTCAGGTTGATGGCACATTGGCAGACCGCGCTGCACCTGCCAATTCTCGAGGTCGAATATGAGCGCGTCGTCGAGGATTTCGCCGACCAAGCGCGGCGCATCGTCGAGTTCACGGGGCTTGAATGGGACCCGTCGTGCCTCGAGTTCCACCGCGCGGCCGGCGCCGTGCAGACACCGAGCCGCTGGCAGGTCCGCCGCCCGGTCTACCGCGGGGCAGTAGACCGTTGGCGGCATTACGAGCGCGAGTTAGCGCCGCTGATCGAGGCGCTCAAGTCTTCCGCGTAATCAGGTTCACGATGAACAGCAGAATGATCGCTCCGAGCAGCGAGACCAAGAAGCTGCCGATCGTGATGCCGTCATTGATTGTACCGACGCCCACGAGCGGGGAAATGAGCCACCCCGCGAGGACCGCGCCGACGATACCGACGATGATGTTGAGGAAAATGCCCTGCTGAGCGTCGCGTTTCATGATGATGCTCGCGAGCCAGCCGCAGATGCCGCCGACAATCAACCAAACGATGATGCCCATATTTCTCTCCTGTCTCAGGTGGGTTGTTCTCGGAATCAGCGTACGGAAGGAGGCGTTCACCGGTCGGTTCGGCGGCGCACACTGATTGCGGAACGCCCCGTATTTCGGTCTAATCCTCCCCGTGTTCCGCGTCCCCAGTATCAATAGCCTGCAGCACGTCCTCGAGGCGGCGGTGCGGATTGACGACGCGATGTGCGGGCTGCTATTCCTCGTCGGCTCGGACGGCGAGTCGCTGCATGTTGCCGCCCAAATTGATGCGCCGGGGCCGCTCATCTTGCACGCAAAGACGATTCGGGCGAGCGACGGCAGCGCGACCGGGCAAGCGGCCTCCGAGCGGCGCCGTGTCGTGATCCGTGACATCGCAGACGACCCCGCCCTCGGCGCCCACCGGGGTGCCGCTGAATCTGCGCAGGTCCGCGCGATCAACGCGACGCCGCTGATCGATCGGGATCGCAAGATCCGCGGCGTGCTCACGACGTTCTACGACGCGCCGCACCACGCATCGAAAATTCACCTCGCGCTGATTGACCGTTGCTGCCAAATTGCCGAGCGTCTGATTGAGGTCGTCCGCCTGCACGACGCGATGGTGCACACCGACCGCGAGATGGGTATCCCGGAACGGGCACTTTCGCCGTCTGCAGCCCAGGCGGCCGACGCGGCGCGCGTGCTGCTCCCGTCTATTTCCCGCCGACCCAGCGACGAGGGCCTCCTCATTGCCACCGAGCGGCACCTCGCAATCGTCGCCGACGAGCTCTCATCCCACCTTCGAAACCGTTCTGTGTCCTAACGCATTGTCCGGCGTCCGACGTTTGAGGCATACCCGAGTACATGCTAGGCATCTACCAATCAGTCGACGGTGCGATTCGCACAGCGGACGTGGACGCCGTCAACGATGCAATCTGGATCGACGTCTTCGCACCCGATGACGACGAGCGAAAGTGTATCGAGCGGGTGACCGGCACGACGCTTCCCGAGGTCGTCTCCAACGGCATCGAAGCCTCTGCACGATGCTTTGTCGACGACCATGGCCTCCATCTCCGCTCCGCGTTCATGACGGAGCACGGCGGGCGGCACACGCTGGAGACCGTCGCGTGCCTGCTGCAACCCGAGCGGCTCGTTACCGTCCGGCCGGGTCGATTGCGCGATTTCCAGTTGCTGCGGGTGCGTTCGCGCCGCGGCGAAGTGCACAGCGACACGCCGCTTGAGCTATTGCTCGACCTCCTCGAACAGAAAATCGATCAATTCGCGACGATCATCGAGGAAATCCACAAGCGACTCGAGCAGGTCAGCCAGCAGGTCCTCGAAGTCGGCGTCCACGAAATTGACGACGTCATCCGCGAGCTCGCGCGCGCGGAGAACAGCACGGGCAAGGTCCGACTCGCGCTTACGGATACTCAGCTATCGGCCCAATTCCTCGAACGCCAGTACCCGGACGACGAGTCGGTTACCATCGTGACGAAGGAAATCGCACAGGACGTCGCCGCACTATTGTCGCATTCGACCTTCCTCTTCGAGCGGGTGAACTTCTTGATGGCAACCGCGCAGGGGCTGATCAGCATTGAGCAAAACCAGATCATCAAGATGTTCTCCATCGCGGCGGTCGTGTTCCTGCCGCCGACGCTCATCGCGAGCATCTACGGCATGAATTTCGAAATCATGCCCGAACTCGAGTGGGGACTCGGCTACCTGTGGGCCATCGGCTTGATGATTGCGTCCGGCGTCGCGCCTTATTGGATCTTCAAGCACAAGGGCTGGCTGTAGCTCGTATGCGATGGCCGCACCGAATTGCCGCCGGCATGGGCACTGCGTTGCTCGTCGTGGTCGTGTCGCTCTGGCTGACGCTGCTGAGCCCATTCGGCTACACGCCACCCGAGGGGCTGCCGCCGATTCCAGACGGTGAGACCCATGAAGTGTTTGTTTACGGCACGCTGCGCCATCCAATCGTCCGGCGCGTCGTCATTGGCCGGCGCGGCGATGTGCGGCCGGCCATCCTGGTTGGCTTCCGTAGGCGCTGGCTGAACATCGAACCGGCGTCCGGCGGTCACGTAGGTGGCATGATTCTCAAAGTCAGCAGCGAGGAACTACGGCGGCTCGACCGCTATGAGCGGCTCGGCATCCGCTATGAGCGCGTGCGGCGAGAGCTCCGCGACGGGTCGAACGCGTGGGTCTATCGCAGGATGTCGCCGTGACGACGACCCGGATGCCGCCGTGGACGAAGACCGCCACCGGCGCAATGCGCCGAGTGGGTGTGGAAATCGAGATGAATGGCCTTGGTATCGATCGGCTCGCCACGACCGTCGCCGACCTACTCGACCTGTCGAAGTCCTCCAAGGGTCGGTACGAGCGAACTCTTCATGGCGATGCTGCGGGCGAGTGGGAGGTGGAAGTGGATTTCCGCTTGCTGAAGCAATGGGGTCGCGACGATGAGAAGAACCCGGCGGAAGATGCGCTGCAATGGTTGGCCGAGCCCCTGGTCCCGCTCGAGCTGGTGAGCCCACCTTTGCCCCTCGACCGGCTTGACGATCTCGAGCGCATCATCGCCGCCCTGCGAGATGCGGGCGCAAAGGGGACCTCGGACGCGATCACGAACGCGTTCGGTATGCAGCTGAACCCCGAAATTCCCGCGCAGGACGCCGAAACGCTGCTCAACTACTTGAAAGCGTATCTCTGCCTTCAAGATTGGTTGTTCGAGCGCGCCCATGTGAACCTCGCGCGGCGCGCAACGCCGTATGTCGACGCACTGCCCCTCACCTACGCCCGGAAGGTGGTGGACCTGGCCTACCGGCCCGACCTCGCGACAGTCATCGACGATTACCTCGCCGCAAACCCGACGCGCAACCGCGCGCTCGATCTGATGCCGCTTTTCGCGCACCTCGACGAGCCGCGCGTTCGGCGTACCACTGACGACCCGTTGATCAAAGCCCGTCCGACTTTTCACTACCGCCTGCCCAATTCAGAAATTCATCGGCCGAACTGGCGCTTCTCAGACGCGTGGAACGACTGGCTCGAGGTCGAGCGGCTCGCCGCCGACGACGCACGCCTCGCCGCATGCTGCAGCCGATATGCGGCGTTTCTCGACCGGCCGTTGGACCGCTGGCTCCGCAACTGGCCGAGTGAAATCGCAGAGCGGTGGCTCGGCCAATAATCGCCATCACCGGCCCCGCGCGTCGCGCACACGGGCCAAGGTGGTGCGTCGCTATTGCGGTGCGCCTGTACGGCGGCGTTCCACTGCAGGTACGCCCCGGCGACGACTGGTCCGCATCCGAATATGACGGCGTCGTCGTCACCGGCGGTCACGACATCGACCCGGTGTTGTACGCGGCCGAGGCCGAAGTCGAGCCGCGACACGACCGAGCGCGCGACGCGCTGGAGTTGGCGGTAATCCGCGATGCGCTGGAGCGCGACCTTCCGCTACTGGGAATCTGTCGTGGCGCGCAATTGCTGAATGTTTGCCGCGGCGGGACCTTGGTCCAGGACTTGCGGCCGCACCGGCGCCTCACCTCACACCGTCGGACCGTCCTGCCCCTGAAAACGCTTTGCGTGGACGACGGCACCGGACTCGCGCGGCTGCTCGGGCCAGGCAACATCAAGATCAACAGCCTGCATAACCAGGCCATCAACCGCCTCGGAGAGGGGCTGCGCGTTGCGGCACACGACCTGGACGGAATCGTGCAGGCCGTGGAGGACCCAGCTGCTCGTTTCCTGGTCGGCGTCCAGTGGCACCCGGAATTCCTGATCCTGTTGCGGCGCCAGCGGCGCCTGTTCGAAGCGCTGGTCAAGTGTGCGCGCGCCTATTGACACCAGAAAATATTTCGATATTATTCGAAACATGAAAACAACAAACGCCGTCGATGCCCTCTCGGCGCTCGCCCACGAGCAGCGCCTACGCGTTTTCCGTCTCCTCGTGAAAGCCGGGCCAGCGGGCCTGCCGGCGGGACGCATCAGTGCAAAATTGCGCAGCGCACCGTCGTCGCTATCGTTCCACCTCAAGGAACTCGACCGTGCGGGGCTCGTCACGGCAAGGCAAGAAGGCCGTTTCGTGATCTATTCCGCGAGCTTCAAGGCCATGGACGCGCTCGTCGCGTACCTGACCGAGAACTGCTGCGAGGGTTCGACATGCGCGAGCTGAGCCTGCATAAACATGACCTGCCGAACCTCGACCTCGGCCGGGTTGTCCTACCTAGAATCGACGGTCACGCGCCGCGCATCCTGTTGCTGTACGGTTCTTTGCGTGACCGCTCGTACAGCCGGTTCATGATTGAGGAAGCCGCAAGGCTTCTGAACCTCTTCGGCGCTGAGACGCGGATATTCGACCCGCACGGGCTGCCGCTGCCCGACGCGACCGCGGCCGACCACCCGAAGGTTCAGGAGCTGCGCGCGTTGTCGGAATGGTCGGAAGGGCAAGTTTGGTGCAGCCCAGAACGGCACGGCAACATGACCGGCGTTTTCAAGAGCCAAATCGACTGGATACCGCTGGCCACCGGGTCAATCCGCCCGACGCAGGGTCGGACGCTCGCCGTGATGCAGGTCTGCGGCGGCTCGCAATCGTTCAATGTCGTGAACTCGTTGCGCGTGCTGGGCCGCTGGATGCGGATGGTCACCATCCCGAATCAGTCTTCGGTACCCAAGGCTTATCAAGAATTCGACGACGCCGGACGCATGCGCCCGTCGCCGTACTACGACCGGGTGGTCGACGTGATGGAAGAGCTCGTGAAATTCACGATGTTGACGCGCGGGATTTCGAGTCAGCTCACCGACCGGTACAGCGAACGGAAAGCGGACGCCGAGGCCGCCGCGCTGCAAGCAAAAGCAGGCTGAGCAACGCGACGAGCGCGCCAGCGCCAAACGCGCCACCGCCACCGCTACCGCCACCGGCTTTGCCCGGGATGACGACTTCGCCGATCGCTGGCGTACCGAGCCGCGCGCCGTTCGACGGATTGTCGAGCACGACGAGGATGCTCACCGCATTGCCGCTTTCTGCGGCGCGGATGTTGGTGATGGTGATGGTGCGCGGTGTCGTGTCTCCGGCCGCCCAGCTGAGCGTTCCATTGACGGGCGTGTAATTGGTTCCCGAATGCGCGCTGCCGCCCATCGTCGCGTAGTCGACCTCCGCCGCGACGTTCGTGACGCCCGTGCGCTGGACCGTCAGCGTGGCGCTACTGCCGGATGCGGTGACCATAGGGGAGGCGAACGAGAAAATACTGGCCGGCGCGAGGTTGCCGAGCGAAACCGGCGTCTCGACGAAAACGGTCGGTAGGTTCGCAGACGAGACCCGCAACTGATATCCGGGGCCTGCGTCCAGCGACGCTGGGATGTGGACCGTTTTGACCCCCGTCGGAATGGACTCATCCGTCGCGAACTCGGCGACCAGCGTCCCGTTCCGGTACAGGCCGATGTCGAAGCGTGTGCCGAGCACCCCGAACCAGTCGAACTCGATTTCTGCCGACGAATCTCGTGTGAACTCGGTCGGGGAATCGACGAACTCGATGCTCTGGTCGGTCAACCAGCGATCGATGTAATGCCGGGTCTGCTCGAGCGTGCGGACGTTGTCGCTGACGCCATCGACGCCGCACGGCTCGCCGCCACAGTCGAGCGCCGGGTCCGAAAACCGCGCGACGAGCGTGTCCGCGCCAGACCATGCCATCACGGTTCCTTCGTTGTCGTCGAGCAGATGCGCGTGGGCATACGCGTAGGTACCGGTCTGCCCTTCGCCCGGTTCGTGCGCGGCGCCGAGATTGTGGGCGATCTGGTGCGCGAGCATCAGGTCCGAGCACTCAGGCCCGAGCGATACCGCCGAGTAGCCGAACGACTCGTCGTAACACTGCGCGTCATCGCCGCAGACCGGCAGGCGCGCGGCACCGCAACTGGCGTGGGACGTCTGGTACGCACGCAACAGCGTCACGAAGTGCGCATCGAGCGCATATCGCCAATCCTCTGTCCCGCTCGCGAACTGCAGGAAGTCGAGCGCCAACTCGCTGTCCGCGGACGTACTGATCGGCGTGAGCTGATGGCCGGCGAGGGTGAGCTGGATCATCGTGCCGCTCTGCACGAACGCCTCGTTGGTGGTCGCGAGCAGATTGTCGAGATAGGTCGCCCACTGCGCGCTCGACATGCCCGCGCGGACGTTCTCGGTGTACTGTACGAGCACGTTTAACTCCGTTGTCGCCGCGTGGTCCTTGCGTACCCCTGTACTGGGGCCTACGCGCTTAGGCGCAGTCGGAAACACATCCGGGCGTAGTGGCGCAACGGGGGTGGCCTTCGTCCACGTGATGTCATTCCACGCGCCCGTGCCCGGCGACAACCGGAACTCGCCCTGCGGGGTGATGAGCGTGCCGAACACGCCGGTGTGCTCACCGCCGGTCAACAGCACGACGTAGCCATTGCGGTCCGCGCCGGTGATCCGTCCTCGCCAAGTGACATTGCCGCTCGCGTGTTGCTTGCGCGGCAGAACCTGCACGTCGAAAGTCGTGCCGTCCGGCAGTGTGAGGTGCGCGTACTCGCCCTCAGGTAATGCGAGCGCGGCCGCGTTGATCCTGCCCGGCGATTCGAATATCGGGATGGCGAGCGCAGGGGCCGTCGCCAACGCGGCGGTCAGCAAGGCAAAAATCCGCATGGAGTTCATGCCGAAATATTAACCCGAATTTCGCCGATACGGCACTACCAGACGACTTGGGCGCGCAGACCCAGCGCGTGGCCATTGTGGTCGCCGAGCCCGTACGGACTGACCGCGGTCGCACCCTCGACGTCGAAATAGACCCAGTTCGCGGTGAATCTCACAGCGTCGGTCGCATACCAATTCAGCCCGAGCGTCACGTTGTCCTGTACGCCACCGGCCACCGCGCCATCGTCGAGGTCGAGCGTCGAATACCGCAGCGCGAGTTCGAATGCGCCCCGGCCGCCGTCGTCGATCGCCTGTGCGGGCTTGACGTTCCCGAACGTGCCGTTGCGCGTGGTGTAAGGCCGGCGCTCCCCCGTCAAGAACCAGCTCGCGAACACATAGGCGCCATCGAAGCTCGCGTCGCCAGCCGTGAGGTCCACGCGGCTCTGGATGTACTCAGCCTGCAGGGACAGCGGGCCTTGGACCGCGGCGAACTCGACGCCGAATGATGCGTTTGCGTCGGCATCCAGCGCGCCGGTGTCGACCAGCCGCGTCGAAAAAATCCTCGCCTCCGGCCGCTGGCGCACGCGCAGCGCCTGGTCGCCGAGCCGCTTGTAAAAGCCGCTCACGCCGAAGTGGATGAGGTTCGAGTCGTCGCGCACGGGCGCGAACGTCGTGCGCGCCGCAAGACCGATGCCCTCATTCCCGTCGACCACCGTGCCTGGCGTTTCACCGAACAGCGTCGCGCCCAAACTCCAGCCGTCGCCGCCGGTCGCAATGGCCGCGCCAAGCGTTTCGCTGAACGCGAACACATTCGGCGACGCGCGCTCCAGGAACGTTGCTTTCGGCAGCCCGATCAGATTTTCAAGCGAAAACGCCGGCTTCAAGTTGCCCACGGTCACCGTCGCCCGTTCCCAACCGGCGAACTGCAGATACGCATCCTTTATCGTCGCACGGTCGCCAGCGAAGTCGGCCTCGAGCTTGTACGACAAAGTCGGGGCCACCGCGCCGGTCACGCCGATGCGCGCTGCACGCACCTCCGTGCCTGTCGGGTAATCGTCGCTGGTACCCCAGGCCTCGACCATGACCCGGCCGCGCAACGCGGGGTCGGATTGGCCAGTGGCGGAAGTGGCGACGGTGACGAGGACGGCTACGATGAGGACACGGATCATTTCTTCACTCCTTCCAGAACCATAACGGGGATAGCGGCCGCTCACGCGGCCACACTTCGTCGAGCGTGTCGCCGTCGTACAGACGGCCGTTTTTCATTACCGATTCGATGGCGCGCGCATTGCGGATATCGCGGCGCGGGTCGTGCGTGAGGATGACGAGGTCGGCGAGCTTGCCCGGCGCGATTGCGCCAAGGTCTGCTGCGCGCCCAATGACCTCGGCGGAGCCACGGGTCGCGAGCGCCAGCACTTCACGCGCGGAAAGGCCGCCGCTCGCGAGCGCCTCAAGCTCCCAGTGAAATCCGATGCCGTGGAATTCGCTGTGGCTGCCGACGCCAATGAGCGCGCTCGCCGCGCGCAGCGTTGCCACGTCACGCGCCTGACGCGGGTACAGGTACTGGTCATCGCGCAGCACCGTCACACGGCGCGTTTTCTCGTCGAGGACGTTACGCGGCAAGAAGCGGGCGGTCTTCGGCTCCGCCAGCGGCGAATGGCCGGTGATCATCCGCCCGAGGAACGCCGACGAATCGCTGACGCTCAGCGTCGGCGTATACGCCGTGCCGCTGTCCGCGAGCAGGGTGACCACGTCGCGGCCGAGGCCGACGGTCGGCAACGCGTGCTCGACCCCCGCGAACCCATCTAGCACCTGTGTGATGCTCAGCTTGAAGTTGTCCGCGCCCTCCGTGGTCGGCATCAGCTCGAGCTCGCCTGCAACCGAGGCGAACCACTGCCGCTGCCGGCGATTGCCGACGCGGTATTGCTTGACGTTGGTGACGCGATAATGGTCGCGATAGCGGGTGAGCACGTCGACGACTTCGTCGCGAGACTGGAAGTCGTTGAATGAAAAAACGCCGGGGCCCGTCGAGAACGTTCGCAGCCCGATCGTGAGGCCGGCAGCGATCATGTCCTGATATACGAGCATGTCGATCGTGAGTGTCGACACGTCAAGACCGGCCGTGACGCCGTACGCGAGGTTCGCGAGCACGCTGTAGGGTTGCCGCTCAAGCACGCTGCGGCGGATGTCTGCCCAATGCGCGTGGGCGTCGATAAGCCCGGGGATGATGAACCGTCCGCTGACATCGCGTACGTGCGCGTCCGCCGGCACAACGACCGTCCCGCGCGGGCCGACCGCCACGATTCGATTACCGATGATGACAACGTCGGCATCCTCGATGGCGGCTTCGCCAATCATCGTGATGGCAGTCGCGCCGCGTAACACGAGCGCTTCGTCATGACGGTCACGCGGAACCTCGACCACGGCCGGATACGCGTCCGTGCCGCGGTAATACGTCGACCCGACGGCCCAGGCGGGTACGCCGCCCGCGGCGCTCCAGCCAATGAAGTCTGCGCCGACGTCGGTCAGACGCGTCGCTGACGGGTCAGTCACGTCGATGTCCGCGACCGCGCCGCCGGCCGCGGGTAGCGGCAACAGATAGGCTTGCGACCGGATTTCCGCAAGAACGCGCGTGCCATCCGCGTTCACGCGCACGGACTTCACCGGCGTACGGCCCTCCTCGAAGTAATATGGTGCGCCAGTGATGCGCGCGTGGACCGTGTAATCGGTTCCATCCATCGCCATCGAGGCTAGTCCGTCGGCGCCATACTGGTACATGCGGTCGCCGACGAACTGTGCGGGACCGCCGAATGACCCGGACCGCAGCACGCGCGGCGTACCGCCTCGGATCGGTAATGCGACGAGCTCTGCCTGTCGGAATGGGCCGTACTCCATCGTGACGCGCAAACGCTCGTGGTGGCTGGAGCGCAGTGCGAGAATGTGGCGGCCGTCCGGTGTGAAGACTGGATTCGTGTAGTACGCGGCATCGGCCGTGACGCGCGTAGCTCGTCCGCCGCCCGCGTGCACGCGCCACACGTGGCCGCCGTCCCGCGAATCCCATGTCACATAGGTGAGCCAACGTCCATCGCGCGACCACGACGGTTGAAACGCCGGTAGGCCATCATCGGTGACGCGCGCTGGCGCGGCGCCGTCGACGAGCGCCATTGTGTACAGATGCGTGAGCGCAGAGAAGGCAATACGCGTACCGTCCGGCGATTCGGTCGGCGCCTGAATCAGGCGCGCGCGTACAGGACCCTCGTCGATTGGAATTTCGCGTCGCAGTGACGGGCCGAGCCCGAGCGTCACCGGCGCCTCAAACGGTATCGCGACGACTCGGCCACTGGCGATGTCGACGCGGTGGAGCCGCGCATCGCGTGTGAAAACAATCGACTGTCCATCGGGCGTAAATGAAAAACGCGGCGTGACATCCATCGTCGCCCACGCCCCGTGCTGGTCGAGCTGGATGGGATGGACGAGTTCCTGATCGGCACCGGACGCCAGATTGCGAAGTCGAAGACTCGACAGCCCACTCCGACGCGACGCGTAGGCGAGCGATCGTCCGTCCGGCGAGAGCACGGGTCTCGCGGCGCCATCGATGGTCGAGATAGCGGGTTCGACCGTACCCGACTCGAGTTCGAGGCGCACGATCTGCCACGGGCGCCACTCGCGTGGCGAGTGACCGGCGCGCGACGCGTAGTACGCGTACCGGCCATCCGGCGACAGGGCGACGCCGACCGCGCTCGGTCGCTGGTCGGCGGGTGTCGTCGAGCCCGCGAGGTTTTCTGTGATGCGACGACCGCCGTCCGCATCGTAGCGCCAGATTTGGGCCGCCCCGACTGCAGGCAGTAGCCGCGACACAAAAATCGCCGCGCCGTCAGAGCTCCAAGCGGGTGACATGAACTCCGTGTTGTCGTCGAGGAACGAGAGTTGGTGCAGGTCGGACCCGTCAGCCGACGCGGTCCACAGATTTTCATTGCCGTCACGGTCGCTGATGAATGCGATTCGGCGCCCGTCGGGAGACCACACCGGTTGGGACTCGAACGCCGGGCCGGTCAACAACGGGCTCGCGGTGCCGCCGCGCACGCGGATCGTGTAGAGGTCGCCAAGCAGGTCGAACGCGATGCGTCGTCCGTCGGGCGACACGTCCACAGACATCCACGAGCCTTCGGATGTCGTGAACGACAGCGTGCGGGTGGTATCGAGCGGCAACGCCGCCGCCGACGCGACGGGGATCGAAAGCGCGAGCAAACAAACGAACCGCTTCACGCCATCGACCCCCTTCATGCCGACATCAGAATGAGCGCGTCACAGTTCCCACGACGGACCGCCGGGTCCCGTAGAAACAATCAGCCGCACTGCTGCAGCGCGCGACGTATTCCTTGTCCGCGAGGTTGCTCGCGTTCAAGGCAAGCCGCCACTCCCCGAAATTGTAATGGACCTGCGCGTCGAACAATGTGACGGCATCGGTCTGCCACTGGTTTGCCCCGTCGCCGTAACCATCCCCGACATGACGCGCACCGGCGCCAAAGCCGAGACCGACCAGCGGGCCCGCCGGTATCACGTAATCGGCGAGCAGCGAAAAGGTGTCGACGGGAACCATCGGCAGACGCTGGCCGAGGTCCGGCCCCGTGCTCTTGGTGACTTCAGAGTCGGTATGCGCGTACGCGGCGTGCAGGCTCAGGCGCTCGCGCCAGCGTGCGACCATCTCGAACTCGACGCCCTGCACTTCGACCTCGCCCGCCTGCACGCTGAAAAACAGATGTGCGGGATCCGGATCCGGCGTGAGCACGTTTTCCTGCACGAGCTTGTACACGGCGATAGAGCCGAAGAACCGCAGGTCGGCGGAACGATTACGGTCGGAGTACTTGACCCCGAACTCGACCTGCTCGCCGCTGGATGGCTTGAAGCGGTTGCCGTCGAAATCCGCGCCCGGCACCGGCTGGAAGGAACGCGCGAGCTGCGCATAAGGCGCGATCCCGTTGTCCATCACGTAGTTGACGCCCGCGCGGTAGCTGAACTCGCTCTCGCTCACGCTCGCCGTGTCTTCCGTACGCACCCAATCCTGGCGGCCGCTCAGCGTCACTACCCAGTCATTGAAGCGAATCTGGTCCTGGAGATACAACCCCGTCTGCTTCTGCACTTGGTCCCCGAACGGGAAGAATGTCGGCGTGGGCATCGGTGCACCGTAGACCGGGTCGAATACATCGATGGACGGTACAGCCGCGAAGCCGAACTCGGACTCGAGTGTGTAGCGGCGGTAATCGATGCCGCCGAGGAACGTATGGGTCACGCCGCCCTGGTCGAGCACGAACTTGGCACGTGTATCGACATTGAACGAATCGACGTCTTCTTTGAACGGGAAGTCGGACCGGTTCACCGTGCGGAAATCGTCAGGGGTCCCGTCGAAATCCGCGTCGACGAAGCCCACGCCATAAATCGTGCGGGACTCGACCGACGAGCTGAAGTATTTGACGTTTTGCTGCAACTCAACGCCGTTGGCGAGAGCGTGGTTGAGCTCGTAGCCGAACGCATACTGATCGCGATCATAAAAATTCACGCCGGGTTCACCAAGATTGCGCCCGACCGGGATGACGCCGTTCGGATTCGGCAGCGCCGTGCCGTGCGCGGGCAGGAAGCCCGTCGACACGTTGTCGATTTCATCGCGCTGGAAATAACTGAGCAGCGTGACCTGGGTCGCATCGTTGAACTCGTACGTGAGCGCAGGCGCCACGAATAACCGCTGCGAGTCCATGAAGTCGACCTGCGTGCCGCGGTCGCGGTACAGCGCCGTGAATCGTCCCGATGCCGATGCGCCGATGGGGCCAGTCACGTCGCCGTTGACTTGCTTGTGGCTGTAGTTGCCGAGCTGCCCACCGAACTCGCCGCTGAACCGATCCTCAGGCCGCCGACTCGTCATGTTCACGATGCCGCCCGGGGGCGTCTGGCCGTAAAGCACCGACGACGGACCCTTGAGCACGTCAATCGCCTCGAAGCCGTACAGGTCGGTGCCGACGTTCGCGACCGAGCCGATAGGTGCCTGGAGGCCGTCAATGTACTGCACCGGCTGGAAGCCCCTCAGTGTCAACCAGTCGTAGCGCTCGTCGGGGCCGAAGTTTTCGCCGAGTACGCCGGCGGTGTACCGCACGGCCTGCTGCAAACTCGTCCAATTAAGAAGGTCAATCTGGTCGCGCGAGATGACCGTGACGGACTGCGGCGTCTCGAGCAGCGGCGCGTCCGACTTCGTCGCGCTTCGACTGCCGGTGGATACATAGTCCGGCGCCTCGACCGTGATCGCTCCTTCGTACGACGACTCCTCGTCCTGCGCTTGGGCGACCGTCGTGCCCATCGCTGTGCCCAGACAAAACGCCACCACCCCAATCACTTGTTTGCGCATTGCGTCGCCCCCTTACCCGTTATTTCGCCTAAGCCAACCCGCGGTATCGTCGAGCGCACGTGCGCTGACGGCCGCGATGGATACTGCTTCCAAAAAACTGTGCGTCGCGCCCTGATACACGCGGGCGTCGACGGCAACGCCGGCCGCACGAAAGCGGTCGGCCATGAGTTCGTTCTGTTCCGTGAGCAGGTCGCACTGTGGAATCGCCATGAATACGGGCGGCAACCCGGTGACGTCGGCGCGCGCCGGGCACACGAGTGGATTCTCGAGGTCGCGTGGATCCCAAGTGTAATTGCGCCAGAACACCGCCATCTCTTCACTACCCAGCATGTATCCCGGTCCACCGAACCGGTGCGCAGCATCCGAACAGTGCGCGTCGTACGCGCCATAATTGAGAACCAATCCCTGCACGAGCCCCACATCACCCTCGTCGCGGAGCGCCAGCGCCGTTGCAAGCGCGAGATTCGCGCCAGCGGAGTCGCCGCCGACGCTGATGCGCGCAGGATCGACACCAAGTCTGGCCGCGTCCTGTTGCACCCAGCGCACCGCGTCGATGGTCTGGTGCAATGCGACGGGAAATTTCGCTTCCGGCGACAGCGCGTAATCGAGGCCGAGCACGGCCACGCCCGCACGATCCGCGTATTCGCGCATCACGCGGTCGTGCGTCTCAATGCTGAAGAAGGTCCAACCGCCGCCATGCAGGTAGACAAGCAAAGGTAGCGCGCCGTCGCCGTGCGGCGCATGCAGCCGTGCGTTCATCGCGCCGTGGCGCGTCGGAACTTCGAGGTCCACGCTGCGCGCCATGTCGGGGCCGCCCGCCACCCACCGCCGGCGTACGTGCTCGAGGTTGCGACGGGCCTCCGCGTACGGAATCGCATGGGAATCGGGGTGGCGTGCCGCATCGGCTGCCACGGTCTCCACGAAGATGCGGATATCCGGGTCCAAATCGCTCACTCGCCGCTCCATTGCCATCGCGATGCCACAGGTTTATAAGAACCCCATGAGGGCCGCAGTCGCAGGTGGAGCAAAAATCGTCGCGTTCGGGCCAACCGGCCGTAGCACGCGGGGCATCGACTACCAGGATGTACCCCGGCCGGTCGCTGCGCTCGCGGACGAATATCCAGACGGATATTACGACCCGCCGCACTCGCACCGTCGAGCGCAACTCGTTTATGCATCTGCGGGCGTGATGTCGGTGACGACGCCGACGGTCAGCGTCGTCGTTCCGCCGCAGCGCGCCGTCTGGGTACCACCGGGGATGGTGCACGACGCGCGTTGCCGCGGCGCCGTGTCCGTTCGGACGCTGTACGTCGACGCATCGGCACGCGACGGTTCGCCAACAACCTGCCGAGTGCTTGAGGTCTCCACGCTGTTACGCGAGTTGATCATCGAGGCGACGCAGGTACCCGTTGAGTACGACGAGGCCGGGCGTGACGGCCGGATGATGCAATTATTGCTCGACGAGATCGTATCGACGCCGGTCGCGCCGCTGCACATCCCGATGCCCGACCATCCGCAGCTCTTGCGCATCTGCCAGAAGATGCTCGCGGACCCCGCGCACAAGGAGACGCTCGATGATTGGGCAGCGGCCGCCAACATGGGGCGGCGCACGTTCACGCGTGTGTTCCGACGCGAGACCGGCATGAGTTTCGCCGCGTGGCGGCAACATCTGCGGTTGATGGAAGCGCTGTCCAGGCTCGCGGTGGGCGAGCGCGTCACGAGCGTCGCATTCGATGTCGGCTACAACAGTTCGAGCGCATTCACCGCGATGTTCCGCCGTACCTTCGGCGCGGCGCCCGCACGCTACTTTTCGGCCGCGAAAACCGCCATCCAGTCGTGAAGGTCCCGCTGACCGGTCCGCTCGAGGCCGCTCATGATGTCGGCGAATACGTCCGGGCGCTCGTCCTGTCCAAGCTTGAATTTCTCGCGCGTCTCGATGATGCGGGCGTCGAACCCGGCGATGTTGCGCGACAGTGCGGCGTAGCGTTGCGCGGTCTCATCGACCGTCCACGCGTTCGCGCGGTCACCCTCCATCGCCTGAACGAGATCGTCCAAGTGCGCACGCACGCGCGGGGGGTCGTCGAAGAACTCGATCTCGACCAGAAACTGCGCGCTCGCATAATTCCAGGTTGGCGCCTGTGTGCGATCCGCCATCCACGACGGCGAGACATAACCGTGCGGGCCGAGAAACAGGATCGTCGCGCGCGGATCGACTGATAGCAGCGTCACTTGGTCGTTCCGCCGCGCGAAATGCCCCGTGAGCCGCGCGACGCCCCCCTTGTCGTCTGTCACAGCGCGGATGGGGAGCAAGGTCGCCCGGAAATTTTCCCCGACGCCGGACACCACCCACGCGAGTGGCGAAGCCTCGACCAGGCGGGCGGTGTCGGCCGCCGTTCTCGCCGCGAATTTGGACATTACTGGTTCTCCTGGAGCGTTTCCGCACAGAGCGGCTGATTGGCAGCGTCTACGATTGCACTATGGCCGTCACCGCAGTCGATCCAATCAAAATCATCTTCGCGATTCTTCTACCGCCCGTCGGGGTGTTTCTCGAGGTCGGCCTGACGGGTCACTTCTGGCTGAGCATCCTTTTGACGCTGCTCGGCTTCATCCCCGGCATCATCCACGCGCTGTACGTGATACTCAAGCACTGACCGCGCTGCCTCGTTGACATCCCTATTACCGCTATGTATTGTTCCGCTAGGTATCGCGGGACAAGCCCATGGACATCAATAAAGACCTGATTGCTGCGTCGTCGACCCCCCTGGTCCTCGCCATCCTGACCGAAGCGGACAGCTACGGCTACGCGATTCTTCAGCGCGTCCGGGAACTGTCGGGCGGTCGCATCGCGTGGACCGACGGCATGCTTTACCCCGTCCTGCATCGGCTCGAGCGCCTCGGCCACATCGAGTCGCGCTGGGAAGTCGCGGACAGCGGTCGCCGACGCAAGTATTACGGAATCACCACCGGGGGTCGCGCGCATCTCGCCGACGAGCGCCGGCAATGGCAGACCGTCGATGAGACGTTACGGGGTATTTGGCGGTTCACCATCGCGGCGCCCGCCGCACCACTTTTACTGGGAGCTTGAACATGGGTGTCCTCGAGGAACAGATTGACCAGTGGCGCACCTACCTCCGCCGCCGCCAGGCGATCCACGCGGTCGACGTCGCGGAATTGGAAGACCACCTTCGCGAACAGATTTCGATGCTCACCGATTCGGGTCTCGAAGACGACGAGGCGTTCCTCGTGGCAGTGAAGCGCATCGGCGATCTCGACAGCCTGTCGCGCGAGTTCGCGCGCGAGCACTCCGAGCGGTTGTGGAAGCAACTCGTGCTGCCGGTCGGCAACGCGGCGCGTGACCCGGGCTCTCAGACGAACGCCCTCGTCGCATTCGGTTTCGCGATGGCGGCTGCCATCGCCATCAAGCTGCCGGGCCTGTTCGGGATCCCGCTGGATCCTGACGCCGAGGGCGGCGGCATCTTCTACGCGCTGAATCTATCGCTGTTCGTGCTGCCGTTCCTGGCCGGCTATTTCGTGTGGAAACGCGGCGATGCCCGGCCGCCGCGTCTGGCGTGGCTCGTCGCCGGCTTCGCTGCGGCTGCGGTGGTTGTCAATGTCTATCCCATCACCGACTCGAGTTCGACGCTCGGCCTCTTGGCGCTGCACCTGCCAATTGCGCTGTGGCTGCTGGTCGGCATTGCGTACGCCGGAACGCGCTGGTCGGAGGTCGCAGGCCGCATGGATTTCATCCGCTTTTCGGGCGAATTGTTCATCTACTACGTGCTGATTGCGCTCGGCGGTGGCTTGCTGACCGCATTCACCGCGATGGTCTTCTACGCAATCGGCATCGAGGTCGAGTACTTTATCCAGGCCTGGTTGATACCGTGCGGCGCGATGGGCGCGGTCGTCGTCGGGGCGTGGTTGGTCGAGGCCAAGCAGAGCGTGGTCGAGAACATGGCGCCGGTGTTGACCCGGCTGTTCACGCCGCTGTTCACTCTGATGCTGCTCGCGTTCCTCGGCGCGCTGGTATTTACAGGTCGCGGCATCGACCTTGAGCGCGAGGTGCTGATCGGCTTCGACCTTCTCTTGGTGGTGGTGCTCTCCTTGCTGCTTTATTCGGTGTCGGCGCGCGATCCGCACGCACCGCCGTCCGTCTACGACTGGGTACAGGTGTTGCTGGTCGTATGCGCGCTGCTCGCCGACACGGTCGCGCTCTGGGCGATCTCCGCACGCATCGCCGAATTCGGCGTCAGCCCGAACCGCGCTGCGGCACTGGGCATGAACCTGATTCTGCTGGTGAACCTCGCCTGGTCCGCGGTCCTGTACACACGCTTCCTGCGCGGGCAGAGCTCGTTCGCGTCGCTCGAGCGTTGGCAGACGAACTATCTGCCGGTGTATGCCGGGTGGGCCGCTACTGTCGTGGTAGTGTTTCCGCCGATTTTCCGGTTCATCTAACTATCGGACAAGGACCAGGTAGCGGCAATACCGCAGCGATGGCGCAGCCACTGGTGCGTCCAGAATGGTCTCCACGCGGTAACGGCCTTCGCCCCAGGCCTCAATGAGCCCCGGCATCTCGTCGATGCTTGCACCGAATGGGTCGAGTTCCGTCGCATGCTCGTGGCGCGAAGTGTGCTCGAGCAGGCAGACGCCGCCTGGGCGCACGCACCGCATCCACGCATCGAGCGCCTTCTTCGGGTCATAGCTGTGGTCGAGCGAATTGCTGTAGATGAAATCGACCGCGTCGATCCACTCGGGCTTCACTTCGTGGAAGTCCCACTGGAGGGTGTGCGGGAACTGGGTCGCGGTGTCGGATATCTCCGTACCTAGCACCTCGCAGCCGAGATGCTTACGGAACCATTCCTGCTCCTTCCCGCGCCGCGTTCCATGGCAGAGTCCGAACTTCGGTTCCCGAACATGGTCACGGACGTACTCGGAGAGAAACGCAATGTTGTCCTCGACCGCCCAAACTTTCTCTAGCTTCTTCTTGTTGCCTTCGGTCTGGATCTGACGGTAGCGCTCGTAGTCGAACGAGCCATCTGCACCCCGATATCGGAATAGCCGGAAGCCATCATGTTCTTCGACTTCCGTGCGTTTGAGTTGATGGCGAAGTGCGCGCCAAAACCGCTTCAGGGATTCAATCATCGTCGCTTGGCCCGATACATATCTGCATCCGCATGGCTCAACAGGGTATCAGCATCCGCGCCGTTCGCGGGATAACAGGCGACGCCGATACTGCAGGACGGCATCACGATCCCGCCAAACTCCGCACCCAGCGGCTCGGTCATCGTAGCGACGATTTCCTCTACCTTCCTGGAAACCGCGTCTGCCGACACGATGTTGGTCAAGAGCACCGTGAATTCATCGCCACCCATCCGGGCCACCGTGTCCGTCTCACGTACGCAACCCTCCAGACGTCGCGCAACCGCACAGAGCACGCGATCGCCCACGGCATGTCCATGGTCATCATTGATTCGCTTGAAGTCATTGAGATCCATGAACAGCAGAGCCAGGCCGCTCTTGTGGCGGCGGGCCGCACGCAATCCCGAGTCCAACCGATCGCTGAACAGCGATCGGTTGGTCAACCCGGTCAGCGAATCATGATGGGCGAGGAAACGTAATTCTGCTTCCGCTTGCCGAAGCGAAGTTACATCGCGCGCAACACCGATCCGCACGCCTTCCTCCTCAGACCAGCGCGCAGACCACAGGATGTGCACGACACCACCATCCTTTCGGATGTAGCGATTTCGGAAATCGGTGTGAGGCAGGCCACTCATGACCCGGCGAATGGAGGCTTGCGTGACCGCCAGATCGTCGGGATGCATGTAGCCCGTGATTGCGGTGCCGACAAGTTCCTCGGCTCGATATCCGAGCAGCGTTTCACAAGCATCACTCACAAAGAGAATCTGGTTGTCCCGGTCGACCACGAAGACCGTGTCAAGCATCAGGCTGATCAGCTTGGGGTATAGCGCTTCCAGGTCAGCCGGCATTGATTGTTAATCCGCCGCTCCGATACATGGTTCGGTCACAAGTTTTCATCGCGCCAAGCTACCGCAGTAAGGCCAAAGCAACCGGCGCCAACCAACCCTAGAATCACCTGGCCACGAGCTGTGGTACGTGACTGAGTTCAAAAACACCTTGATTGGTAACCGGGTAGATGCGCGCACAAGGCTACCGTGTTCGAACCTTACGACGGCGCGCATTAATCGCCATCCGCAGAGGGCCAAGGCAACAAAAAAGCCAAAAAGGATTGCAAGATCGTCAGGCCCTCTTCCGTTTCGGCATCGGGCACGAAATATGGCTTCGTAAACGGCCCATGGAGATTGGCCAGCCGTCGCATCGAATCCGATTATACTCACGACAGTGCCGCGCCCTTAATTCAGGCGTGCAAGCCTCTCATCGAGGTATGTGGTAACAATTTCCAGATTGCGACGGGTTGCGAGCAGCATCGGCCATTGATGATTTTCCCCGAGCGTATCGAGCAGTGTTCTTGTCGCCTTGGATGCACGCACGACGTGCTCGCTGACCGTGCTGCGCCGAACGTCGTCGCCGTAATCCGCCCAAAGCGCGTCCGCACTGTCGTTGCTCTCGATGATTCCGATCGCGATTTCGCAACAGCAATCCAATATGTTGAGCTCGTCGCGTGTAGGGTGGTGAGGCTCACTGTAAAAGCTGGAGAAGACCCCGACCACGCGTCCCAAGGTATCTATCAAGGGCGTGGCCTGTGCGGCAAGAACATTCTCGGCCAACGAGACCTCCAGATGCGGACGGAATGCGGCATCCGTCCGAAGATCGCGAATGACCACTCGCCGGCGCTCAGCGAGCGCATGGCTGCACGGCGTCCCGTCGCCCGTTCTTGCGCCTTCGAAATGCGCGAGAAACGAATCTGACAATCCACAGTGCGCCGCCACGGACAGGTCCTGGGTATCGCTCCCGGCGAGTTGGAGAAATCCGCCGTTCGCGAGTTTGGTGTCACAAACCACACTAACCAACGTGGTGAGCGCTTTAGTGTCCGGAGCAAGCTCCATAATATTCGATTCCGCCCCTCGCAGCGGTCCAGTTCAAGTTCTCACTTCAGGGTGCAGCAAGAAGCGCGTCCAAACCGTGCGGAGGGGAACGATGATGGAAGTCCGTTATCGAATGGGAAAATTGCTTTTGTTTAGCTAACAGCAACTTACGGCGCTCGCTCATTGCGCGTGCATTAGGACTGAAGCTGCACGCCGAAGCGGCATAGATTTTTTGGTCTCTGCGTGTGTGTCATTTCACTGTCAGTTCACCGCGCTCCGAATCTTCGTTTGCTGCAACGTGAGCAGCGCCGCATGGCCGGTCTGGATTGAACATCATGCAGAGAGCGACGGGGGTGGACAGTCGCGGATTCGACTGATGGTCCCCGTTCGCACTGTATCCCGCATTCCAACGAAGCGTCGGCGCCGCGCTTTGCTCCAGCATGGCGATCGCATTTTGGAAGGCGGCAGTCATTTTCTTGTTCTCCCCATCGCCGAGGCTCAAGTAAAGGAAATTTTCGGGGGTGGCCGACGCGGCTAGGGCTTTTTCGAGCTGGGACACGATGCGGTCATTCTCGCGCCAAAGAGCGGGGCTGTGCGCAAACCTTCCATCAAACAGAGCGGGCGCTGCAATCTGCGAGTAAACGACGAACAGGCCACCTCGCGACCAGCCCGCCAGCATCCGGGAGCCGGTCGTTAGGTACTCACGCTCGACCGCGGGAATCAATTCGGTCTCGAGGTGCGTGAGGAACCTGTCGGCAGCGCCGTTCTGACTGTCGGCATCATCGGTATCTAGTCGCATGTCCGGCGGCGTGTAGTCTCGATTTCTAGTGTCGCCGTCGATGCTCGGCACACCGACCACGATAATGGAAGGAATCAGACCAACCCTGGCCATAAGGGACGCGGAATCCGCCGTGTGCTTCGATTGGGATGTCCCGTCAAGTACGTACAGCACAGGATAGCGACGCAAGGCGCCAGGCTGGTAACCCTCTGGCAAGTGAACAAAGTACTCCCGATTCTCGCCGAGGACAGCAGACTGGATGCTGACCTGGAGGGCGCCCGCAACCGGCGCCTCATCTGCGAAAATCTCAATTGCGAGGACGGTCGCGGCCGCGGACACGACCGCGGTCGCGCAGAAAAGGAATATATGTTTCGTTCGGGTCATCGGTTCCGCCCGGGGCCGTCGCGATTATTGTTGGTGATCACCTTCTTCTCACCCCGAAAGCTGTCGTAAATAGCACGGTGCGCGCTAAGTGAAAGTGCATCATCTCTATCGGCATACCCCGAAATCCAATCGAGCAACATTTCCAAATTGTCGTCTTGCGCCGCTTTGATCTCGTATTTATGGGGCTCCCATGGCCTATTTCTCGCATTTTCCTGGCAGAGGTGAACCGGCAAGTTCATGAAGATCGCTTCAGTTGCAAATGGCTTTACTAATTCGAGCAAGTCCGCGTAGCAGCCCTCTATGACCCACTCAGCGTTGCCCGTCATGAACTGCTGGATATCGACGTACGCCTGCTCAATGGGGCGCCGTTCAGGCGGAGTTGTCGGAAGCCAAGCGAGCACGTCCAAATCAAGGTGCGCCAGGCCTTCATCGCGAAGCTCTGCCGCTAAAGTCGATTTCCCGGACCCCGAGTTGCCGAAAACGATGACCTTTCTCACTGCCCTAACCTACGCAAGCGGCGTGCGCCGCGCGCCGCCATTGGGGCGGCAATCAGCGCGAGCGTCGCGCCGAGCATCATTGCGGCATCGCCAATTGCCGGATCACTCCCCGCCGTGGCGAGAAGGCTCCAGCACCACGGCAGAAATACCCAGTATTTGCTGGAACCCACCATGAAAACCGCCATGACGGCGACAATTCCGATACCGAGCGGGAACACGAAGCTCGGCAGTGTCCAGCTCAGCGTGTGGTGAATCACCATGACGAACAATCCGCCGGCGACGCAGGCCAACATCGAGCGAACTAAAAATGTGAAGCCGCCGTCCGGAATCGCAGGCCAAGACGCGAGTCCGACGTGAGCGGCTGCAGTCACCGCATAAAAGCTCACCGCGAGCAGGAAAGATGCAAATGCCATCATCACCATTAAAGCCATCAGTTTCGCAAGGAAAAAGCGTCCGGGGTGGATCGGCAACGCGAACATCCGCTTCCAACCATCGACGCGGTGTTCCAGGCCGTTGATGACGGCAGCTTGCAGGGCGACCAATAGCGGGAATACGAGGTAGGCCCAAACTGCGACAGCGGTCTGCGCCAGCCGGAGCCATCGGTCCTCGGTCGGCCCACCTGGGTTCGATAGATGCAGCAGTACCACGAGTAGTACGACGGATAGCGGCGCGAGCAGCAACATGAGCGTCGCAAGGCTGCGCCGTAATTTTAGCAGTTCGTTGAAGAAAAGTACGCCGAGGTCTGCGGTCATGCCGCTATCCCAATCATTTCGAAATAAATCTCCTCGAGGCTAGGTTCCTCAAGCGCTGCGTGATGCAGTGGGACGCCGTGCTCGACCAATCGTCGGATGAGGTGGGCGGCCGAGGTTTCGTCATCGACAGGAACGCAGAAGTTCCGCACCTCGAGATTCCACGCAAGCAACTGGGATTCGAGCTTGGCCGCGTCACTGCTGACAAGGCGTAGTCGCCGGCGTTGCCTGCGCCGTAACGCCTCCAGGCTTCCGGAATAACACAACTCACCCGCCTCAAGGATGGCGAGGTCCGTCGCAACTTGCGCCGCCTCGGCGAGGATATGGGTCGACAACAGCACGGTCGTATTCAAGCGTGCTGGGAGGTCACGCAGAAGCCTACGCATGTCGGCAATCCCCATAGGATCGAGGCCGTTCGTCGGCTCGTCGAGTATCAGAATGCTTGGCCGTCCAACCACGGCGAGCGCGAGGCTGAGCCGTTGCTTCATACCGAGCGAGAATTCGCGCACCGGTTGCGTGTCATCGGCGAGCTCCACGATTTCCAGCGCTTCAGAGACGGCGCGCGCCTCAAGGCCCCGCACACGCGCATCGATCGCGAGATTCTCGCGCGCGGTCAGGTTTTCGTAGAGCGATGGCGACTCAATCATGCTGCCAACGTTGGCGAGTATCGAATGACGGTCTCGTGGCATCTGCTGTCCGGATAGGCGAATCTCGCCACCGTCCGCGGTCAACAAGCCCAGCAACAGCCGCAAGGTCGTCGACTTGCCCGCGCCGTTGCGACCAAGCAGCGCGAACACGGTCCCGACCGTAATATTCAAATCAAAGCCACGCAGGACTTCTCGGCCATGGAATGATTTACGCAAGCCGCGTACATCCACGGCAGTCATGCTGCGTACGCCTCTTTACCGAAGTAAACAATGATCGCAGCAGGAATAACGTACTGAATCAGAAGCTGCAAGGTCCATCGGACAGCTGACTGGATGTTTTCGCGGACCTCGTCCTGCGGGATCCGCGGATCAAAGTCGCGCCAGCCAACCCAGAGGCAGGCGAGCAGGCCGATTGTCAGTACGGTGTAGAGACAGGTTTTGCTTTTATGTGACATCAGACTATCCGCCCCCGCCGAAGCAAGGATTCCGCTTCGCGCGCCCAATCGACAAATGCCTGCGCGACAAAAATGCCCTTGCGCAAGGCGAGATAGAGCAAGCGCATCTCCGTGGACAAGTCTTCCAGCTTGCTGCCCTTGTAGTACTCGCGCTCGATGCCTTGAAAAAGCTCCAATCGATGCTCCTGCTCGATCCGCTTGGCGGCGATGTGGTCTTGAAGCATCGCGGCGCCGACAATTTCCCCGCCGAGTATCTTGACGAGCAGTTCATCGTTCACGCGCCGCGTGGCGGGCGGCTCTTGCAGCCAGGCTTTCAGTGCGCTTCGGCCGTTTGCAGTCAGCCGATAACGCTTCTTGTCCGGCCGCCCTTCTTGCTTGATGTCGCGATAGGCGACAAGGCCTTCTGACTCAAGCTTCCCCAGCTCGCGATAGACCTGTTGATGCGAGGCCTGCCAGAAGTGCCCCAGCGTGCTGTCGAACTCGCGTGTAATCTCATAGCCCGTCGCCTCCTTATGGAGTAGTGCAACGAGCAGGACATTCCCCAGCGCCATGAAGCCTCCTTATGCAACCTATTGCATATTGTGAACCGAACGCTTAGAGTATGCAACTTGTTTCATAGGCTGGGGATTCTGATGAAAGCATGGAATGTTTCGCGGTTTGGGTGGTTGCTGGCAGGATGCCTGCTGCTCTTTCTAACGGGAATACCTGGCGTGGCGGTGTTCGCAGCCTGGTTCTTCCTCGCCTTCCTGTTGCGCTTTTCCCGCCTGAGCCGGCCGTGGAGCGGCTTTGCGTGGATCGCGCTCGCGCACGGTATCGTCCTGTGGTTCCAGCTGGACGGTGTTATTCCCGTACCCGCGGTCGAGTACGCGATCACCATCGCCTTCAGCGCCGTGTTCGCTGCGCTGGTGTTTCTCATCGACCGCGTCGTGGCGCCACGGCTGCCGCCGCTATTGGCAACACTGGTATTCCCCGCCGTCCTGCTCGCAGTTCTCTATGTTGGATACATGGCCAGCCCGTTCGGCACTTGGGGCGACATCGCGTACACCCAGACGGGATTCTTGTTGCTGTTGCAATCGGTTTCGGTGGTCGGCATCTGGGGCATCACATTCCTGATCGCGTGGCTCGCCGCCATTTCGAATCTTGTTATTGAGCAAGGCCTCGGCGCGCGGACATCACTTATAGCTAGCGCGCTCGCGGTATCGGCAGTGACGGCCGTGGTGATTTTCGGCTCCCTAAGCCTGCAGGGGTACAAACCCAACGCCACGATCACTGTAGCGACCGTCGCTGCCGCGCCCGATCTTGCTCAAGTGCATCTATCTTGTGCGCGCGAAGACATCGAATGTCGCCGAGCAATCAGCCTGCAACGTACTGTGTGGTTATTGGCGCAGAGCAAGCAGGCCGTCACCGATGGGGCCGAACTCGTGCTCTGGAGTGAAGGCGCCGCTCAAGTACTCGCGATCGACGAGGACGATTTTCTGCGGCGTGCTCGCGAGTTTGCACAAGAGAATGGAGTCTACCTCTTCGTGGGACTGGTGCTTTACCCTGCAACGCCGGACGCACCGTTCCAGAACCGCCTTGTCGCAATCACGCCGCAAGGCGACATCGGCTGGGATTATCACAAGGCAAAGCCCGTGCCCGGCGAACGAATCGTGGCGGGTGACGGAGTACTTCCTGTCCTCGACACGCCCCTCGGTCGTATTACAGGCATGATCTGTTTCGACGCCGACTTTCCCGCATTCGCGCGTCAGGTAACTGATATGCGCGCTGACTTGTTACTCGTCGCGGCGAACGATTGGGCGGCAATCGAAGAGTTGCACGCGGACATGGCAATCGTGCGCGCTGTAGAAAACGACGTCTCCTTATTGCGTGCGACCAGCGGCGGGATCTCTGTGGCGGCTACCGGAACCGGAAAACGCGTTGCGGACAGCGGCGCATCGAATCCGATCATGCTCGCGACATTGCCGCTGGAACGAAAACACCGGTAAGGTTTTTTATGCGGCCGAGATGTTCAGCTTACGCACCTGCTTCAAACTGACGTTCTTACGGGCATGCCAGAGATCAAAATGATCCTGCATTGCAAGCCAACTCTCAGGCGACCGACCAAGCGTCTTGGACAATCGGAGCGCCATCTCTGGCGAGACGTTGCTTCCGCCGTTGAGGAGACGATTCAGCGTGGACGCGGACACGCCAAGATGCTCCGCGACTTGGCGGGCGCTAACGTCGAACGGCTCTAGGTACACCTCGCGGATGAACTCGCCCGGATGTGGAGGGTTGTGCATAGCCATCAGTGATAATCCTCGTACTCAAGTAAATAAGCGTTGCCATCCCGGAACTCAAAAGTAATGCGCCAATTGCCGCTTACCTTCACCGCCCACTGTCCCTTTTTGTCACCTTTCAGCGCGTGCAGACCAAAGCCGGGCACAGCCATGTCATCAATTTCGGTCGCCGTGTCTAACGCCGTAAGCAACATGCGAAGCTTTCTCGCATGAGCCGGCTGTATTCCTACGACCTTGCCGTCCTCAAAAAAACGGCGCAGTCCCTTGTGCCGAAATGACTTAATCATGAAGCGGATTATACCGTGTTGCGCACCACGCAACAATTGATGGTAGCCCGCCCCCGAACGAGGGGCACATTCTGGGCACACTCAACCCATACCATCGATGGCAAAATATTCGCTCCTTGCGTAAGCAATTGATGTAACAGAGAGGAATATGGTGGCCAGGGACGGAATCGAACCGCCGACACGGGGATTTTCAACCGAAAAGGTGGAATTTACTTTTATTTAGCTAACAGCCACTTACGGCGCTTGCCAGCTCCGATACCGCAGTTCACTTATGGTTCAGTGGTGTTTCAACTGCGGCACACCCAACCACCGCAGGGCCTTCGCAAAGGCGACTAGGATTAGAGATTATCGCGCAACGAAAACCGGGCTCGTGATGCTTCTCGGGTTCGCTGCGCGTCGTGAGCCGTCTGGCAAGCGGAGTTTAACGGGCGTGCCGTATGTCACTATCGGGCGGTAGCGCGAACACAGGTCGCTCCTGGAGCATGGACGTCAAATCTGCAATCTGTATTGGTCGTGAGAAGACGTAGCCCTGCACATAATCGCACCCACTCACTCTAAGTGCCGCGAGTTGTTGCTCGGATTCGACGCCTTCGGCCACCACCGTCATGCCCAGGCTGTGAGCCAGTTTTATCGTCGCATCCACGATGGCGGCACCGTTGGCCTGCACGTTCATTTCTTGGACAAAGGAGCGGTCAATCTTGATGGTGTCGAACGGGAAGCGGTTCAAGTAAGCCAAGCTCGAGTAGCCTGTCCCGAAGTCATCCAGGGACAGCTTAAGTCCAAGATCTTTGAGGGATCTGAGCACACGGACAGCGTGTTCGGCGTCGTCCATCAACATGCTCTCGGTCAACTCCAAGGTCAAAACGGCGGGCTCAACGCCGGCTTGTCGAATGAGCTTTTCGACTTGTTGAATGAGGTCCTGCTGATGTAACTGCCGAGCCGAAAGGTTGACACTCACGTGCTCGATTCCGAGGCCCTGTTCGCGCAGATATCTAATCGAGTCGAGCGCGCTCTTTAACGCCCACATACCCAATGGGACGATTAAGCCTGTTTGCTCTGCAATCGGTATGAATCGGCTGGGCGGAATCATGCCGCGATTAGGCCGCTGCCAACGCATCAACGCCTCTGCACCGATAATGGCCCCCGTGCGAAGATCCACCTGAGGCTGATAGTGCAGCGAAAGCTCATCGCGCTTGAGCGCGCTGCGAAGGGCCGATTCCAAATCGAGCCGCTCTGAATCGTGCGGCGCGGTCGCCAGCGAATAGAAGTGGGCGATGTTCCCACCTCTGCCTTTCGCGGCGGTCAAGGCGCTGCATGCATTCCGGAGCAATCGGTCCTCGCTCACGCTCGAGTCGGCGCGAGCCACGCCGCCAATGCTGCACGTCTGGTAAACCTCGCGTCCCGCAACCAATATAGGTCGCGCGAACGCGTCCGCAATGCGCTGCGCCTCGCCTGCGAGGCGTGAAATGTCCGCATGGTCGCCGGACAGGATCAAGGCAAATTCGTCACCACTTACACGGGCGAGCGTATCCGTCTCGCGGGCACACCCCGCAAGCCGGTTTGCAGCGGCTTTTAGCACCTCATCGCCCCCGCCCTGGCCCAAGAAGTCATTGACGAAACTGAAGCGATCCAAGGCGACGAGCAAAACCGCGAGTAGGCCACCGTTGCAGTCGGCATGGGCGACCGCTTGGCGGAGTCGCTCGCCAAACAAATTGCGATTTGGAAGTCCCGTGAGATTGTCGTGACTCGCTAGATATAGGGCACGCTGCTCGGCCGCTTTCCCTTCACTCACGTCGCGAGCGGACGCAATCAAGTACTCGATTTTTCCATCCGACCCATGGAGGGGTTGAAGGGAAAAGTCCATGGTCAGGATGTGGCCATCGCGATCCTGGACAAGTACGTCGAAACGGGAAGCAATCCCTTGGGATCCTTCCGCGATTGCCGCTCGCAAGCGAAGCAAGGCGACATCGGAAAACTTCCACCATGGCGTCGTATGGAATGGCTTTCCGAGGACGTCATCCAACGTCGCGCCCACAGCATCTAGCGCCGCGCGATTGGCGTGAATCAAATTGCCTTCGACGGTGAGCAGCCCGACGAAGACCGACGGGGTCAACCGGTCGATGACATCCCTCAGCCCGAGTGCATCCGGCTGCGAACTCGTGTCTGCCGAGGAAGGTTGAGGCGCTGGTTCGGTCGTCCCCAAAAGTTCACCCCGGCGCCGTTTAGATTGCGTCATACCAAACTCCAGGTTTCCAATTAAAGGTCGCCCGGGGGACTGCTTCCCGGGGCGGGATATCTACATGGAGGCATGGGTCGAAAAAATCAAGGCGTTGCTGTAAGGCAACGAAGATGGTGGCCAGGGACGGAATCGAACCGCCGACACGGGGATTTTCAATCCCCTGCTCTACCAACTGAGCTACCTGGCCAAAAGTAGGAGTACGCGCTCCCGCGAGCAAAGGCTGCGACCGGGAGCGCGTATTAAACAGTCCGGTGCATGTGGCGTCAAGAACGGACCGAATATCGCGATGCTGTGCTAAATTTTGTGCATGGAAGCTGATGATTTCCAAGCTGTTCGTACTCGCACGGTGTCGATGGTCGAGGGCTTGTCGGCCGAGGACTGCCAAGTTCAGTCGATGCCGGACGCGAGTCCAGCGAAGTGGCACCTGGCGCATACCACTTGGTTCTTTGAGACGTTCGTGCTTAAGCAGCGGTTTCGCGACGAATTCGCGTCCTTGTTCAATTCGTATTATCACTCCGTCGGCCCAATGGCGGCCCGCCCCCAGCGCGGCCTCGTCACACGCCCGTCCCTCGACGAAGTGCTCGAGTACCGGGCATGGGTCGACCGGCGTATGGGCGACTTGCTCGAGGCGGGAATCGACGACGGGACGGCCGCGCTGATCGAGGTCGGCATCAACCACGAGCAGCAACATCAAGAGCTTCTGCTCACGGACATCAAGCATGCGTTCTCGCTGAATCCGCTGCAGCCGTGTTACCGCGATACGCAGGCGCCGGCGTCCGCCGCGGGGCCGATGGGATCCATCCGGCATGACGGCGGAATCGTTGATGTCGGTGCGTCGACGGGCGGCTTTGCGTACGACAACGAACGGCCACGGCATCAAGTGCTATTGCAGGATTTCTCCATCGCGGACCGGCCTGTGACGAACGCAGAATATCGCGAGTTCATCCGCGCGGGCGGCTATGAGGATCCGTCGCTGTGGCTGTCCGACGGCTGGGCGGCCATGCAGAACGAATGCTGGCGGCGACCGCTGTACTGGTCGGAAGACCTTGAGTACGCGTTCACGCTCGCGGGCCGCCAGCCGCTCGACGCGAACGCGGCTGTCTGCCACGTATGCCACTACGAGGCGGACGCATACGCGCGCTGGGCCGGCGCGCGCCTGCCGACGGAGTTCGAGTGGGAAGCGGCGACGCCCCCGAATGCGGGGGAAGTTTGGGAGTGGACGGCGAGCGCCTACCTGCCGTATCCGGGCTTCACGCCCGCGGCGGGGAGCGTCGGAGAATACAACGGAAAATTCATGAGCGGACAGATGGTATTGAAAGGGAGTTCTTTCGCGACGGCGCCCGGGCACTCGCGCGCGAGCTACCGCAATTTCTTCCCGCCCGGCGCGCGCTGGCAATTCACCGGCGTTCGATTGGCGCGCGACACATGAGCGAGGTCGAACTCCAGGACCTGCACCCCTCGCGGGACGACATACTGTCGGACGTCATAAGGGGTCTGCGGGCGCCGCAGAAATGGATCGCGCCGATGTACTTCTATGACGCACGGGGCTCAGCCCTGTTCGACCGGATCTGTGAACTCCCCGAGTATTATCCGACCCGGACCGAGCTTGGCATCCTAAGCGCCGACGGCGCGGCGATCGCCGCTTCGATTGGTCCACGCGTCCTGTTGATTGAGCCCGGCAGCGCGGGCGGCGACAAGGCGCGCGTGTTGCTGAACTTGCTCGACGATCCGGCCGCCTACGTACCCGTCGAAATCTCCCGCGAGCACCTCCTCGACGGCGCGCGGGCGTTGAATGACGAATTTCCTGCGCTCGAAGTATTGCCGGTCTGCGCCGACTTCACGCGACCGTTCGATCTTCCTGAGCCGCGGCAGGTGGTCAATCGTCGCGTGGTGTTTTTTCCAGGCTCGACGATTGGCAATTTCTCGCCGGCGCGCGCGGTCGAGCTCCTCGCACACTTCGCGAATATCGCTAGCGATGACGGTCGCATCCTGATCGGCGTCGATTTGCGAAAGGACCCCGCCACGCTGGAGCGCGCGTACAACGACGACACGGGCATCACCGCCGAATTCAATCTCAATGTCCTGCACCGCCTGAATGCAGAACTCGGCGCGGACTTCGACGTGGAGGCGTTCTCACACCGCGCGGTTTGGAATGACACGGCGAGCCGCATCGAGATGCATCTCGTGAGCAAGCACGCGCAGACGGTGCGGCTCGGACGCGAGCGCATCACGCTCACGGATGGCGAGTACATCCACACGGAGTCGAGCTACAAGTACTCGCTCGAAGGGTTCGCCGCGTTGGCCGGGCGCGCTGGTCTGTCGGTGGTGGAAGTCTGGACCGACCCGCAAACGCTCTTCTCTGTGCAGCTGCTTCAGCCCTCAGGCGGCGTGTAACCCTCGGGCGCGCTCGCGCCACCGCCGAACAGGAACTTTTCCATCTCACCTTCGAGGAATTTGCGCGCCTTCGGGTCGATGGTGCTCAGCCGGTATTCATTGATCAGCATCGTCTGATGACCGACCCACTGCTGCCAGGCTTCCTTTGAAATCGACTCGTAGATTCGCTGGCCGAGTTCGCCGGGGTACGGCGCCCAGTCGAGCCCCTCCGCTTCGCGGCCGAGTTTTGCGCATTGCACCTGTCTTGTCATGAGGCCGATTCTAGCGCGTCGAGCAATCGACGGACGGGCGCGGGTAATCCCAGTGTCGCGCGCCGAGCCGGGTCGGCCCAGACGCGTCGTGCGCTGCCATCATCGGCATCGAACGCGTCGGCATCCAACGTCCATGGTGTGATATCGAGTTCGAAGTGCGTGAACGCATGGCGCACCGTCGGCAAAGCGCGCGCCGCACGCGGCCCGGTTCCTTCCACCCATGGCAAGCACCAGAGTCCGCCCCAAATGCCCTTCTGCGGCCGGCGCTCAAGCAGGATTTCCCCGACCCGATTGCGCACGATCAGCAGGCTCGCCGTACGCAGTGGCCGGACGCGGCGCGGACGCGGGGTCGGCAGCTCGCTGCTGCGATTGTCACGCAGCGCGATGCAATCGCCCGCGACCGGGCAGCAATGGCACTGCGGGCGTGCGCGAGTGCAGACCGTCGCGCCGAGATCCATGATTGCCTGGGTGTAATCGCGCGCGTCCGTGGCGGGCGTGACCGCGTCGGCTTGGGCCCAGAGTGCTCGCGCGACAACTGTCGCGCCCGACCAACCCTCGATACCTGCATGGCGCGCGTAAACGCGCTTGCAGTTGCCGTCGAGGATTGGATGGCGCGCATCGAATGCTGTCGCGAGGATCGCGCCGGCGGTCGAGCGTCCGACGCCGGGCAGCGCAGCGACCGCATCGAATGTGTCGGGAAAGGCGCCGTCGTGCTCGTCGCGGATGATGGCCGCCGCCGCGTGCAGGTTGCGCGCACGCGCGTAGTAGCCAAGCCCCGCCCAAGCGTGCAGGACCGAATCGACCTCCGCATCCGCGAGCGCCAATACCGTTGGGAACTCGGTCATGAATCGCTCGAAGTACGGGACGACGCTTCCGACCTGCGTCTGTTGCAGCATGATCTCCGCGACCCAGACGCGATACGGGTCGCGGCTGCGCTGCCATGGGAGGTCGTGGCGGCCGTGCTCGCGATGCCACGCGAGCAAGCGTTCGGAGAACAGGTTCACAGACGCGCGGCGACTTCGACCGCTTCTGCGGTCTCGATCGCCTGTTTGCGCAGCTTTCGCTTGATCATCATCGGGCCGATGAGCGGTGGAATCCAAAAATCCGGCTCGAGCATCATCTCGTATTGGAACAGCGTCGAATTGCCTGACGCGGTGAGCTTCGTGTCCGCCCAACCCGACCGCAGATCGCTCATGTGCGGAACGACGTCCGCACGGATGCGCCGGTCCTCGCTGGCGCGCATCCACTGCACCTGCTCGAATCGTTTGCAGAATCCGAGCACGCAACCCTCGGCAACGGTGCGGACGAGCTGCCGCGACGGGTCGGCGCCTGCGAGCACGACGCTCTCCTTGATGAGGTCGTTGACCTCGGCCCAACGTGGATAATCGATCAGGACAGCGAACACGGCGTCGGGCGGCGCATCAAGCATCGCGTCGATGGTCACGTGGTACTCGCCGTCCTCGTGGGTGACCTCAACGTTCACGACCTCGGCCGCGGCGACCGGTACGGCGACCATCGCCAACAAAACAACTGCAATCGTCTTCACGGGATGATGCGGCGCAGCCCTTCGCGCAGGCGGTCTTGTAACTCCTCGCGGGCCCGTTGCTCGACTTCCTCTTTCAGCGCCTCCGCGATGTCGACACGGTAGCTGAGCTCGTCGAGCGGGCCCTGGATGCGCACCGGAATCGCGCGGCCTTTGAGTTCGGTGATTGCTTCGGCGTCGTCGACGCCCGGGCGGTCCCTGACCGTCACACGTAAGGTGTAATCGACGGACTCCTGCACGACATCGAACTTGCCGGCGCCGGTGACGACCATGAATGGCAGATCGGCGCGCAGGTCATCGTTGTTCATCACGCCATTGCGCACGGTTCCAGTTCCCGAGAGTTTGCCGAATTCTGTTTCCTGCACGCCATCGTGGGCGGGTCGCGGTTGGTTGCGAAGGACCGCGCGTGCGTCGCGCACGAGATGCCAGAGGTCAAACCCCTGAATCGCGCCGTCATCGAAACCGAAGACCACCGTGCCGTTCAGCGTAGGCCGCATGTCACCAATCGTATGCCCGGTCGCGTTGAGTTCCGCGCGGAGGTCGGCGACGCCGGTGATGCGCGCGTTGCCGAACAGGTCCTCGAATAGCGGACCGGCTTGCACGCCGCGTAGCCGTTCGTTCATTGAGATGCGAGGTGTCTCGCCGCGCGCGTCGACCGTCACGTCGCCGGTATAGGCGCCGCCGTACAGCTTCGCGCTGGCCGGATTCACGCGCAGCAAACCGCCCTGAGATTTGACGGTCGCCTGGATTTCCCGCGATGCGAGTCCAGCGACGCGCAACTCGCCAATGGTGAGCGCCCCATCGAGGTCGAGTCCACGGATCAACTCGCTCGGTACGCGAATTTCGTCGAGCGCACCGACCGGGACGTCCTCGGCTTTCGGCGTCTCGGGCGGCAAGTAGCGGTCGAGATCGAGCGTATCGAGGGCGAGGTCAAAGCGGAGCGCTTGCCGTTCGAGGTCGGCGACGGCGACGCGCCCGGTCAGGCGGCTAGCGTCGAGGCGCGCGACCAGCGACGACACCTCAACGCTGTCGGTGGTGGCACGAACGTCGCCCGAGAGTTCGAAGTGTCCAAGCGCGCTTGGATCCGCGGTCTCCGGGATGAGGTCTTCGCGGCCCAGCGTGCCGAGCACGGAACGCGGTGAAAACTGCGCGACCTCGACGCGGCCCTCAAAGGTCGGCGCATCGATGATCTGTGTCGCCTTGCCATCGAGGGTCGCGTTAAGCCCGAACCCTTCGAAGGTCAGCGCGGTCAACGTCGCGGTCTGCGCGGCGAGGTCTGCGGCCGCGGCCCCGCGCACCATTGCGCTGAAGTCGCGGTCCGGTAGCCGGCCGCCGCGCGCAACGATGTCAAGCGCGAGGTCGTCTGCGCGCCATGCTTCCGTCTCGAGATTGCCTGCAGCGTCGCCGGAGAAATCCAGGCGCAGCTGCGCGACCGGCAGCACGCCACCCTCAAGGTCGGCGAGCGCGCGCTCGATAGCGACCGCGACGTCGCCGCTGGCCTTGTCGTAATCCACCCGTCCGGTGAACTCGACAGCACCGCGCAACTGCGGCACGCCGCTGCTGATGTCAGCTGTGAGCTCTACCTCCACGGGCGCACCGACACGAATCTCACCGGTCTCAAGGTTCAGGTTCTCGACGGTGTAAGCCGCGCCGGCTTGCGCATCGCGGAACGCGATGCGCGCATTGGTCAACGATAGCCCGGCGATTTCGAGTTTCTCAAAATCGAATCCACCAGCCTCGGTTTCGACATCGACGTCCGCTGGCTGCTCGCGCTCCGAGAGGTCGGTCCAGTTGTCGCGGCCGTCCGCATCGCGCTCAAGCTGCAGCTGCAAACCGTCGAGGGCGATGCGGTCGAGTTGGATCTCGCGGCGTAACAGCAACGGCATCAATTTAACGCGCACATTCGCCGACCTGAACGCCGCGAAAGGCGCATCGCTCCGGAACCCCTCCAGCTGCGCAAGCGTCATGGCGCCGGTCCGCACGCCGAGCCACGGAAAAATCGTGAGGTCGAGGTCGCCATCGATGGTGAGTTCACGACCCGTCGCGTCGTGGACTTCGGCGGCGATCCTGTCCTTGTGGTCATTGAGATCGAACATCAGCGGAACAGCAATCGCGAGCGCGATGATGACCAGCACCAGCACCGCGACCAATGAAAGCAGGATTTTCAGGCCTCTACGCATGCCTGCAATGATATGCCGGAGCCTTCATAATGGCCATATGATCGATTTCGCACTCATTGGGCCACCGTGGCTCCAAGCCGTTGCGGGCGTCCTTCTCCTGCTGCTCGTGGCGACAATCGCGAACTGGGTGACCCGCCGCGTCCTGATACGCGGCCTGCAGAAGGTCACGCGGCTTGTCGCAGAAGACACCGCAGAACTGCTAATAGAGCATCGTGTCGCGGACCGGCTAGCAAACGCCGTCCCAGCGCTCGTGGTGCTGTTCGGCATCGTACTCGTCCCCCACTTGCACGATTCATTCGTCGTGGTGGTACAGCGCTTGGCGCAGGTGATGGTCGTCGTCGCGTTCGTCCGCGCGGTGAGCGCAGCGCTCGATGTTGCCAACGCGTTTTACCAGAAACGCCCACACGCGAACGACAAGCCCATCAAGGGCTACCTACAGCTCATCAAGATCGTGCTGTATCTCGTCGTCGGGCTCGTCGTCGTGGGCATCTTCCTCGATCGCGACATCTTCACGCTGCTCGCGGGCCTCGGCGCGATGGCCGCAGTGCTGCTGTTGATTTTCCAGAGCACGATTCTGTCGCTCGTCGCAAGCGTACAGGTGTCGTCATACGACATGGTCCGGGTCGGCGATTGGATCGAGATGCCGGACCTGAATGCCGACGGCGACGTCATCGACATCTCGCTACACACGGTCACGGTCCAGAACTGGGACAAAACGATCACCACCATTCCGACCAGCCGGCTGGTGACCGACACTTTCCGCAACTGGCGCGGCATGACGGAGGCGGGTGGACGCCGCATCAAGCGCCCGTTGTATCTCGACCAGACCAGCGTTCGCTTCCTGCAGGATGACGAGTGTAAGACCATGCGGCGGTTCTATCTGCTCGGCGACTACCTCGACAAGAAGCTCGAGGAAATCGAAGCATTCAACCACACGCTCGCGGCGCGTGGCGCCGAGCCCGTGAACATGCGGCGGGTGACGAACCTCGGCACGTTCCGGGCGTACGTGCAGCTCTACCTGCGAAACCACCCGCAGCTCAATCAGGGGCTCACGCAACTGGTCCGCCAGCTCGATCCGACGCCGGAAGGCATCCCGCTCGAGATTTACTGCTTCACCGCCACCACCGCGTGGGCCGACTATGAGGGCGTACAGTCGGACATCTTCGACCACCTGCTCGCAATCCTGCCTGAGTTCGGGCTACGCGTGTTCCAGAACCCGTCCGGCGCCGACTGGCGGGCGGGCCTCTCGGATCAGCGACCGCCCGAATAGCGCGCGAACACCTCCGTTGTTCCGTCAGCCTTGAGCAACAAGACGTCGTAAGCCTGCGAGATTTGACCTTCCATACCCGGCGAGCCGATCGGCATGCCGGGCACTACGAGTCCCAGCGCATCGGGCCGTTCCTCGAGTAGCCGCAGAATATCTGTAGCGGGCACGTGGCCCTCGATGACGTAGCCGTCGATTTTCGCGGTATGACAGGCACCGAGTCGGCGGGGGATGTCGAACGCGCTCCAGCGAGCTTCGTTGTCGACCGAGGGCACGATGGTCACCTCGAAGCCAGCAGCTTCCATATGTCGGCTCCACACCGAGCAGCAGCCGCATTGCGGATGCTTATGCACCTCGGCCTCAACCGCTTCCGCGATTCCAGCGGTGAAAATCAGCGTCGTAAAAACCGCTATGCAAATGAGTCGCAACATTTCTGGTCACCGAAATAGGCAAAGTCTGTCTGATAGAGCACAGACGGATAGGACCGGCAAGGGCAATAGTTCAAGCCTATGGAGTGGGTTGACCACTCCAATGACGAGGTTATAAACATGCGCATTACCATTTCCAAAACGATTCAGACCACCCTCATTCTACTCGCAGTCGCGGTAGCGGGCTGTAGCGATAGCGGGCGCGACCCGATCCTCGGCAGAAGCGGCGAACTCGCTGTTCTTCCTCCGTCAGTGACCGCGACCGCGCCGACCAACGGCGCGACGAGCGTGCCAATCACGACTTCGGTCATCACGGCATCGCTCAGCGAACCGATAGCGGCACTGGCCGGTGGCAACTTTACCGTCACCTGCTCCGCACCCTGCACGTCACCCAACGGAACGGCAACGCTGAATGCGGCGGGCAACCTCGCGACCTTCACGCTTGCGTCGGGCACGACGCTGATGCCGATCACCGAGTACACCGCCACGATTTCCGGTGTGACAAGTGCTGTCACGGGATTCGGTCTGCAAGCGCCGTACGTTTGGCGCTTCACGACCGGTAGCGTCGCCGATGTTCCACCGCTGCCCGCAGTGACGGCAGTCGCCCCGTTGGACGGTGCCACAAGCGTTGCAGTGAACAACACCGTAATCACGGCGGCGTTCAGTGAGCCGATGGATCCCCTCGCCGAAGGCGACTTCACGGTCACCTGCTCAGCGCCCTGCACCTCGCCCGATGGGACGGCGACGCTGAACACTGCTGGCACCATCGCGACCTTCACACTCGCGGCTGGCACCGAGCTCGACCCGATCACTGAGTACACCGGCACCATCAGCGGCGTAACCAGCCGCGCGACCGGTTTCGGCCTTCTGCAGCCATACGTCTGGCGCTTCACGACACGCGTGGCCCCCGACACCACCCGCCCACGAGTCACGGTGACGCAACCTGTGACAACGACCCCTGGCCCGACCGGCGGCGTACCGACCAACACCGCGATTTCAGCGGTATTTTCGGAAGACATGGCGCCAGCTTCGATTGATGAGGCGAGCTTCACGCTGACCTGCGCAGCGCCGTGCGTCGCACCAGGCACGACGGTGTCCTACGCGGTCGGCAGCCGTACGGCAGTCTTGACCCCCGCCGCTGTGCTCGACGCGGGCGAAACGTATACCGCGACCGTCACCACCACCGCGACCGACATAGCGCTGAACGCGCTTGCCGGTAACCAGGCCGCGTTGCCCGACGCGAGCGATTACGTCTGGCGCTTCACGACGGCGGCTGCGGTCCCGGCTGGCAACGTCTCGGTCTTCTCGACCGAGCCCGTCAATGCCGGCACAATCTGCCCGACCGACGCGGTCAACGCGACATTCACCGTACCGTCCGGTCTGCGCATGGATCCGAACAGCATCACGGCGGCCACGTTTACCGTGACCGGACCCGCGCCGTTGCTCGCGCCGGTCGTCGCAGCGACGGTGTCTCTGGATGTCCCGACAGGCACGATCGCGACCTTCGTACCGCTCAATGACCTGACCGTCGGCGACACCTACACCGCCGTCGTTGAAGGCGGCGCGACTGGCGTGATGGACCTCGCGGTGCCAGCCAACACAATGCTGAACGACTTCAGTTGGACATTCACCGTCGCGCCCGCCACCGGCGCATGCCTACAGCCGGTCGCCCTGAACACCGTCGAGCCTTTCGGTGTGTTTGGTGGCAGCGCCGGCATGACCAACACGGGTATCCAGACCGTCATCGACGGCGACATCGGAACGATCTCGACGACCACCTCGACGGTCAGGGGTTTCCACGATACCGGCGGCGACGTGTACACCGAGACGCTCGCGAACATCGGCGCGGTGAATGGGCTGATTTACACCTGCACGAACTCGACGACCGGTCCGACATCAGCCGCAGCCAACCCAGTCTCGTGCGACATCGCCACCATCGCGCGTCTTGACGCCGAAGTCGCCTACCTCGAACTCGCCGGGCTGCCCGGCGGGCCGGACCCGGGTGCCGGCAACCTTGCGAACCTCACGCTGGCGCCCGGTGTGTACACCGCATCGCTCGGCTCATTCATGATCGAAGGCGGTGACCTCACGCTGGACGCACAGGGCGACGCAAACGCGGTGTGGGTGTTCCAGATGGCAACCACGCTCACCGTCGGCGGCCCGGGCGCGGCGTTCCCGCAGAGCATCGTTCTCACGAACGGCGCGCTCGCCAAGAATGTGTTCTGGCAGGTCGGCAGCGCGGCGACGATCAACGCCGCCGGCGGCGGCACGATGGTCGGCACGATCATCTCGCAGGCCGGTGTCGCATTCTCAACCGTCGGCAATACCGACATCACGACGCTCAATGGCCGCGCCTTGTCGCTCGGCGCGTCGGTGACGCTGGTCGACACCATCATCAACGTCCCATCCAACTAATGGAATCCAATATGAAAATTAAACAAGTAACAGGGACGCTAGCGCTGGCGCTGTTCACCGGCCTCGCGATTGGCGCACCGATGACGGCCGTCGAAAAAGACGGCTGGTATGTGGGCGTGAACGGTGGCATCGCCAATTCGACCATCGACGAGAGGCGCATCACCAACAGCCTCCATTCGAACGGCTTCACTGTGACGGGCTTCTCGCGCGATGAGAAGGACAATGGCTACAAGTTGTTCGCCGGTTACCAGTTCGGGCATTTCGCGCTTGAGGGCGGCTTCTTCGATCTCGGCACGCACTCGTTCAGCGCGCAGACACTACCCACCGGCTCGTTGAATGGCCAGCTTGAGGTACGCGGCATCAACCTGGACCTTGTCGGCACCATGCCGCTCACCCAAAGGGTTTCCCTTTTCGGACGACTTGGCGCTACCCACTCTGAAGCGGACGCAACGTTCGCCGGCGAGGGCGCGGTAAACGTGTCCGATCCGACGTTCCTCCGAGAGGCCACGAACATCAAGTACGGTGTTGGTGCCCAGTACGCGCTGACAGAGCGACTCCGCCTACGCCTCGAAGCTGAGCGGTTCCGCGTCAACGACGCGGTCGGCAACAAGGGTGACATTGACCTGTTCTCGCTTGGGTTAGTGATGCGCTTCGGCGGATCAAAGTCCACCCCGACGACCGTTGCGGAAAAGCCAGCCCCCGTGGTGGTGGTGGTCCCGGCGACCGAGCAGTACTGCAGCATCCTGGATATCCAGTTCGAAATCGGACAGAACGAAATCCAGCTTGAAGAGCAGGAAAAGCTGAGCGTTGTTGCGACGTTCCTCAATCGCTACCCCAAGACCACCGCGGTCATCGAAGGGCATACGGATGACGTGGGCGCTGCCGATGTCAACCTTCGCCTCTCGCAAAGCCGCGCCGACAGCGTCGTCGACTATCTGGTCGCTACGCACGGCATCGACTCCGACCGCTTGACGGCCGTCGGTTACGGCGAGTCCCGTCCCATCGCCGACAACGCGACGCAGGAAGGTCAGCGCATGAACCGCCGGATCGGCGCGGTCATCGCGTGCGCCTCCGACATCGCGGGGCTTGAGCCCTTGCCCGCGCGCATCACGATGGCCATGCAGATGGAGTTTGCGCTCGACAGTGCGAGAATCGATCCCGCCTACCACGGCGAGCTTCGCAAGGTTGCGAACTTCCTGAATGCAAATCCGTCCGTCACCGCCACAATCGAAGGACACGCCGGAAACTCGACGCCATCGAAGTCGATGGAGGTCTCCCGCTTACGCGCCCAGAACGTCGCGAACTACTTGGTCACCCAGTTCGGCGTCCCCCGGTCGCGCCTCGGTACGGAAGGCTTCGGCGAGGAACGCCGGTTCGCCTACAACACCACGCTCGAAGGCCAGCAGGAAAACCGTCGAGTCAACATCATCCTGAACTACGCTAATTAAAGGAATAACTAGAAATGAATATCAAAATGGAAACTACGGGTCTGTCGCTGGTCATCGGCGGGTTGTTGTTCGCCGCCACGACTGTCGCGCAAGACCTCGACGTCGACAAACTCGCCGCTACCGATGAGAACGCAGCTAGCTGTGCGGCCGTTCGCTGGGACACCCGGCTGCTCGCGGAGTACCCGCGAGTCGCGAAGGCGTGTCATGAAGTCATCATGGTCGAGGGACAGAAGTGGGCGCGATTTGAAACCGAGCTCGTGAGCGTCAATCGCAGCGGCGCCGTGAAGTCCAACTTCAAGGATCGACAGGACAACTACATGGGCGCGATCACCATCATGCCCGCGCACGACCAGACGGTCGCGATTGACGGCACCGACTACCGCTTCTCGGACCTTCGTGCCGGGCAGATGCTGAACGTCTACGTACCGGAAGGCATGTACGCGTTCTCGATGGCGCCAGGTACACCGCCGGCCCAGGTCGTCGAGATCGTGAACGAGCCGGAACCGGTCGTCGCGGCGGCGCCCGTTCCGGCGCGCCTTCCGAGCACCGCCGGTCCGTTGCCGTGGCTCGCGTTAGGTGGTCTGTTCTCGCTGGCCGGTGGTATCGGCTTCGCCATCCGGCGCCGGATGAACGCTGCATAAAACTGCGGTTCCCCCAAAAGCCCGGGTCGACGTTTCGGCCCGGGCTATTTTTTTATCTATTTCTTTGTGATGACGCCGTAGCAACTGCAAGATGCCGCGAGCAAACCCGCGCGTGACACGATGGTGATGTCGCCGCGCACGTAGTGGATCAGTTTGCTGCGCTGTAGCAGGCCGGCCGCGATTGTCACCGCGCTGCGCTGGACACCCAGCATCCCGGCCAGGGAGACATGTGTGAAGTGGAAATTGTCGCTGTGCGCACGGTCATGCGTCATCAGCAGCCACCGCGCGAGCCGCGGCTTGATTTCGTGAAAGTGGGTACACGCTGCAATCTGCACCAGATGTTCGGTGAGGTCATAGAGGTATCCGTAGAGCGTTTGCCTGAGAACCGGGCTGCGCGCGAGCGCCGCGTGGAACTCGGCCACCGGCGTACGCAGCGCACTGCCGCTGCCCTGCACAACAGCACGCATCGGCGCTGTTTCCAGACCGAGCACCAGCGTAGCGCCCAAGACGCCCTCGTTACCGATTGCGCCGAGTTCGAGGAACTGGCGATTGTCAGCGCGCGCGAGTAGTGCGATGAATGCGGTCAGCGGAAAATACACGTGCTCGATGGGCTCGTCGGATTCAGACAGAATGTGCCCTTGGACCAATTCCACCCGCTCACACTGCGCGAGTACAGATTCGCGCTCGGCTCGGGGCAACGCCTCGAGCAGCTGGTTGAGCACCTTGGCGGAGCGAGCCTGCATACGCCAGTATGGGTGGTCGAAGACCCCCTGCACCGTTCGGTATTGCACAGACTTTGGCTTAGATTGTGAGCTGGGCGATCCGGTCGGTTTCGCGCTTGACCACCGCGTAACATTCGCAGCTGGCACTCTCGAGCTTCGGCCGGTCGAGTACGGTGATTCGTCCGCGGTGGTACTCGATGGTGCCGGCGCGCTGCAGCTTGCCGGCTGCATCGGTGACGCCCTCGCGGCGCACCCCGAGCATGCTCGCGATGAGCTCGTGGGTCATCGTCAGCATATTGCTCTGCAGCCGGTCGAGCGAGAGCAGGATCCAGCGCGCAAGCTGCTGGTCAATCGTGTGGTGGCGATTACAAACGGCGGTCTGCGCCATTTGGGTGATGAGCGCTTGGGTGTAGCGAAGCATCAGCAGCCGCAAATCCCCGTCCGGGCGCTGGAATTCATCCTTGAGATCCTGTGACAAGACCCGGAACGCATATCCCTCGCTCTGCACGACGGCGCGGCTCGTCGTCGTATTGCCACCCATGAAGATCGCCACGCCGACGGTGCCCTCGTTGCCGACGACCGAGATTTCTGCGGACGATCCGTTCTCCATCACGTACAGCAGCGAAACGATGCAGCTGACCGGGAAGTACACGTGACGCAACTCGTCGCCGGACTCGTACACCACCTGCCCGAGTTTCATCTCGACCGGCTCGAGGCGCGGAAACAATCGGTGTTGGACGGCCTCGGAAGTCGCATTCAAAAGCTGGTTTTCTTGCGGTCTGTGCAGTTCTGACATGGCGATAACCCAAGCTGAACCTACTGTTTACTGGAGCGGGTGATGGGAATCGAACCCACGTTAGCAGCTTGGGAAGCTG
>JBBEAN010000002.1:0-161745 GCA_040882865.1 Gammaproteobacteria bacterium
CGCCGCTCCTACAACCCTGGCACCTGTAGGAGCGGCGCCTTTGCGCCGCGATTGATTCAAAGCTCCGCCAGCAACGCCTCCGCCTGCGCGAGATACCGCTCACCGAACAGGTTCAAATGATTCAGCACGTGGTAGAGCTGATACACCTTCCAGCGGTCCTGCCACCCGGCCGCCATCGGCCACGCCTCGATGTACGCGTCGAAGAACGCCGGATGGAATCCGCCGAACAGCGCGGCCATCGCGAGATCGCACTCGCGGTCCCCGTAGTGAACGGCCGGGTCAAAAATGACCGGTGTGCCGTCCGGCAGCATCGCGTGGTTGCCGCTCCAGAAGTCGCCGTGCAGGAGTGATGGGCGCGGGCGATGGCCAAACAAATCGGGAAGACGGTCGATCAGCGCCCTGCCGCGACGCGTGACCCGCCCCGTATAGCCATTCTCCTCCGCGAGGTCGAGCTGAAAGCCGAGTCGCTGTTTCGCGAAGAACGTCGTCCAGTCGTCGGCCATCCCGTTCGGTTGCGGCGATAGGCCAATGAAATTGTCGGTCGGCCAACCAAATTGCGGCCACATCTTCCGGTGAAGCGCGGCAAGTTCGCGGCCGAGGCGCGCGGACGCTGCGCTCGTCGGGGCCTGCAGGTCGAATCGCTCGAGAATGAGGAACGCGCCGGCGTCGTCCGTGCCGTAGTTGATGACCTCGGGAACGCGCACCGCCTTGCACTCCGCCAACGCCATCAGCCCAACCGCCTCGGCCGCGTACATCGGGAGGTGGTCGGGCGGGCCGCGCTTGATGAAATGATTGTGTCCCATCCCGTTCAAGTGTCGAGCGCCAGCAGTGTGTCGCGTAGGCGGTCGCCGAAGCCGGCTTCTTTGCACAGCGCAGCGAGCGCGGTGCGGTCGACGCCGCGCCACGAGAGATCGACTTCCCCGAGGTCCGCATCGCGCACGATGGTCGTGAGCCGGCGCGCGAGCTCAGCTTCCGCACGGCCTCCGCGAAGCTTCGTCGCGACGCTCTTTGCGCCGCGCAGGCGCAGGAACTCTACCTCGTCCACGCGCGCATACAGCGCATCGAGTGTTCCGAAATGCGCGAGTAACGCCGTCGCCGTCTTGCGCCCGATGCCGCGCACGCCGGGGATGTTGTCGACGGCGTCGCCGGCGAGCGCGAGCAGGTCCGCAACCTGCTCCGGCCACACGCCGAAGGTCTCGAAGACACCGTCACGGTCGAGTACGCGGTCGTTCGAATAATCCCAAAGACGATCGTTCGCGGTGATCAGCTGCGCGAGGTCCTTGTCCGACGTCACGATGGTCACCGGTTTGCCTTCGCTCTGCGCGCGTGCCGCGAGCGTGCCGATGATGTCATCCGCTTCCCAGACCGGGCTCGCGAGGCAAGTGATTCCGACCGCCTCCGTCATAAGGCGGCAGCGCTGCAACTGGTTCTCAAGCTCCGGCGGCGGCAGCTCGCGATTCGCCTTGTACAACGGGTAAATTTCATTCCGGAACGAGGTCGTGAGGCTCTCATCGAAAGCGACGGCGATTTCATCCGGCGTCGCGCGCTGCATCAATTCTCCCAAAAACCGCGCATAGCCGTACAACGCATTCACGGGTAGGCCGTCCGGCCCGCGCATCGAGTCAGGAATCGAGAACCAAGCCCGAAAAATGTACACGCTGGCGTCGACGAGGTAGCGCATGGTGCTAACCTTAATGCAAATCGAACGGAGGCGTTATGCGCACACCAACTGGATTGCTGATTTTCGCGTTGCTGTCACCCTCGGCGTTCGCGGACGTGACGCTCAACTACGACAATGGTTGGGAAGAGGACGCGGTGCCGCAGTATTCACTGTTCATCAAGGGCAGCCTGATGCGTATCGAGACCCACGACGGCGAAAACGCAGCGGTCGTGATGTTCGACGCGGACAAGCGCGAGATGACCATCATCGATCCTTCGCGCCGGGAGTACATGAAGTTCGACCAAGCGACGCTCGCGCGTCTGCAAGAACAAATGAAGCAAGCACTCGCGATGGCCGCCCAGTACGGCATGAGCCCCGAGCAGCTTGGACTCAGCGGCGCAGCGAAGGAACCGACCGTGACCGTGACGACCGGCGAGAAGAAAAAAGTACGGGGCTACAACTGCACCGTCGAGCGCTATGAAATCGGCGACGAGATCGATGGCGTCGCGTGCATCGCGACAGCGAAGGAAGTCGGACTCTCCGATGCCGACTGGAAGACGATGGAGCGGATGTTCGAGATGCTGACCGATATGGCGAACAACATGATGCCCGGTGGTCTCGGCGGCCTCGACGTAGCGGCGCCGAACGGCATCGCAATCGAGGCGTCAGACAAAGATGGCTCAAATCTGCAGATGCTGACCAACATCGACCATGGCACCATCGACGGCTCGAAGTTCGCGATACCGTCGGGCTACAAGCGGATGGAGTTACCGTCGATCGGCGGTTAGGCGGGGTAGGCAGCCCGCTGTCGCAGCGGGCTCGTACGCGGGAAGTGCGCGCGCAGGAATTCCATCTGGTCGGCGAGCACGCGACGACCCTTTAGGTAGATGTACTCGGCGTGCGTCGGCGTGAACGGCACTGCGAGCAACTGCATGCCGGCCTGTTCCGGTGTATGCCCCGCTTTATGGTGGTTGCAGCGCTTGCACGCAGCCACGACGTTCGTCCACACGTCGTGGCCGCCTTGCGACAGCGGCGTGACGTGGTCGCGCGACAGCTCGTAATCGCGGAATGGTGACCCGCAGTACAGACAAAGGTGACCGTCGCGACGGAACAGCGTCGGATTGTTCAGCGGCGGCGTCCAATGCTGCCTACGTTCCGCAAGCCCATGTGCGTCGCCGCCCCAGGTCGCGATGATCGTGTGCACCGACAGCTGGCTACGCAGACCGCTCAACGCGTTCACGCCGCCGTGCAGCGTGAACAATACCCGGCCGAGCGCGTAGGCCACCTGCTCGAGGTGGTAGAGGCGCGCGGCGTCCTGATAGTCGATCCACTCCAGCGGCATGCCGGCGGCATCGGTACGCAGGATTTGTTGACCGAGGTTCATGCAGCGTGTTATGCCAGAAAAACGTTGCGCTTTGCAATAAACTAGGTTGAACCATGGCCGTGACCATCGCCGTCTTGCGTGAACGTGTCGCCGGGGAACGGCGGTTGGCGCTCGTCCCTGCGCTCGTCGCCAAATACGCGGCTCACGACGTCCGGCTCCTGCTCGAGCGCGGCGCCGGCGACGCCGCCGGCCTCCCTGACGACGCTTTCGACGGCGTTGAAGTCGTGGACGCCGACGCGCTCGTGGCCGCCGACCTCGTCCTGTGCGTCCAGCCGCCCCCGCCCGACTTCATCGCCCGCCTCCGGGCCGGCGCAATAGTCGTCGGCCTCCTCGCCCCCCACAGGGCACAGGATACGGTTGAGGCGATGGCGGACCGCGGTGTCATCGGCTTTGCGATGGAAAAAGTGCCGCGCATTTCGCGCGCGCAGGCCATGGACGCGCTCTCGTCCCAAGCTTCGGTCGCGGGCTATGCCGCCGTGCTCATCGGCGCGAACAGCCTGCCTCGCTTTCTGCCGATGCTGACCACGGCCGCCGGTACCATCCGGCCCGCGAAGGCACTCATCATCGGCGCGGGCGTCGCCGGATTGCAGGCCATCGCGACCGCACGCCGTTTGGGCGCGGTCGTCGAGGCGTACGACGTGCGCGCCGCTGCGCGGGAGCAGGTTCAATCCCTCGGCGCCCGCTTCGTCGACATCCCGATCCAGGCCGAAGCCGCCGGCGGTTATGCGCGCGAACTCACCGACGACGAGCGCGCGGAGCAGCAACGCATCCTTGCCGAGCACGTCGCCGCGGCCGACCTTGTCATCTGCACGGCTGCAATACCGGGTCGACCTGCGCCGCGCATCGTGACCGCGGCGATGGTCAAAGCGATGCGCCCGGGCAGCGTGCTCGTCGACCTCGCGGCAGAATCCGGCGGCAATTGCGAGCTCACGCAACCCGGCGAGGACGTCGTCGTGCGTGGCGTGACCGTCATTGGTCCGTTGAACCTCGCGTCGCGGCTTGCAGCGCATGCGTCCGAGATGTATGCGCGCAATCTGTACAACTTCACCGCGCCGCTCATGAAGGACGGCGCGCTGACGGTCGACTGGGACGACGAGATCTACAAGGCCGCGGCAGTCACGGGGGCACCCTAGATGGTCGAAATCACCGGCTTCATCGCGTTGTACATTTTCCTGCTCGCCGCGTTCACCGGTTACGAGGTGATCTCGCGCGTGCCGGTCATCCTGCACACGCCATTGATGTCGGGTTCGAATTTCGTGCACGGCATCGTGCTCGTCGGTGCGATGGTCGCGCTCGGCCATGCCGAGTCGCTGCTTGGTCAGGTCATCGGCTTCATCGGCGTCGCGCTCGCCGCGGGCAATGCGGTCGGCGGCTGGGTCGTGACCGAGCGCATGCTCGAGATGTTCAAGGCGAGCGGCAAATGATCTGGCTCATCGAGGGGTCTTATTTCGTCGCGGCGTTACTGTTCATCGTCGGCCTGAAACGCATGAGTTCGCCGAAGACCGCGCGCGACGGCATCCTCTGGGCCGGCGCCGCGATGGTACTCGCGACGCTCGTCACGTTCCTGTACCCCGAGATGGGCAATTACCTGTTGATCATTGTGGCGATCGCGGTCGGCGGCGGACTCGCATGGGTTACCGGCAAGCGCGTGCAGATGACGGCGATGCCGCAAATGATCGCGCTGTACAACGGCATGGGCGGCGGCGCAGCGGCCGCGATTGCGGCGGTCGAGCTGTTCGGCGGCGGCGAGCACAGCACGGCGTTCATGACGCTCGCGGTGCTCGGCGGGCTGATTGGCTCCGTCGCGTTTTCAGGTTCCATGATTGCGTTCGCGAAACTGCAGGGCTGGCTCACCAAGGCGCTGCGCTGGCGTGGTCAGCAGGTGTTCAATGCGCTGCTCGGCGCGGTGATCCTCGCGCTGGGCGCGATGGTCGTCGCGACCGACGCCTCACAGACCACCATCGCGCTGTTCTTCATCGCGGCGCTCGTGCTCGGCATCACGATCACAGTGCCGATCGGCGGCGCGGACATGCCGGTCGTGATCTCGCTGTACAACGCGCTGACCGGCCTCGCGGTCGCGTTCGAGGGCTTCGTCATCGGCAACGCCGCGATGATCATCGCCGGCACGGTGGTCGGCTCCGCGGGCACCCTGCTCACCCAGCTGATGGCGCGCGCGATGAACCGCTCGCTCGGCAACGTGCTGTTCTCGGGCTTCGGCGATACCGGCGGCGTGGACGCGGGCACGATGAGCGGCGCCATGAAAGAAATCGACGCGGCCGACGCCGGCGTATCGATGGCGTACGCGAAGAAAGTCATCATCATCCCCGGCTACGGCCTCGCGGTCGCGCAGGCACAGCACAAGGTCTGGGAACTCGCGCAGCAGCTCACGAGTCGGGGCGTACAGGTCAAATTCGCGATCCACCCGGTCGCCGGCCGCATGCCTGGCCACATGAACGTGCTGCTCGCCGAGGCCGGCGTTCCGTATGACCTCATTTTCGACCTCGAGGAAATCAACGCCGAATTCGCGAGCGCCGACGTCGCGCTGGTGATCGGCGCGAACGACGTCGTGAACCCCGCCGCGCGCAACAACCCGGCCAGCCCGATTTTTGGCATGCCGATTCTCGACGCCGACAAGGCGGGCACGGTGATTGTCATCAAGCGCGGCAAGGGGACCGGCTTTTCCGGCATCGAGAACGAGCTGTTCTTCCTCGACAACTGCCGGATGCTTTACGGTGACGGGCAGGAAGCCGCGTCGCGCCTGGTCGCCGCCGTCAAAGCCAGCTAACCGAAGGGGTCAGAACAAAGTACCGGTACATTGTTCTGACCCCGTCGTTAGACTCGGGTTGCTAAAAGGCGCTTGGCGAGATGCTCGCGCTCGGGCGCTTGCAGCGCGAGCGCGTAGGCGCGTGCGAACGACGCGTGGGCGTCGCGCTTCCGGTCGAGTCTCAGGCAGAGTTCCGCGCGCGCGGCGTGCGCGAGGTGGTAGTCGGCGAGCGCGCCGTCGGCGAGTAGACCGTCGATCAGCGCGAGCCCCGCTTCAGGGCCATCGCGCATCGCAATCGCGACCGCGCGGTTCAGCGCGATCACGGGTGATGGGTCAGCGACCGTGAGTAGGTCATACAACGCGACGATGCGTGCCCAGTCGGTCGCATCCGGCGAAAGTGCGGCTGCGTGGACCGCGGCGATTGCCGCCTGGAGCGTGTACGGCCCCACGGTGCCGGCGGCAAGTATCCGCTCTACGACCGCGGTGCCCTCATCGATTAACGCGCGGTCCCACGCGTCCCGGTCCTGGTCGGCGAGTAGCACGAGCGCACCGTCGTCGGCCGTCCGCGCGGCGCGCCTCGACTCCTGGAGCAGCATCAGTGCGAGCAAGCCGAGCACCTCCGCGTCCGGCAACAACTCCGCCAGCAGGCGACCGAGCCGGATGGCCTCGGCCGAGAGCTCGACCCGTGTGAGCGTGTCGCCAGAGGACGCGGAGTACCCTTCGTTGAACACGAGGTAGATCACTCGCAGGACCGCATCGAGGCGTTCGCTGAGCTCGCTTTGCGACGGCACTTCGTACGGAATGTGCGCGTCGCGGATTTTCGCTTTTGCGCGCACGATGCGCTGCGCCATCGTCGGCGCCGGCACGAGGAATGCGCGCGCGATTTCCTCGGTCGTGAGGTCGCAGACCGTACGCAGCGTCAGCGCGACCTGTGCCTCGGGCGACAGCGCTGGGTGACAGCACGTGAAGATGAGCCGCAATCGGTCGTCGCCGACGTCGTCGTCGAGCACAGTCGGGTCGTCGAGTGGTTCCGCCTCGAACGCCGGATCGGCGAGCGCGTGCTCGAAGCGTGCACGACGGCGGACCGCGTCGATGGCCTTGAATCGGCCCGCGGAGACCAGCCACGCGCGCGGGTTGTCGGGGAAACCGTCGCGCGGCCATTGCTCGACCGCGGCCATGAATGCGTCGTGCAGCGCCTCCTCGGCGAGCTCGAAATCACCGAGTACGCGAATCAGCGTCGCGAGCACCCTGCGTGACTCATCACGGTAAACCTGTTCGATCGCGCCTTCCATGGCGCGATGATACCGACCGGTCTTCAGCCTTTCTGCATTTCCTCAAAGCCGGCCGCGGCCGCCTTGACGTCATCCGGAAAGTCGTCCATCGCCTGGATCTGGCGCACTTCGATGATTTCTTCGTCGCCCATCGGCGCGCGTTTCGCCCATGCAACCGCTTCGTCCTTCGATGCGACCTCGATGATCCAGTAGCCGCCGAGCACTTCATTCGTCTCTATGAACGGCCCGTCGGTCACGGTCGGGGTGCCGCCCTTGTACGAAACGCGCGCGCCCATCGACGGCGGATGCAGGCCATCGAGCGAGCACAACACGCCCGCCTCCTGCAGCGCTTTGTTGAACTTCATCATCTCGGCGACCGCATCGGCGTCCGGCATCGTGCCGGGCGCCGCTTTCTCGTAGCCTTTTGGTATGACAAGCAACATGTACCTCACGAGCCGCGCTCCTGTATCAATGAAAGAAAGTTGCCGGCCGGATCCTTGAACCACGCAATCTGCATTCCGTCATGGTGCATCACACCGTCGGCATCGGTCTTGACGTCGCCGTGCTCGTAGCGCTCGAAATGTACGCCCTTCGCCACGAGTGATTTCATTTCGGCGCGGAGATCACCGACCTTGAAATTGAGGACGGTGAAGGTCGCAGGCGTGTGGTCGTGCTTCGGGTAGAGATAAAACCGATTGTCGCCTGCGAATCGCAGCTCAAGGCCGCCCATCTCGTCGTCGTCGGCGTCGAGACCCAGCGTACCGCCGTAGAACGCTTTCGCCCGGGCGACGTCGTCGACCGAGAAGCTTCCAAAAACGCGTGTCTGATGGTTCACTTTGCGTCGCCCTCGACGATGACTTTGAAGCCGCCGTACGTCATACGCTTCATGTCGAAGAGGTCCATGCAATCATCCATCGAAGCCTTGAGCCGGGGATCGGCCATGACTTTCTTGTTGACTCGGTCGCGGTGCGCCTTTGACTTGTACAGCACCCACGCGAAGATGACGGTCTCGCCGCGCTTGAGCTTCACGAGGCGCGGGAACGGCAATACCTTCTTCACCGCGAGGTCATCGCCGACAGCTTCGACGTACTGCAACGCGCCGTGCTCGAGCCAGACGCGTTTCGCGACGGTCGCGACCTTTTTGTACTTCGCGATTTTATCCGTCGCGACCGGAATGACAAATCCATCGATATAGCTCATGGTTGAAGTTCCCTCGTGGGTCGAATCTCAATGCTGCCGACGCGCGCAGCGGGGATGCGCGACGCAAGTCGGATCGCTTCGTTCAAGTCGCGCGCGTCGATCAGCCAGAAGCCGGCAAGCTGCTCTTTCGTTTCTGCGAACGGACCGTCGGTCACCGACAGCTTGCCTGCGCGCACGCGCAGCGTCGTCGCGGTCGCGACCGGCTGCAGCGCATCGCCGCCGAGCAGGCGACCGCCGCGCTTCAGTTCCTCGTCGTAGGCCATGCACTCGGCGTCTTTCGGGCTCTCGGGCAGTGAATGCAGCGCGTGCTCATCGCTATACACCAAGCAAACGTATTTCATGGGAAAGCTCCTCTTTGTCCCTAGTCGTTCGGGACGCGCCGAAATCGACATCCACCGACAATCCCCAGTTTATGCGCTCGTCTCCCACCGGTTTTACCCTCACTTATCCACTGACTTATCCACAGGCTCTGGCCCGTACAATGCGAGCATGACCGGTGTCCTGCGCGTCGCGGTACCCAGCCCGCTGTATCAGTTGTTCGACTACCTGCCGCCGACCGGCGATGACGGTCCGTTCCGGGCGGGTATGCGCGTCCGGGTGCCCTTCGGTCGGGGCCGCGTCGTCGGGGTCATCGTCGCGACCGCGGTCAAGAGCGAGTACCCCGCCGAGAAACTGAAACGTGCCGCCGCCCGACTCGACGACACACCGGTGCTCCCGGCCGATATGCTGAAGCTCGCGGCGTGGGCCGCGGACTATTACCACCACCCGATCGGCGAAGTGCTCGCGACCATGCTGCCCTCGGCGCTCCGCGCGGGTGCCGAAGCCAAGGTCCAAACTCGCGAGTACTGGCGCATAACTACGGCCGGTATGGCCGTCGACTTGAATGAACTCAAACGTGCGCGGCGCCAAGCGGCACTTCTGACCCGCCTGCGCACCGCCGGCGAGGACGGGTTAGCCCGCACGGCCCTCGACGACGAAGGCTCGGCGCTTGCGGCGCTCAGGGGCCTCGCGGAAAAAGGGCTGGTGGCTCGCATCGAGAAGAATCGCGGCGCAGAGGCGCCGCTCCCACCCGTGTCCGGTGAGCCCCCACGCAGCGCGACGCAGCACCTGCAATTGAACGACGACCAGGCGGCGGCGGTCGACGCGATTGCCGACGCTGATGGCTACCGCGCCTTCCTCCTCGACGGCATCACCGGCAGCGGCAAGACCGAGGTGTATCTGCGCGCGATCGACCGCGTGGTCGCGGCGGGCCGTCAGGCGCTGGTGCTTGTCCCGGAAATCGCGCTGACCCCACAGCTGGTCGGCCGATTCCGCGAGCGCTTCGACGTGCCGCTCGCGGTGTTGCACTCGGCGCTGAACGACACCGAACGGCTCGACGCGTGGCTGCGCGCCGCGCGCGGGGTCGCGCCGATCGTCATCGGCACGCGGTCCGCTGTGTTCACGCCGCTCGCACGCCCCGGGCTCGTGGTCGTCGACGAAGAACACGACCCGTCATTCAAGCAGCACGAGGGCTTCCGGTACTCGGCGCGCGACCTCGCGGTGTGGCGCGCGCATGAGGCGGCCGTGCCGGTCGTACTGGGCTCCGCAACGCCGTCGCTCGAGAGTCTCCACAATGTGCGCAGCGGCCGCTATACCGCGCTGCACCTGCCGGAGCGCGCTGGCGCCGCGACCCACCCCTCCATGCGCCTGCTCGATGTGCGCGGTGGCGTACTGCGCGAAGGCTTGTCGGATGCCTTGCTGCGGCTCATGGAAAAACACCTCGCCGCCGGCTCGCAGGTGCTGCTGTTCCTGAATCGCCGCGGCTACGCGCCGGTCCTGCAATGCCACGACTGCGGCTGGCTGTCGGAGTGCAGCCGCTGCGACGCGCGGATGACGCTTCACCGCCGTGACGCACGGCTACGCTGCCACCATTGCGGACACGAAGCACCGGCGCCGCGACGCTGCCCAGCCTGCGGCTCGGAAGGCGTGATGCCGATCGGCCTCGGAACCGAGCGTATCGAACGGGTGATCGGCGAGGACTTCGCCGACTGCTCGATGGTGAGAATCGATCGCGATGCGACACGGCGCAAGGGTGAGCTCGACCGCCTGCTCGCCCGGGCCGAGGGCGGCGACGCACGGATTCTTGTCGGCACGCAGATGCTCGCGAAGGGCCACCACTTCCCGCTCGTGACGCTCGTCGCTGTCGTCGACGCGGATGGCGGGCTGTTCAGTGCAGACTTCCGCGCGAGCGAGCGCATGGCACAACTCATTCTGCAAGTCGCGGGGCGCGCCGGTCGCGCGGACCGACCCGGCGAAGTCGTCATCCAGACGCATTGTCCCGACCATCCGCTGCTGCAAAGCCTCGTCGCGCGGGGCTATCCGGCATTCGCGGATGCCGCGCTCAAAGAGCGCGAAGTCACCGGTCTGCCACCGTACGGGCATCTCGCGCTGTTACGCGCGGAAGCGACCGACGAGGCATCGCCGGATTCGTTCCTCGAGGCGGCGGGCGAGCTTGCACGCGAAGCCGGGCTCGACGGCGTCGATTGGCTCGGTCCGGTCCCCGCACCGATGGCGCGGCGCGCCGGCCGGTATCGCGCGCAGGTGCTGCTGCGCGCGGACGCGCGCACGCCATTGCAACGGCTACTCGCTACGCTCGTGCCGCAACTCGGTTCGCTGCGCGAGGCGCGGAGAGTGCGATGGTCGGTGGACGTCGACCCGAGCGACACCTTTTGAACAGGTCAACGCTGTAGAATCTGCCCGGTGAAAACGGAACTCCAGAATTTGATCATCGCGACCTTGCATTCGATGAAGGGCGTGTTCTTGAAGGCGGCGCGCGATGGGCGGCCGCTGCTCGAACGCACGCGCGACCCGAAGAATGGCGATTTCGCGACCAATGTCGCGTTGACGCTCGCGAAGGCCGCGCAAATGCCACCGCGCAAGGTCGCCGAGCAAATTGTGGCGGCGCTGCCGCCATCGCCGCTCATCGACCGGGTCGAAATCGCGGGTCCTGGCTTCATCAATTTCTTCCTCGCGCCGGCGGCCTGGCAGGCCTTGGTCGGGGAGATTCTCGACGCGGGCGACAACTACGGCAACTGCAACGTGGGCGATGGCCGCAAGGTCCTCATCGAGTTCGTGTCCGCGAACCCGACCGGCCCGCTGCACGTCGGGCACGGGCGTGGCGCCGCTTACGGCTCGACGCTCGCCAATGTCATGTCGGCGGCCGGCTACAGCGTCGCGCGTGAGTTCTATATCAACGACGCCGGCCGCCAGGCCGACATCTTCGGCGTGAGCGTCTGGCTGCGCTATCTCGCCGCGCGTGGTGTCGATGTGCCGTTCCCGTCGAAGGGCTACCCCGCGGAATACGTCGGCGCGATCGCGGCGCGACTCGACGCCGACGACGACGACCGCTACCTCCGGGACGCGAAAGCCGTCGCGCTGGGGCTGCCCGGGGACGCCGACCCGGAAACGCAACTCGACGCCTATATTGCGCGCGCGCGGGAGCTCCTCGGCCACGATTACCGTCGTCTGCTGGATTTCTCGCTCGGGGTGCAGCTCGACGAGATCCGCGCGACGCTCGATACCTTCGGCGTGCACTTCGACCGCTGGTACTCGGAACGTGAACTCGTCACGAGCAACGCGATTGCGCACGCACTCGACGCACTCGACGCGCGCGGCCACACCTATACGAAGGACGGAGCGCTGTGGCTCAGGACCGAGGCACTCGGCGATGAGAAGGACCGCGTGCTGGTGCGTGAGAACGGCCAGCACACGTATTTTGCGGCCGATGTCGCCTACCACCTCGATAAACTTGAGCGCGGACACGAACTACTGATCGACGTCTGGGGCGCGGATCACCATGGTTACATCGCGCGCGTGCGCGCGGCGATCCAGGCGCTCACCGGGCGTGGCGATGCGTTCGAGGTGTCGCTGGTCCAGTTCGTCACTCTGTCGTCGGGCCGGATGGGTAAGCGCAGCGGCAATTTTGTGACGCTGAAGGAACTCGTGGACGAAGCCGGCGCCGATGCAACGCGGTTTTTTTACTTGGTCCGCTCGAACGAGCAGCATCTCGAGTTCGACATCGAACTCGCGCGCACGAAGAGCAATGAGAACCCCGTGTTCTACATCCAGTATGCGCACGCCCGCTGCGCGAGCGTCTTGCGCCAGCTCGAGGAAAAGGGGCTCACGCACGACGCGGCGAACGGCGCGGCGAACATCGCGCGTTTGGTGGAGCCACAAGAACAATCGCTGCTGGTCACGCTGTCGCGGCTCCCCGAGGTCGTCGAGGCCGCGGCGGCGGCGCGCGCGCCGCACCAGCTGCCGCATTACCTACGCGACGTCGCGAACGACTTCCACAGTTGGTACAACGCGCATCAATTCTTGATCGATGACGTCCCGCTGCGGGATGCGCGCCTGAATCTGATGCTCGCGACGCGACAGGTTCTGTGCAACGGCCTAGCGCTCGTCGGCGTGTCGGCACCGGACGCGATGTAGCATGGCGCGCGACTACAAGAACGCGGGCACGCGCCGCCGTGGGGGACGGAGTGGTGCCAGCCTGTCGGGCGGCGCCGGGCTCGTCATCGGGCTCACGCTCGGCGTGGCGCTCGCGGCGGGCGTGCACCTGTACCACACCACCGAGCGCGATCCGGCTCCGGCCGTGGCCGACGAGACCGATGCCACGCCCGGTGACGAGGCGGCATCTGACAAACGGCCGCGGCCGCGCTTCGACTTCTATCGGATGTTGCCGAACTACGAAGTCGTCATCCCGGAACAGGAGGATGTTGCGAGCACGCCGGACGAACCCGCTGCGGTCGAGGCGGCGGGCGTGTACGTGCTCCAGGTAGGTTCGTTCCGCAAGGCCGACGATGCCGACCGCCTCCGCGCGCAGCTCGCGCTGCTCGGTATCGAATCCCGCATCCAGCTGGTCACGATCGACGATGCCGACACGTGGCACCGCGTACGCATCGGACCCATCGCGGACCTATCGGACCTGCAGGAAATGCGCCAGAAGCTCGCGCGTAACTCAATCGAAGCGCTGGTCATCCGCGTCGGCGATTGACGCCGAGCGTCCCTAGTCGGTGGATTTGATGTCGATACCGAGGGAGCGCAGCTTGCGGTACAGGTGCGTACGCTCCATGCCGACGCGGCCAGCGAGCTTTCCGACCTTGCCTTCGCAGAGCGCGAGCTGCTGCTCAAGGTAGGCCTTTTCGAAGGCTTCGCGCGCCTCGCGCAGCGGCAATGCGAGTAAATCCTGCTTGATGAACGTGCCGCCCGCCTGCGCCTGATCGGCACCGATCGCGCGCTCGACCTCGTCCAGAGACACCTCGTCCTCGCCCCCCATGATCAGGAAGCGATGGATCAGATTCTTGAGTTCGCGCACATTACCCGGCCACGGGTAATGGCGCAGCCGGTTCTGCGCCGCCATGCTGAAGCGGCGGTACGGCAGCCGCTCGCGGTCGACAAGCGCATCGGTGTAGTGTCGGATCAATTCGGGAACATCCTCCGCGTACTCGCGCAGCGACGGTACGTGCAGGGTCACGATGGCGAGCTGTGCATACAGGTCGCGCCGGAACGATCCGTTCTCGATGAGCTTGTGCATGTGCGGCCGCGCAGAGCAGACCAAGCGCGCGTCGTGTCCGCGATCGAGCGCGCCGAGCAGCGTCCGCTGGACCTCGGCGGACATGTCATCAATCTCATCGATAAACAACACGCCGAGGTTCGCGGTCTTCAGCAGCCGCGATAGCTCGGCCTCGGCGGTGGCGGTCATCAACGCGCTTGCAGAACATTCGACGAACGGACCGTCCGCGCGCGCGGACAATGAGTGCAGGTAGCGCGCGAACGCCTCGCGGCCGGTGCCGGGCTCACCGACTATCAGCACGGGGGCTTCGTGTTGCGCGACGCGGCGCACCTGATCGCGCAGTTCGCGCATTGCCTTCGAGCGGCCAACCGGTTCGACAACCATGGGCAGCCGATACTTCTGCTGCCGACTCGGGCGCGCGCTTTCGAGCGCTTGCTCGACCGTTTTCAATAACTTGGCGAGCGACAAAGGCTTTTCGACGAAAGCGGACGCGCCGAGACGCGTCGCCTCGACCGCCGTATCGACCGTCCCATGTCCGGACATCATCACGACTGGATGCGCCAGCGGGCCCTCCCGTGTCCACTCCTGCAGCAGCGTGATGCCGTCCGTATCGGGCATCCAAATGTCGAGCAAAACCAAATCGGGAATTTTCTGCGCGCGCTCATGGCGCGCCTGCGCAGCGTTCGCGGCGACGGCCACGTCATAGCCCTCGTCGGCCAGAATGTCCTGGACCAAGTTGCGGATGTCGGCTTCGTCGTCGACGACGAGCACGCGCGCGGCGCTCATGCAGAAGTTCTCCGTTCAGTGGCCGTCAACAGCGGCATCCTCGCGGATACCGGCAGGCGAATGGTGATGGCCGCACCACCCTCGGCACGGTTCACCGCCTCGAGCGTACCACCATGCTCCTCGACCAGCTTGCGTACGATCGCGAGGCCGAGGCCGGTGCCCTTCGTCTTCGTCGTCACATACGGCTCGAATGCGTGCTCGAGCACCTCCTGCTTGAAACCCGGTCCGTTGTCTGCGACCTCAAGCTCGACGACCGGCGGCTCGCGGTGACCGAGGTAACGCGTGCAGACGGTCACCGTGGCGTCATCCCGACCCGCAATCGCCTCGACCGAGTTCTTCAGGAGGTTATGGAGCAGCTGTCGCAGGCGCACGGAGTCGGCGTCGATGAAAGGCAACTGGTCATCGAGCTTCAACTGGACGACGATGCCGTCGCGACTTCTGTACAGCTCAGCGACTTCGCTGACGAGCGTGTTCAGGTTCATCTCGGACAGCTGCAGGTCCGGCGTGCGCGCGTAGTCGGAGAATGCGTTGACCATCTCCTTCAGCGCATCGACCTGCTGCACGATCGTACGCGTACAACGTTCCAGAACTTCTCCCTGCTCGGCGTCCATCTGGTCCAAGTACCGGTGGCGCATGCGCTCCGCCGCGAGCTGGATGGGCGTGAGCGGGTTCTTGATTTCATGTGCAAGCCGGCGTGCGACTTCGCCCCAAGCGGCTTCGCGTTGCGCCTGGAGCAGCACCGTCATGTCGTCGAACACGAGCACGCGACCCTGTCGCCCCTGATCGTCGGTCAGCGTCGCGCAACTGCACATCAACACGCGTCGACGCGTTCCACCCTGCAGCGAAATCTCCTCGCGCCAATCGCCGTCTCCAACGTCAAAGTGCTTCTGGCATGCGCGCAGGAACTGGTCAAGCATGGGTTTCGACTGCGCTGCGCGCCCGAGTGTCTTTCCGAGATAGCGTGTGAGCTCGACGTCGAGGATCGCACCCGCGGCTGAATTCGTAGCGCTGACACGCATCTCGCCGTCGAACGCGATGACGCCCGACGACAGCCGCGATAACACGGCCTGCAAATGGGCGCGCTCACGCTCGACCTCCTGCTGGCTCACGCGTGCCTGCTCGCTCGCGCGGGACAACCGGCGCGTCATCTCATTGAACGACAGCACCAGGAAGCCCATCTCGTCGCGTGCCGGCAGCGGCAACAGCGTCTGATAATCGCCTTTCGCGACCGCGCGGGTTCCCGCTGCGAGGTCCTGGATCGGCGCAACGAGCTTGCGCGCCGCGTAAAACCCGGCCCAGACCGCGCCGAGTACGCTGAGCAGCAGGATCAGCGACAGTGTCAGCGTGAAGCTGTACTTCAACGGCTCGCGGTACAGGAGCAGCTCACGGTAGCCCGAGTACGCGGCCTGCACGTTGGTCGCGAGCCCGCTGACGCGCTCGGGTACGGGGAACAAGCCCTGCAACAGCCTCGGCTCAGTCTCGCCGGACAGTCGCGCGAGCGGCACAATCACGCGCACATGCAGCCCCGCGCCGGCGATCGGGTCGAGGCCCGCGTAGGCATCGCCTTTTCGCAGCTGCACTAGCAGTTCCTCGGGCGGCTGGTCCGGGAACACCGAGGTGCCGAGGCCGGAGCTCGTCGCGATGATGCGGTTCGGCCCGAACAGCGTGAGCTCATTCGCACCGACCTCGACCCGCGCACGATGCAGGTGCAACGGCATCAGCAGATTGTCAACCGCGCGCAGTTCGCGCGCGACGCGCTCCACGCGCGCGCGACCTTCGACAACGCGCAGGTCAAGCGCGGTGCGGCTCAGCGCGAGCGCGTCATCGAGCGCGGCCTCGACACGCACGTCAAACCAAGAGTCGATGCCGCGGTTCAGGAACTGCAGCGAGAAGTAGTACACAAGCGAGACGGGCACGACCGCGAGCACCACGAAAATCGCGACCAGCCGCGCCGTGAGCCGCGACCCCGTGACGTGCGCGCGGTATTGGACGACGAGCCGATAGAGGTTCGAGCCGATCACGACGAGCAGCGCGATCACGCCGCCGACGTTCAGCAACAGCAACCACGGGTGCAGCCGGCTGAAATCGTCCGAGTTCTGCGTGGCGCTCGACAACAGGTACAACGACAGGAACAGCAGCGCGAGTCCGCCGAGCGGTAGCAGAATCGTCGTCAGGCGCTTCAGGAACGAAGTGTCCACGCGTACCACTCGCTGACGAGCCGCCACCTCGGGAACAACATCGCGACCCAGCGCACGGGCCCGGAAAATGCCTCGACCACGAGCCGCACGCGCAATCGGACTTGGTACTCATCGCCTTCGTTCAACACCGCGTCGTCAATGATGGGCATCTCGGAGATGCGGCCAAGCTCCGTTGCCGCCGAGCGGAAGCTCAGGTAACTCGTCTGTCGGCCCGTGTTCAGGTTGCGAATCACGAAGCTGTCGGGCAGCGGATGGTAGACGAGCTCGTATTGCTGATTGATCTCGATGACCTCCTGGTCGAACCACCACGCGCGTGCACGAATCACGACGACCTCAACCTCGAACGTCAGCGGCACGCCATTCTCGAGCGCATCTAGGGCGCTGTCGCCGAGTCCGTAATCGATGTCCGCGTACAGCAGATGGGTGCCGTCGACGAGGTCAGTGAATGCGGTGCGTATGACAAAGCCGGGCTCCGACAGCTCCTGCGACGACGCGGGGGCAGACGCGAGGCACAAGGTCGCCGTCAGCGCGAACAGCAGCGGCTGGATACGGCGGACAAGCGCGTTCATCTGCATTCAACCCCCTTGCGCAGACAAGCATAATAGAACCCGTCCATGCCGTCCTGCCCGGGTAATATTTGGCGCCCGTAATCTGTCTGCCGACCCCAGCCCGTATCAATCGGCTCGATTCGCGCGTCCGCGTTCGCCGCGACGAACGCGGCGACAACGTCATCGTTTTCCGCGCGCAGCACCGAACAAGTCGCGTACACGAGCCGTCCGCCGTCGGCGAGCGGCGTCCAAAGCGCGGCGAGTAGTGTGCGCTGGCGCTTGACGAGTGCCGCAATGTCCGATGGCCGCCGCAGCGCCCGGATGTCGGGGTGGCGACGAATCACGCCGGTCGCCGAGCACGGCGCATCGAGCAGGATGCGGTCGAACGGAACCCCGTCCCACCACCCATCAGGTTGCGCGGCATCCGCGACAACAACGCGCGCAGCGAGGCCGAGGCGCTCGAGCGATTCGTCGATGCGCAGCGCGCGTTGTGCATCGATTTCAACCGCGGTCAGCGCGACGGTCGGTTCGCGTTCGAGGATGTGGCAGGTCTTGCCGCCCGGCGCCGCGCATGCGTCGAGTACGGCGCTGCCTGGCGCCGCATCGAGAAGGCCTGCGGCGAGCTGAGCTGCCGCGTCCTGGACGGATACGCGACCCTCCGAGAAACCCGGCAACCGCGACACGGCGACGGCGTCCGCGAGCACGACGCCCGTCGGCGCGTGCGGCGCCGGAACTGCGGGAATGCGCGCGGCAGCCAGCATCTCAAGGTACGCATCGCGATCGTCGCGCGCGCGTAGCGTCATCGGCGCGGGCTCGTTGTTCGCGGCGACGACCGCGGCCCAGTCGTCCGGCCAGTCGTGCCGCAGCCGATCGAGCAGCCAGCGTGGGTGCGCGCTTTGCGCGACCGGATCTTCGGCGATTGCCGCGTCGAGTTCGGCGGCACGCCGCTGCGCGTTGCGCAGGACCGCATTGACGAGGCCGCGCAGGCGTTGGGGTGCGGCCGCGACCGTCGCGGACACGGCGGCGTGTTCCGGAATGCGCGTACGACGAAGTTGATACAGGCCAACCGCGAGCAGCGCTGCGATGTACGCATTCGACGGCCGGCGTGCAAGCAACGGTTCGAGTAGCGCATCGAGCTGTACGCGCCAGCGGACCGTGCCGTAGGCGAGCTCCTGCGCGAGCCCACGGTCCCGCTCCGGCAGCGCCTGCAGCAACGGCGGCAATGCATCCGCCAGCGATTCGCCTTGCGCGACGGCAGCGACGGCGTCGGCCGCTGAGTGGCGTGCGAGGACGCCCGGGTCAGCGGCCAACGCGCGAACCGACCAGCGGGCGCTGGCTCGCAAGCTCGCGTGCGCTGATGCGCCGCCCGCCGGGGAGTTGGACTTCCCGAAGCCGCACGATGCCGTCGCCGGTGGCGACGATAATGCCGTCTGGACCAACGTCGGTAATGGTTCCCGGCAAATCGCGGCGCGGAGCGCCGCTCCCACCTGCCGCTTCCACGCGCCACACACGAAGAACCGTGTCGCCGAGGTTCGTCTGCGCGACCGGCCATGGGTCGAACGCGCGCACCTGGCGTGCGATGGCCTCGGCAGGTTGCGTCCAATCGATCCAGGCCTCGTCCTTGGCGAGCTTGTGCGCGTATGTGATGCCTTCAACGGGCTGAGCGAGCGGCGCTGCGCCGCCGGCCTCGATCCGCGCGAGTGCGTCGAGCAGCGCGGCTGCGCCAAGCGCCGCAAGTGCGTCGTGCAGTGTGGCGGCGGTGTCGGCGCGTGTGATCGGAACGCGACGAGTGAGCCAAACGGGGCCGGTGTCGAGGCCCGCTTCCATCTGCATGATCGAGACGCCGGTCTCAACGTCGCCGGCGAGGATCGCGCGCTGGATCGGCGCCGCGCCCCGCCAGCGCGGCAGCAGCGACGCATGCACGTTCAGGCAGCCATGGGTTGGCACCGCAAGGACGTCGGGACGCAGAATCTGCCCATAGGCGACGACGATGAGATAGTCGGGTTCGAATTCGGCGATGTCTGCCGCGGTGAGCTTATGTGGTTGCGAGACTGGGATACCGGCCTCTTGCGCACGGGCTTTCACAGGGCTCGGATGGATACGGCGACCACGACCGGCGGCACGATCGGGCTGCGTGATGACCGCGACCGGAGCGCGGTTATGCGCAATGAGCGCAGAAAGCGTCGGGACCGCAAAGCCGGGGGTGCCGGCAAAGATTATCCGCCGGTTCAGCGCTAGATGACCGGGACGCCGCGGGAATCGCGCACAGGCGACGAGCCGTCGGTCAGGCGCTGGCGCTGCTCTTTTTCGAGCCGCTTGCGGATGCGGTTGCGCTTGAGCTCGGACAGATAATCGACGAAGAGTTTGCCGTTCAGGTGGTCGATTTCGTGCTGGATGCAGATTGCGAACAGCTCGTCGGCCTCAAGCTCAACCGCAGTGCCGTCACGGTCGAGCGCGCGCAGCTTCACATGACCGAGCCGCTTTACGCTCTCGTAGAAGCCGGGCACGGACAGGCAGCCCTCCTGAATTTCGGCCTCGCCGTCACCGGAGACGATCTCCGGGTTGACGAAGACCTGTGGCTGGTCACCATTTTCGGACACGTCGATGACCACCACCCGCTTCGCGACGCCGACCTGAGTCGCCGCGAGACCGATCCCATTGCTCTCGTACATGGTCTCTATCATATCGTCGGCCAGCCGCCGGATATCGTCGTCGACCACGGGAACGGGTTGCGCCTTTTCGCGCAGTCGGGGGTCCGGAAACTGGAGAATATTCAAAACGCTCATGACAGAATCGTAAAAACTGCTAAAGTCGCGACATTATATACCAACAGCGCGTGGGGACCCGCACCATGAACGCTCAGAGAACTGCCCATTACCGAACCGTCGCCGGCGTACTCGCCTGTGCCCTCGCCGCCGTAGCCGCGCCTCTGGGCGCCCAGCCCGCGGAGCGCACGACCGGCACGGTCCTCCGCGAAGGGGTTCCGGAGACCTACGTCGTGAAGCGTGGCGATACGCTTTGGGACATCTCCGCGATGTTCTTGCGCGACCCATGGCTCTGGCCAGACATCTGGCAGGTGAACCCCGAGATAGAAAACCCGCACTTGATCTACCCGGGCGACATCATCCGGCTCGTTTGGGTCGACGGTCAGCCCCGGTTGGTCGTCGACCGCACGCGCACCCAGCGCCTGTCGCCGGGCATGCGCGTCAGTGAGCTCGATGATCCAATCCCGATGATTCCACTTGAGGCAATCCGTCCGTTCCTTGAGCAGCCCAGCGTCGTCGGTCGCAATGAACTCGACGACGCGCCGTACCTGCTGCGCGCCGTCGACGGTCGCCTGATGTCCGCGCAAGGCACCCGCGTGTATGCCCGTGGATTTCCGGAGAACCCGGCGCTCGACTGGACCGTGGTGCGCAAGGGGCAGGCCTATCGCGACCCCGATACGCGCGAGATTTTGGGTTACGAGGCGATGTACATCGCGGACGCCACGCTGGACCGTCTCGGCGATCCTGCGACGATCCTGATCACGGCGAGCGGCCAGGAGGCAATGACCGGTGATCGCCTGATCCACGGCGCCGCACCACTCAGCGACAACCTGTATCCGCGCGCGCCGGACACCGACGTCACGGGACGCATCATCGCGCTTGTCGGTGAGGGCCTGGCCGTCGCTCAATATAAAGTGGTCGTCATCAACCGCGGCACGCGCGACGGCGTCGAACCCGGGGTCATGCTGTCGATGTGGCGCGCGGGCGAGAAAATGAAGGACCCGAACGCGCGCCGCGGATGGTTCCGTGGCCGATCCGTTCAGTTGCCGGACGAGCGTGGCGGCGAGCTCATCGTGTTCCGCGCAACCGAGCGCGTCGCGTACGGGCTCGTGATGCGGTCGACGCGCGACATGGCCATTGGGGATCTGGTCAAGAATCCCTGAGGTCTCGCCAACACGAGCCGAATCAGGTGGGAGCGACGCTCTCGGCGTCGCGATTTGCTAAGGACGGCACCAACGCATGACTGACCTCTCATGGTGGCTCGCGCTCGTGCGTGCGCCCGATCTCTCGCCCCAATCCGCACGTGCGCTCCTGGCGCGCCATGGCTCGCCGCGCGCCGTGTTCGAATCGCGCGCGCTCCGCCACGAACCTGACTGGCCGACCATCGAACGCGATGCTGAGTGGCTCGTCGCGCCCGACCACCACTTCATTCCCTGTACCGACGACGCGTATCCCACGCTGCTCGCGCAGACCGACGACGCACCGCTTGCGCTGTTCGTTGTCGGTGAACCGTCGCTGCTCACGACACCGACACTCGCAATCGTTGGCTCGCGTAACCCAACGCGTCTCGGGCTCGAAAACGCAGAGGCGTTCGCGTCATACCTCGCCGGTTGTGGCTTCACCATCGTCAGTGGGCTCGCGCTCGGCGTCGATGCCGCTGCACATCGCGGCGCGCTCTCGGCCGGCCGCACCATCGCGGTCTGCGCGACCGGGCTCGATGAGATTTATCCGCGTCGCAACGCGCCGCTTGCGCGCGACATCGCACAGCATGGCGCGTTGGTATCCGAGTTTCCGACCGGTACCGGCGCGCGCGTCGAGAATTTCCCGCGGCGCAACCGCATCATCAGCGGCCTCTCGGCCGGAACGCTCGTGATCGAAGCGGCCGTGCGCAGTGGCTCGCTGATCACGGCCCGCCTCGCTGCCGAACAAGGGCGCGAGGTATTCGCGATTCCCGGTTCCATCCATAATCCGCTCGCGAAGGGCTGCCACTACCTGATTCGGCAGGGTGCGAAACTCGTCGACAGCGCAGAGCACATCGTCGAGGAACTCGGGCCATTGTTGGGTTTGGCCGGCGCGGACGCGGTGTCTTCGCGCCACGCTCAACAGCCTCACACGGCTGCGTTCGAGGCGGATGCCGACTACGAAAAGCTGCTTGAATGCTTGGACGAGACGTCGACGTCCATTGACCGGTTGGTCAAGCGGAGCGGATTGACGCCTGATGCCGTATCGTCCATGCTCCTGATTATGGAACTCCGCGGTCTCGTGGAATCCGCGCCCGGCGGGGGCTACGCCAGGCGCCAGAATGGGGACTTGGGATGAAAGAAAACGTGCTCGATGTCCTGATGTACCTTTTCGAGAATTACATGGATGACGAGACCGAGATGAACCCAGACCAGGAGTCGCTCCGGGTCGAACTACAGGAAGCGGGCTTCCGTCGCACCGAGATTTCCAAGGCCTTTGCCTGGCTTGAGGGCCTGGCCGCCGAGCCAGGCCAAGGCGAGTGCGCCATGCCTGCGAGCCGCTCGGTCCGCGTGTTCGCGAACGAGGAAGTCGCGCGCCTCGAGCCCGGCGCCCGCGGCTTTCTGCTCTACCTCGAGCAGGTCGGCCTGCTGAACGCACAACAGCGCGAGGTGGTCCTCGACCGCCTGATGGCGCTTGAATCCGACGATATCGATATCGACCAAGTCAAATGGGTGGTCTTGATGGTCATGTTCAATCAGCCCGGCGAAGAGACGCCGCAACCCTGGATGGAGGACCTGTTCTTCGAAGAACGGTCCGGCGAGTTCCACTGATCCTTGCGCCGTGGCAGGCGGCCCGGTGGGGTCGCCCCTGCGAAACGATACCCGGTCATGAGTAAAAACCTCGTCATAGTCGAATCTCCCGCGAAAGCGAAGACGATCGAGAAATATCTCGGTCCGGACTTCGCCGTACTCGCGTCGTATGGTCATGTCCGCGATCTCGTCCCGAAAGAAGGTGCGGTCGACCCCGAGCACGGCTTCAAGATGAACTATGAGGTCAGCGAACGCAGCGAGAAGCACATCAGCGCAATCGCGAAAGCGCTGAAGAAGTCCGACGCGCTCTACCTCGCGACCGACCCGGACCGCGAAGGCGAGGCAATTTCGTGGCACCTTTACGAGCTGCTCGCGGAAAGGAACCAACTCGGCGACCGGCCCGTCCACCGCGTCGTGTTCCACGAAATCACCAAGCATGCGGTCCAGGAAGCGATTGCCAATCCGCGCACGCTGTCGCACGACTTGATCAACGCGCAACAGGCGCGGCGGGCGCTCGACTACCTGGTCGGTTTCAACTTGTCGCCGCTGCTGTGGAAGAAGATTCGCCCGGGCCTCTCGGCGGGACGCGTGCAGAGTCCCGCTCTGCGGATGATTTGTGAACGCGAGGACGAGATCGATGCGTTCCGCGCACAGGAATACTGGACAATCGAGGCCGACACGACCAAGGATGGCCAGTCGGTGCCCGCAAAGCTCAATGAGCTCGACGGCAAGAAGCTCGGCCAATTCGACATCAACAATGAAGCGAGGGCGCGCGAGGTCCGCGACGCGCTGTTCGCCGCGGCCAACGGCAAACTGACCGTCAGCAAGGTCGAGAAGAAGCAGCGCAAGCGCCATCCTGCGGCGCCGTTCACAACCTCGACGCTGCAGCAGGAAGCGTCGCGCAAGCTCGGTTTCGGCGCACAGCGTACGATGCGCGCGGCACAGGGTCTGTACGAGATTGGCCTCATCACCTATATGCGCACGGACTCTGTGACGCTCGCGCGCGACGCGATCGCCGACATCCGTAAGACCATCGTCGAGCGCTTCGGCAAAGGGTCGCTCCCTGACGCGCCGCGCATGTACAAGACGAAGGCAAAGAACGCGCAGGAAGCGCACGAGGCCGTGCGCCCGACTTCCGCGTCGCAGGACCCCGATTCCGTTCGCGCCCGGCTACCCGCCGACCAGGCGCGCCTGTATGAACTTGTCTGGAAGCGCACAATCGCTTGCCAGATGATGCACGCGGTGTTCGACACGGTATCCGTCGACCTCGACTGCGGCCCCGGCAACCGCTTCCGGACCAGCGGTTCGACGCTGGTGGAACCCGGCTTCATCGCTGTGTACCTCGAGGACGTCGACGACAAGACCGCGGAAGATGACGATGAGCGCAGTCTGCCACCGCTCAAGACCGGCGACGTGCTGACGCTCGTCGACATCAAGCCCGAACAGCATTTTACGCAGCCCCCGCCGCGGTATTCGGAGGCGAGCCTGGTGAAAACACTTGAGGAGCACGGCATCGGTCGGCCTTCGACCTACGCCGCGATCATCTCGACGCTGCAGCAGCGCGAATACGTGGAGATGGACAAGCGCCGATTCATTCCGACCGACATCGGCCGAATGGTCAACCGTTTTCTCACGGACCATTTCACGCAGTACGTCGACTACGACTTCACCGCGAAACTCGAGGACGAGCTCGACGCGGTTGCGCGCGGAGAGGAAGACTGGGTGCCATTGATGGACGGTTTCTGGGGCCGGTTCAAGGACCTCGTCGATGAAAAAGAGCAGTCGGTCACGCGCGACGACGTGCAGCAGGCCCGCGTGATCGGGACCGATTCCGAATCCGGCAAGCCCGTGTCCGTGCGCATGGGCCGCTACGGGCCCATGGTCCAGATCGGCACGCGCGATGATGACGAGAAGCCGAAGTTCGCGGGCCTGCGGCCGGGCCAAAAAATGGACACAATCACCTTCGAACAGGCAATGAAACTGTTCGAGTTGCCACGCGCGCTCGGCGAGACGCCCGAGGGTGAGCCAATGCTCGTCGGTATCGGCCGCTTTGGTCCGTTCGTGAAATATGGCTCGAAGTACGCGTCGGTGAAGGACGACGACCCGTATGAGCTGACGCGCGAACGCGCGCTGGAAATCGTCGCGGCGAAGAAACTCGCCGATGCGAACCGGCTCATCCGCGAGTGGCCCGAGGCCGGTATCGAGATTCTGAATGGCCGGTATGGACCGTACATCACCGACAAGGAAAAGAACGCGCGCATCCCGAAGGACGTCGAGCCGACGTCTCTCACTCTGGAGCAGTGCAAGGAGCTTTTGGAGAATGCGCCGGTGAAACGGAGCAGGTTCAAGAAGAAATCAAAAGCGACGGCGAAGAAGAAGGCGACTACGAAGAAAAAGACTGTGAAGAAAAAGGCGAGCACCAAGAAGAAACCGACAGCGAAAAAAACGACGAAGAAGAAGGCCGCGAAAAAGGCCCCGTCGAAGAAGAAGTGATGGACGACCTGTCGCTCAGCGCAGCGGCTGAGGCGATTCGCGCCGGCGGTGTCGTCGCCTACCCGACCGAGGCGGTGTATGGCCTCGGCTGCGATCCGACCGCCGAGCGCGCGGTCGCCAAGATCCTCGAGATGAAATCGCGTTCGGTCGACCAGGGCCTGCTGTTGATCGCGGCGTCGCTTGAGCAATTGCGGCCGTTCGTCGGCCCGCTTTCCGAAGATGTCGCCGCGCGGGTGCTCGCCACTTGGCCGGGGCCCGCGACGTGGGTCGTACCGGCCAGCGACGCCACTCCCGCGTGGATTACCGGAGCGCACGCGGGCGTCGCGGTCCGCGTGACCGCGCACCCCGTCGCAGCTGCACTGTGCGACGCGGCCGGCACGGCGCTCGTCTCGACCAGCGCGAATCTCCATGGTTGTGCGCCGGCGAAGACCGCGGAGGGTGCGGTCGCGATTTTCGGAGAATCGCTCGATGCGGTCGTGCTCGGGGAGTGCGGCGGCCTCGTGCGCCCAACCGAAATCCGCGATGCGGTGACGGGTGATGTCGTGAGGGCTGGCTGATGGCAGCGCACGATTTCGACGCGGTCACGGAGTGGCTTCAGGGGCTACAGCGCCGGTTGTGCGAGGCGCTGGAGCGGATGGACGGGAAAGGCACTTTTATTGAAGACCGGTGGGACCGCAATCAATCGCGGCGCGAAGGCGCCGCTCCTACAGCGCCGGATTCAGAGGTAGGAGCGGCGCCTTCGCGCCGCGACCCAGATAATGGCGGCGTCAGCCGGGTTCTGGCCGACGGCGCGTTGTTCGAGCAGGCCGGTGTCGGATACTCGCGCGTGCATGGCGACAAGTTGCCCGCATCGGCGAACGCGCAACGCCCCGAACTCGCGGGCAAGGCGTTCGAGGCGACCGGCGTTTCGCTGGTTCTGCATCCGCGTAATCCGCACGTTCCGACAACGCACATGAACGTGCGCTGCTTCGTCGCCGGCCGCGACACGGATACGCCCATCTGGTGGTTCGGCGGCGGCTTCGACCTGACGCCATATTACGGTTACGACGACGACTGCGTGCACTGGCACACGGTTGCACGCGACGCTTGCGCACCTTTCGGAGACGACGTCTACGCACGCTACAAACGCTGGTGCGATGAATATTTCTACCTGGGACATCGCGGCGAACCGCGCGGCATAGGCGGCGTTTTCTTCGACGACCTGAACGAATGGGGCTTCGAACGCAGCTTCGCGTTCATGCGCGCGATTGGCGACGCGTTTCTGGAAGCGTACGCACCGATCGCCGCCCGACGCCGCGACACCGAGTATGGCGAGCGCGAGCGCGACTTCCAGTTGTACCGCCGCGGTCGCTATGTCGAGTTCAACCTCGTATGGGATCGCGGAACGCTGTTCGGTCTTCAGTCCGGTGGCCGCACCGAATCGATCCTGATGTCGCTACCGCCGCTCGTCCGCTGGCAATATGGCTACACGCCGCAGCCCGGCTCGCGCGAGGCAGAGCTCACCACCCGGTATCTCACCGCCCGCGACTGGATTTGATTGTTGGAGCGGCGCCTTTGCGCCGCGATTCAGGAGGACTTGCAATGACGCCGTTCCACCTCGCCTTCCCCGTCAACGACCTCGAGGCCGCCCGCGGCTTCTACCACGGACTCCTCGGCTGCCCGGTCGGTCGCGAATCGGCGCGCTGGATCGACTTCGACTTTTTCGGTCATCAGATCACAGCCCACCTCAGCGACGAGGCAACCGCAGTGCGTGCGAACGCCGTCGACGGCGATGCCGTGCCGGTCCGGCACTTTGGTGCAGTACTGCCGATGGACGCCTGGAAAGCGCTGGCGGACCGGCTACGCGCGGCGGGCATCCGGTTCCGGATTGAACCGCACGTGCGTTTCAAGGGCGAGCTCGGCGAGCAAGCGACGCTGTTTCTCGATGACCCGGCCGGCAACGCACTTGAGTTCAAGGCGTTCGCGGATTCTTCCAGAATGTTCGCCAATACCTGACGAATCAGTACGTCAGAGCGTTTCCCATTGCATGTGTTCGAGGTGCCAGCGCAGGTCCCCAGCGGTACGGAAGCGCTTCAGTATCAGCGAACGCTTGAGGCCTCCGCAGATCCACTTCACCTCGGGCGGCAACGACATATACGCCTTCTGACCGCCCACGACGTCGTAGAACACGCGGATGACGTCGCACACGTCCTCGCGGATGTTCTCAGTCGCCGTGCCGTGCCACCGGTACAGATCGACGAGCTTCACGTCGAAATAAATGCCATTGCGCTGCACCATGATGTTCCCGTCATGCAGGTCGCCGTGGTATTCGCCGACTTCATGGATCTGTTCGAGGCCACCCGCGAGCGAGTGGAGTAGGTGCAGGCCTTCGAAGAGGCTGAGCCGCTTCTTCGATTGCCGCTTGATGAAGTGCGCGAGCTGCTCGCCCTCGAACAATTCCGAAACAAGGAACTTCACCGCGTGCCCGCGGAAGCGGATCTGGTCGTGCGTGAAGTAGCGGATGAGAATCGGGCACTGCGACAGCCGCGCGAGCTTACGCGCGTGGAACTTCATCGTTCGGTCGCCAAGGTTTCGGTGCGGGTAGAAAAACTTCGCGGCGCGCTCCACGCCGGTCGCGACCTCTTTGAGCCGGTACACCTCGCCTTCCCAACCTTTGCCGAGTCGCTCAAGCACCTCGTACTTGCCCGCGAGGACGCGGCCCGGCGCGAAGTCGAATTCGTCGATGCGCGGGAGCACTACCAGCCGAGGATGTGGGCGAACATCAGCGGCGCGACGATGGTCGCGTCCGACTCGATCACGAACTTCGGCGTGTCGACGCCGAGCTTGCCCCACGTGATCTTTTCATTCGGCACGGCACCCGAATACGAGCCATAGCTCGTGGTCGAGTCGCTGATCTGGCAGAAGTAACCCCACACCGGCGTATCGGTGCGTTCGAGATCCTGATACAGCATCGGCACCACGCAAATCGGGAAGTCGCCCGCGATGCCACCGCCAATCTGGAAAAATCCGATCGAGTGCTTCTCGCTCTCGCGCATATACCAGTGCGCGAGCTCGGTCATGTATTCGATGCCGGTCCGCACGGTGTGCACGTTCTTCACCTCACCGGTGATGCAGCGGCCCGCGAACATATTGCCGAGCGTCGAATCCTCCCAGCCCGGTACGAACATCGGCAGGTTCTTCTCGGCGGCCGCGACGACCCAACTGTCCTTCGGATCGATCTGATAGCTGCCCTTCAACTTGCCACTCTTGATGAGCCGGAACATGAACTCGTGCGGGAAGTAGCGGTCTCCGGCCTTGTCGGCCGCGACCCAGTCCTCGGCGACGGCGGCCTCAATGCGCCGCATCGCCTCCATCTCGGGGATGCACGTGTCGGTGACTCGGTTGAGGTGCCGGTCGAGCAACGCCTGCTCGTCCGCAGGCGTCAGGTCGCGGTAATGCGGGACGCGCTCGTAGAAGTCGTGCGCGACGAGGTTGAAGATGTCTTCCTCGAGGTTCGCGCCGGTACACGTGATGGCTTGCACCTTGTCGCGGCGGATCATCTCCGCGAGCGACAAACCGAGTTCCGCGGTACTCATTGCGCCGGCGAGTGTGATCATCATTTTGCCGCCACCCGCGAGGTGCGCGGCATATGCGCGCGATGCGTCGATGACGGTGGCTGCGTTGAAGTGGCGGTAGTGGTATTCGAGAAATTCGGTGACTTTCATCCGCCGCATTTTAACATCTAGGTCAGGAAAAGCGTGGCCAGTCCCAAGAGCAAGCCCATGCTGATGACGTCGGTCGCCGTAGTCAGAAAGATGCTGGACGCGGTGGCCGGGTCGGCCCCGAGCCGCTTCAACGCGAGCGGAATGAATGCGCCCGAGATTCCGCTGATCACGCAGCTGCCGACCATCGCAAAAAACACGATGACCGAGATTGCCATCGGGGATTCGTACCCCTGCCAGTCCGCATAGAAGTACATGCCAGCGCCGGCGACGAGCCCGACCAACGCGCCGTTCAGGAGACCGAGCAAGGCTTCCTTCGTCATCAATGCCCGCTCCGTGCCCGGTTTGAGGTCCCCGAGCGTCAGCCCGCGGATGGTCACCGCGAGCGCCTGACATCCGGTATTTCCGGACTGGCCGGCGAGCACGGGCAGGAATACGGCGAGCAATACGATCTGCGCGATCGTGTCCTCGAAAATTCCCACAACGGCCGCCGCGATGAAAGCGGTGAGGAGGTTGAGCTGGAGCCACGGGTGTCGGTAGAAAAGGCTCGTGCGCCAAGGGGTCGCGTGTCGTTCCTCACCCGTCACACCGACCATCGAGCCCGCCTGCGCGGTCAGTTCGAACGCGCGTTGCTCGAACAGCACGTGGCCACGCACGAGCCCGACGAGACGACGGTGCTCATCGCAGACCGGGTACACAGGGAAATGCAGGTTGACCACCTTGCGCATCGCGTCCTGCAAATCCATTTTCGCGTCGAGCGTCGCGGCATTGACCAACATCAGTTCCGCGAGAATCTGCTCGCGACGCGCGAACAAAAGGTCCCGCATCGTCACGACGCCCAGTAATTTGCCGCCGAGGTCCACGACGTAGCAGTACGTGATGAGCTGGGTACCGACGATGGGCCGCAACGCAGAGACGACGTCATCGACGGTCGCATCCGGCGGGAACACCGCCGTCGGCGACTCCATGAGCTGCCCGATACTGTCCTCAGGCCAATCGCGGCGATGGTGCCACGACATCTCCAAGGAAGGCGGTAGTTCATCGACGGCGATATTTCCGAGGCTCATTGCGTCTCCTCCTGACGCTCGTTGTCTCGGCGAGTATGTGTGGAGCGGAAACAACTGACAAGGTGGTCGTTGACCATGCCCGTCGCCTGCATCAAGGCATAGCAAATCGTCGACCCCACGAAGCGAAACCCACGCGACTTCAGGTCGGCGCTCAGCGCGTCGGAAACCGGCGTCGTGGCCGGGACTTCGGCCAACGATTCAGGCATGTTCACGATGGGTTTTCCGTCGACGAACGACCACAAGTACGCGTCCAAGCTGCGGAATTCGTGCTGGATCGCGAGCACAGCGCGGGCGTTGCTGACCGTCGATTCCACCTTCCCGCGATGCCGGATGATGCCGGGATCCGTCAGCGCTGTTTCCAATGCGCGCGGCGTCATCCTGACCACGCGCTCCGGGTCGAAGCCGTGGAAGACTGCCCTGTACCGCTCGCGCTTGCGCAGCACGGTTATCCAGGAGAGCCCGGCCTGAGCCCCCTCGAGCGTGATGAGTTCGAACAAGCGATGGTCGTCGTGCTGCGGTACGCCCCACTCCTCATCGTGGTAGCGCTGGTAAAGCGGATCGTCACCCGCCCACGGGCATCGCGTCTTCCCGGCCATATCGAATGATAATCCGAATTGATAGAATGCGCCTATGACGCTCACCGAGCTCAGATACGTGGTCGCGGTCGCGCGCGAACGGCACTTCGGCCGCGCGGCCAGCACGTGCCACGTGACCCAGCCGACGCTGTCGGTCGGTGTTCGCAAGCTCGAGGAGGAGCTCGGCATCCAGTTGTTCGAGCGCCAGCATGCCGAAGTCGTGATCACCCCAGGCGGCACCGCCATCATCGAACAGGCGCGCCGCGTGCTTGAGGAAGCCGACCGCATCGGCGACCTCGCCGAACAGAGCCGCGACCAGCTCGTCGGCCCCCTGCGCATCGGCGCGATTTATACGGCCGGCCCGTACCTGATTCCGCACTTGATTCCAAAGCTGAAGCGCCACACGCCGCAGATGCCCATCATCGTCGAGGAGAACTACACCTCGCGGCTCGGTGACCGACTCCGCGACGGCAACCTCGACGTGATCATCGTCGCTGCGCCGTTCGATTTACCCGGCGTCGTCACGTGGCCGCTGTACCACGAGCCCTTCATGCTGCTGCTCCCCGCCGACCACCCGTGGGGCAAGCGCACGTCGATTCCCGCGCGGGAACTCGCTGACGAGAGTGTGCTGCTGCTTGGTCCAGGCCATTGTTTCCGCGACCAGGTGCTTGCCGCATGCCCCGACTGCGATTCGGCCGGCGAGGGCAACAGCCTGCAACGCGCGGTCGAGGGTTCGAGCATAGAAACCATTCGCCACATGGTTGCGACCGGCCTCGGAATCACCGTTGTGCCGGTGACTTCGACCGGTTTCGAGCCCAGCCAGCGGCGCCTGTTCACCGTGCGCCCATTCAGCGGCAAACATCCGCCGGGCCGAACGATGGTGCTGGCGTGGCGCCGCGGCTTCCCACGCCTGGACGCAATCGAAGCGTTGCGTACTGCAATTTTCGCGTCTAAGCTGCGCGGCGTACAGTACTTCGATAACGAGCCAATCGTGTCCGAATGAAAATCCGCATGCGCCGAGTCCGCCAACATCCCTTCGCGCGCGACCTCGTACGCGAGTCCGCGCTTTCCCCCACCGACCTCGTCTGGCCGGTGTTCGTGCATGAGGGTTCGGGCGTCCTCGCCGTTGAGTCGATGCCCGGCGTCGCCCGTCTTGACCTGGACGCGCTCATCGTCGCAGGCGAGCGCGCAGTCGACCTCGGCATCCCCGCGCTCGCGTTGTTCCCGGTCGTCACCGCGTCGAGCAAATCGGACGATGCGGCCGAGGCGTGGAACGCGGACGGCCTCGTCCAACGCGCGGTCCGCGAACTCAAGGCGCGCTGCCCGACGCTGGGTGTGATCACCGACGTCGCGCTCGACCCGTACACGACGCATGGCCAGGATGGGCTCGTCGGTGACGACGGGGACGTCGCGAACGACGAAACGGTCGCGGCGCTCGTGCGCCAGGCGCTTTCACATGCCGAGGCTGGCGCCGATTGTGTCGCGCCGTCCGACATGATGGATGGGCGCGTCGGCGCAATCCGCGACGCGCTCGAGGACGCCGGCTACACGCGCACGCTGATTCTCTCGTATGCCGCGAAGTATGCCTCGTCGTTTTACGGTCCGTTCCGCGACGCCGTCGGTTCCGCAGCCGCGCTCGGCGGCGCAGACAAGCGGACGTACCAAATGGACCCTGCAAACACCGATGAGGCGCTCCGCGAAGTCGCACTCGATCTCGACGAAGGCGCCGACTTCATACTGGTGAAGCCGGGTATGCCGTACTTGGATATTGTCCAGCGCATCAAGGACGCATTCGGTGTCCCGACATTCGCATACCAGGTCAGCGGCGAATACGTGATGTTGAAAGCTGCTTCTGCGAGCGGCGCGCTCGACGAGCGCGCGATCGTGCTCGAATCGTTGCTTGCGTTCAAACGGGCGGGCGCCGACGCGGTATTCACTTACTTTGCTCCGCAAGCCGCGGAGTGGTTGACGAAGAAATAGGGAACGCCATGGCCGATTACATGTCGAAGATATTCGGTGCATCGCCCGTCAAGCCGATGCAAGAGCACATGAACCGCGCGACCGAGTCCGTCGCACGGCTCGTCGAGTTCATCGACGCGGTCGTCGAAGACGACTGGGTCAAGGCATCCGAGCTCCAACAGACGATCTCAAGCGTCGAGGGTGCCGCCGACGACCAGAAGAAGTCGCTGCGGCTCAACCTCCCGAACTCGCTGTTCATGCCGGTCGCGCGCCAGGACTTGATCGAGCTGCTGCGCACCCAGGACGGGATTGCGAATCGCGCGAAGGACGTCGCAGGCCTCATGACCGGCCGGAAAATGAAGCTGCCGCCGCCGTTGCACGCGGGCTTTGTGGGCTATGTGCGTCGCTGCCATGACGCAGCAATCCAGGCGCAGGCGACCGTGAACGAACTCGACGAGTTGTTCGAGACGGGATTCGGAGGGGCCGAAGCAAAGCGCGTACGCGCAATGATCGATGAGATCGGCCGCATCGAAGCAGATACCGACACCCTGCAGAAGGATCTGCGCGCGGAGTTGTTCGCGATTGAAAAGGAACTCTATGCGGTCGATGTGATGTTCCTCTACCAAATTATCGACTGGATCGGTGACATCGCCGACGAGTCCGAGCGTGTCGGCAGTCGCCTGCACCTGCTCCTCGCGAACTGACGCAAAGGGACCCGACATGGAACTCATGTACGTCTACATCGCGCTCGCGGCCGTATTCGGCCTTTATATGGCGTGGGGCATCGGCGCGAACGACGTCGCGAACGCGATGGCACCTGCGGTCGGCTCCGGCGCGATCACAATCAAGCAAGCCATCATCATCGCGGCCATTTTCGAGTTTGCGGGCGCGGTGCTTGCCGGTGGCGGGGTCACATCGACGATACGCGGCGGCATCATCGATTCAACACTGCTTGTCGATACGCCTGAACTGCTGATTTTCGGCATGCTCGCGTCGCTACTCGCAGCCGGAACCTGGCTGCTGATCGCGTCGCATCGCGGTTGGCCAGTGTCGACCACACATTCGATCGTCGGTGCAGTCATCGGGTTTGGCGCGGTCGGTCTCGGTATGGAGGCCGTGCACTGGGACATGGTTGGTAACATCGCGGCGAGTTGGGTCATTTCGCCGTTGCTCGCGGGCATTTTCTCGTGGGCGCTATTCGTCAGCGTACAAAAACTCGTGTTGGAGACGGAGGATCCGCTTGCAGCCGCGCGGCGCTGGGTCCCGGCCTACATCTTCCTGACGGGCTTTTTCATCGCCTTGGTGACCATGCTCAAGGGCCTGAAACACGTAGGCCTCGAACTCTCGACCCTAGAATCGTATGGCTACGCCGCGGTCGTTGGCCTCGTCATTGCATTCTTCGGGCACCTGATGATCAAACGCATAAAATTCGTCGCCGAGGAGAACGCCGACTTCCAGTTCGCGACCGTCGAGAAGATATTTGGCGTGCTGATGCTCATCACTGCCTGTGCGATGGCTTTTGCGCATGGCTCGAACGACGTTGCGAACGCCATCGGCCCGGTGGCCGCCGTAGTCAACATCGCACAAAGCGGTTCGGTCGTGCAGAGCAGCATTGTCTCGCCGTGGCTGCTCATGCTTGGCGGCGTCGGTATCGTGCTTGGGCTCTCGATGTACGGACACAAGGTCATCGCGACCGTCGGCACACGCATCACGAACCTGACCCCTAGCCGCGGCTTTGCGGCCGGCCTCGCGGCGGCCGGAACGATCGTGCTCGCGTCGGGCACCGGACTGCCAATTTCCACAACGCATACGTTGGTCGGCGCCGTGCTCGGAGTCGGGCTCGCGCGCGGTATCACTGCGATCAATCTGCAGGTCGTCAGTCGCATCTTCATGTCGTGGGCAGTGACCCTCCCCGCGGGCGCGTTTCTGTCGGTCGTGTTCTTCTTCGGGCTGCGCGCCGCGCTCGGCTGATGGCCGAGCGGCTCGCGGTCTTCGGACACCCAGTCGCGCACAGCCTGTCGCCCGGCATCCACCGAACATTTGCCGAGCAGACCGGCCGGACAATCGAGTTCGAACTCATCGACGCCGCGCCGGAAGCACTTGCCGACGCGGTGCGCGCGTTCGCGAGTCGCGGTGGTGTCGGCGCGAACGTCACGGTGCCGCACAAACTCGCCGCGCTCGAACTTGTCGATGCGGCGAGCGATCGCGCCAAGCTCGCTGGCGCGGTCAACTTGTTGCGATTTGAATCACGCACCCTGGTGTTCGGGGATAATTCCGACGGCGCCGGGCTCGCGACGGACATCACGGAAAACCTCGGCGTGGCTCTCACCGGCATGCGCGTCTTGATCGTCGGCGCGGGTGGCGCATGCCGCGGCATCGTCGCGCCATTGCTCGCACACGGGCCCGCCGAAATCGTCATCGCCAATCGTACGCATTCGACCGCGCAGCAAGTCGCTGCCCGCTTCGCGTTCCTCGGGCGAGTGGTTTCGTCGCCGCTCGCGTCGGCCGGCACCGACTACGACGTGGTGATCAACGCGACGTCGGCGTCAATCACCGGCGAGCTGCCGGCATTGAGGCCGTCGGTCTTCGGCAGCGCGTCACTCGCTTACGACTTGTTCTACACGAAGGACGGTGAGACCGCGTTCACTCGCTGGGCGATGCAGAACGGCGCCGCGCGCACGGCCGACGGCTGGGGCATGCTGGTGGAACAAGCGGTCGAGTGCTGGCGCGTGTGGTTCGGCATCACGCCGGACGCAAAGCCGCTGCTCCGGTAGCATGCCCCAGTTCCGCGGCCGCTACGGGCTGCGCACCTCGAGCCGTTCGCTGTCTGTTCTTAAAACCCTTTGGTGGCCTCCGGGAACCCGACTCACTTTCGAGGTGCGAGCCACTCTTCGCGGCTTCGCGACATGCTCAGCACACCGTCGCTTGGGTGCTATGGGTGGCCCGCCAAGGCAAACCCGGCGGCGGGCACCTCGCGAGGCGAGATGGAAGTCGGTTTGTGACTTCCCACGAGCCGAGCGAGCCGTGCCCGACGCCGTGGCAGTTTCATTCGCGACGAGCTGGCCGCCACCGCAAGGCACAATCACGACCCGGCGAGGTAGCGATCTTTCAACCTCACGTAGTGCTGCGCCGAATACCGCAGCATCTCGAGTTCGTCCGGCGTCAACGGTCGCGCCTGCTTCGCTGGGCTACCACGGTACAGGTAGCCAGAAGCAAGCCGCTTGCCGGGCGGCACCAGACTTCCCGCCGCGATGAACACCTCGTCCTCGACCACGACGCCGTCCATCACCACCGCGCCCATGCCCACGAGGCAGCGATTTCCGATCGTGCACGCATGCAGCAGCACCTTGTGTCCCACCGTCACGTCGTCACCGATGACCAGCGGGATGCCGCCCGGCGTGTAGGGCCCGTCGTGTGTGACGTGCAGCACGCAAGCGTCCTGGATATTCGTCCGAGCACCAATGCGAATTGAGTTCACGTCGCCGCGCGCGGCGACGAACGGCCAGACCGAACTGTCGTCCCCCATCGTTACGTCACCGACGATGACGGCGGATTCGTCGATATAGACGCGCTTACCGAGCGTTGGAGAAACACCGTCTAATGTGCGCAGCATCCGGCCTCCATCGCGACGCCGAGAGCGTCGCTCCCACCTAATCTATTTCAAGGTAACCAATTCTTCGGCCGAGGTCGGGTGGATGGCCACGGTGTCGTCGAAGTCCTTCTTCGTCGCGCCCATTCGGATTGCGACCGCGAAACCCTGCAGCATCTCGTCGGCACCCTGACCGATGATGTGGCAGCCGACCACGCGCTCCGTCGAGCCGACCGTCACGAGTTTCATCGCTGCGGGTACGCGACGCGGTGTCAGCGCGTAATACATCGGCGTGAACCGTGTCGTGTAGACGCGCACCGTACTGCCGTACTTGGCGCGCGCCTCCGCCTCCGTCATTCCAACCGTCCCGATGGGCGGATGGGTAAAAATCACCGTTGGCACATTTTCATAATCGAGGTGGCGCGTCGGCTGCCCGCCGTAGAGTCGGTCGGCGAGCCGACGGCCCGCCGCAATCGCGACCGGGGTCAGTGCGAGTCGGCCGGTCACATCGCCGAGCGCGAACACGCCCGCCACGTTCGTGCGCTGGTAGAGATCGGTCGTCACATAGCCTTCGTCATCGGTCGCGATGCCGGCGTTTTCAAGGCGCAGCGAGCCGGTCCGTGGCTCCCTGCCGATCGCCCAGATGACCGCGTCGAACGGCCCCTGGGCGGGCCCATCGCGCATCTGTAGCATGACCGCGCCTGCGTGGCCGTCCAGCGCGGTGACCACCGCGCCGGTATGCAGCACGGTGCCATCGAGCTGCATGCACTCGACCAGCGTCGCGCTCAGCATCGGGTCGAAGCTGCGCAATGGACCGTCGCGGCGCACGAACAGCTCGACGGTACTGTCGAGTGCACGCAGAACGCCGGCGATCTCGACCGCGACATAGCCGCTGCCGATGATCGCCACGCGGCGCGGCCGCTCGGGCAGTTCGAAAAAGTCGTCTGAGGTCAGCCCGAGTTCGGCGCCGGGCAGATCCGGAAACGTCGGCGTTCCGCCGGTCGCGATCACGACATGCTCCGCATTCCATTCCTGGTCGGCTGTCGCCACGGCGAGCGGTCCCGTGAAATGCGCCCAGCCGTCGACATGCGTAACGCCACGCGCGGCGAGGTTGCGCGCGTAGATGTCATTGAGTCGCGCGATGTACGTATCCCGACCGGCCTTCAATACCGCCCAGTCGTGGCTCGCGCGATCGACACGGAAGCCATAACCTTCGGCGTCCTCGAGCGAGTGCGCGAGCTCCGCCGCGTACCACATCACCTTTTTCGGCACGCAGCCTTGGTTCACGCAGGTTCCGCCGAGACGCGACCCCTCGACAACGACAACCTCGCGGCCGTACTGCGCAGCGCGCTGCGCGAACGCGAGTCCGCCGCTGCCGCCGCCAATCACCAAAGTCTGTATGCGCCCGGTCATCTATCTGGATATACTCGCGACAATACCTGTGGGGAGGATGCGCGCGTGAGCATCGGAAACTTCATATTCCTGGGCATACTCGTCGCCCTCGCTGTTTACATCATAACCATCTACAACGCGCTGGTCAGCCTGAAGCACAACGTGTCGAAGGCGTGGTCGAACATCGACGTATTGCTGAAGCAACGCCACGATGAGTTGCCGAAACTTGTCGAGACCTGCAAGCAATACATGGGGTTCGAGCAGGATACGCTGCGCCAGGTCATGGAGGCCCGCGCCGCTGCGTGGAGCGCGCGCGAAAAGGGTGACGTTGCCGGTGTCGGCGCGGCTGAGGGCATGATGCGCATGGGTCTCGGCAATCTTTTCGCCGTCGCCGAGGCGTACCCCGACCTCAAGGCCAACGAGACGTTCCGCCACCTGCAGGCGCGCATCACCGGACTCGAGGACTCGATCGCTGACCGGCGTGAGTTCTACAACGAAAGCGTGAATACGCTGAACATCCGCATCGAACAGTTCCCTGACGTGGTCGTCGCAAGGATGTTCGCGTTCAAGCCGGCCGAGCTCCTCGAGTTCTCCGCCGCCGAAACGGCCGACGTCGACGTGAAGGCGTTATTTGGCTGATTTCGCTGCGTGGGCTGCGCGCGCGGGCGACGGCGAATTTTGGGTATTCACCGCGCTGCTCATCATCGCCGCGCTCTCCGCGTTCCTGTTCTCGTTCTACTTTCTTCGGCGCGCTCGCCTGCTTGAGGATGTCCCGACGTCTCGCGTCCGGTCCGCCGCCCAAGGCTACGCAGAGCTCGACGGCATTGCCCGACTGCTGGACGGTCCCACGATCGCTGGCCCGCTGACCGGCCTGCCCTGCGTATGGTGGGAATACAAAATCGAGGAGAAGGTCACGACCGGCTCCGGCAAGAACCGCAGCACCCACTGGCGTACGCTGGTGTTCCGCGCGAGCGAGTGCCTGTTCGCGCTCGACGACGACACCGGCGTGTGCGTGATTGACCCGGACGGCGCGTCGGTGATCACCACGATTTCGGACCGTTGGCACGGTCGCCATCCCAAGTGGTCCGGCCCACCGCCCGATGCCGGCTGGCGCCGCTGGATCGGAGGGCGCTACCGGTTTACTGAGCGCCGACTCGCACGGAACCGCCCGCTTTTCGCGTTGGGGTGGTTCCGCACTGAAGGCGGCGCGGGTTCCGATTTCAATACCGCTGAAGAGGTCCGGCTCAGGCTCGTGGCGATGAAGGCCGACCCGCAGGACCTTGTGCGCCGTTTCGATGCGAACAATGACGGCGAAGTCGATCTGGTCGAATGGGAAGCGGCCCGCCGCACCGCTGAAGACGAAGTGCGCGAGGAGCAGCTCGCGCGCGCGCTGCGCCCAGGCGTCCATGTGCTCGCGCGTCCGCCCCGCCATCACGACCGGCCGTTCCTGCTGTCGGCATTGCCCCAGCACAAATTGACGCGTCGCTTTAGACTGTCGGCCTTCGCCCTGCTCGCTGCGTTCTTCCTGACCGGCGGTCTGGCTGTTTTTCTGATTGGAGCCCGTTTGACCTGATGGATAATCCGCTACTAGTTTTCACCGGCTTGCCGCCGTTCTCCGCAATCGAGCCCAGGCACGTCGAGCCGGCCGTCGACCAGTTGCTCGCGGACAACCGCGCGGCGCTCACGCGCATCCTGGACCCGGCGACGCCGCGCACCTGGGATGGCGTTGTCCAGCCGGTCGAGGACATCGACGAACGCCTCGACCTCGCGTGGGCACCGGTCGCGCACCTGAATTCGGTGCGTAATACGCCCGAGCTTCGCGCTGCGCACAACGCGTGCCTTCCGAAACTGTCCGAGTACCACTCGGAAATCGGGCAAAACCGTGCGCTTTACGATGCGTGGCGCGCGGTTGCCGACGGCGATGAACCGCTTGATGACGCGCAGCGGCGCCTGCTCCAGAATGCGCTCCGGGACTTCCGCCTGTCTGGCGTCGACCTCGACGAACCGGCACGGTCACGCTTCCGCGCCGTGCAGTTGGAGCTATCGGAACTCGAATCCCGCTTTGAGGACAACGTACTCGACGCAACCCAATCCTGGTCGCTGCCCCTCGATGACGACAGCCCGCTCGACGGCCTCCCCGACTACGCGCGCGATTCGATGCGGCAGGCAGCCGCGGACCGAGAGTTGGAGGGCTATGTCGTCACGCTCGATTTTCCGGTCGTTCATGCAGTGCTCTCGCACGGGACCAACCGCGCGCTGCGCGAGACCGTGCACCGGGCGTGGGTCACCCGCGCCGGCACCGGTACCGAGCACGACAACACCGAAACGATGCGTCGAATTCTCGAGCTGCGACGCGAATCCGCTCAGCTGCTCGGCTACGATGATTTCGCGGCGCTGTCGCTCGCGACGAAAATGGCGTCCGATACCGGCGCGGTCTCCGCGTTTCTTGACGACCTCGTCAAGCGCAGCCGTGCGGCTGGCCGCGCGGATGTCGAGATGCTCGCCGACTACGCGCGCGAGGCGCTTGGGATCCCCGAGTTCCAGCCCTGGGATGTCGCCTACGCGGCCGAACAGCTGCGCCGTGAGAAGTACGCGTTAACCGACGAGGATTTGCGGCCCTACTTCCCGGCCCCAACCGTCATCTCCGGAATGTTCAAGGTGGTGGAAAAGCTGTACGGCATAGACATTCACCAGTGTGGGAGCGGCGCACCCCCAGTTGATTCATGGCACCCCGACGTCGAGTTCTTCGAGATCCGCGGCGCCGACGGCGAACCCCGTGGACACTTCTGGCTGGATCTCTACACGCGCAAGGGAAAACGCGGCGGCGCATGGATGGGCGAATGCCGCTCACGGCGGCGCCGCGGCCAGACGGTCGAGACGCCGGTTGCCTGGCTCGTGTGCAATTTCTCGCCGCCCGCCGGCGGCCGCCCGAGTCTTCTCAGCCATGACGAGGTCACCACCCTCTTCCACGAATTCGGTCACGGGCTGCACCACCTGCTGACGCGCATTGAGTTGCCGGCCGTCGGCGGGATCAACGGTGTCGAATGGGATGCGGTGGAATTGCCGAGCCAGTTCATGGAGAACTGGTGCTGGGAGCGCGATGCGCTCGCCTTGATCTCTGGTCACCACGAGACGGGCGAGCCATTGCCCGGTGAACTGTTCGACAAGCTCATGGCCTCGCGTCATTACCTCGCCGCGATGGACATGCTCCGGCAGCTCGAGTTCGCGCTGTTCGACTTCGAGCTGCACCGCGACCCCGAGCCTGGCGATTCAAGCGTTGTCGCGCGCCACCTCGCGGCGGTGCGCGAGCGCGTGACGGTCGTGCCCTATATACCGGGGAACCAATATCCGCACAGCTTCACGCATATCTTCGGCGGCGGCTACGCAGCTGGCTACTACAGCTATAAATGGGCCGAAGTGCTCGCCGCCGATGCGTTCGCCGTGTTCCAGGAGCACGGCGTGTTCGATAGCGAGACCGGCCAGCGTTTCCTGAATGCGATTCTTGAGCGCGGCGGCGTGCGCGATGCGCTGACTGGCTTTGTCGAGTTTCGAGGGCGAGAACCCAAGATTGACGCGCTACTCGAGCAGTACGGCATGGTCGCCTGATGCTGGTCGCGACCTGGAACATCAACTCGCTGAAGGTGCGCCTCCCCCACCTGCTGACCTGGCTTGGGCAGGCCCAGCCCGACATCGTCGGGCTGCAGGAAATAAAGATGCTCGATGATGCCTTCCCGGGGGCCGAGCTCGAAGCGGCCGGCTATCACTGCGCGTTCGCGGGCCAGAAGACCTACAACGGTGTCGCGGTATTGAGCCGCGAGCCGATAGACGACGTCGTCACCGACTTGCCCGGCTTCGTTGACCCGCAGCGGCGTGTACTCGGCTGCACGATCGGCGGCCTCCGCTTCCTGAACCTTTACGTCCCGAATGGTCAGGAAGTCGGCTCCGAGAAATACCTGTACAAGCTTGACTGGCTGCAGGCGCTAGAGGAATTCTGCCGCGATGAAATGAAATCGCACCCGAACTTCTGCGTGGTCGGCGACTTCAACATCGCGCCCGATGACCGCGACGTGCACGATCCCGATGCGTGGGAAGGCGGCGTGCTCGTGAGCCAAGCGGAGCGCGACGCGTTCTCGCGCCTCACGAGGCTCGGCCTTGTCGACACGTTCCGGTTGTTCAACAACGAAGGCGGCAATTACTCGTGGTGGGATTATCGGATGGGTGCGTTCCGACGGAATCGCGGTCTGCGCATCGACCACGTGCTCGCGAGCAGGTCATTGTCCGAACGCTGCATGGGCGTCACGATCGACGTCGAGCCGCGCACCTGGAACCGACCGTCGGACCACACCCCCGTCGTTGCTCGCTTCAGCTGATTATCGCGACGCCAAGAGCGTCGCTCCCACCTGTAGCACCCACGCATCGATGTAGCGAGCATGCCGCGAAGCCGCGTAGCGTGGCTCGCACCTCGAAAGTGAGTCGGGTTCCCGGAGGCCACCTGAGGGTTTTAAGAACAGACAGCGAACGGCTCGAGGTGCGCAGCCCGTAGCGGCCGCGGGTTTTTTGAACGTGTCTTCAAGCAGCCATCCGCCACATAAAAAAAGAGGCGACCCTTTCGGATCGCCTCTCGGCCTCGGAGGATACTCTAGGCGTTTACTGCCGGTACGAGCTTGGCACTCACCGGTTTTGGCTTCGCGCCGTCGAGATAGGCCTTTAAAGTCACCGTCGGCACTTTCAATTTGTCGACGAGCGGATACATCGCACACTTTTCACACGCCGCCAGTTTTGGTTGGCTACCCGCCGGCGCCTTGCCGGACGGACGTGTACGCAATTTCTTACAATGCCCCGTGCTCATGATTGCTTCCTGGGGTACGCAATAAAACATCAATTCTTTACTCAACGGTTCCTCCGAAGAAACTCGGGTACACGGTGCTAGGGACCGCAGATTCTACCCGCCGGAAGGGGTTCCGGCAAGTCAATAAGAGGTTGGATTTATTATTAAAACCGTTGCGTACAGCCAACAATGCGATTTTTTATTACTAAATATGGCGACTTGTCTTCAATGGCGCGATTAAGCGCTGCCGTTCTTGCTTCAGTTTCGCACACCACACCGTCCGGAAGTCCAAATCGTCCGGTAGCGGACCCAGTGCACGACGGAATTCGCAGAACGCATCGTAGGCGGCGAGCAGGTCGCGCTCCTCGCGCAGCAACATTTCAAGCATGATCGCGTCATCGAGCAATCCGATGACCGGCAAGCCGTCCGGAATCATGTCTTCCGGATCGCTGAAATAAACCAACGCGCTCAACACTTCCTGGCGGAGCGCCGCTGGCAACGCCCACTCCTCGTCTTCAAGCATTGCGATCAGTCGTTGCACTTGGCCGATCCGGCCCCGGACGTACAACGGCGCGACACCCAGCGGCAACCGGTCCAGCGAATGCTTCGCACAGTCAATCAACTCGCCCTCATCCGCGGAGCGCACGGCGTCCCGCGCGTCGGCGAGCGCGCTCTGGAAACGCTCGACGTCCTCGGGTTCGAGTTCGAAGGTGATCTTCATTACGGGCAGGCAATCGCGCCGGCGGGCACGCGCCACGCACGCACCTCGGTGGTGACTTGGCCGAACTGCACGCGTGGATCGCCCTCCGCGAGCGCCCTCGCCGCCGCAACGGAATCTGCGCACAACAGCAGCAGGCTGCTCGGCTCGGTGGCGCCGTCGTCGAGCACGCCGCCGGCGACGGCCTTGCCCTCTGCGCGCAGCTTCTGCGCGTACTGCGCCTGCAGCGTGTCGAGCAGCCGCAACGCATCCTCGCTCAGCACGGGGCCGCTCGCGGTGCGGCTCTGCGTGACGACATAAACGGTTTGCCAATCGGTCGGCAACGGCGCAGCGCCGGCAAGGCCGGCGAGCAGGATCAGGAACGGCATCGGCTTCCCCTTTGTTATTGCCAGGGCGCGCGAATCTGCTGCAATTGCAGCCGCACCGCGCTCCATGGGTCTCGTCCTGCTGGATGTTGCACCCAGTCGGCGAGCAACTCAACCGCAGAAAAATAGTACGCGCCCGGAATCCGCGGCCAGTTTGCGTACCCATCCGCACACAGCACGCCGCTCGCGCCGTTCAACTGCACCGTGAGCGGTCGCAGCTGGTCGCGTTGCTCGGGAACTTCATCCCGTCCCGCGTACCGTTGAATCTCGGCGATCATGACGCCGGTCGCGCGCCGTAGTGCACGCAGGTCCGAGCCGCCGGCCGCGCGCTCGTGGCGCACGGCGACGACCCCTGCATGCGCCGCAGGTGCAAAGTCGATGGATTCAAAGACAAGTCGTGGCGGCGTATCGGCGGTACCGTGCAGCGCGGTGACCCGCCACGCGCCGTCCCAAAACGGTCCGTAGGTGATCCGAAAATCGATGCGGTCATCGAGCGCGCCGCCGCACGACAGCGCGTCGGCGGTGACCGCGTCCTGCGCCAAGGAGGGCGTGGGCGCGACCGCGAGAAGCAGGGCGAGGGCGGCCGCGCGCCGGTTCATTCGACGGTCACGGACTTCGCGAGGTTGCGCGGCTTATCGACATCGGTGCCTTTCAGCACGGCCACGTGGTACGCGAGCAGCTGCAACGGCACGGTGTACAACACCGGCGCAACGAGCGCGTGGGAGTTCGGCAGGCGCAGCACCACGGCGGCACCCGTCTCGCTCATGTCCACCGTCTGGTCAGCGAATACGTAGAGCACGCCTTTGCGCGCGCGCACTTCCTGCAAGTTCGCCTTGACCTTCTCGAGGAGCTCGTTGTTCGGCGCGACCGTGATCACCGGCATGTGCTCGTCGACGAGCGCGAGCGGGCCGTGCTTCAGCTCACCCGCCGGGTAGGCCTCTGCGTGTATGTAGCTGATTTCTTTGAGTTTTAAAGCCCCCTCGAGCGCGATGGGATACGCGGGCCCGCGGCCGAGGTACAGCGCGTGCTGCTTGTCGATGAAACGCTCGGCGAGGTCGACCACGGCGTCATTGAGTTCGAGCGCGGTTTCGACCTGGCGCGGGAGCCCGGCGAGCGCACGCACCATCTCGCCTTCGCCTTCGTCGTCGAGCTTTCCGGTACGACGCGCCAGCACGATGGTCAACAGCGCGAGCGCGACCAGCTGCGTCACGAACGCCTTCGTCGACGCGACGCCGATTTCGGGTCCGGCGCGCGTCATGAGTACCAGCTCGGACTCGCGCACGAGCGAACTCTCGGGCACGTTGCAGATGGCGAGCGTCGCCGCATAGCCCAATGTTTTTGCGAGCCGCAGCGCCGCGAGCGTGTCCGCGGTCTCGCCGGATTGCGACAGCGTCACGAACAGCGTCCCCTCGGGGACGACCGGGTTGCGATAACGGTATTCGCTCGCGATTTCGACCGTGCACGGCAGACCGGCGATCGACTCGATCGTATAACGCGCGACGAGACCGGCGTGGTAACTGGTGCCGCACGCGATGATGTGCACGCCGCGGACTTGTGCGAACTTGTCGCCGGCCTTCACGCCGAAAGCGTTCTCGAGGACGCGGTCGCGGCTGATCCGGTCTTCGAGCGTCTCCGCGATGGCCCGCGGTTGCTCATGAATCTCCTTGAGCATGAAGTGGGAGTACTCGCCGCGGTCCGCCGAATCCGCGGTCATCTGGCTCTCGACCTCCGGTCGCTGCACCGGCTTGCCGTCCGCGTCGACAATCACAATGCTCTCGCGTCGGATTTCGGCGACGTCGCCTTCCTCGAGGAAGATGAACCGACGCGTCACTGGGAGGAGGGCGGCGATGTCGGACGCGACGAAGTTCTCGCCGATGCCGACGCCGATCACGACCGGGCAGCCCATGCGGGCGACGACGACACTGTCCGGATGCTCGCGATCGACCACTGCGAGCGCATACGCGCCGCGCAGGTCTCGCACTGTACGCTGGACGGCGGACAACAGGCCCTCGCCATTCAGGTAACGGTGAATTCGGTGCACGACAACTTCGGTGTCGGTATCGGAGGTGAATTGGTAGCCCCACTCCTTCTGCTCGCCCCGCAGCGGGTCGTGGTTCTCGATGATGCCGTTGTGAACGAGCGCTATACGGTCGGAAGAGAGATGCGGGTGGGCGTTTCGCTCGGTCGGCTCGCCATGCGTGGCCCAGCGCGTGTGCGCGATCCCGGCATTGCCCCGCAGCGGCTCCGCTTCGAGCCGATTCGACAGCTCGATTACACGGCCCACGGCGCGGTGCCGCTGCAGCGTGCCGCCGCCGACAACGGCAAGCCCGGCAGAGTCATAACCGCGGTATTCGAGCCGGCGAAGGCCCTCCATCAGGATGGGGACCACGTCACGCTCTGCGACCGCTCCAACGATTCCGCACATTATTTTTCCGGCCTTTTCCAGTTATCCAGCGTCACCTGTTTGCCGCGGGCGAGCGTGAGTTTGCCGTCGGGCGCGTCTTTCGTCACGACCGAGCCGGCGCCGATGGTCGCACCTTCCCCGATTGTAACCGGCGCGACGAGCGCCGAATTCGAGCCGATGAACGCATCCTTGCCGATGACTGTTCGGTGCTTGTGCGCGCCGTCGTAGTTGCACGTGATGGTGCCCGCGCCGACGTTCGCGCGCTCGCCAACCGAGGTATCGCCGACGTAACTCAGGTGCGGGACCTTTGCGCCATCACCGAGTTCCGAGTTCTTTATTTCCACGAAGTTGCCGACGCGGGCGCCACGACCGATGACGGTGCCGGGGCGGACGCGCGCGAATGGCCCGACGCTCGTGCCCGCGCCGACGACACAGTCCTCGAGCACCGAGTTTGGCGCGATGCGGACCCCGTCGCCGAGTTCGACGCGACCTTCGAACACACAGTTCACGTCGATGACGACGTCCCGGCCACAAATGAGCTCGCCGCGCACGTCGAACCGCGCCGGGTCGACGAGGGTCGTGCCGGCCGCCATCAGCGCATCGGCCACCGCACGCTGATACGCACGTTCGAGCGCTGCAAGTTGGCGCCGGTCGTTCACGCCGGCGACCTCGGCCGCGTCGGCGGCCTTAACCGCGGACACGGGGACGCCGTCCGCGACGGCCATCGCGATCACGTCGGTCAGGTAGTACTCCCCCTGCGTATTGTCGTTGTCGAGGCGGTCGAGCCACTCGGTGAGGCGTGCGGCGGGCAACGCCATGATGCCGGTATTGATTTCGCGCACCGCGCGTTCATCGTCGGTCGCATCGCGGTGCTCGACGATGCGCTGGACGTGACCCGATGCATCACGAATCACGCGGCCGTAACCGGTCGCGTCCGGGAGCTCGACCGTGAGCAGGCCCACACCCTCGGACGCCGCCGCAACGAGCGCACGCAGCGTTTCCGGGCGGACGAGCGGTACGTCGCCGCACAGCACGAGTACGGTATGCCCGGCAGGCACGTCGGGCATCGCCTGCTTGACCGCGTGACCGGTACCCAACTGTTCGGCTTGGAGCACCCACTCGATGTCTGAATCCGGGAACGCAGCCCGCACGGCCTCAGCGCCGTGACCGTGCACGACCCGAATGGCGGCGGGCTCGAGCGCACGCGCAGCCGCGAGCACGTGGGCGAGCAGCGGCCGGCCAGCGAGGGGTTGCAGCACTTTGGGCAGCGCGGAGTTCATGCGCTTGCCCTGGCCTGCGGCAAGGATGACGGCGGTCAGCGACATATGGGGGGCATTCTACCGTAGCCGACCGCGCGCCCGTGGGGAGGGAAACCCTGAGTTCGCGGTCGCGAACACCGGCACGATCAACGCTTCGCGCGCTTCCGCAGGTTTTCGATCATCTTCAGGCGGGCAATCGCTTCGACGAGTTCGGCCTGCGCCTTCGCGTAGTCGATTGCGTCGGCCTGGTCCGCGAGCGCCGATTCCGCACGCTGTTTGGCCTCGAGCGCGGCGGCCTCGTCGAGGTCTTTCGCGCGTGCTGCGGTGTCCGCGAGCACGGTGACGTGGTGCGGCTGGACTTCGATGATTCCGCCGGACACGTAAAAGTACAGCTCCTCACCATTCTCCTGTTGCACGCGGACCTCGCCCGACGCGAGCCGGGTCAGCAATGGCGCGTGCCGCGGCGCAACACCGATCTCGCCCATCTCGGCCGGCGCGAATACCATCGTGGCCGCGCCGTTCCAGATGTCGGCTTCCGCTGAGACGATATCGACTTTGATCGTGTTCGCCACTTAGAGCTTCTTCGCGCGCTCGGCCGCTTCTTCGATGCCGCCGACCATGTAGAACGCCTGCTCGGGGAGGTGGTCGTACTCGCCGGCGAGGATTGCCTTGAAACCCTTGATGGTTTCCTTCAGCGGCACGTACTTGCCCGGCGAGCCGGTGAACACCTCGGCGACGTGGAACGGCTGCGACAGGAAGCGCTGGATTTTGCGCGCGCGGCTCACGGCGAGCTTGTCTTCTTCCGACAACTCATCCATGCCCAGAATCGCGATGATGTCCTTGAGTTCCTTGTAGCGCTGCAGCACAGCCTGCACACCGCGTGCCGTATCGTAATGTTCCTGGCCCACAACCAGCGGGTCGAGCTGGCGACTCGTCGAGTCGAGCGGATCGACCGCCGGGTAGATGCCGAGTGATGCGATGTCACGCGACAGCACGACCGTGGCATCCAAATGCGCGAACGTGGTCGCGGGGGAGGGATCGGTCAGGTCGTCTGCGGGCACGTACACCGCCTGCACGGAGGTGATCGAACCCTTCTTCGTCGACGTGATGCGCTCCTGCAGTACGCCCATTTCCTCGGCCAGCGTCGGCTGGTAGCCCACCGCGGACGGCATGCGGCCGAGTAGCGCCGACACCTCGGTGCCCGCGAGGGTGTAGCGGTAGATGTTGTCGATGAACAGCAACACGTCGCGGCCTTCATCACGGAAGTATTCGGCCATCGTGAGGCCGGTCAGTGCGACGCGCAGGCGGTTACCCGGCGGCTCGTTCATCTGGCCGTACACCATCGCGACCTTCGAATTCTTGAAATCCTTGAGGTCGATGACGCCCGATTCGGCCATCTCGTGGTAGAAGTCGTTGCCCTCACGGGTACGCTCGCCGACGCCCGCGAACACCGACAGACCCGCGTGCTCCTTCGCGATATTGTTGATGAGCTCCAGCATGTTCACGGTCTTGCCGACGCCTGCGCCGCCGAACAGGCCGACCTTGCCGCCTTTCGCGAACGGACAGAGCAGGTCGATGACCTTGATGCCCGTCTCGAGCAGCTCGGTCGAGCCCGCTTGCTCCTCGTACGACGGGGCCGCGCGATGGATCGCCCAGTGCTCTTTCGCATCGACGGGGCCGACCTCGTCGATTGGCTCGCCGAGCACGTTCATGATGCGGCCGAGCGTCGCCTGACCGACTGGCACCGAAATCGGCTTCCCGGTGTTCGTGACCGCCATGCTGCGCTTCAAGCCGTCCGTCGAGCCCATCGCGATCGTGCGCACGACGCCATCGCCGAGCTGCTGCTGCACCTCGAAGGTCAGACCACCGTCGTCGAGCAGCAGCGCGTCATAAATCTGCGGCATATCTTCGCGCGCGAATTCCACGTCCACGACCGCGCCGATGACCTGTACGATTTTTCCTGAGCTCATTTTGTAGCCTCTGTTTTGTCGAATCGCGGCGCAAAGGCGCCGCTCCTACTTTTTCTTGCGTCCGGCGACTTTCCTGCCGCCGCCAATCGCGGCACAAAGGTGCCGCTCCAACAGGTGCCGGGGTCAGACTGCAGCGGCACCACCAACGATTTCAGCAAGCTCCTGGGTGATGGCCGCCTGGCGCGCCTTGTTGTAGGCGAGCTGGAGGCCTTCGATGAGTTCGCCGGCATTGTCCGACGCGCTCTTCATCGCGACCATGCGCGCCGCGTGCTCCGACGCGACGTTCTCGAGCACGGCCTGGTAGACCTGCGACTCGATGTAGCGCATCAGCACGCCCTCGAGCAGTTCAGCCGCACCGGGCTCGTAAATGTAATCCCAATGTTTCTGCAATTCCGATTCGTCGACCGGCACGACCGGCAGCAGCTGCTCGGACACCGGCTTCTGCGACATCGTGTTGATGAAGTTGTTGTAGACGATGAATAGGCGGTCGATGCGGCCATCCTTGTACGCGTCGAGCATGATCTTCACGGTGCCGATCAAATCGGCAAGGCGCGGTCGGTCGCCGAGGTGCGAGGTCTGCGCTACCACGCTACCGCCGAAGCGGCGGAAAAATTGCGTCGCTTTTTGGCCGATGAGGCACAGGTCGATTTCGGCGCCGTCCTGTTGCCACTGCTTCATCTCGCCCAGCACAAGTTTGAACAGGTTGATGTTCAGGCCGCCGGCGAGGCCGCGGTCGGTCGACACGATGATGAAGCCGACACGGTTCGCGTCGCGCGTCACGAGGTACGGATGCGGGACTTCCGGACTCGCCTGGCCGAGGTGGCCGATAACGGACCGGATTTTCTGCGCGTAAGGGCGCGACAACGCCATGCGATCCTGCGACTTACGGATCTTGCTCGCAGAAACCATCTCGAGCGCCTTCGTCACCTTCTGGGTGTTCTTGACGCTGCCGATCTGGGTCCGGATTTCTTTTGCGCCCGCCATGTCGTTACCAGGCCTGGCTCGACTTGAACTGTTCCAACACTTTCTTAAGGCCCGCCTCTATCTCGTCGTTCCAGTCACCCTTCTCGTTGATCTTCGAGTACAGCGCGTTATGGCTGGCCTTGAAGTACGCGTGCAGCGCCGCTTCGAAGTCCACGACTTTCTTGAATTCGACGTCGTCAAGGTAGCCCTCGTTCGCCGCGTACAGCGACACCGCCATCTCGGCGATCGACAGCGGCGAGTACTGCTTCTGTTTCATCAGTTCGGTGACGCGCTGGCCGCGCTCGAGCTGCTTGCGGGTGGTCTCGTCAAGGTCGGACGCGAACTGCGCGAACGCGGCGAGCTCGCGGTACTGCGCGAGCGCGAGTCGGACGCCACCGCCGAGCTTCTTGATGATCTTGGTCTGCGCGGCGCCACCGACACGCGACACGGACACACCGGCGTTGATTGCGGGACGGATGCCGGCGTTGAACAGGTCGGTCTCGAGAAAGATCTGGCCGTCGGTGATGGAGATCACGTTGGTCGGCACGAACGCGGACACGTCGCCGGCCTGCGTCTCGATGATCGGCAGCGCGGTCAGCGAGCCCGTCTTCCCCTTCACCTTGCCGTCGGTCATTTTCTCGACGTAGTCGGCGTTCACGCGCGCGGCGCGCTCGAGCAGGCGCGAGTGCAGGTAGAATACGTCGCCCGGGTACGCTTCGCGGCCCGGCGGACGGCGCAGCAGCAGCGAGACCTGGCGGTATGCCCAGGCCTGCTTCGTAAGGTCGTCATAGACGATCAACGCGTCTTCGCCGATGTCGCGGAAGTACTCGCCCATCGAGCAACCGGAATAGGGCGCGATGTACTGCATCGCCGCCGATTCGGATGCCGTCGCGGCAACAACGATGGTGTGCTCCATCGCGCCGTGCTCTTCTAGCTTGCGTACGACGTTCGCGATCGACGAGGCCTTCTGACCAATCGCGACATAGATACACTTGATGCCGGTACCCTTCTGATTGATGATCGCGTCGATCGCCACCGCGGTCTTGCCGGTCTGGCGGTCACCGATGATCAGCTCACGCTGGCCACGACCAATCGGCACCATCGAGTCAATCGACTTGAGGCCGGTCTGCACCGGCTGGCTCACCGACTGGCGCGTGATCACCCCTGGCGCCACTTTCTCGATCGGCGCGCTGTACGGGGTCTCGATCGGGCCCTTTCCATCGATCGGCTGGCCAAGCGAATTCACCACGCGTCCCAGCAGCGCCGGACCGACCGGCACCTCAAGGATGCGGCCGGTGGTCTTCACCACGTCACCCTCGGAGATGTGCTTGTAGTCGCCGAGCACCACCGCGCCGACCGAGTCGCGCTCGAGGTTCAGCGCAAGGCCGTAAGTCTCGCCCGGGAACTCGAGCATCTCGCCCTGCACCGCGTCCGCGAGTCCGTGGATGCGCACGATGCCGTCGGTGACCGTAACGACCGAGCCGGTGTTGCGCGCCTCGGCAACGCTGTCGAAATTCTCGATGCGCTTGCGGATGAGGTCGCTGATTTCGGAAGGATTCAATTGCTGCATGTCTTATGCCTCGTTAAAGCGAAGCGGCGAGCTTTGCGAGCCGCCCCTTCACGGATCCATCGATGACCAAGTCGCCGGCCCGGATGATCGCGCCACCGAGCAGCGTCGTATCGACGCTCGGGTGGATGACCACGTCGCGGCCAAGCCGGCGTTGCATCGCCTTTGCATAGGCCTTCTGCTGTTCGTCGGTAAGCGGGACCGCCGAAATCACTTCGACGTCGGCGCGATTTTCGGCGACGGCGCGCAATGCCTCGAATTGCAGCATGATCGCGGGCAGCGCGAGCAGCCGGTTACGCTGCGCGAGCAACGCGAGGAATGCGCTGCCGGACTCGCCGGCGGCCTTGCCGGTGATCTCGTCGAGCAGTGACGCAAGCACTTCGGTTTCGACCTGCGGGTTGCCGATCAGCAGTTCGAACTCCGGCTGCTCGACCGCAGACGCCGCACTTTGGAGTAGCGCGCCCCACGCTGCGAGCGCGCCGGACGCCTGGGCGGTCTCGAACGCTGCGCGCGCGTAAGGGCGAGCGATGGTGTTGAGTTCAGCCATCGGTCGTCAGAGCTCAGCCGCCAGTTTGTTCAGCAGGTCGCGGTGCGTATTCGCGTCGATTTCTCGCTCGAGAATCTTGCCGGCACCCGCGATCGCGATTGCCGAGACTTCACCCCGCAGCGCCTCGCGCAGGCGATTTCGCTCCTGCTCGATTTCCGCGTGTGCGGCCGCAAGGATGCGCTCGCGCTCGGCCTGGGCCTGCGCTTTCGCCTCGTCGATGATCGCGCTACCGCGCTTGTTCGCCTGCCCGAGGATGTCCGTGGCCTGCGTACGCGCCTCGTTGTGGATGTCCGCCGCCTGCGTTTTCGCATTCTCGAGGTCGCGGACGCCCTTCTCGGCGGCCGCGAGTCCGTCGCCGATTTTCTGCTGGCGGTCACGCATCGCTGCCATGATCGGCGGCCACACGAATTTGACCATCACCCAGACGAAAATGCCGAAGGTGAGAAACTGCCCGAAGAGGGTGGCGTTGAGGTTCATGACGGAATCCTCAGCCGCCGGTGACCGCGGTCCACGCAGCCGGGATGAACGGGTTGGCGAACGTGAAGAACAGCGCCAGACCGATGCCGATCATCGCGACCGCGTCGAGCAGACCGGCGACGATGAACAGCTTCACCTGCAGCATCGGCGCAAGTTCCGGCTGGCGCGCTGCGCCCTCGAGGAATTTACCACCCAGCAGGCCGAAGCCGATCGCGGTACCGGCCGCGCCGCCGGCGAGAATAAGGCCAACCGCGATGACGGTCGAACCATTCACCTGCGCAATCAAACTAGCGTAATCCATCTTTCTATCTCCTCAGTGCGAAGTGTCGTGTGCCATGCTCAGGTACACGATTGTCAACATCATGAAAATAAAGGCCTGCAACGGCACCACCAGGATGTGGAACAGGGCCCAGGGTCCGCCGAGTGTCCACTGCAGCCACCAGGGCAGCAGCGCGATCAGCAGGAAAATCAGTTCCGCGGCATACAGGTTCCCGAACAATCGCAGCGCGAGCGAGACCGGCTTCGCGAGTAGTTCGACGATGTTCAGCACCAGGTTGAACGGTAACAGCCACACGCCGAAGGGGTGCGTGAGCATCTCCTTCGTGAAACCGCCGACGCCTTTGAATTTCAGACTGAAGAACAGGATCATCGCGAGTACCGGCAGCGACATGCCGAATGTCGCGTTCACGTCGGTCGTCGGGACGAGCTTGAAATAGGGCTCGTAGCCGAACCAATGCGCAACGCCCGCGACCAGGTCGACTGGCACCAGGTCCATCAGGTTCATCAACAGGATCCAGACGAAAATCGTCAACGCGAGCGGCGCGATGAAATCGCGCTTTCCGTGGAACGACTCCTTCACCGTGTTGTCGGCGAATTCAACGAGCCACTCCACGAAATTCTGGAACATGCCCGGCGTTCCGGCGGTCGCACGCCGCGCCGCGATCACGAACGGCACGAGGAACAGCAGACCGAGCGCGGCCGACACGAACATCGTATCGAGGTGGAATGTCCAGAATCCGTCGCCAACCCGCAAGTTGGTGAGGTGGTGCTGGATGTATCCAGTGGCGTTACCGCCAGCGTCCGCGTTGATTCGAATCATTTCCCCGTCTCTTCAGCCACAAAAGGCAGCGCGAGCCAATATCCGAGCACCGTCGCTGCGTATCCGCCCAATAACGGCAGGAACGAGAGTCCGAACCCGGCGATTGCGACCGCGAACAGCGCCCCAGTCACCACGAACTTGGCGGCTGCGCCGATTTGGAACGCCCGCAGCATCCGCCCCGCCGAGGCGCCCGGTGCCGCCGCGAACAACTGCCGCGACAGGATCGTAGTGCCGGCGATGCCGACCAGCCCGCCCACCGCGACCGCCCCGGCCGGCGAGGGTCCAGCGGTGATGGCCGTACCCACGACCGCGAGCGCCGCCGCAGCGGTCTGGAAACCCAAGATTTTGAGGGTGGTCCGGCCGCCCCAGCGCATTTCGCGACTCGCCGCCAAAGACGCGGGATTATAGGGGGCGGCGGGGTAGCGGTCAACGAACGGCGACCCGTGCCGCGGTGGCCTCAACGCAGTTTTTCGAGGATGCCGTCCAGCTCGTCGAGCGAGTGGTACACAATCACGAGCTTGCCGCCTTTTCCCGAATGCTCGACCCGGACGCGAGCACCGAATTTTTCGGTGAGCTCGTCCTGCAGCGTCCGGATGTTCGGGTCGAGCGGCTTCTTGGTCGGTTTTGACTTATTGCCGCCGAGAAGCCTGCGCACCAGCGCCTCGGTCGCGCGCGCGGTGAGGCTGCCGCGGACGACGGCTTTCGCGGCATCAGACTGTGCGGCGCCCGACAGCCCGAGCAGGGCGCGCGCGTGCCCCATGTCAATGGCGCCGGACTCGAGCAGCTGCTTCACATCGTCGTTGAGTTCCTGCAGGCGAAGCAAATTTGCCACGGCGGAGCGCGAGCGGCCGACCGCGTCGGCGGCCTGCTGCTGCGTGAGCTCGAACTCGCGCATCAGTCGGTCGAGCGCACGGGCCTCCTCAAGCGGATTAAGATCCTCGCGCTGGATATTCTCGATGAGCGACATCGCGATGGTCGCGCGGTCATCGGCGACGCGGACCACGGCTGGAATCTCGTGCAGTCCCGCGAGCTGTGCTGCACGCCACCGGCGTTCGCCGGCGATGATCTCGTAGCCACCGCCGCCGGCTCGCCGCACGATGATGGGCTGCACGACGCCCTGCGCCTTGATCGAGGCTGCGAGGTCTTCGAGCGTGTCCTGGCGCATGTCGACGCGTGGCTGGTACTGGCCACGCCGAATTTGGTCGATGGGCAGGGCGCGGAGGTCGCCGTCCGTGTCCGCGCCGGCGGGCTTGCCCGTCGCAGCGGGTCGGCTACCGCCGAGCAGGGCGTCGAGGCCGCGGCCGAGAGATTTCTTTTTTACCATTCGGGGATTGTAATGTAGGAGCGGCGCCTTCGCGCCGCGAATCTATGGATTCTCTGAGCCTACGACCTTGAGCGGGGCGCCAAATACCCTTTTGTTCACTTCACCGGCGAGGGCGAGGTAGGCGAGGGCACCTGTCGATTTCTGGTCGTGCTGGATCGCGGGCACGCCGAAGCTCGGCGCTTCTGCGAGGCGCACATTGCGCGGGATGATGGTGCGGTAGACCTTGTCACCAAAGTGGTCCAACAATTGCTGCGAGACCTCGTTCGCGAGGTTGTTGCGCGGGTCGAACATCGTACGCAGCAGTCCCTCGATGCCGAGTTCAGGATTCACGTTGTCGCGGATCTGCTCGATGGTGTCGACGAGCGCGGTCAGCCCCTCGAGCGCGTAGTACTCGCACTGCATCGGAATCAGCACGCCGTGTGCGGCGGCCAGCGCATTCACGGTCAAGAGATTCAACGAAGGCGGGCAGTCGATCAGTACGTAGTCGTACTCGCCGTCGAGCCGCGACAGCGCGTGCTTCAGTCGGCCCTCACGGTTGAACTCATTCATCAGCGACACTTCGGCCGCCGTCAGGTCGGCGTTCCCGGGCAACACCGAGAAGCCGAGTCCCTCCGGGTTCAGGATTGCGCCGTGGGGGTCGTCTTTCTTCAGCAACACGTCAAAGCCAGAGACCGCGAGATCATTCTTGTCGATGCCACAGCCCATCGTCGCGTTGCCCTGCGGGTCGAGGTCGACGAGCAAGACGCGACGGCGCGTTGCCGCGAGCGACGCCGCGAGGTTCACGGCAGTGGTCGTCTTGCCGACTCCGCCCTTCTGGTTCGCTATCGCTATGATTCTAGTCATGTTTTCCTCAGCACGGCGAGGTGCCGCTCGGCGGCCAGTCCGGGCACTTCGAGCGCGTGCACGCCCTCGACGGTCCACCCGCCCGGCAGGTCCGTGAGCTCGGCATCGGGGCGCAGTCCTTTCATCGCGAGCAGGCGTCCGCCGGGTGCACACAGTGCGCCAGCGGCCCCGATGAACGTTGCGACGGTCGCGAATGCGCGGCTGACCACGGTATCAAAGGTCGGGCCCGGGCGGTAGCTTTCGATGCGCGCCTGGACGGCGCGGGCGTTCGTGATTCTCAGGGTATCAATCGCGTACTCGCAGAACCTGATTTTCTTACCGTTGGAATCGAGCACCGTATAGTCACGCCCCGGGTCGGCGAGCGCGAGGACCAAGCCAGGCAAGCCCGCGCCGGTCCCGACGTCGAGCACAGTCCGGCCGTGCAAGAAGGGCAGGACCGCGAGGCTGTCGTGGATGTGGCGCGGCACCATCTCGGCGGAATCGCGCACTGCGGTCAGGTTGTACGCGCCGTTCCATTTCACGAGCAGCTCGACGAACGCGGCGTGCTGCGGATTCAAGCGGTCAGTCCTCGCCGGGCGGAGCGACGCGCAATACCTCGGCAATCGTCGTCTGACCCTCGGCCACCTTGTGCGCGCCGCGGATCCGGAGCGGCTTCAAGCCGTCCTTCCAAGCCGCGCGGCGCAACGCATCGCCGCCCGCGCCGCTAATCAAGTGCTCGCGCAGCGCGGGCGTCATCGACAACATCTCGTACAGTCCGATTCGACCAAGATAGCCCGTATTGCGGCATTCGAGGCAGCCGACTGCGCGATAGACCTGTTTCGGCAGCGGCGCCTTGAACGGCGCGACGAGCGCCTCCCACTCCGCGGGATCGACGGGGCCGGGCACCTTGCAGTGCGGACACAGCGTGCGAACGAGGCGTTGTGCGATCACGCCGCGCACCGTGGACTGCAACAGATAGGCGGGTACACCGAGCTCGATCAGACGCGTGATGGCGCCGGGGGCATCGTTCGTATGCAGGGTCGACAGGACCAAGTGCCCCGTGAGCGCGGCTTGCACCGCCATCGCCGCGGTCTCAGCGTCGCGGATCTCGCCGACCATGATGACGTCCGGATCCTGGCGCAGCAGCGTCCGCACGCCCGACGCGAAATCGAGCCCGATCGACGACTGCACCTGCATCTGGTTGAACGCGGGCTCGACGAGCTCGATCGGATCTTCGATCGTGCATACGTTCACCTCGGGCCGCGCGACCTGCTTCAACGTGGAATAGAGCGTGGTCGTCTTACCCGAACCGGTCGGGCCGGTCACGAGCACGACGCCGTGTGGATGCTCGGCCATCGCACGCCATGTCGCCTCGTCGTCGGCGTCAAAGCCGAGTTCACGAAAGTTCTTCAGCAGCACGACCGGGTCGAAGATGCGCATGACGAGCTTTTCGCCGAACGCGGTCGGCATCGTCGACAAACGCAGTTCGACTTCGTCGCCCGATGGCGCGCGCGTCTTGAGGCGTCCGTCCTGCGGTCGGCGTTTTTCGGCGATATCCATGCGGCCTAGAATTTTCAACCGCGACAGCACCGGCGCGTGCACGGCGGCCGGGAGTTCATAAACGGGCTGCATCACGCCGTCGATACGGAAACGGATGTTCGCATGCTCGCGCCGTGGCTCGATGTGGATGTCGCTCGCGCGCTGGTCGAACGCGTACTGCAACAGCCAGTCCACAATCGAGACGACATGTTGGTCATTCGCGTCAAGTTGTCCCGAACGCCCGAGCTCAAGCATCTGCTCAAGGCTCTGCAACTTGCCGGCGCTGGTCGCACCCTGCTCACGGCCCGCGCCGAACACCGATTTGGAGATTGAATAGAACTCCACGAGATAGCGCTGCAGGTCCTCGGGGTTCACGAACACACGCTTCAGCTTGCGCCCTTGAACGTGCTCGAGCTCGCGCTCCCAGCCGCGCAGCAGCGGCTCACTGGTGCCGACCGTGATTTCCGTCTTCGAAACCGAAAGTGGCAACGCGGAGAACCGTACCGCGTACGCGTACGGCATGACTTCGGTCGTGCGGCGCACGTCGACCTTCAACGGGTCCACGTGCTGGTAGGGGAGGTCGAAGCGCGACGCGAGCCAGCGCGAAAGCGCTTCCGTGGTCAATGGCTTGTTCGCGTCGCGTGCGTCGAACCAGCCGCGCCCGGCGATGACATCGACCGGGTGTCGGTCGGCGAACGCGCCACCCGCGGCGAGCTGCCGCAGCATCTTCGCCTTGTCCGCCGAGAGCACGCCGTCGGCCTCGAGCCAGTCAAGGACCTCGGTCAGCGTTAGCTTGCGGTCGGTGACGGCGTTCAGATGACCCAATGCCCCATGAATTCATCGACCGGTGTCATTTCTAGCCGGGTCTGGTCGGCGCAAAGGTCGATGATTGCCTCGCACTGCTTCTCGGACAGCCGGCGCTCGATGGCTGCTTCAAACTTCTGTTGCAGCACCGGGATGCCCTCGGCCCGACGCTTGCGATGCCCGATCGGGAAGTCGATCGCGACGCGCTCGGTCTTGCTGCCATCCTTGAAGAAAACTTGGATCGCATTGCCGATGTAGCGCTTCTGCGGGTCGTAATAATCCTTCGTGAACTGCGCGTTCTCGGACACCACCATTTTCGCGCGCAGTGCGTCGACGCGCGGGTCGGACGCGACGGCATCCTCGTAATCCTCGGCGACGAGGCGTCCGTGGATCAACGGAATCGCAATCATGTACTGGAGGCAGTGGTCACGATCCGCCGGATTGCCGAGCGGCCCGGTCTTGTCGATGATGCGCACGCCCGGTTCCTGGGTCTCGACGACGACGCGATCGATGTCAACGAGCCGCCCCTTGACCTCGCCGTGCAGGCGCATCGCGCACTCGACCGCCGTCTGCGCATGGAACTCGGCCGGGTATGAAATCTTGAACAGCACGTTCTCCATCACGTAGTTTCCGAGCTTCTGCGGCGTCGTCAGTTTCTTGCCGCCGAACAGCACGTCCTGGAAGCCCCACTTCGATGCCGACAACGCGGACGGATAGCCCATCTCGCCAGTCATCGCAATCAGCGCGTGGCGGACCGCGCGGCTCGTCGCGTCGCCCGCTGCCCAGCTCTTGCGCGAGCCGGTATTCGGCGCGTGGCGGTACGTGCGCAACGCGCCGCCGTCAATCCATGCATTCGACACCGCGTTGATGATCTGCGCACGCGAACCGCCGAGCATGCGCGTGACGACCGCCGTCGACGCGACGCGCACGAGCAGCACGTGGTCGAGTCCGACGCGGTTGAAGCTGTTCTCGAGTGCGAGTACGCCCTGGATTTCATGCGCTTTCACCATCGCGTTCAGCACGTCGCGCATGGTGAGGCCAGGCTTGCCGGCAACGACCGCGAGGCGGGAGAGGTAGTCGGCAGTCGCGAGGATGCCGCCGAGGTTGTCGGAAGGGTGGCCCCATTCCGCGGCGAGCCAGGTGTCGTTGAAGTCGAGCCAGCGGATCATCGCGCCGATGTTGAATGCGGCCTGCACCGGGTCGAGTTCGTGCGCGGTGCCGGGAACACGCGCGCCGCCCGCGAGCGTTGCGCCCGGCACGATGGGTCCGAGCAGCTTGGTACATGCAGGGTATTCGAGCGCTAGCATGCCGCACGCGAGCGTATCCATCAGGCAGTAGCGAGCGGTCTTGTACGCCTCGGCGCTCGCGCCGTTGCCGTCGCAGACGTAGTCGGCAATCTCCGTCAGGAGCTTGTCGGGATCGGGGCGCTTCGCCGATTTCATGTCATGAGAAGACATCTAAATACAGTTCCTTCTATTTGAGCATCGGTGCGAGATTTGGGCCATCGCGGCGCCGAGAGCGCCGCTCCCACAAAGTTTTTTCATCGTTTCGCAATCGGAAGCCAAGGCAGTGGGGTCGGACCTATGTAGTCGGCGCCGGGGCGGATCAGGCGATTGTTCGCGCGTTGCTCCATGATGTGCGCGGACCAGCCGGTCGTGCGCGAGCAAACGAAAATCGGCGTGAACAGCGGCGTGGGGACGCCCATGAAATGGTAGGTGCACGCGCTGTAGAAGTCGGCGTTCGGGAACAGCCTTTTTTCGTCCCACATGACCTTCTCGATGGCCTCGGCGACGGGATACAGACGCTTGTCGCCGGTTTCATCGGACAGCTGCTTGGCCCACCGCTTGATGATCGCGTTGCGCGGATCGGAATCACGGTACACGCGATGCCCGAAACCCATGATCAACGCTTTCTTCTCGAGCATCTTGTGGATGCCTTTCGTCGCGGCGTCCGGCGTACGGAACTTCTCGATGAGTTCCATCGCCGCTTCGTTCGCGCCGCCATGCAGCGGACCGCGGAGCGTACCGATGCCGGCGGTGATCGCCGAATGGAAGTCCGACAGCGTTGCCGCGCAAACCCGCGCAGCGAACGTCGACGCATTGAACTCGTGCTCCGCGTACAGGATCAGCGAAACATCCATACAGCGGACGTGGGAGTCTTTCGGCTTTTTGCCGTGCAGCAGACGCAGGAAATGTGCAGCGACCGACGTTTCGTCGCTGTCGGTGTTGATGCGCTTACCGTCCGCATGGAAGCGGTACCAGTACAGCAGGATGCCGGGGAACGCGGCGAGCAGCCGGTCCGCGACCACGTGCTGGTGCTTGAAGTCGCCCTCGGGTTCAAGGTTGCCGAGCAACGAACAGCCGGAGCGCAGCACGTCCATCGGGTGCGAGTTCGCGGGGATTTTCTCCAGCGTATCGCGGAGCGCTTTCGGCAACTTGCGCATCCCGGACAGGCGCTTCTGGTACGCGCGCAGTTCTTTCGCGTTTGGCAGCTTGCCGTAGTGCAGCAGGTACGCGACCTCCTCGAAGCTCGCATGTTCCGCAAGGTCATTGATATCGTAGCCACGGTAGGTGAGACCCGCGCCTTCCTTACCGACCGTCGCGATCGCGGTTTCGCCGGCGGTCACGCCCGCGAGTCCGCCCGCTTTTTTCTTAGCTGCTTCTGCCATCTTTAGTCTCCGAAGAGTTCATCGAGCTTACGCTCGTAGCTGTGGTAATCCAGGTGTTCATACAGTTCGTCGCGCGTCTGCATCATGGGCACGACGCTTTTCTGCGTGCCCTCGCGGCGCACCGTTTCATAGAACAAGAGCGCGGCTTTGTTCATTGCGCGGTACGCACCGCAGCACAGGAGCTGGATGTCGACGCCGGCGCCTGCGAGTTCGTCGCGGGTGAACAGCGGCGTGTGACCGAATTCGGTGATGTTCGCGAGCACCGGCACGCCGACCGCGTCCTTGAACGTACGGTATTGGTCGAGCGTCGCGACGGCTTCCGGGAAAATCATGTCCGCGCCGGCCTCGACGCAGGCGACGGCGCGTGCGACCGCGGCGTCCATCCCTTCGCTCGCGAGCGCGTCGGTCCGCGCCATCACCACAAAGTGCTCGTCGGTGCGCGCGTCAACCGCGGCTTTCACGCGGTCGACCATCTCCTCCAGCGGGACGATTGCTTTGTTCGGCCGGTGGCCGCAGCGCTTCGCGGCGACCTGGTCTTCGATGTGCATGCCGGCGGCGCCGGCCCGTGTGAACTGGCGAACCGTGCGTGAAATGTTAAATGCTGACCCCCAGCCGGTATCGGCGTCCACCAGCAGCGGTAGGTCGCAAGCGTCGGTGATTCGCCGGATGTCCGTGAGGACGTCGTCCAGGGTGCTGATACCGAGGTCCGGCATACCGAGCGAGTTTGCCGCGACGCCGCCGCCCGACAGATAGAGCGCCCGAAATCCGGCGTTCTTGGCCATTCGGGCCGCGTACGCATTGATGGCGCCCACGACTTGCAGCGGGCGTTCGGCATCGACGGCGGCGCGCAGGCGCGCGCCGGGGCTGGTTGATTCGGACATTCTGATCCCTGCAAAGATGAGGCTGGTTATTGTAGGGGTTTGAACCGCTTACGCCTAGCGGACCTTGACAATTGTCCGGCCGACGACCCTGCCTGCCATAAAATCGTCGAATGCGGTGGGAAGTTCGTCGAACGGGATTGCTTTCGCTGCGATTTGATTCAATCGCGCGGGTTTCAGGTCGGTGGCGATACGCTTCCAGACCGCGAGCCTGACCTTGCGCGGGGTCGCCATCGAGTTGATGCCGAGCAGGTTCACGCCACGCAGGATGAACGGCATCACCGTGGTGTGGAGCTCATGACTGCCGGCGAGGCCGATACTCGCGATGTTGCCCCACCAGCCGGTGGTGCGCGTGAGCCAGGTCAGCATTTCGCCACCCACGTTATCGACGGCGCCCGCCCACTGGATGCTCTCAAGCGGGCGGCGGCCGAAGTCAATCTCGCTTCGGAGCAGCACCGACGCAGCCCCGAGCTTCTTGAGATAGGACGCTTGCTCGGCCTTGCCCGTGACGGCGACGACGTCGTAGCCGCGTCCGGCCAACATATTCACGGCGAGGCTCCCGACGCCGCCTGTCGCGCCCGTCACTACGATGGGTCCGCCGTCGGGTCGCTGGCCATTGTGCTCCATCCGGTGGATGGCGAGCGCCGCGGTGAAGCCCGCCGTACCGATCGCCATCGCGCGCTTGGGGTCCAAGCCCTCCGGGATCGGGATGACCCAGTCGCCGTCCACCCGAGCGAATTCCGCGTAGCCACCATCGACTTCCTCACCGAGCCCGCAGCCCGTGACGAGCACCCGATCGCCTTTCTCATAACGCCGGTCGGCCGACGACTCAATCACGCCGGCGAGGTCGAGGCCGCCGACCAGCGGAAACCGGCGTAGGATCTTGCCTTTGCCGGTCGCGGCGAGCGCGTCTTTGTAATTGATGCTCGAATACTGGACCCGTACGACGACCTTTCCCGGCGACAGGTCCACGAGCCGCAACTGCTCGAACGCCGCGACAATCCGACCGTCGCGGCTGTCAATCCTGAACGCCTTGAACGGCTTATCCTTCACGGCTGATCGTCACCTTGTTCTTGCCCGCGCGCTTGCCGCGGTACATCGCATCGTCGGCCGCGCGCACGACTTCGTCAACCGATGAGCCCGGCCAATACTGCGCTACGCCCGCGGTCAGCGTCAGCCTATGGCTCACCCCGCCGACCGAGACGGGTTCGACGGGAAATCCCTCGACAATCTTGCGTGCGAGCACGCCTGCGCCCTGCTCGCTCGTCTCGGGTAGCAACAACAGAAGTTCGTCGCCGCCCCAACGCGCGAGCGTATCCTGACGTCGCAATGAGCGCTCGATGCGGCGAGCGACCTCAATGAGCAACCGATCGCCGACCGCGTGGCCGTAGGCGTCGTTCACTGCCTTGAAGCCATCGACGTCAATCAATGCGAGCGAGAACGGGCGCCCGCTGCGTCGGGTGCGACGGATTTCGTACTCGACGCGCTCACGCGCTTCACGACGGTTCGCGAGGCCGGTGAGTTCATCCGTGCGCGCGGCGCGCTCCATTTCCTGGGCATGGCGACGCGCCATTCTTTGCGACTTGCCCATTGCCGCGAGCAACAGGAGCAAGAGCACGACGACGACCGTCCCGCCGATGAGCATCACTTGCTGTCGCTCGAGCCGCATGTCGGTCACGGTGCGCTCGAATTCGAGCTCGTCGATTTTCCGGCGCTGCTGCTCGGTGTCGTAGCGCGCCTGGATATCGGCGATCTGCGCCTGCAGGTCCGATGCGGCAATTCCTTCGCGAATCTCCGCTATCTGCCGGTGGCGAGCGAGCGCCGCTTCAAGGTCACCACGCGCCTCCTCGAGCTCAGCCCAGGGCTCGTAGACCGTCAGCGCGAGCCGCGGATTCTCGGGCGGCAAGAGCGACTCCGCCTCCGCGAGACGCGCGTCCGCCGCATCGTAACGGCCGAGTGCGGTCAACGACGCGGCCATGGAGGACAGCGAATTGATGGTGCCGTGCGCATCGCCAATTTCACGCCGCGCCGCGAGCGACTGCTCGTGGTACTCCAGCGCCGCTGCCGGCTCCCCGAGCCGGTCATGCGCGAGTCCGACATTGCTTGCCGCATACGCGACCCCGCGCGCATTGCCCAGCTCGGCGAAAAGGTCCAGCGCGCGCTCGTTATGCTGACGCAATTCTTGGTTGAATCCCTGCGCGGCGTCCGTGTCGCCATCCTCCGCGGCCCGCAGCGCGAACTTCGCGGCAAGTGCGCCAAGATTGATCAGGGTGCCGGCGATGCCCGGCTTGAATCCAGCTTCCTCGAAACCGTGCAGCGCCCGCTCGTGATATTCGCGTGCGGAGTCCAACGCGCCGAGCGTCACGTACAAGATGCCGATGTTCGCGGATGTCTTCGCGGCTTCCACCGCATCCCCGGCTTCCTCGCTCGCGCGGAGCGAGGCGAGGTAGTGGGGCAGCGTCGCGTCGAACGAACCGCTGTCATAGTGCGCGAGCCCCGCGCCTCGATGCAGCGACGCGCGCAGCGTCGCATCGGTTTGCTCGTCGACGAGTGCAAGCGCCGCATCGAATGCAGCGACCGCCTCGTCGTTGCGCCCGAGCATATTCAAGTTCGTGCCGACCGCCCCGCGCAGACGCGCCTCCTCAACGTCACATCGATGTCCGGCGTCGCGGAGTGCGCTGATTGCGGCCTCGCCCTGCAAGACGCCGTCGGCAGGGTTCGAGTCCCGCATCGCCGCAATCTCGCCGGCAAGGGCCGCAACGTCCGGGCAGTGCTCCGCGTTCGCCGGCGGGGCGAGCACGAGCGCCGCCAGAACGGACAGGCAAGCGAGTCGGAGGGTCATTGCGCGGTGCGCTCGCGCCAGGCGATCAGCCCCTGCGCGTTAAGCCGGACGTCGAGCTCGAGCAATTCATCGATCGCGGCGGCGGGCAGGGTGCACCCATGCGCAGCGAGGCGCGCGCGAAGATAGTCGCCGAGCGCGTCGCGCACGGCTTCAAGTTCGTCGCACCGCTCAGCAATGCGCACGAACTCGTCAAGGTCACGGTGCAGGTCGGCGGCGAGCCGCTCGATTTCCGTGACGCGGCTGTAGTGGGTCAGGTATATCTCGCGCGGCCGGAATGCGACCAGCCGGTCAATGGACGCGTGCGCCTGCTCCGGGTCGAAATGCGTCGGCGTCGTCGCAGGAAAAATGAATGCGCCCTCCGCCGTGTCGAAATCCCGATAGGAGATTCCAAAGGTGTCGCCGGCGAAGATCTGCGCATGACGCTCGTCGACGATGCAGTAGTGGTGCATCGCGTGGCCCGGCGTGTGGATGAATTCCAGCGTTCGCGCGCCGAGCGGCAACGTCTCGCCGTCGGCTACGGTGCGCACGCGGGCCGCATCCACCGGCGGTATCTCGCCGTACAATCGCCGGTATTCGGCCTCGCCATAGGTTGCGATTGTGCCCGCGACGAGTTTGCGCGGGTCGATCATGTGGGGCGCGCCTCGTGGGTGGACGACGAGTTCGGCGTCCGGGAGCTCGTGCATCAGTCGCCCGGCGCCGCCCGCGTGGTCGAGATGAACGTGGGTGATGAGCACCCAGCGAACGGCCGACCGCGGCAGGTCGGCCGCGTCGAGGGCCGCCAGGAAGCGGGGCACGGAATGGCTGACCGCCGTATCCACGAACGCCGCCTCGCCCCGGTCCACGACCAGATGGACGGCCGCCAACCCATCCCTGAAGTAACCGGCGTCGATAACGCGGATTCCATCGCTTACCATTACGTCATCATCCTGTTGGAGAAGAACATGTTCAAGCTCTTGATCATCGCAATGATGGCCACGGCCCTTTTGCCCAACGCCGCAGGTGCGGAAGAAGTCGTTCGCGTCGAGCGCGGCAACCTCGTTCTCGAAAACATGCCGGAGATTCCGCCGGAAATCACGCTGCGACTTGAACAGTACCAGAACACCCGAAGCGCGGGGCTCATCGACTGGCTCGGCGACGGAAGTGTATTGATCTCCACGCGTTTCGGTGACACGAACCAGATTCATCGAGTCCGCGCGCCGATGGGCGCGCGCACCCAAATCACGTTTTTCGGCGAGCCGGTGCGCGGCGCATCGGTGTCCACGAATGCCGAGCTCGACGGATTCCTCTACCTCTACGACGTCGGCGGCAGCGAATTTTCACAAATTTTCTGGTTCGATCTGGCGACCGGCGATAGCACGCGGCTGACCGATGGTGAGTCGCGCAACGGGAGCATCTCATGGTCGAATACCGGCGACCGCTTTGCCTATACGAGTACACGGCGTGACGGTCGGAATTTCGATGTCTGGGTCGGTACACCGGGCGCCGGCCACGAGCAGCACACACTCGTGCACGAATCGGACGGATTGTGGATCCCGATGGACTGGTCGCCGGACGACTCGCGCCTGCTGCTGCTCGAGTACCTGTCGATCAACCACTCGCGCATCCATGTGCTCGACCTGTCGTCGAGCACCCTGACCGAAGTCAATCGGTCGGAAGCGCCGGTCGGTTACAACGGTGGCGCGTTCGACAGCACCGGCAATGGCGTCTACCTGGTTCATGACCAGGGGTCCGAGTTCAAACAGCTGCACCACGTCGACCTCGGGACCGGACGTTCCCGCGCGCTGTCCGCGAACATCCCATGGGATGTCATCAACTTCGCCCTCACGCGTGACCGAAACCGCATGGCGTTCGTCGTGAACGATGGCGGTCGCAGCCAGTTGCATCTGCGCGACCTCCGCCGAAACCGTGCATTGCCGGCCCCCAACCTGCCCGTCGGGCTGATCAGTGGCCTCAATTTCAACCGCGACGGCAACCGCCTTGCAATGACCGTCTCCACGTCGCGCTCGCCGAGCGACGTGTTCGTCTATGACGTCGGTCGGCGGACGCTGACACGGTGGACCGAGAGCGAAGTCGGCGGTCTCGATACCGCGAAGTTCCCTGAGCCGGCGCTCGTGCGCTTCAACAGTTTCGACGGGCGAGAGATTCCGGCGTGGGTGTACAAGCCGGCGGGCGAGGGCCCGCATCCGGTCGTGATCCAAATCCACGGCGGGCCGGAGAGCCAGTCGCGGCCCGGTTTCTCGTCCACGTACGCATATTGGGTCAATGAATTGGGCGCCGCGGTCATCAGCCCCAACGTGCGCGGCTCGAGCGGCTACGGCAAGACCTACTTGCAGCTCGACAACGGCATGAAGCGCGAAGACTCCGTCAAGGACATCGGCGCGCTGCTGGACTGGATTGCGACCCAGCCAGAACTCGACGCGAATCGCGTGATTGTCTATGGCGGCTCGTACGGCGGGTACATGGTGCTCGCGTCGCTGGTGCACTACAACGACCGCTTGCTCGGCGGTATCGACATCGTCGGCATCAGCAACTTCGTGAGCTTTCTCGAAAACACCGAGTCGTACCGGCGTGACTTGCGCCGCGCGGAGTACGGCGACGAGCGCAACCCCGAGATGCGTGCGCACCTTGAGGCCATCTCGCCGCTGACCCGAATGGCCGATGTGTCGCGCCCGCTCTTCGTCGCGCAGGGCCTCAACGATCCGCGCGTGCCCGCGAGCGAAGCGGAGCAGGTCGTTGAGGCCGTGCGTGGAAACGGGGGCGATGTGTGGTACCTGCTCGCCAAAGACGAAGGTCACGGCTTTGCGAAGAAGGTGAACCGCGACTACTTCCAGGCGGCATCGGCGTTATTCATGCAGCGGCTGTTCGAACGCGACGCGCCATGAGCGCTCCGCAGAGCCTGCAGGAGCGGTATGCGCCGACCAGCATCTGTTATGGGTGTGGTCCCGCGAACGAACACGGATTGCGGATTCGATCCATCGTCGAGGGCGATACGGTCGTCGCAGACTGGACGCCGGAGAAGTTCCACGAAGCGTTTCCCGGCGTCCTGAACGGTGGCATCATCGGCTCGTTGCTCGATTGCCATTCAAACTGGACCGCCGCGTGGCACTTGATGAACCGCGCTGACGCCGACCACACGCCGTGTACGGTCACCGCCGATTACCATGTGAAGCTCACGCGGCCGACACCGACTGACGGTTCGGTCCACCTCGTGGCGCGTGTCGTCGACTCGACCGATGATCGCGCGACGATCGAAGCAGAGCTGCACGCCGGTGGCAAGGTCTGCGCGACGTGCCGCGGCACGTTCGTGGCGGTGAAGCCGGGGCACCCCGCGTACTACCGCTGGTAGCCTCAAAGTCGCGGCGCAAAGGCGCCGCTCCTACAGGGGCCGGCCGGCGGAGCAGGCGTCACCGCAGCGATCGCGACGCCAAGAGCGTCGCTCCCACCTGTCGTACCCAGCGCTGATGCGAAAAGAACGGCCAAGAGCGTCGCTCCCACCTGAAACAGCGAACCCCGGCAACCCGACCCTCGCGGCGCGAAGGCGCCGCTCCTACAGTGACCGGCCAGCGGAGCAGACGGACAACGCGCCGGGAGCGACCGAGACGGGAGTGGGTATGCCGTTAAGTCGAAGGCGCCGGACAAAGTTTGATTCGCGACGCCGAGAGCGTCGCTCCCACCTGTCGTACCCAGCGCTGGTGCGAAAAGAACGGCCAAGAGCATCGCTCCCACCGGAAACAGCAACCCCCGGCAACCCGACCCTCGCGGCGCGAAGGCGCCGCTCCTACATCAATCGCTAGAGGCCGAGCTCCTCGAGCAGGCGGTCGGCGTGGTACACGTTCCGCAGGGCTTCGGCGATGAACCCCGCGTGGACCGACACTGCACGATTCAGCCGCGCGTCATACCAGTACGCGCCGCCGAGCGAGTGGATGTTGCCGTCGAACACGAGCCCCACGACTTCCGCGTCCCGGTTGATCATCGGGCTTCCTGAATTGCCACCGATGATGTCGTGCGTGGTCGCGAGGTTCATGCGCTGCTCGAGGTTCACCGCGTCTTTCGCGGCGAGCCACCGCGGCGCGAGGGCGTACGGCGCCTCGCCCGTGTGACGCGCGTAGGCGCCTGCGATGACGGTGAACGGTGGTACGGTACGTTCGCCCTCCGTCCAGCCCCTGACCTCGCCGTGCGAAAGGCGCAGCGTAAACGTCGCATCCGGGTAGGTGTCGGTGCCCTTCAGCGAGAACAGTACGGCCGCGATGCGCTGCTGGTTCGCGGTCTCGACCGATTCGACTTCATCCTCGTAGCGTTCATGCAGCGCGCGTGCCTCGTCGTCGATGCGGCGCGCGAGCACGATCATCGGATCCGTCGACGCTGCGATCGCCGCCTCGCCGCCTTCCCAGAGTGCGCGCCGGAATTCCACGTCGAACAACTGCGTGCTCCCGACGAGTTCCGCTGAGAGTTCCGCGGGGCCATCGTCGCCGAGCACCGACTGCACAAACGGGTCGTCGGTGCCGAGTGCCTCGCGTAGCTTGGTGAGCGACCAGCCGAGCTTCAGCGTCTCGTAATCGGCATGAATCGGCGCTGGCGAGAGCACTCTCCGCGAAAGCGACTGGAGCGCAGTCTCCCGGTACGGGCGCAAGCGCTCGTCGTTCGGTTTCTCGCGTTCTGCGCCTGCGCGGACGAGCGAGCGGGCAATTGAGAACAGGCGGCTCTGGAATCCGCGCCCGACCTCAATCATCACGTAGCGTTGGTGCATGTCGCGATACGCGGCCTGCGCGGCCTCGATGCGGTCCCACGCATCGCCGTATTCTGCGCGGCGCGCACGGCGGGCCTGCACCCAGTCGCGCAGCGCCTTCTCCTCTCGCGTCTTGAACGCGAACACTGCGGGGTCCTGCAAGGCCTGCAAGCGACCGCGCAGGACCTTGTACACGTTCTCGAGACCGAGAATTTCGGACTGCGCGTACCGCGCCTGCTCGTCGCCCTGCGACGCATACTGATTCAGCATGCCGCGCATCTCCGCGATGTAAAGCAGCCTGTCCAGCAACGTCACGTCGCGCAACAACTGGAGTTGCGACACCATCAACAGGCGTTGCGTCGAGCCTGGGTGGCCGGTCACGAACACGGCCTCGCCTTCCTCGGCGCCAGCCGCGTTCCACGCAAAAAAGTCCGGCGTGGCCGCGGGCTCACCGTCTTCATACGCGCGGAGCAGCGAAGCGTCGAGCGCGTACCGCGGGAAGTTGAAGTTGTCCGGGTCGCCGCCGAAGAACGATGCGGTGAGCTCGGGCGACCAGGCCAGGCGTACGTCGTCGTAGCGCTTATAGCGGTATAGGCGATAACGGCCACCGTGATACAGCGTCACGACATCGCACCGAACGCGCCTGTCGCCGGCGACGCATTCCTGTTCCAAGCGGCTCATGACCGCGCTGCGCGCGTCGCCGACCGGCGCGGCCGCGACGACGTCGGTGACGTCGCGGGTTTCGACGAGCTGGTTCAACTCGACATTCGGGCACTGGCGTTCTTCAGCGCGTTCACGCGCGAGAAAGCCGTCCTGTAGCAGATTTTCGTCGGCGCTCGACAACTGTTCGACGCACGACCAGACACAGTGATGGTTCGTCAGAACCAGGCCCTCCGGCGAGACGAATGAGCCGGAGCACCCGCCTGCGAGTCTGACCGACGAGCGCTGCACCCGCGCGATCCATTCGTCACTCGGCGAGAAATCGTACGCCGATTCCAGCGCAGCGCGCGGCAAGTTATCGAGTGTCCACATGCCTTCGGCGGCGGACAGCGTGATAGGGGAGAGAAGCAGGGCAACCGCAAACGAGTGCGTTTTCATAGCGAGTCTCACTGATCAGGAGCAACGATGGTAGCCGAGCACCGTGCACGTTGCACGGCGGGGTCGGGAATCGGGACGGCATCGAGTAGCGCGCGCGTGTACGGGTGCTGAGGCGCCGCGTACAGCGTCTCGCGATCGGCAAGCTCGACCACTCGGCCGCGGTGCATGACCATCACACGGTGGCTGATGTGGCGGACCACCGCGAGGTCGTGTGCGATGAAAAGCAGCGTGAGGCCGAGGTCACGCTGCAGGTCCATCAACAGATTCACGATCTGCGCACGTATCGACACGTCGAGCGCTGACACCGGTTCGTCGCAAACAAGTAGCTTCGGCTCGAGAATCAGCGCGCGCGCGATGCCGATGCGCTGGCATTGGCCGCCTGAGAACTCGTGCGGGTAGCGATTCGCCTGCCGTCCGAGCAGGCCGACGCGCTCCAGCGACGCGGCGACGCGCGCCGCAAGCTCGTTCGCCGATAGCTCCGGCGTGTGTGTGCGCAGCGGCTCGGCGATGATTTCGTGCGCCGTCATGCGCGGGTTCAGGCTGCCGAGCGGGTCCTGTAGCACAATCTGCATATCGCGCCGGCGGGCGCGCAAGCTGCGCCGGTCGAGGGTCGTGAGTTCCTCACCAAGCAAGCGCACACTGCCCGCGGTCGGCCTGATGAGTTGCAACACTGCGCGCGCCAATGTGGACTTGCCGCTGCCCGACTCGCCGACAATCCCGAGCGTCTCGCCGGCGAACGCGTCGAAACTCACACCGTCCACGGCGCGCAAGCGCCCAAACCGGACCTCGAGGTCTTTAACTGCCAACAAGGGGCGATTGGGGTCAGGCACCTTCTGTCCCCTTGGTGCCTGACCCCAATGGGACATGGCAGGCGACGCCGGCGGCAAGGGCGGGTCGCTCTGCGTCACATCGCTCGATGCGACGCTCGCAGCGCGGCGCGTACGCGCAGCCGGCCGGAAGCGCCTGCAGGTCGGCCGGCTCGCCGGCAATGGTCGCGAGCCGCACCTCGTCCGCGCGATCGAGCCGCGGCACGGATCGTAGCAAGCCCGCGGTGTACGGGTGGCGGGGCGCAGCGAACACGGCGTCGATGCCGCCGGTCTCGACGGCGCGCCCCGCGTACATGACCATCAGCTCATCGCACTGGCCGGCGACGACGCCGAGGTCGTGGGAGATCAGAATCGTCGCCGTATCGGCCGCCCGAGTGGCTTCACGCAGCACCGCGAGGACTTGCGCCTGGACGGTGACATCCAACGCCGTGGTTGGCTCATCGGCGATGAGCACATCGGGCCCACAGAGCAGCGCCATCGCAATCATCACGCGTTGACGCATGCCGCCGGACAGCGTGTGCGGGTAGTCATGGATGCGATTGGCTGCCTCTGGAATGCGGACCGCGTCGAGCATCCGGATCGACTGGCGCACGGCGTCGTCACGGCCGAGGCCGCGGTGCCGCTGGAGCACTTCGGCCATTTGCGTGCGGATACGCAAGTAAGGGTTCAAGCTCGTCATCGGGTCTTGGAAAACCATCGCGACGCGCGCACCGCGCACGCCGCTCAACGCGCGTTCGTCGAGCCCGATCAACTCCTGGCCGCCGAGCCTCGCGCTACCGGTCGCGCGCCCATTGGTCGGCAACAGCCCCATCAGCGCAAGCATCGCCTGCGTCTTGCCGGAGCCCGATTCGCCGACGATACCGAGCGTCGTTCCGCGCTCAACCGTGAAACCGAGCGCATCGACTGCGGACACGTCACCGTCAGGTGTCGTGAATGAGACAGATAGGTTTTCGACCACGAGCGCGCTCATCGGTCCCTCGGATCAAGCGCGTCGCGCAGGCCGTCGCCCAGGAAGTTGAAGCAGAACAGCGTCACCGCGAGGAAGGCCGCCGGAAACACGAGCATCCATGGCGCGCGCTCCATTTCGCGCGCGCCCTCGCTGACCAGCGCGCCCCAACTCGTGGCCGGCTCCTGCACGCCGAGGCCAAGGAACGACAGGAATGATTCGACAAGGATGACCTGCGGGATCGTCAGCGTCACGTAGACCGCGACGACGCCGAGCAGATTCGGAACGATGTGGCGGCGGATGATCTCCGCGCTGCTCACGCCGGCGGCCTGCGCGGCTTCGACATACCCGCGCTGTTTCAGGGACAGCGTCTGCCCGCGCACGATGCGCGCCATGTCAAGCCAATTGATGGCGCCGATCGCGATGAAAATCAGCAGGATGTTGCGTCCGAACACCACCATCAGAAGAATCACGAAAAAAATGAACGGGATCGCATACAGCACGTCGACGATGCGCATCATCACCTGATCGATCCGGCCACCGAGGTAGCCGGCAGTCGCGCCCCACGCGACCCCGATCACGAGCGACACCAGCGTGGCGGCGAGCCCAACCAAGAGCGAAATCCGACCGCCGTGCAGCGTGCGCGTGAACAGATCACGACCGACGGCGTCAGTGCCGAAGGGGTGCCAGCCGTCGAGTGTCGGCGCGATGGCGACGCGGTCCCAGTTGGTGTGCTCCGGCGCGTGTGGGCTAAGCGCCGGCGCGGCGAGCACGAGGACGCCGAGCACCGCGAGCACCGCGGCAGCCGCGAGCGCCGCGCGGTTCCTGCGCAAGCGCTGCCACGCGTCGGTCCATAGCGTCCGGCGCTTCACCGGTATCGCACCTGCGGATCGAGCCACGCGTAGAGCAGGTCGACGACGAGGTTCATCGCAATCACGAACGCACCGTAGAACACCACGACACCCATCACGAGCGTGTAGTCGCGATTCAGCGCGCCCTGGATGAAGTACCGGCCAATCCCGGGCAAGCCGAAAATCTGCTCGACGACGAGCGAGCCTGTGAGCACCGCGGCGACCGCGGGACCAAGGTAAGACACCACTGGAAGCAGCGAAGGCTTCAGCGCGTGCCGGAGCACGATTGCGCGCGTCCGCAGGCCTTTTGCGCGGGCGGTCCGGATGTAATCGGAGCGCAACACTTCGATCATCGCGCCGCGCGTCAGGCGCGCGATATACGCGATCTGCGGCAGCGCGAGCACTGCGACCGGCAGCACGAGGTTTCGCCACGCGCCGCCGTTCCAGCCGCCCGCCGGCAGGATTCCCGCGTAAACCGCGAAAATAAGGATCAGCAACGGCGCTGTCACGAAGGTGGGCACGGAGATGCCTGTCATCGCGACACCCATCACTGCGTGGTCACCCGCCGAGTTCTGGCGCAGCGCGGCGAACGCGCCCGCCGCAAACCCCGCGAACAGCGCGATGAGCATCGCGAGCCCTCCGAGCAGCAGCGACACCGGGAGGCCCGCCGCGATGAGCTCGTTGACGGTCCAGTCCGGATATTTGTAGGACGGGCCGAGGTCGCCCCGAACGAGGTTACCCAAGTAGCGGCCGTATTGGGCGAGTAACGGCTCGTCGAGGTGATACATGCGTTCGAGGTTCGCCCGGATCTCGGGCTGCAGCATGTGCTCGCTGTCGAATGGGCCGCCGGGCGCTGCGCGCATCATCACGAATGCGAGCGTGACCAGGACTAACAGCGTCGGGATTGCGGCGAGCAGTCGTCCGGTGAAGTAGCGCAGCATTTACTGCGCGAGGTACAGATGCCGACTCGGGTGGACATTCATGACATTCGGCTCGTAGCCGCGCACCTCGGGCTTGACAAGCGCCTTGCTCACGTAGAAATACAACGGAATCAGTGGATAATCGGCGAGCATCATGCGCTCGGCCTGCTCAAGCATCGCGCGCCGCGCGGCCAAGTCGGTTTCTCGACCCGCCCCCAGTACCAAGGCCTCGTAGCGCGCATCGTGCCAACCCATATCGTTCAAGCCGTGGCTCGCCAGTAGCGCCTCGGCGAATGTGTTCGCGTCGTTGTAATCCCCGACCCACCCGGAACGGTAGACCTCGAGCACTTGCGCTTGGCGGTTCGCGAGGAACGTGCCCCACTCCTCGTTGTGCAGGACGGTCTCAACGCCGAGCGCGTCGCGCCACATCGACGCGACCGCGACCGCGATACGCCGATGCGCTTCTGCCGTGTTGTACCGCAGCTCCACGCGCAGTGGTGCATCGACCGAAAAGCCGGCCGCCGCGTATAGCCGCTTCGCTTCTGCGATGCGCTGCTCGGGTGGCCAATCCGCCCATTCGTAAACCTGCGGCGTGTAGTCGGCGACCCCCGGCGGAACCCAGGACCACGCGGCGATTTCACCGGCGCCCATGACTTGGTTCGCGATCACTTCCCGGTCGATGGCCATCGACAGCGCGGCCCGCAGCTCGGGGTTGCCGGCGAACGGCTCGCGCGTGAGATTAAAGCCATAAAAATACGTGCTCAGATACGGCGCAGTGCGCACTTCGTCGCCGAGGTTGCGCACCAGCCACTCGTATTGTTGCGCCGGAAACGTGCGCGTCAGGTGTAGCTCACCGGCCCGATACCGCGCGAGTTCCGTCGCCTCGGACTCCACCGGGTGGTACACGACCGCGTCGAGCCTGGTCGCGGCGTCGTTCCAGTAATGGCCATTGCGCTCGACGCGCAGGTGCGACTGCGATACCCAGTCGACGAGGCGGAATGCGCCGTTTGTGACGCTGTTTTCCGGCCGCGTGAAGCGCGCTTCGTGTGCTTCGACGGTTGCGCGGTGGACGGGAAACGCGATTGGCTGCGCGAGCAGGCCGGGCAAGTACGGCGTCGGTCCGGTCAGCGTGAGTTCGAGCGTGAGCGGGTCAGGTACGCGAATGTCGGCAATGACCGCGAGCATCGGCGCGTAACCCGACCCGGTCGCGGGATCGACCGCGCGGCGCAGCGACCATTCGAAGTCGTGTGCGGTCACCGGGTCGCCGTTCGACCAGCGTGCGTCGTCGCGCAGTGCGAACGTCCAGACCAGACCGTCGTCAGACACAGTCCACGATTCCGCGACGCCGGGAATGAGCGCGCCATCCGCAGCCTCAGCGACGAGTCCCTCGTAAAGGTCGCGGAGGATGGAGAACGTTTCGACGCCACGCGCGCGGTGCGGGTCCAGCGATTCGGGTTCTAACCCGTTGCCGCGGTGCAGGGTCGTTGTCTCGGAAACCGGCGCGGCATCGCCGTCGCGATCCGTGCAACCGGCGGCGACGAGTGCGACCACGAGCAAGGCCGCTGCGGCCGCACGCAACGTCGTCATGCGGATTTCTTCAGGTGCACCATCAACAGCGAAATCGCGGCCGGCGTGACGCCAGCGATACGCGCCGCCTGGCCGAGCGTCGCCGGCCGGTACTGCTCGAGTTTCTGCCGTACCTCGGCGGACAGCCCGCGGACGGATGAATAGTCGATTGCATCAGGCAGCGCGCGCGATTCGTGTTCGCGAGCGCGTTCGACCTGGTCGTGCTGCCGCGCGATGTAGCCTGCATAACGCGTCTGGATTTCGACCTGCTCGGCGACCGCGGGGTCGTCGACGCCGGGGCCGGCGCCGCGAGCCATCAGCGCCGCGTAGTCAACGTCAGGGCGGCGCAGCCAATCGATGGCACGCTGCCCATCAATCCTGAGCGCCTCGAGCCGGGATTGCTCCGCAGTGATTGCGTCGCGCTTGCGTTCGAACGCGTCCCAGCGTCGGTCGTCCACGAGGCCAAGCGCGCGCCCGGTTGGTGTGAGCCGCAGGTCCGCGTTGTCCTCGCGCAGCGTGAGCCGGTATTCCGCGCGGCTTGTGAACATACGGTACGGCTCAAGGGTGCCGCGCGTGACCAAGTCGTCTACCAGCACGCCGATGTACGCCTCGTCGCGCCGTGGCGACCACGGCTCGGCTCCGCGTGTGGCACGCGCCGCGTTCACCCCGGCGAGCAGCCCTTGCGCCGCGGCTTCCTCGTAGCCCGTCGTGCCGTTGATTTGGCCGGCAAAATACAGCCCGATCACCGCACGCGTCTCCAGCGTCGGCCTCAGGCCCCGAGGATCGAAATAGTCGTATTCGATGGCGTAACCCGGTCGCGTGAGGTGCGCCCGTTCGAATCCCGGGATGCTGCGCACGAACGCGAGTTGCACATCGAACGGCAGGCTCGTCGAAATGCCGTTCGGGTACACCTCATTCACCCCGAGGCCCTCGGGTTCAACAAACACTTGGTGCGAGGCCTTGTCCGCGAACCGCACCACCTTGTCTTCGACGGACGGGCAGTAGCGCGGGCCGGTGCCCTCGATCGCCCCGGAGAACATCGGCGATCGGTCGAGCGCGGCGCGGATGATGTCGTGGGTCCGCGGCGTCGTGTGCGCAATCCAGCACGACACCTGGGCCGGGTGATCGGCGCGGCGTCCCATGAAGCTGAACACCGGGCGTGGATCGTCGCCGGGTTGCTCGGTCAGTCGCCCATAATCAATCGTCCGCCCGTCGATGCGCGGCGGGGTGCCCGTCTTCAAACGGCCGACGGAGAAGGGCAGCTCACGCAGGCGGGCCGCGAGCGCGGTCGACGGTGGGTCGCCGGCGCGGCCTCCTGGCGCGTTACGCTCGCCGATGTGCAGGCGGCCGCCAAGAAAAGTGCCGACCGTCAGCACGACGGCGGCAGCGCGGAATTCGAGGCCCATGGCGGTCACGACCCCAAAGACCCGACCGCCAGCGACCAGAACATCGTCGACACCCTGCTGGAACAGCGTGAGGTTCGGCTGGCGCTCGAGTTCCGCGCGGATGAACTGACGGTACCGCTGGCGGTCCGCCTGCGCGCGCGTCGCACGAACCGCCGGGCCTTTGCTCGCATTCAGGCGTCGGAAATGGATGCCGGCGTAATCCGCGGCGCGCGCCATCACGCCGCCGAGTGCATCGATCTCCTTGACGAGGTGTCCCTTGCCGATACCGCCGATGGCGGGGTTACAGCTCATTTGTCCGAGCGTTTCGATCGCATGCGTGAGCAGCAACGTGCGTGAGCCCGCGCGCGCAGACGCCAGCGCGGCCTCCGTCCCCGCGTGCCCACCGCCGACCACGATGACATCGAATTGTTCGGGAAAATGCACCGTTGGATGATACCATCGCAGTCAATCCGACCGGGGTCGTTTCACTGTATCGATGAACCGTCGACTGCTCACGCTGCTGCTCGCCCTTGCACCGTTCATGCCGCAGGGACTGCTCGCGAATCCCGCTGTTGCGCCGCCCGCACTGCTGGCGCTCGAGTCCTGCCACCTCGCGGTGCCGCAGTACCCGCTGCGCATCGCGGCCAAGTGCACCGAGCTCGACGTGCCCGAAAACCCCGAAGACCCGGACGGCAGGCGAATCGAGCTCTCCATTGCCGTGCTGCCAGCGACATCGCGAGCGCGCGAGCCAGACCCCCTGATGTTCATCACCGGCGGCCCCGGGCAGTCGGCGCTCGACAGCTACGTCAGCGTCAGCCCCGCGTTCTCGCGCATGAACCGATCACGCGACATCGTACTCGTCGACCAGCGCGGCACGGGCGGCTCGAATGCGCTGCGCTGCGCGGCATCCGACGACTTCGACGAATTGAATGCATCTGCGGAGCAGCGGCGCGCGTGGCTCGCCGATTGCCTTGCTGCGTTGCCCGGCGACCCGCGCTATTACACGACGAGCGTCGCCGTGCGTGACCTCGACGCAGTTCGCGTGGCCCTCGGTTACGAGCGTGTGAACTTGTACGGCATCTCGTACGGCACGCGGGTCGCGCAGGCGTATGCACGCCGGTTCCCCGATCGCACCCGCAGCGTGATTCTCGACGGCGTCGTACCGATGGATCTCGCCCTCGGGCCGGATATCTCGCTCGACGCGCAGCGCGCGCTTGAGATGCTGTTCGACCGCTGCGCCGCAGATCCCGCGTGCGCGGAGCGGTTCCCGGCGCTGCGCGACGGCTTTGCCCGCATCCAGCGGCAATTGCGCGAGGCCCCGGTCCAGCTCGTGCTCGCGGATCCGGTGACCGCGGAACTCACCGAGTCGGTGTTCACCGACGAATATTTCAGCGGCATCGTGCGCATGTTCAGCTACGCGCCGGAGACGGTCGCCCTGCTTCCGCTGCTGATCGATCACGCCGCGACCACCGGCGACTTCGCGCCGCTCGCCGCGCAGACGCTACTCGTGCTGCAGGAGCTCGGCGATTCGATCGCGACCGGGATGCACAACGCAATCGTCTGCACCGAGGACCTGCCCTTCATCGACGATGGCGAAGCGATGCGCTCCCGCCTCGACGAGACTTACCTCGGCGCCAATACGCTCGAGTACCTCGTCGAGGCCTGCGGCCTCTGGCCGCGCGGCGTCATCGATGACGACTTCAAGCAGCCGTGGACGAGCGACATCCCGACGCTGGTCCTGTCCGGGGAAGCGGATCCGGTCACGCCGCCCGCAAACGGCGAGCATGTCCTCAAGACGCTGTCGAACGCGAAACATGTCGTCGGCCCCGGCCAGGGCCACGGCCTGTCGCTGCGCGGCTGCATACCGCGCCTGATGGCGGAGTTCATCGAGGCCGGAGACCCCGCAACGATTGACGCTGAGTGCGTCACCCGTCTTCAGCCGTCGCCGTTCTTCCTGCGCTTCACCGGGCCGAACCCATGATCCGCATCGATGGCATCGGCAAATCATTCGGCGAGGTGCGCGCGGTCGACAGCGTGAGCTTCACGGCGCCGGATGGGCGCATCACCGGGTTGCTCGGCCCCAACGGTGCTGGCAAGTCCACCACCCTACGGATGCTGTACACGGTGTTGCAGCCCGATCGCGGCACCGCATTCGTCGATGGACACGACGTGCGCGAGGCGCCGCTCGGCGCGCGGCGAGCGATGGGGGTACTGCCGCACGGCACCGGGCTGTACCCGAGGCTGACCGCGCGCGAGAACATTGCGTATTACGGCCGACTCAACGGCATGCGTGGTCCGCATCTCGCGCGGCGCGTCGACTTGCTCGTAGACATGCTGGAAATCGGCGAATTCGTGGATCGCCGCGCGAAGGGTTTCTCACAGGGCCAGCGCATCAAGGTCGCGCTGGCGCGCGCGATGGTTCACGACCCGCGCAACGTCGTCCTCGACGAACCGACGAACGGCCTTGACGTGATGGCCACCCGCGCGCTCCGCGAACTCATCCGGAAGCTGAAGGCCGAAGGTCGGTGCATCCTGTTCTCGAGCCACGTGATGCAGGAAGTCAGCGCCTTGTGTGATGACATCGTGATCATCGCGCACGGGCGCGTGGTCGCGCATGGCTCGCCGGCCGAGCTACGGGAACGCGCGGGCGAGGACGACCTCGAGGAGGTCTTCGTACGCGCCATCATGAGTGCGGAGGGGGCACCATGATGCGCGGCGCGTGGACGGTGTTCCTGAAGGAATCGATCGACAACCTGCGCGACCGGCGTGCGGTCATGTCGTCATTGCTGATGGGGCCGATTCTCGGACCCGCGATTTTCGCCGTCGCGATGACTGCGGTGCTGACCATCACCGCAGGCCAGCTCGAGAAGCCGCTTGAGATGCCGGTAATCGGCGGCGAACATGCGCCGAACCTGATCGCATGGCTCGAACAACGCGATGTCATCATCCTCGACGCGCCCGCTGATCCAGAGCAGGCCGTCCGCGACGGCGACCATCACGTCGTGCTGATCATTCCCGCCTCCTACGACGAGCAGTTCCGCGCCGGCACGCCCGCGAGCGTGCGCATGATGGTGGATCGCTCAAACAGGAAGGCACAGGCGAACATCAATCGCGCACGCGGATTGCTGAACGCGTACGGCGAGACCATCGGCCGCCTGCGTCTCATCGCGCGCGGCGTGAGCCCGGCGGTCGTGAACGCGGTGGCGATCGAAACGGACGACCTCGCCTCGCCTGAGGCGCGCGCGGCGTTGATCCTCGGCATGCTGCCGTACCTGATCGTGATTTCGATGCTGATGGGCGGCTTCTATCTTGCAATCGATACGACCGCCGGCGAGCGTGAGCGCGGTTCGCTCGAAGCGCTGCTCACGACGCCGCTGACGCGCGGCGCACTGATCGGCGGGAAGCTCGCCGCGACGTTCGCGTTCTCCGTGCTCGCCCTGATGCTCGCGCTCGTCGCGTTCTACCTCGTGATCCCACTCGTGCCGCTCGATCGCGTGGGCATGATCATCAACTTCACGCCGTGGATGGCGATGCAGATCTTCCTCGTCAATCTGCCGTTCGCGCTGTTTGGCGCCGCGCTGCTGACGGTGGTGGCCGCCTTCACCCGCAGCTTCAAGGAGGCGCAGACCTGGTTGTCGGTGGTGTTGTTCGTGCCGATGATCCCGACTTTCGTGATCCTGATCCTGCCCTTCCAGTCCGCGACCTGGATGATGTTCGTGCCGAGCCTGAGCCAGGGCGCGCTCGTGAATCAGGTGATTCGCGGTGAGGCGCTCGACCTTATTCAAGTCGCATTGTCGTGGGGCACGACCCTGCTGTACGGGTTCGCGCTCGGCGCACTTGCGGCGCGGCTGTACCGGCGCGAAGCGGTCTTGGGCTGATGGACAAGGTAAGTCAGCAGAGTCTCAGACTTCGCCGATTCGGCCTCGCCTTGATCACGTACGGCATCTGGGCCGCGTTCATGCTGTACGTCGACGCGCTGGATCTGTTCCGGCTCGAGATTGGCGGCATTGAAATGCCTCTGTGGTGGATGCTTGGCGGCATGGTCGCCACGAACCTGATGTTCCTCTCAATGCTTCTCTCCGGGCTTAACGAGCGGTTCGCCGACCCGAGCCTCACGACGCCCATGATTCTCGTCGCATTAACCTGGGCAATCGTCACGGCAGGGGGTCTGCCGGATGCGCGTGCGCTGAGTTTCTCGGCGTTCATCGTGATTTTCCTGTTCGGTATCTTCAACCAGCGTGCGATGCGCTATTTCGTGTGTGTCATGTATTCGATGGCCGGCTACTCCATCGTCGTCTATGCGACGCTACCCCCGAATCCATCTGAGGCGCGCGTCAGCTTCGAGCTGATGCAGGGCGTGCTGCTTTTCGCGATGTTGTTCTGGGTGTCGTTCTTCGGTAGCTACGTCGGTCGCTTGCGCGAACGGCTGCACGCGCGCCACGAGGAGCTCAAGAACGCGCTCGAACTTGTCGAGGAACTCGCAGCGCACGACGACCTGACCGGGCTGTACAACCGGCGCTTCGTGATGGGTGCGCTCGCTCGGGAGCAGCAGCGCTTCGCGCGGCACGGCACGCCGTTTGCGGTGATCCTGCTCGACCTCGACCGGTTCAAGGAGGTCAATGACACGCACGGGCACCCGGCGGGCGACGAGCTGCTGAAGATATTCGTGCAGAGAATCATCGCCGAGGTGCGAGACATCGATATGGTCGGCGCGGGTCGCGAGCTCACGGAAGCCGACACGATCGGCCGCTTCGGCGGTGAGGAATTCATCGTCATCCTGCCCGACACGGGGCTTGCCGGAGCGCGCCTGGTCGCCGAGCGCATCCGGGAATCCGCGGCATCGAGGCCGTTCGAGACCGGCGTCGGCGAAATCAACGTTACGGTGTCGATCGGCGTTGCTCAGTACCGCCGTGACGAATCGATCCGCAGCATTCTTGAGCGCGTGGACAAGGCGCTATACGCAGCGAAGCACGCGGGGCGAAACCGCGTCGCGGTCGCGCCGCCCGAGCCCGATGCGACGCCGATGGTCGCTCCGACTTAGGTGACCTTGAAGCCGGGCGGGAGTGCGATCTCCACGCTCAGCGGCAGGTGATCCGAGAACGCGTGCGGCAACACCTTCGCGCCGACGACATCGATGCTCTGGGTGACAAGCACGTGGTCGATGTCGTGCTCCGGTCGCCAGCTCGGAAATGTATGCAGCACCTCATCGGGTTCGCGCAAGCCGGTGCGGTGGAAAAATTCGTTCATCTCGGGGCTGCCCGGCCGCGAATTGAAATCACCCATCAGTACCGCGTGGGGATGGTCCTCCATCATCTCTGCGAGGAATGAGAATTGGCTCCGTCGCGCGCGTTGGGTCAGCGCGAGGTGGACATGGAAAATCGCGAGCGCGTCGTCACCGCCGCCGAACCGCGCGACCATCACCGCGCGGCCCGGAATCAGGCCGGGTAGCGGGTATTCCTCGACATTGCGCGGCGTCAGTCGGCTGAGAAGCCCGTGCGCATGCTGCGCGAATGAGCCGAAGCGACGATTCACCTTGTGATGCCAATACGGAAAGTCCGCTTTGCGCGCTAGATACTCGGTGAGGTTCACATAGCCGGATCGCATGCTGCCGGCGTCGGTCTCCTGCAGCCCGACGATGTCGTGGCCGGCGAGCACCGCTGCAATTCGGTCAAGGTTCCGGTGCCGCCCGGCATGGTGCAGGAAATGCTTCCATCCGTGCGTCAGGTATTCCGCGCGCCCGCGCGTCTCGATGCCGACCTGGATGTTGTAGGACAGGAGTCGCAGCGTCGGGCGCGTGACATCACCGACGGCGACCTGCTCGGGCAACGAGAGACTCATGGTTCCAATCTGCGACGCTAGGCCGGTGAAAGCAAGTCGGCGGGCACCGTGATTTGATAACGCGCGTCGAGCCTGCCGCCGACGACCACCTGCCGCTTGCCGGACCCGACAAAGACACGGGTGCGGTCGATTTGGTCATTCCAAGGGTGCGCATGCCGGTCTGCGAACCAAAGAAACAGCCGGTTGACCTGGACATGTCGTGACCAGCCCAGCAACTGGGTCAGCGCGGGCACGTCCAGCGTGTGTGCGGCGGCGAACAGGGCGTCGACCGCATCGAAGGCCAGTGCATCCGGCAGCAGGGCGACGGACTCGAGCAGCGCACGCTCGGGCGTCGCGATCCACATTGACCAGTCCCACGGGCCCCATTGGACCGGCACGATGCCCGCACGCACGCGGGGAGGCAGTAGCGCGAAGCGATGCACGCGGACCGGCTCGCGGAGCTTCGCGCGCGCCATCCACGCGGGCGACTTCGCGCGACCGAACAGCTCGACCGTCCGTTCGTCGCCCGGCGTCCAGCCATGCAGCGCCAGCGCGCTGGGGCCGCCGACGTGCAGCGGCAAGCCCGCGCGCTGCAGCGAGATCACCAGCTGCTGCCAGCGCATCGGCCGCGCGAGCGCCTGGTCGGGTCCGCGCAGGTACGCGCCGCGGCCGACGAGATGAAGCCACCCCGATTTCACATACCGATCGAGTGCGGCGCCGGTCAGCCCGGTGACCAGGAGCTGCTTACGCGTCACGATGAGCCCTTCCGGGGCCACCTGGTGGAGCAAGGCGAGTGAGGCGCGGGTCGCCATGGTTTACTCCTCGGTTATTAGACGGGCTTATGGACCGAGTATAGCGCTATTTCCCGATACAAAAGCTCGAAAAAATCTTTCCGAGCAGGTCCTCGGTCGTGACCGTGCCGGTGATCTCGCCCAATGCCTGCTGCGTCAACCGAAGCTCTTCCGCGAGCAGCTCGCCAGCATGGCGCGTCTCCAGCGCCTCGAGCCCCTCGACCAAGTGGCGCCGCGCGCGTGCAAGCGCGTCGAGGTGGCGGCGGCGCGCGCTGAACGTGCCGCCGGTATCGCGCCAACCGGCGATGGTTTTCAGGTGTGCACAAAGAGCGTCGACGCCCGCGCCTGTTTTGGCTGAGATGCGCACCGTGTCTCCGTCGCAGCCCGCGATCTCTCCGGTCAGGTCGATTTTGTTGCGCACGAGCGTGACAGGCCGGCGCTCAAGTGCGGCATCCAGCGACAGCACAGGCGTCGCATCACTCGCATCCACGACGACCAGCACGCGGTCCGCCCGCAATATCTCATCGCGCGCGCGGCGCACGCCTTCCTGCTCGATGGCGTCAGCCCCCTCGCGCAATCCGGCGGTGTCGATGATGCGCACGGGCATGCCGTCGATGATGATGTCCTCGCGCAACACATCACGTGTCGTGCCCGGCGTCGCGGTCACGATTGCCGCGTCGTGCCCGGCGAGCCGATTCAGCAAGCTCGACTTGCCCGCATTCGGTGCGCCGGCGATGACGACAACGAGTCCGTCGCGCAGCAGCGCGCCCTGGTGGGCTTCGGCGAGCAGTTCGTCGACCTGCGCAATCAACGAGCGTACGCGGCGAGCGGCATCGCCATCGGCGAGAAAATCGACCTCGTCGTCGGGGAAATCGATCGCGGCTTCGACGAATGCCCGGACCTCGGTCACCCCATCGACGACCGCGTGCACGAGTGTCGAGAACGCGCCCGAGAGCGAGCGCAGCGCGGCGTTCACCGCTTGATTGGACGCGCTGTCGATGAGGTCCGCGATCGCCTCGGCCTGTGTGAGGTCGAGCTTTCCGTTCAGGAATGCGCGTTCCGAGAACTCGCCTGCGCGTGCCGGGCGGGCGCCGAGCGACAGTACGTGAGCCAGTAGACGATCGAGCACCACCGGTCCGCCGTGGCCATGAAGTTCGAGCACGGCTTCGCCCGTGAATGAGCTTTTGTCCGGGAAATACAGCGCTAGGCCGTCGTCGAGCGTGGCGCCATCGGCGTCACGGAACAGCGCGTGCGTCGCGTGGCGCGCATCGGGCAAGCGACCGAGTAGCGCGCGCGCAATGTCAGGGGCACGCGGACCCGACACGCGGAGGATGCCGATGCCACCGCGCCCGGGCGGTGTGGCAATCGCTGCGATGGTGTCGTGTGTATCCATCCGGGGATTCTATCGCGGCGCAAAGGCGCCGCTCCTACAGTTTAGCCATGCCCGGCGCCGTGCATTTCCAATCGCGACGCCGAGAGCGTCGCTCCCACCTGTCGCGGATGAGCGCGTCGCACCCGCTTGTCAGTCTTTTGCGCCGTCCTCGATCTTCTTCGTGATGTACGCCTGTTGGCTCAATGAAATCAGGTTGTTCACGAACCAGTAGAGCACGAGGCCCGACGGGAAGAACGCGAAAAACACGGTGAACACAATCGGCAAGAACGTCATCACCTTCGCCTGCACTGGGTCGACCGGCGCCGGGTTCAAGCGCTGCTGCAGGAACATGCTCGCGCCCATCAGCACGGGCAGCACGAAGTATGGGTCCCGCGCTGACAGATCCTGGATCCACAGCATGAATGGCGCTTGGCGCAGTTCGACCGACTCGAGCAATACCCAATACAGCGCGATGAACACCGGAATCTGCACGAGGATCGGCAAACAGCCGCCGAGCGGATTGATCTTGTCCTTTTTATACAGCTCCATCATGGCCTGGTTCAGGCGTTGGCGGTCATCCTTGTAACGCTCCTGAAGCGCCTTCATGCGCGGCTGCACCTTGCGCATCTTCGCCATCGACTTGTAGCTGGTCTCCGACAGTTTGAAGAACACGAGCTTGATGAGCACGGTCAGGAAAATGATCGCCCAACCCCAATTCCCGACGACCGAATGGATCTTGTCGAGCAGCCAGAACAGCGGTTCGGAGATGAACGTCAGCCAGCCGTAGTCGACCGTGCGCGCGAGCCCGGGCGCGACTTCGGAGAGGCGGTCCTGAAGTTTCGGGCCGAGATACAGGCGCGATGCGAGTGTCGTGCTCTCGCCGGGCGCAACGCTGACGGCGGGCGCACGCGTGCCGATCGCATACCGGCCGCCATCGAGCATCAGCGTGTAAAAGTGATTGACCGAGTCGGTCGGGGGAATCGCCGCGGCGATGAAGTAGTGCTGAACCATTGCCGTCCACCCCCCCGCGAAGTCGCCCGCGAACGGCTCGGCGATGATGTCCTCGAAATCGATCTTTCGGTACTTCGTCCCGTCGTGCACCGCCGCCCCGAGATACGTCGGCATGAACCACGACGGCTCGACCGGCACGGCTGCGGTCCGCTGCATCTGCAGGTATTGCGCGCCCTGCCACGGTTCGTTGCGTCGGTTTTCGACGCGATGCTCGACGCCGACTTCGTAGTCCCCGCGCTTGAACACATACGTCTTCGTGACGCGCAGCCCGGCGCCGTCGTCAAACGTGAGCGGGACGCGAACTTCATCGGCATCGCCGAGCCGGTAGGTCGCGCGCTCCGCTCGCCACGTCGCATGATGCGTCGGAGCAGCCTCGTCGTTGCTGAGCAGCCCGCCCTGAACGACGAAAAACACCGGCAACTCGTCCGAGAGCAGTGGGAACGGCGTGTGCGGCTCGTCCTTGTGGAGCGGGTAATCCAGGAGGCGTAGCGAACGCAGGTCGCCCCCAGCGGTGTCTATCTCGACCGCGAGCACATCCGTTTCTACGCGGATTCTTTGCTCACTGCGCACGACCTGCGCGGCCTGCCCCGGCTCGCTTGAGCGCGCCTCGACGGGTGTTGCCGGCAAGTCGGGCAAGTCGTCAACGCGCTGCGGCAGCTGCGCCTCGCCCGTCGTGACCGGTTGGGCTACGGGTCGCGCCGAATAGTCCTTCTGCCATTCTTGCCAGATCAGGAACAACACCAGCGCGAACGCGGCGTAAAGGAAAAAGCGCGGGTTATCCATGAGGGTTACGGAGTTCCGTCGGTTGAGGCACTGGGTCCACGCCGCCCGCATGCCACGGGTGGCAGCGCGCGACGCGTTTTACGGCCATCCAGCCACCGCGCAGCGCGCCGTGGGTGTCGACCGCCTCAAGTGCGTATGAGGAGCAGGTTGGATAGTAGCGGCAACGCGGCCCTATCGCCGGGCTCACGAGCCAGCGGTACGCGTTGATCAGGGTTTTGACGACGGTTCGCATCGGCCTGGAATAGCCCTGTAATGACGTTCGAGGCTGGCGCGCAGCTCGCGACTGTCCAGCTTGTCCGCGCCGGGTCGCGCCATTACGACGACGTCGATGCCAGCGAGTGCGTGCTGGTGTTGGCGGAAGGCCTCGCGCGCGAGCCGCTTCAACCGGTTACGTGAGGTCGCGCGGCGTGCCGCTTTGCGCGAAATCGCGAGTCCGAGCCGGCCGATTGTAAGGCCGTTCGCGCATCCTAGCAGTGTGAAGCATTGATCGGCGCTGCGTTTGCCGCGCTCGAATACCCGTGCAAAATTCTGCGTTTCCGAGAGCCGCGCTTCGCGCGGCAATCGTGCGTCCCGTACTACGGGCAGAGCTTGGCCCGGCCTTTCGCCCGGCGCGCCTTCAATACCTTGCGGCCATTCTTTGTGGCCATGCGGGCGCGGAACCCGTGGGTGCGGGCGCGTCGGAGATTGCTCGGCTGGTAAGTTCTTTGCATGGTATTCAATCCGATTTTCGAGGGGCGAAGCCTACTGGCGAGGCTCGCCAATGTCAATCTTTTGAATGTGTCGGAACCCTGTGGATAACCCCGTCCGCGCGCGCTAGACTGGCCCCCTTCACGATGTGACCTGGTTGGGGGAAACGCTTTTGGACGCCACGCTGTGGCAGCGCTGCATTCGCCGGCTCGAGGGAGAGCTCTCGGAGCAGCAGCTGAATACTTGGATTCGTCCGCTGCAGGCGGTCGAGGAGCCACAGCTGCTCCGCTTGTACGCGCCCAACCGTTTCGTTGTCGACTGGGTTTCCGAGCACTTTCTGGCCCGCCTGAGCGAAATTGCGGTCGAGCTCAAGCCGGCCGACGCGCCGCGCGTGGTGTTGGAAATCGGCTCCTCGGTGGTCACGCCAGCGCCCCAGGCAGCGCCGATCAACGGATCCCGCCCGGGGTCCCGCGCCGCGCCTGTGCGCCCGATGCCCGGCGCAACGCGCCTCGATCCTCGTTTCTCATTCGAGAATTTCGTCGAAGGTAAGTCGAACCAGCTCGCGCGCGCGGCGGCACAGCAGGTCGCCGAGAACCCCGGTCACGCCTACAACCCATTTTTCGTCTACGGGGGCGTCGGGCTCGGCAAGACGCACCTGATGCACGCCATCGGTAACGCAATTCTGAAGCGCAACCCGCAGGCGAAGGTCGCGTACCTGAACTCCGAGCGTTTCGTCGCCGACATGGTGAAGGCGCTGCAGCACAACACCATCAATGAGTTCAAGCGTTTTTATCGCAGTGTCGACGCGTTACTCATCGACGACATCCAGTTTTTCGCCGGCAAAGACCGCACGCAGGAAGAATTCTTTCATACGTTCAATGCGCTGCTCGAGGCCCACCACCAGGTCATCCTGAGCTGCGACCGCTATCCGAAAGAGGTGAACGGACTCGAGGAGCGCCTCAAATCCCGCTTTGGCTGGGGCTTGACCGTCGCGATCGGGCCGCCGGAACTCGAGACCAGCGTCGCAATCTTGATGACCAAAGCCGCTGACGCCGGCGTGGACTTACCGCACGAAGTTGCGTTCCTGATCGCGAAACGAATCCGCTCGAACGTGCGCGAACTCGAGGGTGCGCTGCGCCGTGTGATCGCGAATTCCAATTTCACCGGCCAACCGATTACGCTTGACTTCGCGCGCGAAGCGTTACGAGACCTATTGGCGCTGCAGGACCGATTGGTCACAATCGACAATATCCAAAAAACGGTGGCGGAGTATTTCAAGATAAGGATCTCGGACCTGCAGTCGAAGTCGCGCAGTCGTTCGGTCACGCGGCCGCGCCAAATGGCGATGGCGCTCGCGAAAGAACTGACGAGCCACAGCCTGCCGGAGATTGGCGAGGGCTTCGGCGGGCGCGACCACACGACGGTGTTGCACGCGTGTCGCAAGGTGAAGGAATTGCGTGACCAGGACCTGCGTTTTGACGAAGATTATTTGAATCTGTTGAGGACGCTGACAACATGATGTGGAGAGCCTGTGGATAGTCTTGGGGATAAGTTCATCCCCTGTTTTATCCACAGGTTCTTTACAGGCCGCGGACGGGTTATATGTGGGGTATACCGCATTACGGAGTGTGTAATTGGTTGATATCATTCTGTTTTTAGGATTGATGCACAATTGGGCGAGGCCCTAATAATCGTAGTAAAGAGCCTTTTCACAATCTTTAATAACAGCCAGATGCAAGGGGCAAACCATGAAGTTCCAGGCTGATCGAGAGACTTTGTTGAAACCGATTCAGGCGGTTATCGGGGTGGTCGAACGCCGCCAGACGATGCCAATCCTGGCGAACATGTTGTTGGTTGCGAACGACAGCGGCCTGGCTGTGACAGCGACAGACCTCGAGGTTGAGCTCGTTGCGAACGCCGCGCTGGACGTGTCGCAACCCGGTGAAGTCACCGTACCGGGTCGCAAGCTCCTCGATATCTGCCGCGCATTACCGGACGGTGCGAAGGTCAATGTTTCGCTCGATAAGGGCAAACTCGTGATCAAGTCCGGGCGCAGCCGGTTCACGCTGTCCACGCTACCGGCCGGCGAATTCCCATCGGTCGATGACATCCAAAGCCGGGAGCAAATCGAAATTGGCCGCGGGGTCGTGAGCGAACTCATCGACCGGACACATTTCGCGATGGCGCAACAGGATGTGCGTTATTACCTGAACGGCATGCTGCTCGAGCTTCGTGAAGGCCGCATCCGCGCCGTCGCGACCGATGGTCATCGGCTCGCGATGTGCGAAGCAGAGACTGCGACCGGCGAGACCATCCAAGTCATCGTGCCGCGCAAGGGGGTGCTCGAACTGCACCGCATGCTCGGTACCGAAGACGGTAACGCGACGATTGCTTTCGGTACGAACCATCTGCGCGTGACCCTCGGCAGCGCGCGGCTCACCACGAAGCTGATCGACGGTCGTTTCCCCGATTACGAACGGGTGTTGCCCAAGGGCGGCGACAAGGACGTGATTGCCGATCGGCAGTTGTTGCGCGAAGCGCTGCAGCGGGCGTCGATTCTGTCGAATGAGAAGTACCGCGGCGTGCGGCTGCAGCTTGCGGAGAACCTGCTGAAAATCCAGGCGCACAACCCGGAACAGGAAGAAGCCGAGGACGAGGTCGAGGTAAAATATGGCGGCCCTGAGCTGGAAATTGGCTTTAATGTCAATTACTTACTGGACGCTCTCGGTGCGGTCACTACGAACGATGCCCGAATCACGCTGACGGACGGGAATAGCAGCTGCCTGATTCGTGAGCCGGGTAACGACCGGTGCAAGTACGTTGTGATGCCGATGCGGCTCTGAGTCCGTGGCGGCCAGCTCCGACGGCCGACACCATCATAGGTGCTACAGGTGGGAGCGACGCTCTCGGCGTCGCGAATGAAGGTGGCTCGACTTGTAGGAGCGGCGCCTTCGCGCCGCGATGCTAAGGTGCGCCGATGCTCCGCTCGTTGACCATCCAGGACTTCCGCTGTATCGAGCGCGCGGAGCTCGACTTTGCCCCTGATTTGAACCTAATCGTCGGCCCCAACGCGTCCGGAAAGACGACCCTCCTTGAGGCCATCTTTTTCCTCGGTCGGGCGCGCTCGTTCCGTACCGCGCGAATCGGGCCGCTGATCCGGGACGAAGCGCACGAGCTCGTCGTCTCAGGCCAGGTGTCGCAGGGGGGCCGGGCTGTACCGATTGGTCTGCGGCGAGGCCGTCGGGGCGGAGAGATGCGGCTCGCCACTCAACCGCTGCGCAGTCTCGCCGACTTGACGGAGGCGTTTCCGGTGCAGGTTCTCGACCCCACGGTTCACGGGTTGCTCGATGGCGGCCCTCGCGAACGACGGCGGTTCTTGGACTGGGGGGTGTTCCACGTGGAACAGGGCTTCCACGGAGTCTGGCAACGCTATAGCCGGGCGCTGCGCCAGCGAAACAGCGCGCTGCGCGCGCAAGCCGACCGCAGCGCGGTCGCGGTGTGGGAGCGGGAGCTGCTCGAAGCCGGCTCACTGATCGACGCGCACCGGCGTCGCTATCTGGATGCGCTTAAACCCGGACTCCAACAGACGGCCACGGCATTGCTCGAGACCGATGAGGCCGTCGAACTTGAGTATTACCCGGGCTGGGGCCGGGAAGTTGATTTCGAGGAGGCGCTGGCGAAAAGCGGGCCCCGCGACCGGCAGTCGGGCGCCACGCAGGTCGGCCCCCATCGCGCGGACCTCTTGATTCATCTGGGCAGCCACCGCGCACAGGAGCGGGTCTCTCGTGGCCAGCAGAAGGTGCTAGCCGGGGCCCTGGTGCTCAGCCAGCTCGCCGAGTACCACCGCCGGACGGGCAGAGCCGCCGCGTTGCTTGCGGACGACGTCTCCGCAGAGCTCGATCCGGCGCATTTGTTGCGCTTCCTGAACCTCGCCCGCGCCGGCGCGAGCCAGCTGTTCATTACGGCGATTCGACCGGAATCGCTACCCGCCGAAGTGCTGGAATCCGCGCGGATGTTCCACGTGGAACAGGGACATGTAAAAACGCCCGAAAGCCTTTGATTCTGCTACAATTGGTCGTCCGATTTCCGAGTGGGTAACATGACCGACCAGAAAACCTACGATTCCAGTAAAATCAAGGTCTTAAAGGGGCTGGACGCTGTTCGCAAGCGTCCGGGAATGTACATCGGCGACACCGATGACGGCACCGGTCTCCACCACATGGTTTTCGAGGTCGTCGACAACTCGATCGACGAGGCCTTGGCGGGCTATTGCACCAATATTTCCGTGATCATCCACAGCGACCAGTCGGTCACCGTCACCGACGACGGCCGCGGCATCCCGGTGGACATCCACCCCGAGGAAAAGCGCTCCGCAGCCGAGGTCATCATGACCGTGCTACATGCGGGCGGTAAGTTCGACGACGATTCGTACAAGGTGTCGGGCGGCCTCCACGGCGTCGGCGTGTCGGTCGTCAACGCGCTCTCTGATTGGCTACGCCTCACGATTCATCGCGACGGCAAGCTCTATTTCGTCGAATTCCGCCGCGGCGAGCCGATGAAGCCGCTTGGGGTGATTGGCGAAACCGTCCGCATGGGTACGGAGATCCGCTTCCACCCAAGCTCGGAAATTTTCACGAACATCGAGTTTCATTACGACATCCTCGCGAAGCGCCTGCGCGAGCTTTCGTTCCTGAATCCCGGCGTGAAGATCACGTTGATCGACGAGCGGGACGACAAGCAGGATGTGTTCGAATACCAGGGCGGTATCCGCGCGTTCGTCGAACACCTCAATCGGAACAATACGCCGCTGCACGAGACCGTGTTCTTCATCAGCGGCGAACGCGACGGCGTCGCGCTCGACGTTGCATTGCAATGGAACGACTCTTACCAAGAGAACGTTTTCTGCTTCACGAACACCATTCCGCAACGCGACGGCGGCACGCATCTCGCCGGCTTCCGCGCGGCGCTCACGCGCACGCTGAACCAGTACATCGAGAAAGAAGGGTTCGGTAAGAAAGAAAAAGTGCAGCCGACAGGCGACGACGCGCGCGAAGGACTCACCGCTGTGTTGTCGGTGAAAGTGCACGACCCGAAGTTCTCGTCGCAGACGAAGGACAAGCTCGTATCGAGCGAAGTGAAATCTTCGGTCGAATCGCTCGTCTCGGAAAAGCTCGAGGAGTTCCTGCTCGAAAATCCGCAGCAAGCAAAACAGATTGTCGCGAAAATCATCGACGCGTCGCGCGCACGGGAAGCCGCGCGCAAGGCCCGCGAGATGACGCGTCGGAAGGGCGCGCTCGACATCGCCGGCCTGCCCGGCAAGCTTGCAGACTGTCAGGAGCGGGACCCGTCGCTGTGCGAGATCTATCTTGTCGAGGGTGACTCGGCGGGCGGTTCCGCGAAGCAAGGGCGCGATCGGCGCACGCAGGCGATTCTGCCGCTGAAGGGCAAGATCCTGAACGTCGAACGGGCGCGCTTGGACCGCATCCTGTCGTCGGCCGAGATCGGCACGCTGATCACAGCGCTCGGCGCCGGCATCGGCGACGAGTTCAACGCCGACAAGCTGCGCTATCACCGCATCATCATCATGACTGACGCGGACGTTGACGGCTCGCACATCCGTACATTGCTGCTCACGTTTTTCTTCCGGAATATGCGCGAGCTCATCGAGCGCGGCCATATCTACATCGCGCAACCGCCGCTTTATAAGGTGAAGCGCGGCAAACAGGAAAATTATGTGAAGGACGACGCCGAGCTGGCAGGCTACCTGCTGCAATCGGCATTGAGTGACGCAGAACTGCACGTCGGCGCCGACGCGCCCGCGCTGTCGGCGACCGCGCTCGAGCACCTCTCGCGCAAGTTCCTCACCGTCGCGGACACCATCAAGCGGTTGTCGCGTCGCTTCGACCAGCATGTACTCGAACGGTTGATCGGTATGGCGCCAGTGACGTTCGACAAACTGGATGACGCGAGTTGGCTGTCCGACTGGATGGCGCAGCTCCAAGCAGCTTTGAACGCGGACAACGCGGAGGTCCGCTACGAGCTTTCATTGCAGTCGGCATCGGAGCGGGGCAGTTTCGCCTTGCACGTGCTGCGTCACCACCACGGTGTTTCGAGCGATCGCTCGATTCCACGCGAATTCTTCAAGTCTGCCGAGTACCAATCGCTGACCGACCTCGGCGCGCAACTCAACGGGCTCATCGACCCGGGTGCGTGGGTACAGCGCGGCGAGCGCAAGCAAGCCATCGGCAGCTTTGGTGCCGCAGTGAAGTGGCTGCTCGACGAAGCGAAGCGCGGCCAGCACATCCAGCGCTATAAAGGCCTCGGTGAGATGAACCCGACGCAGCTGTGGGAAACAACGATGGATCCGGAAAGCCGTCGGCTGATGCAGGTGAAGATCGAGGACGCGGTCGCCGCGCACGAGGTGTTCACGACGCTGATGGGCGACCAGGTCGAGCCGCGCCGCGAGTTCATCGAGCGCAACGCGCTCGCCGCCGCGAACATCGATGTTTGATTGAATCGCGGCGCGGAGCGCCGCTCTCACCTGATATAACCACCGTCGATGGGAGCCTTGTTGTGGGAGCGACGCTCTCGGCGTCGCGATAAAGTCCTAATCGCCAGGCGGCGGTTCGATCGTCGCCATCGTTGAGTCAATCCACGCCTTCGCTTCGGCATTCAGCGCCTCGACGGTTTTGCCCTCCGGCGAGATCGGCGGCCCGATAATCACGGTGACCTTGCCGCTGCGCGTGATAAGCCGCTTACGCGGCCAGAAGTGTCCGGCGTTCACGGCAATCGGCACGATCGGCGCGCCGGTCTCTGTCGCGAGCACCGCGCCGCTCACGCCGAATCGACGCCGCTCGAACGGCGGCAATCGCGTGCCCTCGGGGAAGATCATCAGCCAGCGCCCCGCAGCCATCACGCGTTTACCCTGCTCGACAACCTGAACCACGGCTGCACGGCCGGTGCCGCGACGAATAGCGGCCGGCCGCATCACCGCAAGCGCCCACCCGAGGAACGGCACCCACATCAGTTCGCGCTTCAAGACCCAGGTGTGCGCGGGGCAGATCGCGATCATCGCGATGGTCTCCCACGCCGACTGATGTTTGCAGAACACGATGGACGGTCGCCCAGTCTCGAAGTGTTCGGCGCCTTCTACCGCGTAGCCTAGCCCGCACAACACCTCGAGCGTGCGCAGAGCGAACCGCGCCCAGGAGCGCGCGAGTGCCCAGCGCCAGTGATAAGGGCCCGGGGATGACAGGATGACCAGCGGCGTGTAGACGGCAATGCCGAGCCCGATCACCAGGATTGCGACCGCCGCACGGACCTTCATCATCCTGCCCGTTGCAAGCGCCCAATGTCGGCGACTTCACCGAACAACGCCGCGACGCGTGCGAGCAACGCAACCCGATTCGCACGGACCGCTGGATCGTCGGCCATCACCATCACGCCGTCGAACAATGCGTCGACCGGCGCGCGTAGCGCCGCGAGCTCGCGCAGCGCGGCCGTGTAGTCCGCGGCATCGAGCAACGGGCGCACGACGGACTCGCGCTCATTGACCGCCTGCAGCAATGCGGACTCGGTCGGGTCCGCGAAGAGCGACGCGTTGACGGGGACCGCAGCGTCGTCGGCCTGCTTCAGGATGTTCGCGATGCGCTTGTTCGCCGCCGATAACGCCGCGGCATCGGGCAGCTGCGTAAAAGCATCGACGGCCCGCACGCGCGCAACAAAATCAACCGGACGTGTGGACCCTGCGGCGAGCACCGCTTCGAACACGTCGGGCGCCGTGCCCTCGTCGGCGAGGAACGCCCGCAGGCGCTCAATCACGAATGTAACGACCTCGTCCGCGAGGCCATCCGCATGCAACTTTGCGGGCAGCGCTCCGGCGGCGGCGCGCGCGGCGTCCGCGAGGTCGACCGAACCGCCGCTGTCGAGCAGGATGCGCAGCACGCCGAGCGCGGCGCGGCGCAAACCGTAGGGGTCCTTATCTCCCGTCGGCCGCGCGCCGATCGCGAACACGCCGACGATGGTGTCGAGCCGATCGGCGAGGGCGAGCGCCCGGCCCTCAGGGGATGTCGGTACGCGGTCACCTGCAAATCGTGGCAGATATTGTTCTTCGATTGCCTGTGCGACCGCAGGGTGTTCACCGTCGTGCCGCGCGTAATGCATACCCATCGTGCCCTGCAATTCCGGGAACTCGCCGACCATCAGCGTCAGAAGGTCGCATTTCGCGAGTTCGGCCGCGCGTCGGACGTGCTCGAGATTGGCCGACAGCGCAGGTGCGAGATGCGCAGCGAGCGACGCGACGCGGATGCTCTTGTCCGCAAGCGAGCCGAGCTTCGCCTGGAACGTGACCGCGCCAAGCGCGTCCGCGCGGGACGAGAGCGAGTGCTTTCGATCTTGCGCGTAAAAGAATTCAGCGTCCGTCAGGCGCGGCAGGATGACGCGCTCGTTACCCTTCCTCACGACATCGGGGTCGCGGCTGTCGAGGTTCGCGACCGCAATGAAATGGGGCAGCAGCGAACCGTCGCCGTCATAGACAGGGAAATAACGCTGGTGAAGCTGCAGCACCGACTCGATGACCTCGACCGGCAGCGCGAGGAAACGCCGGTCGAAGCTTCCGGTCACCGGCACCGGCCACTCGACCAGCGCCGCGACCTCTGCAACGAGCGCGGTCTCGAGCCGCGGCTGTCCGCCGGCCTGCACGGCCGCTTGCCGCACCATCTCGGTGATTGCGAGGTCGAGGCGTCCGTCGGGTGCGTTCGTCCGCACCTTACCCTCGGCCTCGAGCCGACCCGGATAATCGTCGGCGTCGGTCAGTGACACGGGACCGCGCGCCAGGAATCGGTGCCCCTGCGTCTTGCGATCCGCTGCGACGCCGAGCACTTCACCCGGGACGACATCGCCATCAAGCAGCATCACGAGCCAGTGGACCGGGCGGACGAACTGGGCTTCGCCGGCGCCCCAGCGCATGCGACGCGCGATCGGCAAGCGAGCGAGCGCCGTTTCGACAAGACCGGGGAGTAGTTCGCTGACGGGCAGGCCGCGAATTTCGCGTTCGACGAAGACCCAGGCGCCCTCGTCGGTCTCGAGTGTCTGCAGCGCGTCGGCGGCCACGCCGTTCGCGCGCGCGAAGCCCGCCGCGGCCTTTGTCGGTTTGCCAGACGCATCGTACGCGGCCTTCAAGGTCGGCCCTCTCCGAATTTCCGTGCGATCCGGCTGTGCGGTTCGAATGCCGCGCGCGCGCGCCGCGAGCCTGCGAGGCGACCAGAATGCATCCAGCGGCGGCGCATTCTCGTCGAGCAAGGCCGCGCGAACGAACTCATCACGTAACGCCGAGGCGAACGCCTGGCCGAGCGACGCGAGCGACTTCGGCGGCAACTCTTCCGTGCCGAGTTCGACCAGCAGGCTATGCATGGTTCAGCGGGAACCCGAGCGCCTCGCGCGCCGCGTAGTAAGCACTCGCGACGCCGCGCGACAGGGCGCGCACGCGCAGGATGTAGCGCTGACGCTCGCTGACCGAAATCGCCCGCCGCGCGTCGAGCAGGTTGAACGTGTGCGACGCTTTCAATACCTGTTCGTACGCGGGCAGCGGCAGGCCTGCCTCGACGAGCCGCGCGCTCTCCTTCTCACAGACGTCGAACCAGCGCAGCAGCTCAGCGGTGTCCGCTTCCTCGAAGTTGTACTTTGACTGCTCGACTTCGTTCTGGTGGAACACATCGCCGTACGTGACGCGGCCTCGCGGACCGTCGGCCCAGACGAGGTCATACACGCTCTCGACGCCCTGCAGATACATCGCGAGCCGCTCGAGGCCATAGGTGATCTCGCCGGTCACCGGCCGGCATTCAAGCCCACCGACCTGCTGAAAGTACGTGAACTGGGTCACCTCCATGCCGTCGAGCCAGACCTCCCAGCCGAGCCCCCACGCACCGAGCGTCGGTGACTCCCAGTTGTCTTCGACGAAACGGATATCGTGCGTCAGGGTGTCGACGCCAATCGCCTGCAACGAGCCCAGGTACAGGGCCTGGATATCGTCGGGTGACGGTTTGATGACCACCTGAAACTGGTAATAGTGCTGGAGCCGGTTGGGGTTGTCGCCGTAGCGCCCGTCGGTCGGCCGGCGCGACGGCTGGACGTACGCGGCGGCCCACGGCTCTGGGCCGATGGCGCGCAGAAACGTGGCGGGGTGGAAAGTGCCGGCGCCGACCTCCAAATCGAGGGGCTGAACCACGATGCACCCCTCGGCTGCCCAGTAGCGCTGCAGTGCGAAGATCAGGTCTTGAAAGGTGGCGGGCGCGGCGGCGGACATGTCGCGCGAAGTATAGCCTGCAAGGCCTGAGCCAGCCATGCCTGCACTGGGTTGGTGCATCCACGCTTTCCGGTGAACCAGTGCGCCGCGAATCGGAGGTGGCACGGAGCTTGCTTTACACTGGGTACCGATTTCACACCGCCCAGGAGACACCGATGTCCGCCAAAGCCGTCATGAAACAGCTCGAAGAGAACGCCGTCAAATTCGTCGATTTCCGGTTCACGGACACGCGAGGCAAGGAACAGCACGTGACGGTGCCCGCGCACACGATCGACGATGCGCTGTTCGAGGACGGCAAGATGTTCGACGGCTCCTCGATTTCAGGGTGGAAGGGCATCAACGAGTCGGACATGATCCTGCTGCCCGATGCGTCGACGGCCGCCATGGACCTCTTCTCGGACGAGGCGACGATGATCCTGCGCTGCGACGTCATCGAGCCGAACACGATGCAGGGCTATACGCGCGACCCGCGTTCGCTCGCGCGCCGCGCGGAGGCCTGGCTGAAGTCGACCGGCATCGCGGACACCGCGTACTTCGGGCCCGAGAACGAGTTCTTCATCTTCGACGACGTGCGCTGGGGCACGCAGATGCAAGGCTCGTTCTACCAGATCGACTCCGAAGAAGCAGGCTGGAACTCGGAGCGCGTGTATTCGGACGGCAACTTCGGTCACCGCCCGGGCGTGAAGGGCGGCTACTTTCCGGTACCGCCGGTGGATCAGTTACACGACATCCGCGGCGCGATGTGCCTCGCGCTCGAGGAGATGGGGCTGAAAACAGAGGTTCACCACCACGAAGTCGCGACCGCGGGCCAGTGCGAAATCGGCGTCGCATTCAATACGCTGCTGAGAAAGGCCGACGAGGTCCAAATTCTAAAGTACGTGATCCACAACGTCGCGAATGGCTACGGCAAAACCGCGACGTTCATGCCGAAGCCGCTCGTCGGCGACAACGGCAGCGGCATGCACGTCCATATGTCGCTCGCGAAAGATGGCGTGAACCTGTTCACCGGCGACAAATACGGCGGCCTGTCTGAGACCGCGCTGTATTACATCGGCGGCGTCATCAAGCACGCGCGTGCGCTGAACGCGTTCACGAACCCGAGTACGAACAGCTACAAGCGCCTGGTGCCGGGTTTCGAAGCGCCGGTGATGCTCGCGTACTCGGCGCGCAACCGCTCCGCGTCAATCCGCATCCCATTCATCGCGAACCCGAAGGCACGCCGCATCGAGGTCCGCTTTCCCGACTCGATGGCGAATCCGTACTTCGCGTTCAGCGCGCTGATGATGGCCGGCGTCGACGGCATCCTGAACAAGATCCATCCGGGCGACGCGATGGACAAGGACCTGTACGACTTGCCACCCGAAGAAGAAAAGGACATCCCGCAGGTGTGCTTCGCGCTCGACCAAGCGCTCGATGCACTCGACGCGGACCGCGCATTCCTCACGCAGGGTGGCGTATTCAGCGACGATTTGATCGACGCCTACATCAAGCTGAAAACGACCGAGGTGCAGCGCCTGCGTATGACGACGCACCCGGTTGAGTTTGATATGTATTACAGCCTTTAAAATTCGCGGCGCGAAGGCGCCGCTCCTACAGCCTTGGCAACTGTTGGAGCGGCGCCTTTGCGCCGCGAATAGGCGGGCACCTTCGTGCCGCGAATCGGTGTAGGCTTAAGGGTATGAAAAGGCTCGTAGGAGCGGCGCTCTGCGCCGCGATAATCGGCGCCCCGGCGCTGGCCCAGGACGTATATCGCTGGGTCGACGAGAACGGCGTTGTGCATTACTCGGATTCGCCGCGGGAAGGCGCTGAGAAGGTTGAAGTGCGCGAGCCGGAAACGTATTCCGCGCAGAGCGCGCTGCCGGCCACGCCGACCGCGCGGGATAGTTCCGTGAAGGTCCCGCCGGATGCGGTCGATGCGTATCAAAGCGTACGTATCGCCACGCCCGCGCATGATTCGGTCGCGTGGAACACGGCCGGCGAAATCGCGGTCAGTGTCGCAGTCAGTCCGCCGCTCAACGCCTCGGCCGGCCACAAAGTCTTGGTCTATCTTGACGGGGCGCCCGTAGCTGGCACACCGGTGGCTAGCACGTCGATCGGGCTCACAGGCATCCACCGTGGCACCTACCAGCTGTCGGCCGCGATTGTTGACGGCGGAGGCCGGCAAATCCTCCGATCTGAGACCATTACCTTCCACGTCCGTCAGACGTCGATTCAGAACCCCCAACGCCGCCCGTAAGCACCCTTTCGGCGCATTGCACTATAATGGTGCATGGTGGCCGAATACCTCTCAACCGCTGTCGTCGTGCTCGACCGGGCTCGTCGCGCGGTGTACCTGAACCCCGCGGCAGAGAATCTGTTCGAGACGAGCGCGCGGGCCGCGACAGGTCGTTCAGCCGGCGGCTGGCTGCCAGACGCACTGCTCGAGCGCGTCGACCGCTCGTTCGACAGCGGTGAGCGTTGGACCGCACGCGAACTGCCGCTCGTGACCGTGGGGATGCGCCGCATCACGGTGGATGTTGCGGTGAGTCCGGCCGGACCGGACCGCACCGCACTCGAGTTCTCGGGGATGGACCGCTATTTGCGCATCAGCCGTGACGAAAACCTCCAAGTCCAGCGCGCGACGACCCAGGCGCTCGTGCGTGGGCTCGCGCATGAAATCAAGAACCCGCTCGGCGGTGTGCGTGGCGCAGCGCAGCTCCTTGAACGTCGACTCGATGAACCCGCGCTGCGAGAGTACACGCAGGTCATCATCCGCGAGGCCGATCGTCTCGGCGCGCTTGTGGATGCGATGCTCGGACCGGACCGCCCGCCTCAACGCGCCACGCTGAGTATCCACGAGGTCACCGAACAGGTCGCCGCGCTCGTCGCGGCGGAAATGCCCGGCGTCGCGCTGACACGCGATTACGACCCGAGCCTACCGGCGCTTTCCGCGGACCGTGACCATCTCGTCCAGGCGTTGCTGAACCTCGTGCGCAACGCCGGCCAAGCGGTCGACGGCCACGGTGCGGTGACGCTGCGCACGCGCGTGGAGCGACAGGTCACGCTTGGGGGACATCGCCACCGCCAAGTCGTCTGCGTCGATGTGATGGACGACGGGCCAGGCGTGCCGCTTGACCGGCTATCGGCCATTTTTCTACCGCTCGTCACGTCGCGCGATGACGGTACCGGCCTCGGCCTGCCGATCGCGCAAACGCTCGTTGCGCGTCACGGGGGTTTGATTGAATGCACGAGCGAGCCGGGCGCTACCACCTTCACGATGCTGTTACCGATTGAGGGCGCGGATGAACAATAAGCCGATCGTTGCATGGGTCGTTGACGATGACGATGCAATGCGTTGGGTGCTCGAGCGCGCACTTGCGGATGCCAACATCGAGTGCAAGACGTTCACATCGGCAGCTGCGTGTCGCGCCGCGCTTGGCCACGGCTTACCCGACGTGTTGGTCAGCGACCTGCGCATGCCCGGCGAAAACGGGCTCGCGCTCCTCGCTTTCGTCGCGCGCGAACACCCTGACGTGCCAGTGATCATCACGACCGCTCATTCAGACCTCGACGCGGCCGTCGACGCGTACGGGGGTGGCGCGTTCGAATACCTGCCGAAGCCGTTCGACCTGGATGCGCTCGTCACGCTCGTGCGGCGTGCAGCCGAACATCGGCGCACAGCCGAACCGATACCGACGCGAGATGACGCGCCGGACCTGATTGGTGACTCGCCCGCGATGCAGCCGGTGTTCCGTGCGATTGGCCGACTCAAGCAGTCGGATGTCGCCGTGTTGTTGAGCGGCGAAACCGGAACGGGCAAGGAATTGGTCGCGCGCGCGTTGCACCGCCACAGCGCGCGTGCCCAGGGTCCCTTTGTCGCGCTGAACGCCGCGGCAATTCCGGCGGACCTTGTCGAGTCCGAGCTGTTCGGCCACGAGCGCGGCGCGTTCACCGGCGCGCAAGCGCGCCGTGTCGGTCGCTTCGAGCAGGCGAATGGCGGCACGTTGTTCCTTGACGAGATCGGCGACATGCCGCCGGCAGCGCAGACGCGGCTGCTACGCGTGCTCGCCGAACAGGAGTTCTACCGCGTCGGCGGCAACCAGCCAGTGAGCGTCGACGCGCGCGTGATTGCCGCGACACATCAACCGCTCGAACGACTGGTCGAGGAAGGGCGGTTTCGTAGCGACCTGTACCACCGCCTCAATGTCGTGCATCTCGCGCTGCCGCCGCTGCGCGAGCGGCGGAGCGACATTCCGCTGTTGCTTGAGCATTTCCTCGCGTCGTGTGCGGACGAACTCGGCGTCGAGCGAAAGCGCCTCGAGCCGCGCGTCGAAGCGTGGCTCGTACAGCAGCCATGGCCGGGGAACGTGCGCGAACTGGAAAACCTGTGTCGGCGAATGGTCGTGATGGCACCGGGTACCGCGATCCACTTCGAAGATTTACCCGACGCGCTCCAGCCGCGGGACGCCGCGAGCGGGCGGCTCGCGCCGCCTGGATGGGAGCGGGACCTCGCCACGTGGGCGGACGGGCAGCTCGATGCCGGTACGACCGGACTCGCCGCGAAGGTGCAGGATGCGAGCGAACGGATATTGATCGACGCGGCGCTTAAGCATGCACGCGGCCAGCGCGGCGAAGCCGCACGTCTCCTCGGCTGGGGCCGCAATACGCTCGCCCGGAAGCTCAAGCGGCCATGAGCACGCTGGTCGCCGCGCTCCGCCGTGGCTACCGCGCGGATGACCTGCGCGCCGACCTGATGGCCGGCGTAACGGTCGGCGTAATCGCTCTGCCGCTCGCGATGGCGCTCGCGATTGCGAGCGGCGTCGCCCCGCAGCACGGACTTTACACGGCGATTGTCGCAGGCGCAGTCATCGCGGTCAGCGGCGGCTCGCGTTACTCGGTGGCCGGGCCGACAGCAGCGTTCGTGATCATCTTGCAACCGATATCGATCCAGTTCGGGCTCGGCGGACTGCTGATCGCGACCTTCATGGCCGGCGTTATCCAAATGGCGATGGGCGTCGCGCGGTTCGGTAAGCTCATCGAGTTCATCCCGCATCCTGTGACGACCGGGTTCACGGCGGGCATCGCCGTGGTCATCGCTTCGTTGCAGATCCGCGACCTGTTCGGGCTCGTGCTCGCCGAGCCACCCACGCACTTCCTCGAGCGAGTCGTCGCGCTTACGGGCGCGATGCCGTCGCTCGATCCGGCGGAGTTCGCCGTCGGGGCGTTCACCTTCCTCGTGATTGCGATTTGGAGCCGGCGGAAGTCCTGGCTCCCCCCGCACCTCGTCGGCATTGCTGCGGGCGCGGCTGCGGCCGCGGTGGCGATGCGGCTGTTCGACGGCGTCGACCTAGCGACCATCGGCTCGCGCTTCGGCGAAATCCCACGCGCGTTACCGAAGCCCGTGTTGCCATGGAACTTTCCGGGGCCGGATGGTGCGCCGCTCACGTTGTCCTGGGACCTTTTCCGCGCCCTCATTCGGCCGGCGTTCGCCATCGCGATGCTCGGTGCGATCGAGTCGTTGTTGTGCGCCGTCGTTGCCGACAGCATGGGGGGCAGCAAGCACCGCCCGAACCGCGAGCTGATCGGGCAGGGGTTCGGCAACGCAGTCGTGCCGTTCTTTGGCGGCTTCGCGGCAACCGGCGCGCTCGCGCGCTCTGCCGCGAACGTTCGGGCCGGCGCGCGTTCACCGCTTTCGGCGGTGTTTCATGCGGCATTCGTGCTCGTTGCGGTGCTCGTCTTCGCCCCTGTGCTCGCCTGGTTACCGATGGCCGGGCTCGCTGCGCTATTGCTCTGGGTCGCTTGGAGCATGGCGGAGCGCCACCACTTCGTCGGCATCCTGACGCGCGCGCCGAAGAGCGACATCGCCGTAATGCTCACGTGCTTCCTGCTCACGGTCATTTTCGACATGGTGCTCGCGGTCGGCGTAGGCGTGGTGCTCGCCGCATTGCTGTTCATGCAGCGGATGTCGGACGTAACGAATGTTCGGCAGCTTATTACCGAGAATCGCGACGCCGAGAGCGTCGCTCCCACAACAGTGCCGGACGGTGTGCGCGTGTATGTCATCGCCGGACCGCTGTTCTTCGGCGCCGCAGAACGCGCGATGGGCGCTTTGGCGCGCGTCGATATCGGCACCCACGCGGTGATTCTGGACATGGGCGCGGTTCCAGCGATTGATGCGACCGGGCTCGTCGCATTGGAATCGACCGTGCATCGCCTCAACAGGAGTGGCATTCAAGTCGTGCTCGCCGAGGTACAGCCACAACCGTTGCGCGCGCTGGCGAAGGCGGGCCTGCGCGAGCGTGAAACGCTGACCGTGCACGCGACGCTGGCCGCCGCGCTGAAGCGATAAAAAAACCGAGGCCTTTCGGCCCCGGTTCAGTGACATCAAAACTGAATGACTTACAGGCCGCTTGCGCGGAGAAAATCCTCGGCGTGTGGATTGCCGCTCGTGTTCGAGAAGCCGTCTGTGCTCTCGGCCTGCTGGAGCAGGATGCCGCGCACATTCGAGAACGCGCTGCCGCTGCCGCTCTGCGGCGACGACGACAGCACCAACGCAGCGGCGCCGGCGACGTGCGGGGACGACATCGATGTACCACTCATCGTCGTGGTGCCGCCACCGGTCCTGGTGGACAGGATGCTCGCACCCGGCGCGGCGATTGCGACCGGCGCGGAGTTGTTGCTGGTCCACGACGCATTGCCGTTGCCCCAGTTCGACCAGCTGGTCCAATCGTCTGCAGCGCTCGTCGCGCTCACGGTGATCACGGCGTCGTCGTACGCGGCCGGTACTGAGCCCGTCGCGTTCGCGCCCTCGTTGCCGGCAGCGACGACGAACACCACGCCGACGTTCTTCGCGTTGCACATCGCGCGATGGTAATCATCGGTGCCCGAGAAGCCGCTGCTCGTGCAAGTCCCAGTCTTGGAACCCGCGCCGCCGAGGCTCATGTTCGCGACCACCGCATGGCCGCTGTTGGCGGCTTGCTGGGCCACCCAGTCGACGCCGGCAATGACGCCGGAGCGGCTGCCGGAGCCTCGCTTCGACAGCACTTTCACCGCGTAAAGATTCGCGCCCGGTGCGACGCCGACGACGTCACGGTCGTTGTCGAGCGCGGCCGCGGAACCCGCGACGTGCGTGCCATGCCCATGATCGTCATGCCATGGCGCCGAGCAACCGCCGCCCTTGCACGATTCCACTGCATAGCCGCCGACCACGTTCAGGTCCGCATGGTTGCCATCGATGCCGGTGTCGATGATGTAGACGTCGATGCCAGCGCCGGTGTTGCTGTTGTTTTGCGAGCCGACGCGGTCGACGCCCCACGGTACGACCTGGGCGGTGCTGCCGCCGCCACCGCCGCCGCCGGGGCGGTTGCCTTGCATGATGTGCATCGGGCCATCCATCGACACGCTCAGGACACGTGGATGTCGCTCCAGCGCGTCGAGCCGTGCTTCGGGCACGCGCGCGGAAAAGCCGGTCAGCGCGGCGCCATAGACGTGCGTCGGGCGCAGGCCGAGACCGACCGCGACGTTCTGCGCTGCGGCCGAATTCGCCGCGTGAGCGGTGGCGGGACCGCCATCTTTGAGGCTCACGATGACGTCGACGAAACGCTCTTGAGCGGCAGCCGGGGCCGCGAGGATACAACCGAGGGTCAACAGGATGAATCGATTCATGCGAAGGGGCTCTCCAGTTTTTGGGGAAAAGGGACCATACGGCTTCACCCTACCCCGGAGTTGCCCGCGAGCGCAATAGGGGTTTTCACCCCAAATCAGTTAGAGCGTGGCGTGAACGATTGGCTGCGGAAGATTCGGCGCGGGTTGCCCTCATTCACGCCAAAGGCCGCCTTGGCAGTTGGCCCCACCTCGGCGCCGCCCGGGTCATCATTCCAGTTGAACTGCAGGTAGCTCGGGATGCCGCTGCCGAACACGTCGAAGCTGCCGGTGACCGCCGGCGCCTGCGCGCTGAAGGTGAGGTTACCGAGCCCGCTGGCCGGCGGGCTGTCGACCGTGAAGCCGGTCAGGTCCAGTGAACCGGCGACCAAGTTGGTGTCCTCTACATTCGGCGTCGTGAAGTCGCCTGGCGCCAGTGTCGTGCAATTGTCGCCGGTCTCCGTGACCCAGGCTGTGATGCCGTTGCCGACGTCTTGCCAGGTCTGGAAACGGTAGGGCACCTCGAGCGGCAACAGCTCCGAACCCACGCTGTTGATGAGGCGGATGCGACCGTAACGGAATTCATTACCCTCGTCGAACGCCATGTTCGAGAACACGCCTGGGGTGCCGGTATTGATCTGTTCGTTGCCGATGACGCCGGCCTCCGCATCGTCATACACGCGTAGCGTGAGCGAGATGAACGCATCGAAGGGTTCGGGGGGCGGTGGCAGGGCAAGCGGGTCGCCGGCCGGAACCAGCATTTCGCGCTCGTACGCGAGCCGGTCCGCCGCGTTGACGGTCAGCGTGCCGGTGCCATTGCCGTTCGGAATGAGTGTCGCGTTGTCCGCGAGCAGCGGCGCCATGCTCGTGTCGAGCGTCGCAGCGTCCGCGGGTGAAGTGTTGTCGTCGTACTCCTGCAGCACTTTCGCCGCGCTCAGTTTCCAAAGATCGCCTTGGTAAGCCGTCGTGACGGCGCCATTCGCGGAGCGGGCCGACACCGTCGCCGACGGTAGCGTCGCATAGCCGAAGCTCTGGCCAACATACGTGAACGAGCGATTGCCGGCGCAGGTCATTGGATCGATACCCTGCGTGCGTAGCACGGGGGTAGTCGACGGCGCGACGACGAAGTTGTCGGGCACGAAGCGCCCGATATCGAGCGCGGCGGACACAATCACGCCCGCCTCCGGTGCCTGGAGCCCCAAGTCGACGTCGACTTGGTCGATGGCGCTGAACAAGTCGTCCACGACTCGGATGGTCAGCGACCCCGCGTCGTGGAATACCGCTTGGTTAGTGCGAACGGCACCCGGAACGCCCGCGGCTTGGCCCCAGCCGCTGGTGAGTACCTCGGCGGCTCCGCAGCCGGTACACGGGCTCGGCTGCAATCGATTCAATACCTCCACCCGCGGAGCACTGTTGTAATTCGTCGTAGGCTGCCCTTGGCTGTTGACCGCGGTGACCCGGATGCGAAACGGTCGACCCGCGGCGTGCACGGGCCCGCCGTCGGTCGTCGCGGCGCCCGGCAGGATCAGGCTTCGCGTCGTGCCCGCCGTTTGCCAATCGTCGTCGGTGACCATCACCGAACTCAGTTCGAAGGCGTCCGGTCGGATGGCAAAGGCGTCGTTCGAGCACCCGACAGACGCGTTTCCGGTCGTCGTGAACGCCCGAAACCGCACGTTAGGCCAGACGTTCGACTCGTTCAGGTTTGCGAACACCTCCGTCGCCAGCGGCCCCTGCATTCCGCCGCAAACCTGCACGCGGCTGCCGTCACCCGGCGCTGCCGCGATACCACGCCATTCCTGGACGACGGTCCAACTCGAGCGACAGTTGCCGGCCTGCAGCGACCCGGTGTTCACGCTTGCGTCAAGCATCTGCAAAGTCATCGTGATGTTGGTGTAATTCTCCGGGCCCGTTCCGGCGTCATTGATGTTCACGATGTCCACGCAGAAATCCTCGCCGGCGAGGATGGTCGGCAAGTAACCGACAATCGCGCCGGCTGCGGTCGCCGGCGAAAAGATATTCAGGCTGCCGCCGACGCCGATGACGTTGAACGCCACACTCGTTGCACCGCCCAATCCCGCCGCACTGGCCACGAGGGTATAACCGTCACCGGCCGCATTGATCGTGAGGTCGTTGAACTGCGCGACGCCGCCCACCGCGTTCCGGGTCACGGTCCCACCGAGTGCGCCGCCGGCGGGGTTGGTGCCGATTCCGATTGTGATGGCATTGGTCGCGTTGGGAACGGGGTTGCCGAACACATCGACGACGCGCACCTCGATGACCGGTGTGATGATGGCGCCCTGCGAAACGTCGGCGGGCTGGCTCGCAAACAACAGATTCGCCGCGACATTGTTCGCGATGTCGAATGCCGTCGTCTCGCCGTCCTCGAGACCGAAGGACTGTACGGCGAGGCGGTAGCCCATGGCGACCCTGTCAAGGACCACGTCCGAGAAAGTTGCGATCCCAGCCACCGCATTCACCGTGAGCGTGCCGGAAAGGCTCGCGCCCCCAGGATTGGTATGGAAGGCAATCGAGACCGGTCCGTTGAAATCCTCGATCACGTTGCCGAGGCTGTCCTCGATTTGGGCGACGATGGCCGGCGTGAGCGGGTCACCTGCGACGCCATTACCTGGGTCCGTGGTCACCACGACCCGGGATGCTGAGCCGAAGGCGATGTCGAACGTCGCGCTCTCGATCTCCGTCAGTCCCGCGGACGTCGCGATCAAGGTATAGCCGTTACCCGCCTTGTCGATGACCAACGAATTGAACGTTGCGATGCCCCCGGCTGCCGCGACGTTGATGCCGCCGGAGAGCGTCCCGGCCCCCGCGTTGATGCCGATCGCCATATCGATGGTGGCATTGCTGCCCGTGACCAGGTTGTCGTAAGCATCGCGGATTTCCACTTGCACCGACGGGCTGATCGGTATGCCGGGGTCGTTGTTCGTGGGTTGCTGCGAAAACGCCAGTTTGGCGGCAGCACCCGCCGTCACCGCGAAGGCGCTTGATGCGGGCGGATCCGTGAGGCCGGTCGCGGTCGCGGTCAGCGTGTAGCCCGTGCCGACCTTGTTGACCGACAGGTTCGTGAACGTGGCGACGCCGTTCACCGCGTTGACCGCCGTGGTCCCGAGCAGCGTGCCGCCGGGTAGGTTAGAAGCGAATGCGATGGCGATGGAATGCGTCGCGTTGTTGACGACGTTGTTGTTGACGTCGAGCACCTCCACGGTCACCGACGGGGCGATCGGGCTCCCGGCGACGATATCCGTGGGCTGGGTCCCGAAGCGGAGCTTCACCGGTGTCGCGCTCGTGTATGTGAAGACGCCCTGGAGCGCCCTTGTGCCCCCGGTAAAGGTGTCGATGACGATGACGTTCACGAGACCCGGGGGATGCGCCGGCGTGTCGACTGTAAGCGCGTTGTTGTTGAGGCGCGTCGCGGTGACGGGGGGTGCCGGGTTCGCGGTGCCGAAAATGACCTGGTAACGACCGCCCTGTGCGCCGAAGCCGGAGCCGGAAATCTGCACAATCGTGCCACCGACGCTCGGACCGGTGTCAGGCGATACGCCCGTGAAATTGAAGCCCGGCGCGAGCACGTCGAACGCGTTCGAAGTTGCCGCCGTCAGCGCGCCGCTTGAGGCGACCAATGTGCAGCCGGTGCCGTTCGCACTGACCTGCAAAGAATCGAACGTTGCGACGCCTCCCACCGCCGCGACGGAAAGCGTCCCCGACAACGCGCCGCCGCAAGTTCCGCCGGGGTTGCCGAGCGCGATTGTCACGGTGCCGGTATAGGCGACCGGATTTCCGGCCGCGTCCTGTACTTGCACGCTGGGCCACGGCGTCATGGCTGTGTTTGCCGCGGTGTTCATCGGTTGCTGTGCGAACGACAGTTGTGCTGGCGGGCCGGCCACGATGTTGAAGCCGGTTGAGAATCCCGACGCGAGCCCCGAGCTGTTTGCCTGCAGCGTGTAGCCGTTGCCGGTGCGGTCAATCGCAAGGTTGCTGAACGTCGCGACGCCATTGATCGCTGCAACCGTCGTCGTTCCGAGCAACTCGCCGCCGCCTGGGTTGCTCGCAATCACGAGCGAGATTGCCGCGGTGCTAGCGGTGATCGTGTTCCCGAGCGAATCCTGGACTGCGACCTGCACCGAAGGCGTGAGGGTCGCCATCAACGCTGCGTTGCTCGGCTGGACGACGAAGCCGAGCTTCGAGGGTGAGCCGACGGTGATGTTGAACGCGTTACTCGTCGCGCCGGTTAGCCCGCCGCTGACGGCAGAGAGCGTATAGCCGGTGCCCGCGGCATTGATGAACAGGCTGTTGAAGCTCGCGACGCCGTTGACGGCGTTGGTCGTCGCGTTGCCACCGAGCACGCCGCCGCCGGGATTGTTGCCGATCGCCAACGAGACGGACGCCGCGCTGTTGGCGACCAGATTGTCGAACGCGTCCAGTACGCGGACGGTCACCGCGGGTGTGATGGTGTTGCCTGCGGCGGTGTTTGCGGGGTGTGTTCCGTAAGCGAGTTTGCTCGCCGCGGCATGACCGATGTTGAATGCGGCGCTGGTTGCGGTAGACAGCGCGCCGCTCGACGCTCGCAGCGTATAACCGGTACCCACCCGTGGAATGGAGACCCCGGGGAACGTCGCTACGCCGCTGACCGCGTTGACGGTGGTCGTTCCTTGGAGTGGTGTGCCCGCGCCGCCCGCATCGAACTCAATCGTGAGGGTCACTGCGGCAGACGACCCGGTCGCAAGATTCCCGGACGCGTCGACCACCCGCACCGAAATACCTCCGACCAGCGCCGAAATCGCTTCGCCGGCGACCGCGTCGACAGGCTGTTGCTCGAACTGCAGCGCGGCCGCAGGCGCAATCGTGATGTCGAATGCCGACGAGTTCGCTGCGGCAAGTGACGGCGCGGTCGCTGTGAGGGTGTAGCCGGCGCCGGCGATATTGATCGACAACGTCGAGAACGTCGCTACGCCGCCGACGGCATTCACTGTCTTGGTTCCCGACAGCGTCCCGCCTGTTGGATTTGTGGCGATCGAGAGCGTGACTGGTTCCGTCGAGTTGACGAGGTTGCCACCGCTGTCGAGGATCCGGACGGTAATCGACGGCGAAATCAGCGAGCCAGCGGCTGTGTTGGTCGGCTGTTGCTGGAACGCGAGCTGCGTCGCGCCGCCGGCCGAAATCGTGAACGTGCCGGAGGTCACGGCGGTCAAACCGCCGGTCGTAGTCGCCTGTAGCGTATAGCCGACCGCGGGGACGTCGATGACGAGGTCATCGAAGGTCGCGATCCCGGCGACGGCGGCGCGAGCGAGTGTGCCCTGCAAGCTCGCGGGGCCCGGGTTAGCCGCCAGCGCAACGTTGATTGTCCGGGTGTCGTTGACGAGGTTGCCGTATGCGTCCTCGACGCGCACCGTGACCGAGGGCGACAGCGGCGCGCTGACCTCGTTGTTCGTCGGCGGCTGACCGTACGTGAGTGCCGCGGCCGTGCCCGCGTTGATGTTGAAGGCGGCGCTCGTCTGGGTCAACAGACCGGGGCTTGCGGCGACGAGCGTGTAGCCGGTCGCCGCGCGGGTGATTGCAAGGTTCGAGAACGTCGCGACGCCCGCGATGGCGTTCACGGTTAGGGTGCCTTGCAGCGTGGTCATGCCGGGGTTCGCGCCGAACGCCACCGTGACCGGTGCCGCGCTCCCGGTGATCACGTTGCCGAACGCGTCCTCGACGCGGACGGTGACAGCGCCGCCGCCCAACAGTTGGCCTGCGCCGGTGGTCGCGGGCGGGGTACCGAATGCGACGCGTGCTGCGGCACCGGCAGTGATGTCGAACGCGATTGACGTCGCCGCCGTCAACGTTCCTGTTGCCTGCAGCGTGTAGCCGGTCCCCGACCGGTTGATGGAGAGATTCGAGAACGACGCGACCCCGGCGACCGCGGTCGCGGTGGCCGTGCCCGAGAGGGTGCCACCGCCCGGGTTCGCGGCGATCGCGACGGTGACTTGCGTCGCGTTGTCGGTACTCACCACGTTGCCGAATTGGTCTTCGACGCGCACGGTCACACCGGAGCCGCCGCCGATGGCCTGCCCCGCAACGGTGTTCGTGGGTTGCTGCGCGAACGCGAACCGGTTCGCCGCCGCCGCGGTGATGTCGAACGTCGTGGTGTTCACCGCGGTGACACCGGCGCCCGTCGCACGCAAGCGATAGCCGATACCGGCCTTGTTGATCGAGAGGTTCGGGAACGTCGCGACGCCGGCGACCGCATTCACGGTCAGCGTGCCGGAGAGTGCGCCGCCGCCGGCGTTGGTCTGGATTGCCATCGTGATGGCGAGCGTCGCGCCGGCGCCGGTCGTCACGCGCTGGCCGACCGTGTCCAGCACCTCGACCTGCAGGCCGCCGCCCCCCGCGCGCTGGATGGCGGCACCGGCGACCGTGTTGGTCGGTTGCCCACTCGGCGAAATCACTACGCGGAGTGCGGCCGGCGGAGCGGCGGTGATTGTCAGCACCGTGCTGCCACGCGCGGCATTCGCCGCCCCGGTCGACGTTCGCCAGTTATGAGCCCCACTGCCGATGTTCACGAAATGCGCAATCAAGGTCTCCGATCCGGCGGCCGCTGGGGAGTAGGAGACTGCGCACTGCGCGGCGTTCGCATTGGGCACGCCACCGGTCGCGCAACTGGTGATCAAGTTCCCCGCGGCTACGGAGCCTCGGTACAACTCCATCGTGCCGACAGGCTGCGTGGGCTGCGAGGGATTGGTATCGTCCACGCGCAGCGTACAGGTCGTCGATCCGCCGGCCACGACCGGGTTCGGCGTACAGGTGATGCTGGTCGAGGTGTTGTGGTTGTTATGCGCGTGCCCCGCCAGCGGCCAAACGAGGCCCACGAGCAGGAGCCAAAAGAGCAGACTAAGGCGCATTACATCGCATCCGTGAAACTGATGGTCAATGTTCGTGCGACGTGATCGCGCTCGCCGAGCACACCGCGCACCGCGGTTGAGGTCACGCTCCATACCGTGAAGCTCGGGTCGCCGGCGACGCTATGCGTCGTCGAAGTACAGCTCACGCTCACGGTGTAGTCGCCCATGCTCCCGGCGAGCGTACCCGCCGCGAATGTCGTGTTGCACGATGCGCCGTTCAGCGCGCGGTACACCGCCCACTCGGCGCCCGCGCGCGCGGCGTAGAAGCCTTGCGCGCCGAGGCCCGCGAGCATCGTGGTCTGGTGCTGCGTGCCGCTGATCGACACCATGAATAGCCCGAGCACCGCGAGCGCGGTAATCAGGAACACCGCGACTACTAAGGTGAAGCCATGTTGACCATTGTGGGAGCGGCGCCTTCGCGCCGCGATTGGCCGGAGACTTGCACTCATGGTGAATTCTCCACATGCACCTGATGCAGCAGCGTGACCGATTCGCCATCCTGCGACAGCGTAATCGCCATGGTGACGAGGCCCGCGCGCGTCGAGGTCCCCGCGTCGTAGCCGAAGTCGCAGCCCGTTACATTGCGCGCGACCAGCTGCTCGCCGGCGCCGGGCGCCGTGACCGCGGCGTTGATGCCATAGCCCTCGTAGCGCCACAATGCGCCGCCCGAGCAGCGGAACATGATGGGCCCATCCACCAGGTAGATGCGTTTGCCGGGCGATTGATGACGGAACCGATGCGGCGGGCTCAGCGTCACGTTGTATTCGCCCGCGAATAGACCCGCGTCGGGCGTAATCGAAATGGAGGTGCCGGTCTGCGTGATGACGTTGTAGTCGCCGCCGACCGCGTACGCATCCGCATCACCGGAACCGAGGTTGTAGATCACGAGCCAGTGCGCGGTCGAACCCGTGAGCGGCGTGAACGGGCCCTGCACGTTGAACGCATCGTCGGTGGCGTTGAAGCGCAGGCGCTTTGCTTGATTGCCGCCGCCGGGCCCCGCCGCGGGTTGGTCGCGGTAGCGCGCGCCGTTCAGCACGTTCAGCATTTCAAGGCACTGTCCGGCGGGGCAGCCCGCGGTGTTTTGTGCGACGCGCACGCTGTTCGGCAGTGAGCGCCGCACGTCGATTGCGATGCGCCGCAACGCCATTTCCGCGGAATCCACGAGCGACGCACGTCGCACCTGGTCAACGTACGCGTCGACCGGCCCACGAATCACGATGCCGGCCGTCGCCGAGACGATACCGAGGATCACGATGACAATGATGAGTTCGGGGAGAGTGAAGCCGCGCATGGTCAATAGTCCGTGATGCAGCCGTCGAGCTGGTAGGTAAACCCGCTCGGATGCGTGACGGCCACGGCGATACGGCTCTCGCCGCCAGCTAGCCCTGCGCCGCAGGTACCGGCCGCGCCGATGCCGACCGTAACCGTGTACGCGGACAACGCGGCGATGGCAGTGCCGGATTGGTTCGTCGGCGATTGGGACAGCCCGTCGTAGCAGGACGCGGAGTTGTAGGTCGCGCGTGATGCACACACCGGCGACGCGCCGGTGAAGTTTTTTGTCAGGATTTCTTCCATGTACGCCTCGGCGACCGCGATGCCCTGGTGCGCAATCATCGGGTCCGCGGACTTCGCGACGGTCGTGCGCATCGCGAGCAACACCCCACCGACCGCGACCGCCATCACGACGATGCCCATAATCAGCTCGACCAGCGTGAAGCCGCGTGCGCGCATCATGAGCCGGTGTCCACGTAGCCGGTCGGCCCGATGATCGAGACCTGGCGCGCGCCCGCCGACGACGTCAGCGTAATCGTCACGGTCGTCGACGCCTCACCGGTGCCGAGGAACGAGAACGTGCCCGCCGGCGACAGCGTGATGCCGGACGGCGCGGGGACCGTGTAGCCACCGCCCTGCGTCGGGTGGGGCAGCAGCGCGGAGAAGTCGCCCGCGTCACAGCTCGAGGAATGATGTAGCGCGAAGCCGCCCGACGTAATCGTCGCGCGCACCGGACAGCCGGCCGCGAATGCGTACTTCTGGCCGTAACGAAGGCCCGAAGCTACTTCTTGCTGAAAGCCAGCCAAGTCGAAGGCAGACTGTGAGACCAGACGCGGCATTGCGAATACTGCGAGCGCGCCCACGACGACGAGTACAACTACCAACTCTACGAACGTGAATCCGCGCATCGGAGCAGAATACAGGAATTGGGGCACCATCATATTGGAACTCTTTGATTTTGGGGGATTCTCGCCAATGCTTCGTCATCGCCTAGCGCCGTCGCAAGTTCGCGCGCTGCAGCATGATACGCATCAAGTGACGGGGACCACGTCCTCTTGTAGGCAATCCCACCCATCAATACCGCGAGTGCCACTTCACGCTCTCCGCGTTCGCGCAAAATCTCTGCGAGTTCCATGCGCACGGTGATGCTGCGCGGGTTCCGCGAGAGCGCGGTGCGAAGAAGATCCTCTGATTCCTGGTCGCCCATTGGAGCCAGCCCCAGTGCGTGGCCCGCACGCGCGACCCTAGCGGCAGTGAGATACCCGCTGATTCCGAAGGGGTTGATGCGAATCGCATTCGCGGCGTCGTTCTGCGCGACTGAAAATGCCGTGGCGATCATGGGGTTCGTCGAGGCGCCTTCGGATTCCAAAACCGTGACTGCGAGAACGTGCGCTCTCTGAGTACGCGGGAGATCGGCAGACGGCCACCAACGGATAGCGCTGCTCAATCTCTCGAAAGCGTCGTTGACGTCACCTGCGCTGAATCTCTCGGCGGCGACGTGTTGGTGATAATAGCCCACCACGCTGGTGACGGCGTACACAGTGAATCCGAGGAGAAAGGTTGAACCCATCAGCAACGTCCACCGACGAAACACCGGCGCCACTCCGGTCGCGAGCGGGCGAGCGTGAGGCGCTAAAGTCGCGAGCGTGATCCCTAACAGGAATAACGGGCTCGAGACCAAGAGTGTGAAGTCGACGAGTCCGTGAATGAACAACACCGTCAGCGCGGCCGCAGGCCAAGCGGCCTTGGCTCGCCAAGCGGCGTGCAGCGCGAGTAAGAACAAACCGATGACCATCAGCATCGCCGGAATCCCGCCAGCCACCGCAAAGTCCAAGTAGCTGTTGTGCGCGAAGTATCCGGCCGTGTTTTCGTTGACTGCGCGGAACGGTGGCCACACATGTTGGAGCATGCCCGGGCCGTAGCCGGTAATCGGGCTCGCTTCTATCAGCGGGAGGACACTCTTCCAAAGCACGAAACGGATGCGCCCAGCTTCCAGCGGTTCCGACAGCGTCGCGATTCGACTCGACAGATGCCCTGCGAGCAGGAGGTTCGCCGCAATAAGGCCGATGATTCCTCCGGCAATCAGATAACCGCCCTTAATACGGTTCGCGCGGTTGCCAAGTACAAGCGCGACTACAACGCCAGCAATCGCGCTGAGCAGCACTCCGCGGCTTCCTCCCAGTCCAATAAGCAGGAAGACCAGCGTCCCCGCAATAATTAGAGCGAAATTCCCCAGTATTCGCCCGGAACTGATGGAACCAACGCCGAGCATCGCGCCTACGAGCACTGTGACCGCAAACATGTGCCGATAGACAAATGACCCGCCCAACGAAGTGCCGAGCGCGAAGTGCCCCCACACGACGATGGCGCAAGCGGCAAGTACCGTGCAGAAGACGGCCGAATGAACCGAGTCGACAGGCAACCACCGTGCAGCCAGGTACGCGAGAAAAAGCAGCCCGATGCGTAGCGAACCACTCGCGGAGGTCGCAATCGCGTCCGATTGGAGCACAACGAGAATGAGCCATGCGGCCAGCAGCGCAACGATGGCGTCGAGCCAAGTTGGCGGGAAGCGTAGTGCCCTCGTGGCCCATGCCGCGGACACGGCGATTGTGGCTGAAAGCAGAAAGGCAATGACAACCAGTTCGTAGGCCGCTTCGCTGGCGACCATCGTCGCGCCGAATGCGAACGCGATCGCCAAGGGCCATAAGAAAACGCCCACGTCTGAGGTGGGCGTTGAATGTGGCATGAGGACGGCTGCGCTTAGAGCAGGTCGAAGTTCGCCGTTCCGCCAGGGCCGGTGAGGTCGCAAGTGCTGCCCGCGCCGGCGACGATGCTGTAACCTCCGGGAAGACCGCCCTGCATCGCGCCTTCGACCGCAGCGCAATTACCAATGGCTACGCCATCACCAACCTGTTGCGCCGCATAATTGATGGCGACGGTTGATCGCGCAGCACCAAGAACGCCCTGAAGCGCCGCCGCATTCGCTTCGTCACTCAAGTTGACGAACTGCGGAATCGCAGTCGCGGCGAGAATGCCGAGAATCACGATGACCATGATGAGCTCAATGAGCGTAAAACCGGATTGCTTGTTCATTTTGATGCCCTCTACGGACCCGCAGGTCCCCCTGTGATGGATTGCCCCGTATCGGCGCCGCAGCGCCGACCGGAACCCCGCCATTAAGGCTATGTCAGATGTTCACCCGATGCAAGCCAATTTTTTGTGCCCCATCAGTGGCTTGGGCGATAAACCCCGAAATTATGGCAAGACGACGAGGATGATCAACACGATGTACGTGGTCGCCGCGAGGATGATGGCCCCAATGCGCCGCGGATACTGGTGCGCATAGCCTTCGGGCCGGTTGTCGCGCCGGTCGAGAAATTCGGTCGCCTTTTCCGATGCGATCCAGCGGTTTGCCCAGCCCTCGGTACCCTTCAGGAGACTCGGGCGGAAAAAAATCACAAGGCCGAGGACCAGCCCAGCGGCGTTGCCGACGACCAATACCGACGTGAACACTGTCGCGACGAGGTCCACGACCACCGGCGGTAGCGTCCCTGCGAACAACGCGGCGAGCGCGGCGGTGCTGTATTCGGTCGCGAGCTGCCAGAAGAAATAGGCGGTCGCGAGCACCAGCAGCGCGCCGACCACGCGGTGGTGCCGGTAAATCCACGGCTCGGTATAGCGCGGCGTGTCGAGCGCGCGCTGAAGCCACGTAATCGAGTACTCACGATTCAGTTTGTTCGCGAACGCGAGCGCGCGCGCGGGCGCAATCAATAGCCAAAGGCCGGCGATGGTTGCGAGCACCACGCCGACGAGGCCGAGCGCCCACGCCGCGTCCCAGAGCCATCCGTTCACCGTTGGATTGTCCATCCGCCCCCCCGACTACCGATTGCCAAGCAGCTCGGCGGTGTCCGCCGACTGCGTCCATACGAACGCGTTTATTCTCGCAAGCCGCACGCCGGCGAGCTCGTCCCGCTCGTTGTAAACCAGTTCGGTGCGGAATACCAGCCGCGGCGGACCCGGCAATTCAGTGCGGAAGTATTCACCGAAGCGCACAAGGTACACGAGTTCGCGCGACTCAATGTCGAAATACCAGTGGCCGACAGGCAGGTTCGCCGGATCCACGCCGCCCATTTCGCCAAGATAGTTGTCCGGCTGTTCTGACAGCAGCCGCATCGGATTGAATCCATCGAGCTCCGCGACGCTCGCGGGGCCGCCGTCGAGGATGCGCGCGGCGACCTCCATGCCAATCGCACTGCGCGACGCACCGACGATGGTCGCGGCCGCCGCGGCCTCGGCGTCGCCGCGCAGCGGCAGGATGCGGTCCATCGCGATGACGTACAGCACGACGACGAGGATCACGACCAGCGTGAGCTCGAGCAATGAAAACCCGGCCTCGCGTCTCATCCGCCCACCGCCGAGGCCAGGCTCCACATCGGCAGGAACACGCCGAGCGCGAGGATCAGCACCATAAAACCGATTGCGACAATCAGGATGGGCTCGATGGCCGACGCGAGGTTGTCGATGTCGACCTCGACCTCGCGCTCGTAGAAGCCGGCGACTTCGTCGAGCATCTCATCGACCTGGCCGGTCTCCTCGCCGACCGCGATCATCTGCAGCACCAGCGGTGTAAAGAGGCCGACACCCGACGCACTGCGCAGCAGGCTTTCGCCGCGCTCGACGCCGTTGCGCATCGACAGCACGCGCTCGCCGAGGTATTCGTTGTCGAGCGCTTTCGCGGTCAGCGTCAGCGCTTGAACCAGCGGCACGCCGGAACGGAACGTCGTCGAGAACGCTCGTGCGAAACGCGCGAGGGTCGCGCGAAGGATGATGTCGCCGACGATGGGGATGCCGAATCGCATCCGGTCCCATCGGTAGCGGCCGGACTCGGTCTTGACCCAAACGCGGAACCAGACGAACGCGGCGCCGAGCGTGCCGAACACCATCCACCAATAGTTCACCATGAAATTGGACACGGCGAGGATTGCGCGCGTCGCGAGCGGCAACTCGACGCCGCCGCGTGCGAACACGTTCGCAAATGCGGGGATGACGAAAATCGTGATGACGGTGATCGCAATCGCGACGGCGGTGATCACGATGGCCGGATAGCGCAGCGCCTGCTTGATGCGCGTCCGAATCGTGTGGTCCACGGTCAGGTACTGGTACATGCGCAGGAACGCTTCTTCGAGCGCGCCGGAGTTCTCGCCGACGCGCACGATGTTCACGAACAGCGGCGAGAAGATTTTCGGGTGCATCGCGAGCGCGGTCGCGAGGTCGCGACCCGACTCGAGCGTCTCGACCATATCCGCGATGGCCTCGCGCAGCACCACATTGCGCGTCGACTCCGCGAGCCCCTTCAGGCCGCGAACCAGCGGCACGCCGGCCTTCACGAGCGTGTACATCTGGCGGCTGAACAGGATCAGCTCCTGCAGGCTCGGCTGGCCCGCGCCGAGTTTGCGCAGCCACGCCTGCAGTGGCTCTTCTTTCTCGACGACCGGGTCGATGTTGACGGGCGTGATTCCGAGATTGAAGAGCTGATTCGCAACGGAGTCCGCGTTTTCGGCCTCGACGCGGCCGATGACCGCATCGCCGCGCGTGTTGCGCCCTTTATAGACGTACGTCGGCATCAGCCCGTGAGTTCCTCGATGCCGCCGGACAGCCGCATCGCCTCGTCGATCGATGTGATGCCGGCCTCGGCGATCTCGATCGCATGCCGGATCAGCGGCCGGAATTCCGCACGTTGGGCGGCGGCGTGCGAAAACGCGTCGGCGTCGCCGCGACGCAGCGCCTCGGTCAGCGCATCGTCGAACTCGAGCAACTCGTACACACCAATGCGGCCGCGATAGCCCGTGTTGTTGCAGTAGGTGCAACCGGCGCCGTGTCGCGCTTTGAAGCTGGTCGCGGCATGGCCGCCGATATGACTCGCGAGCCATGCGCGCTGGTGCGCGTCGAGCTCGTGCGATTCGCCGCAGTATTCGCAGATGCGGCGCACGAGGCGCTGCGCGATGACGGCTTGCAGCGCGGCCGCGAGCATGAACCCCTGTGCGCCCATGTCGAGTAGCCGGGTCACGGTCGAGACCGCGTCGTTCGTGTGAAGCGTGGACAGCACCAAATGGCCGGTCATCGCGGCGCGCAGGCCGATTTCGGCCGTCTCGCGGTCGCGCATTTCGCCGACCATGATGACGTCCGGGTCCTGCCGCAATGCGGAGCGCAGCACGCGCGCGAAGTCGAGTCCGATTTTCGGGTTGATTTGGACCTGGCTGATGCGCGGCAGGCGGTATTCGACCGGGTCCTCGACCGTGATGATTTTCGTTTCGGGGTCGTTGATGCGTGCGAGCGTCGCGTACAGCGTCGTCGTCTTGCCCGAGCCGGTCGGACCGGTCACGAGCAGCATGCCGGACGTCCGCTGCGAAACGCGCAAGTAGGCGGGCAGCATGTCGCCCGGCATGCCCAGCGACTCGAGCTGCATCAGGGTCGCCGACTGGTCGAGCAGGCGCATCACGACTGACTCGCCGTACTGGATCGGCATCGTCGAGACGCGCACGTCGATGGTTCGGTCCTTCACGCGAATCGTGAAGCGGCCGTCCTGCGGCAGTCGCTTTTCCGAGATGTCAAGCTGCGACATCAGCTTCAGGCGCGTGACCAGCGCCGATGTGATGCGCTTGCCCTCGATGATTTGTTCGTGCAATACGCCGTCGACGCGCTGGCGGATGCGCAGCACGTGCTCGTCGGGCTCGATATGGATGTCTGACGCGCCGACTTGCGTTGCGTCCTCAAACACTGACTGCAATAGCTTGATGACCGGGGCATCAACGACGCCCTCGCTTTCGACCAGCGTGTTCAGGTCGAAGTCGCCCTGCATCAGCTCCTGGCCGAGTTCTTCAGCGAGCGTCGAGATTTCCTCGGTGCGCCGGTACACGATGTCGATCGCACGCAGCAGGTCCGACTCGCGCACGAGCGCGATGCGCAGGTTCTTCTTCAGCAGGCGCGCGAGTTCGTCGTACGCGAAAATGTCGGTCGGGTCGGCCATGCCGACCAGAAGCCCGTCGCGCCCCTCGCCGAGCACGATTGCCCGATAGCGGCGCGCGTGCGTTTCCGGCAGCAGGCGGACGACTTCCGGGCGGAACTGGTAATGCTTAAGGTCGACGAGCTGGATGTCGAGTTGCTGCGCGAGAAACTCGAGCAGCTGCTTCTCTTCGAGGAAGCCGAGCTCGATAAGGACGCGGCCAAGTTTGCGGCCTGATTTCTTTTGCTCGGCGAGCGCCTGCGCGAGCTGGTGCTCGGCGATGACCTTGTGCTGGACCAGCAAGTCGCCGATCCGGATTTTTTGTCGTTGAGTCATCGGGCCAGCACCGCGACGCGCTCGCGAACGAACGCGACGACTTCAGCCGAGAGACGCGCGTCGCGCAAGGCGTTTTCGTATGCCGAGTATGCGGCGTCGTTGCGCTGCTCCGCCTCGAGCGAGATGCCGAGACCCATCCACCAAAGACCCTGAGTCGGTCGAGCGTCGACCAGCGCGGCATAGGTCGACGCGGCCGCAGCGTGGTTGCCGGCGCGCTGCTGCAGTGCCGCGAGCAGCGCGTGGTAGTCGGGATTTGATGAGACCGGCGGCGCCGAGTTGACCAGCACGCCGATTGCACCCGCGAGGTCGCCGCGCTCGAACAACAGGCGCGCGTAGCGCTCGGCGAGCGCCGCCGCGTCAGGGGCGATGCGCAGGCCCTGCTGCAGTTGCACCTCGGCCTCGCGTAGCGCACCGTTCGCTGCGAGGACGTTCGCAAGCGCGAGTCGCGCATCGGTGTGCGAAGCATCGTGGCCGAGTGCGTCACGGAATGCCGATTCGGCGGTATCGCGACGGCCCTCGCTCAGCGCACGCACGCCGGCGCCGAACGCCGTGTCCGCGCGCTGGCGTGGTGTCGTGGTCACGAGGGTGCGGGTCAAAGACGGCGCGGGTTCGGTGACTGTCGTCACCACGGGTTCGCGGCGCAAAGGCGCCGCTCCTACATCGACCGGCTCGGGGTCGGTGGCTTGCGAAGGCACCGCTCCTACATCGGCAACCTTAGGTTCGGCGGTGATCGCGATTTCGGGGTCGGCGGTGATCGTCGCCTCGGGTTCGCGGGGCAATGGCGTCGCGCCGGGGTTTGTCGCGACGACCTCAACGGGGGGCTCGATGGCGGCATCGCGTGCAAGGAACTGTTGCGCGGCGAACGCGGCGAGCCCGACGATGATTGCGCCGGCGCCGAGCGGCAACCACCAGGTTCGCGCGCGCGGCCGGGACGCGGTGTCGGCCGCGAACAAGCCACTGGTGTCGGGATGTTCGCTGCGGCGGTGCTGCAGGTCTTTCAGGACCTGGTTGACGAGGCTCATGCGATCACCTCGGCCAACCAGCGCGCGAGCATGTAGGCGCCGGCAGCGATCGCGATGAATGCGGAGCCGTACGCGGCCGGACGCCACCAGACCGTGTTGCGCGAACCGTCGGCATTGGTGTCCTCGATGGCCGCCCGCGCATGTCGCGCGACCACCTGGTGCGCGCCGGGGCCGAACGCGGAGAGCAGCGCCTTGTGGCAGAGCACGTTCATCAGGCGTGGCGTGCCCTCCGCCGCGTGATAGATCGCGTCGAGCGCGTCGCGCGCGAACAACGGCGCACCGCGGTAGCCTGCGACGCGCAGCCGGTGGTTCACATACTCTTCGGCCGCTTCCCGCGTCAGCGGGCGCAACACGTGCGAAAACGTGATTCGCTGCTTCAGTTGGCGCAGGTGCGGTTGCGCGAGGCGCTGCTCGAGTTCCGGTTGGCCGAACAGCACGACTTGCAGAAGCTTGAACTTCTCGGTCTCGAGGTTCGTCAACAGACGCACGGCCTCGAGCGTCTGGTCGGGTAACTCCTGCGCCTCATCGAGACACAGCACCACGCGCTTGCCCTCACGTGCGAGCTCGAGCAACCTGTTCGCGATGAGCCGCAGCAGTTGCTCCTGCGTGCTCGTGCCACTCGCATCGAGGCCGAGCTCGTCTGCGAGCGCGACGCGCATGGACGCCGGCGAAAGATGGGGGTTCGGGATGTAAGCAGTCACGAAGCCGTCGCCAAGCCCGTTCAGGAGCTTGCGGCAAATCAACGTCTTTCCGAGGCCGACCTCGCCGGTGACCTTGATGAAACCCTCGCCGGAGCGAAGCGCCATCGTGAGCACGTTCAACGCGTCGTGGTGGCTCGTGTATTCAAACCAGAAATGCGTGTCCGGCGTCAGCGAGAACGGAGGTTCCTTCAGTCCAAAGTGTTCGAGATACATCGCTGCCTACGGCCTGTCGGCGCGCATCCGCTCGTGTTGCGCGTCGAGCTCTTCGTGCCACGTCGAATCATCGACGACGGTCGGTTGCAACAGGATGACGAGCTCGCTCTTCGTCTCGCGCGTCCGGTTCTGGCGGAACAGCGCTCCGATGCCAGGGATGCTGCCCAGCCCCGGTGCCTGCGCGGCCTCGTCGCGCGCCGAGCTGCGCATCAAGCCGCCAATCACCACGACCTGGCCGCTGCGCGCACGCACGATCGAATCCGACTGGCGCACGCTGCTGAATGCGAGCGGTACGCTCTCGGTACGGCCACTGACCGTGAACGTCTTCGTCTGGTCGGAGACCTCGCTGACGGTCGGCTGGATGTGCAGGATTACCTCGCCGTTCGCGCTGATTTGCGGTGTCACGTCGAGCGCGATGCCGGAGAAGAACGGCGTGAGCTGGATCTGGCTGCTCGTGTTCGTCGCGGTACCCGTCGTCGTCTGGCTGCCGATGCTTGTCACGAAGTACTCGTCATTGCCGACCTTGATGACCGCTTTCTGGTTGTTGACCGCGGTCGTGCGTGGGCTCGACAGCACCTGCGTCTTGCCCTGGGTCTGCAGGAGCTCGATGAACGCGTCGAAGTCGGTCGTGTCGATACCGATTCCGAATACGCCACCGAAACCGGTGCCGTCGAGATTCGGAACCGGGTTGCCTGACGACGTCGGAATCGTGCGGCCCGCGAGCGGGCTCACGCCATCGTCGAACAGGTCGCGGCCGCGCAATACGCCGCCGGTCAGCGTGCGCGAACCGCTGCGGGCGATGGCCGTCCAGTTGATGCCGGACTCGAAGCCGTCACGGAGCTCGACCTCGATGACTTTCGCGTCGATGATGACCATGCGTTGGGCGCTCGATTGCACCATGTCGACGTACTGCTCGATCGCGCGCAATTCGGCCGGCATCGCGCGCACGACGACGGTACCGGTCTGCGGATTGATGATCACGCCGCGACCAGCGCCGGTGCCGACCATCGCCTCGAGGGTCGATTGCAGCAGCGGCCAGAAATCCGCCTCGCTCTCAGTTTCCACGCTGGATCCCGACAGCGTTTCGCGATTGCCCTGCTGTTGGTTCGCCAGACCGGCCTGGCCGCCGAGGCCGCCCATCGCGCCGGGTTGCATCATCGCTTGCGGGTTCTCGGTCGACTGGCCGCTCGAGACGCGCGTGCGCGAACTCCCGCTGCGCTTCACGTTCAGATAGTCGACCTCAAAGACACGGCTGCGGACCTGCGCCGGCAACACCATGTACCCGGAACGATTCTCCTGATACTCGAAGCCGTAGACATCACGCGCGATGTCCATGACCTCGGGAATCGTGACGTTGTTGAGGCTGAGCGACACCTCGCCGGTGACCTCGGGGTGCACGACCATGTTGTATCGGGTGCCCCGAACGAGCCCCATGAAGAACGAGCGCGCGGCTTGCCGGTCGACGTTCAGGTCGAAGCGCGGCTCGACGTGGGGCGCGATGTCCGGGCGGCCGCCGGACAAGGGCGGCAGCAGCGCATCGGTGACCGCAGACGGCGGATCCGCGGCGGGCCGGGAGGCGTCGCGTGCGTCCGCGAGAACCTGGTCGATCTTCTGCGCGGTCGTGGATGGGCCATTCGGCGGCGCCGCACACGCGGCGAGCGCGAGTACGAGTGGGACCCACAGTACGATTCTCATTTTCAACTCCCTCCACCAGCGGCCCGTTTTGGATCGGCGCCGGTCAACTTCAGTTCAATCGCACCACCTGCAGTACGCAGACGTACGCCATACGGATTGATTTCAAGGACCCGTGCCCCATTGATCGTGCTGCCGACAGTCACGGTCTCGCCATTGATTACCGCGACGCGGCGGTCGGCCGCGATCAGCGTCGATTGCAGCGTCCACTGTGTCGGCGTGCTTTGCGCCGTCGCCGCGCGCGCCATCGACGTGCGCTCGGTCGGGTCCGGCAATGTCTGCGCGGCGACGAGCGGCGGCGCCGCAGTGAGCACAATCGCGACGCAGAGGCGCTTAAACACCGATGACTCCCCGGCGCTGACCGAGTGTGTACACGATGATGCGCACGCGGCTCGTCGGGTGGTCGAGCACCTCGAGCTCGACCGACTCCCAGAAAAACCGCCATTTCAACGTCTCAAGCGCTTCGAGGTAGCGCAGCGTGTCGAGATAGCTCCCCCGCACGTCGACGGCGAGCCCATGCCGGTAATAGCCGGTCTCCCCCGCATCCGTCTCGACGGGTTCCGCGGGCAGCGTCTCCATGCCGACGAGACGCAGCCGGCCAGTCTGCTCGAGGACGGTCTCAAGCAGCGTCGTCATCTCGTTCGGCGGCACCAGCTCGCGTGTGACCGTGCGCAGCTCGACGTCAACCTCGACCGCGCGCGCGCGCAATTCGGCGAGGCGGCGCCGCGCATCCTGCTCGGGATTACCGCTGCGATTGCCCGCGAGGGTCTGGATGGAGCGGTTCAGTTCGCCGAGCTGCTGCGTGACCGATGTGAGCTGATCCTGCCGCACCTGTTCGAGCGCGTGCAGCGGCCGCATCAAGAGCGCGTCCCAAATCGCCCACAAAACCGCGAGCACCGTGAGCGCGACCATCGCACGCTCCCGAATCGACATCGCGTCGATGCGCGAGAAAATCCCGTCGAGGTACGCGGGCAGCTTCATTCTGCGCCCTCCGCGGTCGTGGTGACAGAGAATTCGACCGGCGCGCCGCGTTCGTCACCGCGCGTAAGCTGCAAATAAGGGAATTCCGTGCCCGCGAACGCAGCGTCGCGGCCAATTCGCGCGAGGTAGCGCGGAACGAGCTCGCCGGCCTCCGCTGCGCCCGCGAGCGCGATGCCGCCGTCGCGGATGACCACACGCGTCAGCCAGAGTCCGTCGAGACGCTCGCGCGCAAGCGCCGTGAAATGCCGCGAAAAGCCGCGCGTTTCGCCGAAGCGGCGCGTCTGGAATGCGACGAGCAAGCGCTCCTTTTGGGCAACCTCGATTTCGGCCTCGCGCAGCTGGTCCTCGACGAGCCGCGACCGCGGTGCCGGCGCCGACTGAGCGGACAACGATTGCAGTTGGACCATCGCTGCGCTGCGCTGTGCGTCGAGCGCCGCGATATCGTCACCGAGCCCGGCGACGTGCCAGCGTGCGTATCCATAAATCAGCAGCAGACCAACGATGAAGATGCCGGCGGTCTGCGCAATCGTGACTGCCGAGAAGATCTTCCGCGTGGTGCGGAATATCGGCTGATACAGATTGATTTGCTGGCTCACAGCGCGACCTCATCCACGCGCAGCGCGGCACCGACCGCCGTGAGACAGCGCGCTTGCGTCACGGCGTCCGGCACAGAAGCGCCCGGAAAAAGTCGAGCAAGGTCGAGCTCGACGGCACTCAGGTTCAGGTTGAGATCGAGGTAGCGCGCGACGTACGGCATGGCCGGCGCACACGGCGCGACGTGCACCATCGTCAGTGGCGGGAGCGAGAAATGAGAATCGTAATAATCGAGCGAGCGCTGGATTTCGAGAATGACCTGGTCGAGTACACCGGTCAGCGGATCCCCGAGTTCGCCGTTGTCGGGGTCGCCATGCAACGCGGCGCTGAACAACTGACTCGTGCCGACTTCGATCCGGCGCGACAGGTACAGTTCACCCTCGCGTACCAGCAGGATCAAACCATCGTCGCCGCCGAACCAGACCAGACAAGTGCCGCGGCCGTCACGGTCGGCCAGTGCAGCGAGATTCCGGAGCGCGAGCTCCTCGACGTCAATCGCTGCGAGCTCGAGGCCGGCATCTTCAATCTGGTCGATGCGCGCGCGGACACGGGTGCTGCGCGCCGCGACCACGTACATCATCCGGGCGCGACCGCGGTCCTGCCCCGGAATCTCCACGACGTCGATGACGGCGTCGTCGATGTGAAAATCGATGAGGTCCTTGATGCGCCAGCGGATGGCAGCACGAAGTTCGCTCGCCTCCACGTCGGGCGCTTCGACCAGCAACAGCTGGTAATCACCGGCGTTCATCAGCGTGGTGCAACGCGCGTGCGCCGACCCGGTCGCGGACAAAGTCTCGCGTAAGGCCTGCGCCGCGTCGCTACCGTCGTGGGAATGGAATTCGCAGGCCAGCAATTGCGGCCCGAGCGTCGGGTCGGTGTGGATGGCGGCGATGCCGATGCCGTCGTCGGCGAACGTAACCGCGGTCAGCGCATCACGACCCTTTTTGCGCTTGAATAGCTGGTACAGAGCAAGCCTCCTGCGGATGCTCCCGTTCGGCAGACGCCGATCACCCCAATCCCCACCGCTGCTCATGTTTCCCGAGCGTCGGCCCCTGTTGCTCCTTTATCCCAAAACAGACTACACAGCCTGTAAGGGCTTGTAAATAAAAGTTTTCAGGTCGAATGGCAGCCGACAGTCGAGTGGCTCGCGTCGAGCGTGCCGACGAGTTCGGAGACGTGGTTCAGGCGGTGGCGAATCAGATAATCGGCAATGCCGGCGCTGATTCGGGTGCAAGCAAGCGGATCGTAAAATAAACCGGTGCCGACGCCGACGGTCGTCGCGCCTGCGATCAGGAATTCGAGCGCGTCGGTCGCGGTCACGATTCCACCCTGACCGATGATGGGTACGCCGTGCGGCTTCGCGACCTGATAAACCTGCCAGACTTTAAGCAGCGCGACGGGTTTGATGGCGGGACCGGACAGGCCACCCTGTACGTTACCGATCACAGGGCGGCGCAACTCCGAGTCGATGGCCATTCCCGTCAGCGTGTTGATGACGGCGAGGCCGTCGCTACCGGCTTCGATGCAACGTTGGGCGCTATACGCGATGTCGGTTTGGTTCGGAGAAAGCTTGGTAATCAACGGCTTGGAGGTCACTTTCCGGCATGCGGCCACGACACGCGCGGACATGTCCGGGTCGTTGCCGAACTGCACGCCGCCTTCCTTCACGTTCGGGCAGCTGATGTTGATTTCGATCGCGTCAATCGGCGAGTCGTCGAAGCGGCGCGTGACGTCGATGTATTCTTCGAGGGTCGAGCCCGAGACGTTCGCGATGAACCGCGTTTCCGAGAAGTCGAGCGCCGGGAGAATTTTGTCGACGACGTGCGCCGCCCCGGGGTTCTGCAGGCCGATTGCGTTCAGCATCCCCATCGGTGTCTCGAAGACGCGATGCGGCGGATTGCCGAGGCGTGCGGCGCCCGTCGTACCTTTGAGGACGATGGCGCCGGCGTGCGAGTTCGAGAAGCCCTCGACGCGCGTATACTCTTCGCCGAATCCGACACAGCCTGACAGCAACACAATCGGGTTCGTCAGCTTCAACCCGCAAAAATCGGTCGCGAGCGGCGAGGCCTCGTTATGTTTCATGTCGTCCTGTACCAACCGGAAATCCCCCCGAATACGGGCAATATCATACGCCTATGCGCGAACACTGGCGCCGATTTGCATCTTGTCCATCCGCTCGGCTTCGAACTCGACGAACCGCGCTTGCGCCGCGCCGGGCTCGATTACCGAGAGTGGACACGCATCCATGAACACCGTGATCTCGCCGCGTGCGTCGTCGCGCTCGACAATCCGCGTGTGGTGGCGTTCTCGTCAAAGGCCGAGGCGTCGTTCTGTGATTTTGAATTCGCGCCCGGTGATGCGTTGCTTTTCGGGCCCGAGACGCGCGGGTTGCCGGATGTCGTGACCGCGGCGTTGCCGCCCGCGCAGGTGCTTCGGTTGCCGATGCTTCCAGGAAATCGGAGTCTGAATTTGTCGAACGCGGTGGCGGTCGCGGTGTACGAGGCGTGGCGCCAGCACGGTTACGCGGGTTCCTAGCCCCGCGACCGCTACGGACTGCGCACCTCGAGCCGTTCGCTGTCAGTCCTTAAAACCCACCGGTGGCCTCCGGGAACCCGACTCACTTTCGAGGTGCGAGCCACGCTACGCGGCTTCGCGGCATGCTCGCTACACCGTCGCGTGGGTGCTACAGGTGGGAGCGACGCTCTTGGCGTCGCGAAAAATTCATTCTGCCTTCGGCTCTCGCGCCATCAATGCTCTAAACGCGTCGCGCGGCGAGAGGCCGCGGTTCGCGACGGCGTCGACCTGCACGGCGATGGGCATCTCGATGTCGAGGCGCGCGGCGAGGCGCACCGTTTCCGCCGCGGCGCTGATGCCCTCGACGACTTGCCGGATCTCACGCTCTGCGGCCGCGCGGTCGGCGCCGCCCCCGAGCGCGAGACCGAATCGCCGATTGCGCGACTGGTCATCGGTGCAGGTGAGGACCAGGTCGCCGACCCCGGCGAGCCCGAGGAACGTTTCCTGTCGACCGCCCAGCGCGACGCCGAGCCGGACGATTTCCGAGAGGCCACGCGTGATCAGCGCGGCTCGGGCATTCGCGCCGAAGCCAAGCCCGTCCGACAGGCCGGCTGCGATCGCGAGCACGTTTTTCACGGCGCCACCGACTTCGACGCCCGTGACGTCGTCGGTCGTGTAGGTCCGGAAGCGCCCGTGGTGCAAGGCGCGCGTGAGCGTGGCCGCGAAGTCGGCATCGGTGGTCGCGGCGACGATGGCCGTCGGCAGATTCGCGGCGACTTCCGCCGCAAAGGTCGGTCCCGACAGGACGGCAGTCGGAACTTCCCCGCCGAGAACGTCGCGGACCACTGCGTGCGGAAGCGTCCCGGTGCCGGGCTCGAAGCCCTTGACCGCATAGGCGACACGCGCGTCCGGGCGTAAATGCGATGCGATGCGTTCCAGCGTTTCACGAAAAGCGTGGGACGGCACGGCGATCACGACATCGCGGACGCCATCGCACGCGACGCGAAGGTCCGCGCTCGGTTCAAGCGCATCGGGGAATCGGACGCCGGGCAGGTAACGCGTGTTTTCGCGCTCGGCCACCATCGTGTCGAGCTGTAACGCGTCCCGGCCCCATAACCGCGTCGCGCCCGCCCGCGCGAGTTGCATCGCCAGCGCAGTGCCCCAAGAGCCCGCGCCGATGACCGCAATCGGCGGCTTGGTCAGTGCGCGCTGCCCGCGGGCGGGTCGGCGGGGGCGGTGACGCCCGCGCCGGCGGCCTTCGCCGCTCGGTTCTGCTGGTAGAACTGCTCGAAATTCACCATGGGCAACATGACCTGCGGAAAGCCGGCGTGCATCGACAGGGTCGAAACCGCCTCACGCGCGAACGGATAAAGCTGCTGTGGCGTCCAAGCGCCAAGCAAGCTGTCGAGCGCGTCGCCCTCGATGCCGACGATGTGCAGCAGGCCCGCCTGCTGTACTTCGACCAGGAACATTGTCTGGTCACCCATCGTGGCTTTCGCCGACAGGGTAAGCGTGACCTCATAGTGGTCATTGTCGCCCTTACGGTGGGTGACGTTCACTTCGAGCTTGAACTGGGATTCGCCGGTGGCCGTGAAGATGCCGGGGGTGTTGGGCGATTCCAGTGATGCATCACGCAAGTACGTGCGCAACAGGTTCGCGGTTTGCTTTGGTGCTTCAGCCATCAATTGCTTCCTTCGTTGATCAATGGGTCGAGCTTGCCCGCGCGGTCCAGCGCGTACAAGTCGTCGCAGCCGCCGATATGGTGGTCGCCGACGAAAATCTGAGGAACGGAGCGGCGCCCGCTGAGATGCATCATCTCCTTGCGTCGCTCCGGATCGCTGTCGACGCGGATCTCCTCGTACGCGACACCCTTCTGCTCGAACAGCGTCCGGGCTCGCGAACAATAGCCGCAGAACCCGGTGGTGTAGATGACGACAGCCGCGGTCATTTCGCCAGCGGCATGCCCGCCGATTGCCAGGCCGCGAGGCCACCGTTCAGCTGGTACACACGTTTGCAGCCGCCGCGTACCAATTGTGCCGCCACCCGCGACGACCCCGTGCCGTTGTCGTCGTAGACAATCAGCGCGCTGTCCGCGTATTTGGCGAGGTCCTGGTCGGCGACCGTGTCCGCCGGCATGTTCACGGCATTGATGATGCGCGCCTTCTTGTAGGCGTCGCGCGGGCGTACGTCGATGACCACCGCATCGTCGTGGTTGATGAGCCGCGGCGCGTCGGTCGCATCGACGCTGCGGTAGCCGCGCGTCGCGTTGCGCAACTCGAACGCGACGATGAGCCCGAGCAGCGCCGCTGCAGACGCCGTCAGGAACGGATGATTCGAAATGAACTCAAGATACTGGGACATTGGCCGGCACATTGTAATGTAAAATGCGCGCATGCCGAACCGTCCCCGACCAATTGTCCTGGTCATCCTCGATGGCTGGGGCCACAGCGAGGCTGCGGAGCACAACGCAATCCGGGCCGCGGAAACTCCGTTCTGGTCCCGGCTGTGGCGGGATGCGCCTCATACCCTCATCGACACCTCCGGTGACGCCGTCGGCCTGCCCGCCGGCCAGATGGGTAATTCTGAGGTCGGCCACCTGAATATCGGATCCGGGCGCGTCGTGTACCAGGAATTCACGCGCATCGGCAAGGCGATCGGCGACGGCACGTTCAATGAGAACGCGGCGCTCGTGGCTGCCGTCGACGGCGCGAGGTCGGCCGACGGGGCGGTCCATGTGTTCGGGCTGCTGTCGCCGGGCGGCGTACACAGCCACGAGGACCACCTCCTCGCGATGGTCGAGCTCGCCGCGCGGCGCGGCGCGCGGCGCATCAACGTCCATGCGTTCCTCGACGGGCGGGACACGCCGCCGCGCAGCGCGCGCGCGTCGTTGGAGCGGCTCGAGGCCGTCTGCGCGCGATTCGAGGGCGCGCGTATTGCGTCGCTGTCCGGACGTTATTACGCGATGGATCGAGACAAGCGGTGGAACCGCGTACGTCTCGCGTACGACATGCTGACGTTGGGCGTCGCCCAGTACACCGCGCCGGACGCGGCCGCCGCGCTGACGGCTGCGTACGCGCGGGACGAATCGGACGAGTTCGTCAAGCCGACCTTGGTCGGTGAACCCGCCCCCATCGTCGACGGTGATGCCGTCGTTTTCATGAATTTCCGTGCCGACCGCGCGCGGCAACTGACCGCCGCGTTCACGCAGCCCGCATTCGACGGCTTCGAGCGAACGCAACGCCCGGCGCTGGCTGCGTTCGTTACGTTGACTGAGTACCAGCAGGAATTCGACTGCCCGGTCGCTTTTCCGCCGGCTGCATTGTCGAATGTGCTCGGCGAGTACGCCGCCGCGAACGGGCTGCGGCAGCTGCGTATCGCCGAGACGGAAAAATATGCGCACGTGACGTTCTTCTTCAACGGCGGGCGCGAAGAGGAATTCGACGGTGAGGACCGGATACTCGTGCCGTCGCCGCACGTCGCGACGTACGACCTGAAGCCGGAAATGAGCGCGCCGGAGCTCACCAATCGATTGTGCGGCGCGATCGAGTCGGGTGTATACGACCTGATCATCTGCAATTACGCGAACGCAGACATGGTCGGTCACACAGGCGTGTTCGCGGCGGCGGTGGCCGCGGTCGAGGCCATCGACGCGAGCCTTGTGCGCATCGCCGATGCGCTGACGGAGGCCGACGGCGAGATGCTGATCACCGCCGACCACGGCAACGTCGAACAGTTGCACGACGCAGAGACCGGCCAAGCACATACCGCACACACAACCAACCTCGTGCCGTTCGTGTATTTCGGTGGCAGGGACGTCGAGATGACGGGCACGGGGGTACTGTCGGATGTCGCGCCGAGCCTGCTTGTGCTGCTGGGTCTGCCGCAGCCGCGAGAGATGACCGGGAAATCTCTTTTACGGATCACAGGTGGTTGACCGCGGCCGTCGCGGCGCGAAGGCGCCGCTCCTACAGTTGCAGCGAATCGCGACACTGATGCTCCTCGTTGTTTTTTGCTCGGAAGCCTGGGCGCAGTCCGGCGACACGGCGCAACGCGCAGCGGAGCTCGAGCAGTTGCGCGAACGCATTCAGTCACTGCGCTCCACGCTCGACGCGGACCTTGGACGCCGCGATACCGCGCGCGCAGCACTGCGCGATAGCGAACAGACCATTGCGCGGCACGCTGCAATTCTCCGGGATATCGAGCACCGGCTCGCCGAGAGCCGGGCAAAACTCCAGTCCATCGCGGCCGATCGCGCGCTACGCGAGCGCGAACTTGACCGGGAACAGGTCGCGCTCGCCGGTCAGATTCGTGCGGCGCACGCGCTCGGGCGACAGGAGCGCTTGAAGCTGATGCTGAACCAGCAGGACCCCGCTGCCGTGGGCCGCACGCTCGTCTATTACGATTACCTGAACCGGTCGCGTGTCGCGCGTATCGATCGTGTCGCGGGCTTGCTCGAGGAGATTTCAGCGCTCGAAGCAAGTGCAGAGGCAGAACAAGCCACGCTCGCCGCCGCGCAGGACGCGGAACGCCGCGCGCTCGAAGCATTCGCGCGAACGCGCGACGAGCGGGCCGCGGTCATCGCGGCGATTGAGCGTGCGGTCCGGGACCGTGGCCAGCGGCTGCAACGCTTGGAGGCCGATGAGCAGGCGCTACTGAAGCTTCTTGAATCGCTGTCGAACCTGCTCGCCGACGTACCCGATGAACTCGGCACCGGCGGGGGTTTCGCCGCGCTGCGCGGCGGGCTCGGGTGGCCTGCACGCGGCGGGATGCTGACGCGCTTCGGCGAGCGCCGCGACGGCGCGCCGCGCTCGCGCGGCTTGCTGATCGGCGCATCGGCCGGTTCCGACGTACGCGCGATTGCGTATGGCCGCGTCGCGTGGGCGGGTTGGATGCCGCACTATGGCAACCTGCTCGTGCTCGACCACGGCAATGATTACTACACGCTTTACGGGCACAACCAGACGCTATTGCGGGAGGTCGGAGAATGGGTCCGCGCCGGCGACGTCATTGCGCAGGTGGGCGACAGCGGTGGCCAGCCGCAGCCGGCGCTGTACTTTGAGCTCCGCAAGGGCCGGACACCGCTGAACCCACAGCAGTGGCTCGCACGCGCGAACTGACAGTGAGGCTGACATGCATCGAATTCTGACCATCATGATCCTGCTCTGCGCCGCCGTATTTCCTGCGCGCGCGTCGACCGCGGGCGCTGAGGCCGTCCCGCTGCACGAACTCCGCCTGTTCGTCGAGGTGATGGAGCGGATCAAGTCCGACTACGTCGAGGAGGTCGACGATGCCACGCTGATGCGTCACGCAATCCGCGGCATGCTGCGCGGCCTCGATCCGCATTCGGATTACCTGAATGAAGACGGGTGGTCCGACATCGAAATGCTCACCACCGGTCGTTATGAGGGGCTCGGCATCGAAGTCACGGTCGACGAGGGGCTGCTGAAGGTTGTGGCACCCATCGACGGCGGACCCGCGAAGGCCGCGGGCTTACGGCCCGGCGATACCATCCTGCGCATCGACGACACCGTCGTGCAGACGCTCGAGGGCGCGGATGCAATCCGGCTGCTGCGCGGTCCGGCTGGCAGCAAGGTGAAGCTGCAACTCGACCGGGACGGTGTCGAAGCGCCGTTCACCGTCACGCTGACGCGCGCGAACATTTCCGTCGCGAGCGCGCGCGGAATGCTGTTCGACGAGCGGTTCGCGTATCTACGCTTGTCCGTATTCAACGAGCATACCGGCGCGGAGGCGTTGAAAGAGTTCGACCGACTCTCCGGCCACTCGGACGGTATCGACGGAGTCGTGCTCGATTTGCGCAGCAACCCGGGTGGTGTACTGGAGGCCGCGGTCGCGGTCGCGGACCTGTTCCTCGACGACGGACTGATCGTTCGCGCTGCCGGCCGGACGCCTGCTGCGCGCTACGAGCGCCGCGCGACCGAGGGCGACATCATCGACGGTCGCCCGATGGTCGTACTGATTGACGGTGGGTCGGCCTCTGCGTCCGAGATTGTCGCCGGCGCGCTGCAGCACCACCAGCGGGCGGTCGTGATGGGCGAGCAGAGTTTCGGCAAGGGCCTCGTACAGAGCGTGCTTGCGCTCGGACCTGACCAGGGAATCAAGCTCACGACCGCGCGGTATTTCACGCCGTCGGGTCGGTCAATCAACGCAGTCGGCATCACGCCTGATGTCGAGGTGGACGCGACGCCCGCGACCGATCCCAACGACGACTATTCGCTGAAGGAGGCGCTGAACCTCTTGCGTGGCATGCGCATCATGCATGCGCGCGCCGGCCGATGAATCCGCTCGCGGTCATCACGCTTGCGTTCGCGTTCGCCGCGATGCCGCGCATCGCAATCATCATCGACGACATTGGAGATCGCGAGGCCGACGGCATTCGCGCGACGCTGCTCACGGGGCCGGTCGCGCTCGCATTTCTGCCGCACGCGCCGTTCACACCGACGCTTGCGGAGCGCGCGCACGCGCAGCAAAAGGAAGTCATGTTGCATTTGCCGCTGCAGGCACTCAGCGGCAAGGCGCTCGGCCCCGGTGCAATCATGCTCGACACGAGCGAGGCGGAATTCCGGCGGGTACTCGATGCCGACCTTGCCTCGGTACCGCACGTCAGCGGCGTCAACAACCACATGGGCAGCCTGCTCACGCGCCACCCGGGCCACATGGGCTGGCTGATGGCGGAGTTGCGCGCACGGGCACCGCTGTTCTTCGTCGACAGTTACACCGCGGTGGAAAGCGTCGCCTTTGCGCTCGCCGCGGAATCGGGCGTACCGGCGACGCGACGTGACGTGTTTCTCGATACCGACCCGTCACCTGAACAGGTCGCGGTCCAGTTCGAGCGTCTGCTGGCGGTCGCGCGTTCGGAGGGTTCCGCGCTCGGCATCGGCCATCCGTACCCCGCGACGCTCGAACTGCTCGAGCGGGAGTTGCCGCGTCTCGCGCTCGAGCACGGCGTGGAACTCGTCACGGTCCGCGAGTTGATCGCTTACCGGAGTAGCGCGTACCCCAACGCGGTCACGCCGGCGGCCCCAACCAGATAACCGAGTCCCGCGAGGTCGGCGCCGAGCAGGATTGCCGCCGCGATTACGAGACCCGCACCCGCGATCGCGACCGCACGCCGCCTACTTCCGCGCGACATCTCGTCGTGCCAGCGGTCGAGCTGCGCGGAATGCCATTCCATAGAGGCACGGTGTTCGGAGAATTCCTCGAGCGCCCGGGCCGCGAGCCGCGGGAGGTGCAGCACCGCGCGGATGTTCTCCGGTAGGTGCTCGCGCCACTCGCGGTACGCCGCCGTGACGCCGAGCTGCTCCTGCATCCAGTTCTCAAGATAGGGTTTCGCTGTCGCCCAGAGGTCGAGGTCAGGATAGAGCTCGCGGCCCAGGCCCTCGATGTTCAGCAACGTTTTCTGCAGCAGCACCAGCTGCGGCTGCACTTCCATATCGAAACGACGCGCGGTTTGGAACAATCGAATCAGCAGTAGCCCGAACGAAATTTCCTTGAGTGGCCGGTGGAAAATCGGCTCACACACCGTGCGGATCGCGCTTTCGAACTCGTCGACGCGGGTGCCCGCCGGCGCCCAGCCAGACTCGACGTGCAGCTCCGCGACGCGCCGGTAATCACGGTTGAAGAAGGCGAGGAAGTTCTCGGCGAGGTAGCGCTGGTCTTCTGGATTCAGCGTGCCGACGATGCCGAAGTCGATTGCCAGCCATCGCGCGTGGTCGGGGTCTGACACGTCGACGAAGATATTCCCCGGGTGCATGTCTGCGTGGAAAAAGTTGTGGCTGAAGACCTGCGTGAAGAAAATCTCGACGCCGTCCTCGGCGAGTTGCTTCAAGTCGACGCCGGCCGCGCGCAGCGCGGCCATGTCGTTGACCTGAATACCAGAAATCCGCTCCATGACCATCACGCTGCGGCGCGTGAGGGGCCAGTAGATGTTCGGGACGCACAGCAAAGGGGAGTTCTCCCAGTTGCGGCGCAGGTGCGCGGCGTTCGCGGCCTCGCGCATGAGGTCGAGTTCGTCATGCAGTGTCTTGCCGAACTCGTCGACCACGGCGACAGGCCGTAACCGCCGGCCATCCTGCCAGTAGCGTTCTGCGGCTTGCGCAATCATCCGCATGAGCTCTACGTCTTTACGGATGTTCTTTTCGACGTTCGGCCGCAGTACCTTGACCACGACTCGCGTGCCGTCGTGCAACTCCGCGGGGTGGACCTGCGCAATCGACGCAGACGCGAGCGCCGTCTCGTCGAACTTCGCAAACAGTCTTTCCACGGGTTGTCCGAGCGCCCGCTCGATTTCCGCCCGCGCGAGCGAGCCGGGAAACGGTTCGACGCGGTCTTGCAGCAGCGTGAGTTCTGCCGCGATGTCCGGGGGGACGACGTCGGGCCGCGTCGACATCATCTGACCGAACTTCACGAAGATCGGGCCGAGTTCCTGCAGCGCAAGTCGGATGCGTTGCCCGCGCGGCAATCGGTCTTCGCGGCGCCAGTTCCACGGCATCAGATACAGCATCCAGCGGACCGGGCGGAAGAAATGCGTGTTCAGGATCAGCTCGTCCAGGCCGTATTTCACCAGGACCTGCTGGATGCGCACCGCCCGCGCGATTTGTCTCGGCGAAATCATTGAGCCGCGCGCTGCTCGAGCACGATGGACTCGAAACGCGCCGCTGCGCGCTCGACGCCGTCCCGGACTTCGTCGACGGCATCGACAAAGTTCGCCACCTCCGCCTTGGTCGGCAGCGTGCGTGCTTCATACTGCAGGTATTCACCCGTCATGCCGGCAAGCGTGTTCAGGCTTTCGCGACCGAACGCCGCGATTCCGCGAAGGGCGCGGCCGAGTTGGTGCGCCGGCACGTCGCCGATGAGCGCGGCTAGGCGCTCGTCGGGGTCGAAGCGTACGCGGCGGAACAAGGCGCGCACGGATTGCGCGAGTTCCGCGTCCCCCGTGATGACGAGACGGGGGGGTGGTGTTTGCGTACCGCGTATCATCCTGAGCAGATCACCGCTGGTCGCCGCGATCCGGACGTCGGGGTCGTCGGACATCGCCAGCGTCACCGCGATGCCGGCCTCATGCGGGCGTAGGCACAACTCGGTGTCGAGGTCCGTGAGCTCGACGGCGATGCAGCGCCCGGCGAGGGCGGCGCAATCGACGCGCACCTCGGGTGTGTCCTTGATCCAGAAGTCGAATGCGGCCTGGAGCAGGCGCTGCACGGGCATCGGCGTTGTCACAGTCGGAAGCCGCGGTGCGCTGCGACGATGCCGCCATTGAGGTCGTGCCAGTCACATCGCTCGAAGCCCGCAGCTTCCATCATCGCGCGGAGCGTCGGCTGGTCCGGATGCATACGAATCGATTCCGCGAGGTAGCGGTAGCTGTCAGCGTCGCCGGCAATCAACTCGCCCATTTTCGGGAGTACCTTGAATGAGTAGAGGTCGTACAGCGACGCGAGCCCGGGGAGCGTCGGCGTCGAGAACTCGAGCACCATGGCCTGGCCGCCCGGCCGTAATACACGGTACATCTCGCGGAGCGCTGCGTCTTTGTCGGTCACGTTGCGCAGTCCGAAAGCGATGACCATGCCATCGAACGACCGGTCGGGAAACGGAAGCGCTTGTGCGTCCGCCAGCACAAATTCGACATTGCCGGCGATGCCGCGGTCCGCGAGACGCCGGCGCCCGCGCTCGAGCATGGCTTCGTTGATGTCAGCAACGACGATCTTGCCGCGCGCGCCGACCTGCGGTGCAATCAAGCGCGCGATGTCGCCGGTTCCGCCCGCGAGGTCGAGGATCGCCTGACCTGGCCTGACGTTCAGGAGGCGGGTCGCGAAGCGTTTCCAGAGGCGGTGGGTTCCGAGCGACATCAAGTCGTTCATGAGGTCATAGCGGTCCGCGACGGAATCGAAGACCGCGTGCACGCGGCGCGCCTTTTCCGCGCGGGAGACCCGTTCGAACCCGAAATCAGTACTGTCCATCCGGTCAGTTTACCGCCTTGACGCGCGGGCGGCCTCAAGCCTTTCCAGGTATTCGTGCCACAGGCGTTCTTGGTCACGCCCAAGTTCCGCGAGCGTCGTCCATGAATACAAGCCGGAATCATGGCCGTCGTCGAACACGAGCCGGACCGCATAGTTGCCGACCGGCTCAATCGCGCGGATGCCCACAGTGAGTTTGCCGGTCTCGAGTTTCATCGGACCGCCGTGGCCGCGCACCTCGGCTGACGGCGAATACACGCGCAGGTATTCAGCCGGCAGTACGTATCGCGCGCCGTCGTCGAACGTGACCGCCAGTGTGCGATCCACCGTGTTGTAGCGGATCTCGGTTGGCGTCACCGGCGCTTCGCGCGCGGGTGCGCGGCATCATAAACCTGGGCAAGGTGCTGGAAGTCGAGGTGCGTATAAATCTGGGTCGTCTTGACGTCCGCATGTCCGAGTAGTTCCTGCACGGCGCGCAGGTCACCGCTTGATTCGAGCAAGTGTGTCGCGAACGAATGGCGGAGCATATGCGGATGCACATGGCGGTCGATGCCTTGTTGTTGCGCCCAGTACGCCAAACGCCCCTGGACTACGCGTGGGCTGATACGCGCGCCGCGCTTGCCGACGAACAGCGCAGTTTCCGTCGCGCCGGCGAGCTGCACGCGAACCGCGAGCCACGCCTTCACCGCTGCACGCGCTGGCGTTCCGACCGGCACGATGCGCGTCTTCGAACCCTTGCCGAAAACACGCACCTGAGCATCTGCCAGATCCACGTCGGCGAGGTCGAGTGAGCACAACTCGGCGAGGCGCAGGCCGGAAGAATAGAACAGCTCGAGGATCGCACGGTCGCGAACGACTTCGACCGTGTCGCCCTTGATGGCGAGCAGCCGTCCCACGAGGTCGACATCGAGTACCGATGGCAGATGCCGGGACGGCTTCGGCGTGCGTACGTCGAGCGCGGGGTTGTGGCCGAGCTCGCCTTCACGAATAAGCCAGCCACAGAGCGTTCGCACCGCGGATAGCCGCCGTCGCAGACTGGAGGGTGACAACCCGCGGCGATACTGCTCTGCCACAAACGCGCGCACGTGGTGCACAGTGAGGTTGCCCCACGCGCCGATTTCGTGCGCGCCGCAGTAGCGGATGAGCGCACCGAGATCGTTGCGGTAAGCGTCCGCGGTGTGCGCTGAAAGCCGGCGCTCGAGGATGAGGTGGCGGTCGATGAAACGGTCGACCGCCGCGCCGAAATCTGCGGGCATCAGCCCCGGCGGCTGGTCAGCGCAAGGCCGACGAGCACGCCCATGCGCGCGAGATAGACGGTGCCCATCGTCGGGTTGAACTGGTCGGGCCGTCGGCTCCCGACGCCAAGAATGCCGTGCTCCGCGCGCTCGCCGAGCGGCACAAGCGCCGCAGACTCGATGTCGCCCGCGCGCTCGCCGAACAGGAAGTCGAGCTGCGCGCTTTTCAGCTTACCGAGCACCGGGCGACCCGAATCCAAGAAGCCCTTGAAGTGTTCGGTCAGCGCCGGGTCGTTGCGGTCGATGGTCCGGGCGGGTGCGGGCACCGAGCCGTCGAATGCACACAGTGTGACTTCGTCGGCGCCGAAGCCGTCGCGCAGTTGTTCGAAGACGGTCTGCACCACGCGCTCGGCATCGGTCGCCTCGAACAGGCCGACCGTCAGGCGCTGCATCCGCTCCATCAATTGGTCGTTCGACCGCGCGACCTCGACGAGGTCGACGAGCTTGCGCTCGAGCTGGCGATTCTGCTGCCGCAGGATCGTCATCTGGCGCTCGACCAGCGAGACGGCGCCTCCGGTCGGGTGCGAAATGCGCATGTGCGCGAGCAGGTCGGCGTAGCCCTCGAAGAATTCAGGATGGTTCTGCAGGTACTGGGCGACCGCTGCGTCGTCGATGGCAGGTTCCACGAATCCCCGTTTACGCTGTGTGCTCATGCGTAGTCCCCACGAAATACCTCGACCGCGGGACCGGTCATCCACACCGGGTCGCTGTCGTCGCCGGACCAGCTTATCACGAGGCGGCCGCCGGGTAGGTCGACGTTGACCGTGTCGTCGAGCTGCTCCCAAGTACGGCCGACCGCGACGGCCGCGCACGCTCCGGTCCCGCACGCGAGTGTTTCACCGGTCCCGCGCTCGAACACACGCAGCCGGATGTGGTCGCGTGCGACGACTTCCATGAAGCCGACATTCACGCGATCCGGAAAGCGCGGATGGCGTTCAAGACGCGGCCCGAGTTCCGCGACCGGCGCGCGCCGCACGCTCGGGACCGCGAGTACGAGATGCGGATTGCCCATCGAAACTGCACCGACGCGTTGTGGCGCGCCATCGAGCTGCAGGTCATACGCTGGCGCACGCGTGTCCGCTTCGAACGGGACGTCGCGCGGTTCAAATCGCGGTGGACCCATGTCGACGGTGATCTGGCCGTCGTCGAGCAGGCGCGTGCGTACGATGCCACCCGGGCTCTCCAAGCGGATCTCCGCGCCGCGCGCATGCCCGCGCGTCGCGAGCCATTGCGCGATGCAGCGGACGCCGTTGCCGCATTGCCCGGCCGGACCGCCATCCGAATTGAAGACGCGATACTTGTAATCCGCGTCCGCGTGCACGGTGGGCTCAAGGACCAGGATCTGGTCGCAACCGACGCCGGTCCGGCGGTCGGCGAGGCCGCGTAACCAGCCTGCCTCGAGCGAGTGGGCCGCACCTTGCAGATGGTCGAGCACGACGAAGTCATTGCCGAGCCCATGCATCTTTGTAAAGGGGATTCCCATCAGGTTTTCGCGTCCTTAAGGGCCGACAAATCGACTAGTGGCAAACCATCTCGATACAGACACCGATCCATGACGACGAACACCCCTGCCGCCTCGGCACGCAGGGCAGCCGCGTGGTCGATGACACCGTCCTGGAGCCAGACTGCGGGCAGGCCGAGCCGGAGTACGTCGTCAATGATGCCCGAGACGTGTTCGGAGGCGCGGAATACGTCGACGAGATCAACCGGTCCGTCGATCTCGTCGAGGGACGCTCGCACGGACTCGCCAAGGACGGTGCCACCGCCCGGTCGCACCGGGATGATCCTGAACCCGGCCGCCTGCATCGCGCGGGCGACGCGGTGACTGGGGCGCGATTCGTCGGGCGAGAGGCCAATGACCGCGATGCTGCGCACTCGTTGCAAGCGCGCTCGGATTGCCTCGACGCTGGGATTGGTGAATTCCTCCATGGCTGCAGATTGTGCCATCAATCGCGGCGCAAAGCCGCCGCTCCGACAGGTGCGTTGCCTTATACTCGCTTGATAATGAAGTACGGGGATTTGCGGGATTTCATCGGGCTGCTCGAGCAGCGCGGCGAGCTGAAACGAATCGGCGCCGCGGTCGACCCGTGCCTCGAAATGACGGAAATTTGCGAGCGGACGCTACGCGCCGGTGGGCCCGCGCTCCTGTTCGAGAACCCCGTCGGGCATACCGTCCCCGTCCTTGCCAACCTGTTCGGCACGCCGAACCGCGTAGCGCTCGCGATGGGCGAGGAATCCGTCGATGCGTTGCGCGAGGTCGGCAAGATCCTCGCGGCATTGCGCCAACCCGATGCGCCGACCGGTGTGAAGGACGCGTGGGAGAAACTCCCGCTTTTCAGGCGCGTGCTCGATATGGCGCCGAAGGAACGGTCCAGCGCGCCGTGCCAGGACCTCGTCATTGAGGGCGAAGCCGTCGACCTCGCAAAGCTCCCCGTGCAGACGTGCTGGCCCGAGGATGTGGGCCCGCTGATTACATGGGGGCTCACCGTGACGCGCGGGCCGAACCAGCCGCGGCAGAATCTCGGCATTTATCGCCAGCAAGTGATTGGCCGCAACCGTGTGATCATGCGTTGGCTCGCGCACCGCGGCGGCGCGCTCGATTTCCGCGACTTCCAGAAAGCACAACCTGGCGAGCCATTCCCCGTCGCAGTCGCGCTCGGCGCCGACCCGGCGACGCTGATCGGCGCCGTGACGCCGGTCCCCGACGCATTGTCCGAATATGCGTTTGCCGGGTTGCTGCGCGGGCAGCGCACCGAAGTCGTCCGCTGCATCGGTTCTGACCTGCAGGTACCCGCGGCGGCAGAGTTCGTGCTCGAAGGCCACATCGCGCCGGGCGACGAGGCCGACGAGGGCCCGTTCGGCGACCACACCGGCTATTACAACGAAGTCGAGCGCTTCCCGGTCTTCACGATCGACCGCATCACGCACCGCCGCGATCCGATTTACCACAGCACATACACCGGCCGGCCACCGGACGAGCCGTCCGTCCTCGGTGTCGCATTGAACGAGGTATTTGTCCCTCTGTTGCAGAAGCAGTTTCCGGAAATCACCGACTTCTACCTGCCGCCGGAAGGCTGTTCATATCGCGTCGCGGTCGTGTCGATGCGCAAGCAGTATCCGGGCCACGCAAAGCGCGTCATGTTCGCGGTGTGGTCATTCTTGCGCCAGTTCATGTACACCAAGTTCGTGATCGTCGTCGACGACGACGTGGATGCGCGGGACTGGAAGGACGTGGTCTGGGCGATCAGTACGCGCATGGATCCGGCGCGGGACACGCTGCTCGTCGAGAATACGCCGATCGATTACCTCGACTTCGCGTCGCCCGTTTCGGGCCTCGGCTCCAAGATGGGACTCGACGCGACGAACAAGTGGCCGGGCGAGACGCAGCGCGAATGGGGCAGGCCGATTCGCATGACGGACGCAGTCAAGACGAGAATCGACGAAATATGGGGAACATTGGGGATACAACCCGAGGGGGAATGATGCGCACGATTATGGTGATGAACGCGAAAGGCGGATGCGGCAAGAGCACGCTCGCAACCAGCCTCGCCACGTATTACGCGAACGAAGATCTCGCAGTCACGATCGCTGATTACGACCCGCAGTGCTCGAGTCTGGATTGGCTCGCGGTGCGGCCTGCCGACCGGCCGCCGATCCAGGGACTGCCGGCGTTCAGGAACGGACTGCGCGGCTTGAGCCGCGACACCGATGTGTTGATCATCGACGCGCCGGCGCGCGTGCACGGCAACGAGGTCAAGGACATGCTGAAGCGCGCCGAGACGATGATTGTGCCGGTACTCCCATCGCCGATCGACATGCGCGCAGTCGTGCATTTCCTGAATGAAGTTCAGGCGACCCCGCAGTTCCAGAACAAGGAGATCCGCGTCGGCTTGGTCGCGAACCGCGTGAAGAGCGGGACGAACATCGCGCTGGAGCTAGATGATTACCTCACGAAGGTCAGAATGCCGTACCTCACGGCGCTGCGCGAGACGCAGAACTACAACAGGGCGCAGACGCGCGGGCTCGGGATTTTCGAACTGCCGCCTTATCTCGCCGCGCCGGATTGGGAGTATTGGGACCCGTTGATGAAATGGCTGAATAGCCAGCGGAGCTTGCCGCAGGGCTGACGTCAGGCGCGGCGTGGCCGCGTCGTCGTCGTATTGTCGGAGCGCCGCGCCGGTGGCAGTTTCTCGACGCCGATGTCGGCGCCGAGTGCGAGCAACAGCCCACGCTGCGTCGACTCTGCGGCGGCATCGGGTTCCCCGGTGTGTTGCAACAGCTTCGCGAGTTCGTGCCACGTATCGGCACGCGGACCGCTGGCGATGCTTGATTCAAGATAGCTGCGTGCTTTCCCCCACAATCCGCTGCGCATGCAAAGCCGGCCGCAGGTCAGCAGCAAAACCGGCGTATCCCCTCGCTCGCGCAGCCAGGCCTCGGCGCGGCCGAGTTGCTTCGATGGATCGCTGGTCCGTAGCTGACCGTATTGGAGCGCGAGCCCATCGTTCCAGTGCTGCCGCAGCACGGAGCGCAACAGGACTTCGGCGTCGTCGCCGCGCCCCGATGCATTCAAGATCGCGGCGTACGGCGCGACGAGTTCGGCCGTCTGGCGCAACCCGCGCGGTATCTCCTCCCATAGCACGCCGGCCTGCTCGGAGTCACCGCGATCCGCGGCGGCCGCGAGACGCACTTTATAGATGCGTGTGATGAGCGCGTCGAGTTCGGCATCCGCGAACGCGTCATGTCGCTTCAGCTCTGGTAACAGCGCGTGCAATGCATCCCACTCACCGCGGCGCTCGTGCAGCGTCGCAAGCAGGCGCAGCGCGAAGGCGTGGTTGGGCGCCAGTTCGCGCAGGCGGTTGAGCGTGGCGAGCGCGCGTTCATACTGCGCATCGGCGAGCTGCAGTTCCGCTTGGGTCAACAGCACCGCGGTTGTCGCGGCGGGCGTCGTCTCGTAGGCGAGTTTCAGATGGTTATCGCGGCGATCGTGCTCCCCCTGCAGCTGGGCGGCACGTGCCGCAACGAGGTAGTGCGGGAGCGGCGTCGGCGAATGGCGCGCGTAGCGCAGCAGCGAGCGCTCGCCGTCGCGCCAACGCCCCTCGGCAAGCTCGATGAGTCCACGCGTGAGCGATAACTGTGCCTTGCGTAGGCGCTGTCGGCGGCGCATCGCACGGAGTCGCGACGGCAGGCGCCAGGTGCCGATGACGACGCGCAACAACGCCCAAGTCGCGGTGAAGACGATGATCGCCAGCAGCGCGAGCATCGCCAGCGACATCTCGACCGTCGTGTCACCCCAGGCGAGCAGCGCATAGCCGTTGTCCGTGCGCAGGCCGACCGCGACGGCAATCGCGATGAACAGGACGGCCAGAAGCGCGACCGCGTAGCGCATCACGGCGTGCTCGAGCGGCCGTCGGCGCCGCGCAGCAAGCGCAACGCGCCAGTGACGTCAGGCAGCGGCGGATTCAAACGCTGGCGCTCGAGTCCGTCGAGCTCACCCAGCATCGCCTGCACAGTCGGGTCGCTGGCGTCGTACCACCGCTCAATCCACGCGTGCGCGCTGCGCACGCTGTCGCGGAAAGCATCGCCATCTCGACGAAGCGCTGCGACGCGCGCCCCCTCGAGCTTGAGCTGGGCATTCAGGTGGACGAAGTACTCTTCGCTCGGCGCGAGCAGCATCTGCTCAGGGCGGCCCTCCCGGCGAATCGTGACCATGGACTTGAAGCTCTCCCGGATGCGACGCCACAGTCCGCTCCAGTCGACGCCGGCGAAACCGGGTTCGGCCTCGCGCGGCAGCTTTCGGCGTAACGGTTCAGGTTGGACCAGCGGCAACCGGTCGATCGCATTCGCGATTCCGTCGAGCGTGAGCATGATGCCCCCGACGTCAGGCATCGAGACCTGTTCGAGCGCCGCGATATCCTGCGCAAGCCGGTCGACGACCGGCGCGTACGCCGGATCCGCAAAGTCGCGCAAGCGGCGTTCCGCGGCGCGCAACGCGGCGAGCGCGCCGCCCGGGTCGCGCTCGACCTCGAGGTGCTGTGCCGCCATGCGCAGCATGTACTCGACCTCTGTTCTGACCCACGAACCGCGCGCGCCTTCGGCTTGCGACCGCAGATACTCAATGCTGTCCGCGAGCTGCTGGTTGCCGCGCTCGAGCGCTGCGATGCGTCGCGAAAGGTCCTCGGTGTGGCTGATGCCTCGATACTCGGCGGCCTGCGCCATGTCGCGCATCTCAAAGCGGACGTCGCTGATGCGGTCCTTGAGCTTTTCGCGTTCCTTCTCGAGATAAATTCCGCCCGCGAGGGCAATCGCCGCGATGACGGCGGCGGCCCACGCGACAGTTGTCGTGGTCGGGTCGCGGCGCAGCGGCGCCGGCTTCGCTTCAGTTGTATCGTCGTTCATCGGGTTCCGCCGATCTCCTGCCCAGCGAATGAGTGTGTCGACCAGCGCTCGGTCGCCGGGGGCAGCGGCGACAAGCGGCTTCTCAAAGCCGAGCGACCCGGCCAGTTTTACCATACGCGCGCTCGAAACGACCAGTTGCGAACGGAGCAGGCCGGGGCGTAACTCGCCGCTGCAGAGTTCGAAAACGCCCTGAAGCGCCTGTGCGCTCGTCGCGGTGGTCGCATGGACCCGACCTGCCCGCAATGCGGTGGCGACCGCGCCGGCTGGCGACTGCGCGAGACGGCGGCGGTAGACCTCCGCGTACTCGACCGTCGCACCGCGTTCGACCAGCGCCTCTCCGAGGAGCTCGCGTCCTCCGTCGCCGCGTAGGATGATCACGCGCGTGCCCGCCACATCGGCGAATGCTGGCAGGGCGAGGAGGGCCTCGCTGTCGAAACCGCGCTCGGGCATGAGTACGTCGGTTGCGCCCGCGTCCGTGAGCGCGCGTGCGGTTGCAGGGCCTACCGCCGCGACACGCAGCCCCGGCGGCAACGGCCCGCCACGCAGCGCAATCGTGCGCGCAACGGCATTCGTACTCACGAACACCGCGATATCGAATTCCTCGAGCCCCTGCGCGACGGCCGCGGCGTGTGCGACATCCGCAGGTTCGTCGATGACGAGTGCCGGCAGACGCAGCGCGGTACCGCCCTCGCGCTCGATCATCGCGCACAACGCGTCGGCCTGGTGCGCCGGACGCGTGACGAGCACCGTGATACCTGCGAGCCGCGCGACCGTCATCGCTGCGCCGCGGCCGCGAGTATCGCGGCTGCGCCCTGCGCAATCAGTGATTCAGCCGCGCGCTCGCCGAGCGCGACCGGCTCGTTCGCAGGCCCGGTCGCGATCGCCTCCAGCAATGTGCAGCCATCCGGGCTGCCGACGCGCGCACGCAGCGTGAGCACATCGCCCGCCTGTGTCGCGTACGCGGCGACCGGCGCTTCGCAGCTGCCACGCAGCCTACGGTTCACCGTGCGTTCGGCACTCACGCGCGTGCGCGTCGGCCCGTGCTCGAGCGCCGCAACCAGCGCGCGCGTCGTCGCATCATCCGCGCGGCACTCGACGGCAAGCACCCCTTGGCCGATGGCTGGCAGGCAAACAGCGGGATCGATGCGCTCACGCACGCGGTCTGCGAGTCCGAGCCGCTCAAGGCCCGCCACTGCAAGGATGATTGCGTCGTAGTCGTCGGCATCGAGCTTTGCGAGCCGCGTATTCACATTGCCTCGCAGGCCGACGAACACGAGCGCAGGAAAGCGATGGCGCAACTGCGCCTCGCGGCGCAGGCTCGAGCTGCCGACGCGCGCACCGGCCGGCAGCGCGTCGACGGTCGCGTACCGCTTCGAGACCAGAGCGTCGAGCGGATCCGCAGCCGCCAGGATTGCCGCGAGCGTCATCCCGTCCGGCAACTGCGCTGGAACGTCCTTCAGGGAATGCACAGCAAGCTCCGCGCGCCCTTCGAGCATCGCGTTTTCGAGCTCTTTTGTGAAAAGTCCTTTGCCGCCGATCAAAGCGAGCGAAGTCTCGAGTATCTCGTCGCCGCGCGTGGACAGCGGTACCAGTTCGACGGCGATCCCGGGGTGTGCCGCGCGCAGCGCCGTCGCCACGTGCTCGGCCTGCCACAACGCGAGCGCGCTGCGGCGCGTCGCGATGCGGAGTCGGTCAGCGGCCACGCAGGAACTTCCGGAGCGCGACCGAGTGTCTGCGACTGACTTCGACCGGCGTGTCGATGCCCGCAAGCGTGACGCGCTCGCCGTCGAACGATTCCACGTGCTCAACCGCGACCAGCGTGTTCCGGTGCACGCGGATAAACGTGTCAGCGAATTCTTGCTCGAGTTCCTTCAACGTTTCACTCAACACCAGTTCTCCGTCCGGGTACCGTGCGACGACGTACTTGTTGTCCGCAGAGAAGGCGCGCACCCGCGCGACCGGGACAAGCTGCAGGCGTTCGCCGATGCGCGCGGCCAGGTGCTGCCGCCGTCCGCCGGCGTTCAGCGCGCCGAGCTGTGCGCGGCTCGGCCGACATGCGTGTTGCAGCGCGGCCGCGAGTCGGTCACCCCGAACCGGTTTCAGCAGGTACGCGACCGCGTGGGTGTCAAACGCTGCGAGCGCATATTCGTCGTACGCGGTAGTGAAGATTACCGCAGGCGGCGTCTCCAGTGCGGCGAGATGCCGCGCCGCCTCCATGCCGTCCATACGCGGCATGCGCACATCGAGCAGCACGACGTCAGGATTCACTGCGGAAACCTGGGCAAGCGCGTCGAGCCCGTCGGCGGCCTCGCCGGCGACTTCCCACCCATCCAACGCATCGACAAGCCGCGCAAGGCGCGAGCGCGCCGGCGCTTCGTCGTCGACAATCAGCGCGCGCATGGGAACCGCACCGTCACCACGAATTCGTCGTCACGATCGTCGAATTCCAGCGAACCGTCATCCGGAAATGCGAGTTGCAAGCGTTCGCGTACGTTGTCGAGCGCCATATGGAGCCCATGGCGCGGCGTGGTGCGCGCCGGGGCAATCGGATTGCGCACTTCGATTTCAACACACTGCCCGTCGCGACGGCCAATGACGGTGACGGTCGCGCCATGGCTCGCGGGCTCAACGCCGTGATAAATCGCGTTCTCAATCAATGGCTGCAGGATAAGACCGGGCATGGGCGCATCATCGGGCAAGTCGGCGATGCGCCAGTCGATTTGGAGCCGATCGCCTAGCCGTAGTTTTTCGATGCGCACGTAGCGCTGGCAGAGGTCGAGCTCGTCCGCGAGCGTGACGTGGACGTCGCCCTCCGCGAGGCTCGCGCGGAACAGGTCGGACAGATCTTCCGTCGCCTGTTCGGCGGCGGCGGGGTCGCTACGCGTGAGTGCCGCGATGGTGTTCATGCTGTTGAACAGGAAATGCGGTCGAATGCGCGCCTGCAGCGCGGCGAAACGCGTCGCAGCCTCAGCGCGCACGCGTTCCCGCCACTGGTGCCGGACCCATAAGTAACGCAACACAAGTGCGCCGATGATCAGCGACAACCCGAAGGTGCGCAGCATGAACTCCGCGTGTCCGGATGGAATCAGCGTCGTTCCGATACCCGTGGCGTGCGCGGTCCACCATGCGAGCTCCGCGAAACCTGCAGCGACGAGCGCCAGCAGCGCGAGCGCGTACGCGGCAGCGCGGCCCGGCGTCAGCGTTGCCAGCCAACGACGACTGAGGCATAAAGCGCCCGCGCTGAGCAGCGCAATCCACTGAAGGAACAGGGACAGACGCAGCAGGTCGAACCAGGGCTCTGCGCCGCTGGGCCGCGCCAGCGTGAGCACGAATGCGGTGAGCTGCGCGACCACCGCGACCGTGACCACGTTGCGGGCGGTACAGAGGTCGGGGAGAAAGAAGCGGTCGATGCCCGCGCTATCCGCCTTCAAACATCGCCTTCTTGAGTCTGAACAGCGACGAGACGTCCTCGTCACCGTGGCCGGCCTCGATGAGGCGTCGGTAATGGATCGTAGTCATCTCGACAATCGGGAGTTGGACACCGTGGTCGGCGGCCATCGCCCGACAAATCTCGAGATCCTTCTGGTGCAGACGCACGCGAAAGCCAAGCGGGAACCACATGCGCGCCATGTTCGGGCCGCGGTTCGCGAGAAACCATGACTGTGCGGCGCCGCCCCCGACCGCGTCGATGACACGCTCGAGGTCGAGCCCGTGAGCCTCCGCGAACGCGAGCGCTTCGGACACTGCCTGGTTCACGCCGGCGACCGCTATCTGGTTGACCGCTTTTGTCGCCTGCCCTGCACCGTGCGGCCCCATATGTACGATGCGTTTGCCGATCGCCTCGAGCACGGGACGTGCGCGCGCGAGCGCCGCCTCGTCACCGCCGGCCATGATCGACAGCGTGCCCTTGACGGCGCCCTCAGTTCCGCCGGACACCGGACAATCCAGGAAGGCGGCGCCGACCGCCGCGAGCCGCTTCGCGGCTTCGCGGGCCGTGCCCGCAGAGACGGTCGAGCAATCGACGACGATGGCATCCGACTTGAGCGCAGGCCCAAACGCATCGATGAGCTCAAGCACGTCAGCGTCAGCAGATACGCAGAGCACCATGATGTCGCACTGTGCGGCGAGGTCCGCCGGGGTCGACGCAACTGTGCAGCCGAGTTCGTCGCCGACGGCGCTCGCCGTCGCGGCCGTGCGGTTGTAAACCGCGGCGAGCAATCCTGCCTTCGCGAGATTGCGCGCCATCGGCGCGCCCATCGCGCCAAGGCCCGCGAAACCGGCCCGCACCGGTTCAGTCTTCAAGGTAGGTATACCCCTTCAGGCCTTCCTCGAGCTCGTGCATGTGCGATGTCCGCTGGGCATCGCTGAGGTCGGCCGCCGCGATTTTCTCGCGGTACATTTTCAGGAGGTCATCCGGTTCGAAATGTACGTAGCGAAGCACGTCGGAAGCGACGTCGCCTTGTTCCGGCTTCACCAGTCGGTAGCCGCCGTCGTCAGTGAGCTCGACGTTCACGGAGTCGGTGTCGCCGAACAGATTATGCATGTCGCCCAGAATTTCCTGATACGCACCGACCATGAAAAAGCCGAGTAAGTACGGCGTGCCACGCTCGATTCCGTGCACCGGCATCGTCGCCTCGACGCCCTCGTTGTCGACGTACCATTCGATGCGCCCGTCAGAATCGCAAGTGAGGTCCTGCAACACCGCGCGACGGTCGGGAATTTCGTGCAGACGGTGCAGCGGGATGATCGGGAACAGCTGGTCGATTGCCCAGACGTCCGGTAGCGACTGGAACACCGACAGATTGATGAAATATTTGTCGGCGAGTTTCTCGTTCAGTTCGTCGAGCACCAGCCGATGTGCCTTGCTCGTCGGGGCCAGCAACTTGCGGACGCGTTGGCAGATCGCATAGTAAAGCTGCTCGACGCGCGCCCGCTGCTCAAGTGTGAGCACGCCGTGTGTGTACATTGTCTGCCCTTCGCCGGCCCAGTAATGTGCCTCGTGGTAGATCTCCAGCGCAGACTTACGGTCAATCGCCTGGTAGACCTCCCACAGGTCGGTGAGGATCAGCGGGTCGTCCGCTGCCGGCTCCGCGGGGACAAGGTCGGGCGCCGATTCGACGTCAATGACGTTCGTCAGCAGGACCGCATGATGCGCGGTCATCGCGCGCCCGGATTCGGTGATGATGTCGGGGTGCGGCAGCTCGAACTCGACGCAAATCTCGAACAGGGTGCGGACGACCGTCAACGCGTACTGCTCGATGGTGTAGTTAGTGGAGCAATCGCTCCGCGAACGGCTTCCCTCGTAATCGACGCCGAGACCTCCGCCGACGTCCATGACGCTCACAGGAACGCCGAGCGCCTGCAATTCCTGGTAATGGCGTGCCGCTTCGCGCATTCCCCGCTGGATGTCGCGGATGTTCGCGATTTGGGAACCGAGGTGGAAGTGCAGCAGCTGCAGGCAATGTTCCTTGCTTGCTGACTTGAGGTGGTTTACCGCGTCGAGCACCTGTGTGGCGCTCAGACCGAATTTGGATTTTTCCCCGCCCGTTGTTTGCCACTTGCCTGCGCCCATGCTCGCAAGCCGGATGCGGATTCCAATCAGCGGGTCGACGCCGAGCGCATCGGCCTCGCGCAGTAGCACGTCCAGTTCCGAGAGCTTTTCGACGACGACGAACACGCGGTGGCCGAGCTGGCGGCCGATCAGCGCGAGGCGCAGGTATTCGCGGTCTTTGTAGCCGTTGCAAACGATTGTGCTGCCCGCAGGTGCCATTGCGAGCACGGCCATGAGCTCGGGCTTGCTGCCGGCCTCAAGCCCGACGCGGCCATTGCCGCCGTGGTGGATGATCTCTTCGACGACAGAACGCTGCTGGTTGACCTTGATCGGGTAGACGAGCGTGTAGCCGCCCGTGTACTCATAATCACGACGCGCCTTGTCGAACGCGCTGCATACGACGTCGATGCGGTCGTGCAGGATGTCGCCGAATCGAAGAAGCACCGGCAGGTTAAGGCCATGCTTGCCGACATCGCTCGCGAGCTTATACAAATCGACCGCGCCGTCGTCGGGACTGCGCGTAGGATAAACGACGAGGTTGCCGTCGTCGTTCACATCGAAGTAGCCGTTGCCCCAGTGGGAAATATTGTAGGTGTCGCGCGCTTCCTGGGTCGTACGGGTATTCATCGGCACCATTCCGTGACTTGCTGTCGGGCTTCGGCGAGCGCTGCGGCGCGCTGTTCTTCGTTATAGCTGCGCCGGTTGCCGTCCGCGTCGACGCGCGAAATCCGGCGTGCGGACTCGAGCATCGCCACGCGCTCACGCGCTTGCACGCACGCGCGCTCAACGGCGGCACGGTGGGCTGCTTCGGCCTCGGCGTCTTCGGCGGCATCGGCGTCGGTCTGCTCACGCAGCTCGAGCTCACGTTCTCGCGCGACCTGTTCGCGCAGTGTAGCCTCGAGGTCGGTATCGGCTGACTCGATCGGCAGCAGCGTCGCCTCGACGTCGCCCGGCGGGGTGTCGGAGTAGTGGACGCGCCCCTCGTCGTCGGTCCACTTATAGACCTGAGCGGTTGCGGGGGCGGCGAATATCGCGCCGCACACGACGGCGATGGCAAGCCGGGTCACGGCGCTGCGTCGGGGAATTCTGCGCACTGCTCGTCGGCGGTTCGCTGCGCGTTGGCCTTGACCTCCGCGGTCTCGGCCTCGTCAAGCACGCGCCGGTTGCCGGTCGCGTCGCGCTCGTAGAGGAATTCAGAGCGGGCATACGCGGCGACCGTTTCACGGGCGAGTTCGCAGTGGCGAAGCTGGATTGCGCGTCGCGCCGCTTCCTCGCCGTCGGTATCGGATTCGGCGAAGGCTTCCGCTGCCTCGGCGGCCTCGTTGTTCGCGGGTCGCTGCGCCTGAACCGTGCGTGCGTCGACGCCCGGCGGCGGGTGGTTGCCGCACTCGGTCACGCCTTGGGCATTTTTCCAGCATCGCGGCGCTTGCGCCCAGACCGTTGAGGACACGGCGAGGATTAGCACCACTATCAGATATCTCATCGTGGACCTCCGGCTTTGGGCCAGTTTATCACTCGGCCCCCGCGAGCCGGTCCAGGCGGAGCCGGTCGCGTGGGTCAAAGAGCGCCGCCGTACCGAGGCGTACGGCGAGCATCGTACCGAAACCGGTGCCCGCTGCAATAAGGAACATTACAAGGATTTGGTATTTGACCGCGTCGAACGGCGCTACACCAGCAAGTATCTGGCCGGTCATCATGCCCGGTAGGCTGACGAGGCCGGCCGCGGCCATCGAATTCGCGATGGGAATCAAGCCCGCGCGCATCGCATGGCGTCGTAGGGTCTCCGTCGCGGCAATGTACGGCTGGCCGAGCATCAGCCGCTGTTCGATGACTGCGCGTTGCTCCCACGCGCTCTGCGTGAGGCGATCGAGAGCGACTGCGACGCCGGTCATGGTGTTACCGAGCAACATACCGAGCAATGGAATCGCGTATCGCGGTGCATACCACGGGTCGACCTCAAGCAGCACGACCAGTGCGAGCAGCGTCACCGAGAACGACGACACGAACATCGACGACAGGCCGATGCCGTAACCGCGGCCGCCACGGTAGCGGCGCGACTGGCGCGCAATCACCTCGCGTCCGGCGACCAGCAACATGACGAGCGCCCAGACGCCGACCAACCATGGCGATTCGAACGCGAACAGCGTGTCCAGGACGAGTCCGACCAGCAGCAGCTGGACCACGGTGCGGATGGCACCGATCGTGATTGGCTTTGCGATGCCGAGGCGCGCGGGTAATGACAGCAGGGCCAGCGCGGCGACGAGCGAGGCCGCGAGAACCAGGTCGAGCGGGCTGACCGGGATTACGCCGCTGTCGACCATTTCCCGTCCTCAAGGTGGAGCCGCTGGTCAGCGACGCGGGCCAGCTGTTCGCGGTCGTGGCTGACCCAGACCACCGCGCGCTCGGCATCGCGGCGCCAGTTCTCGATCAAGCGCTCGACGCGCGACGCATTTTGCTCATCGAGATTGGCCGTCGGCTCATCGAGCAGCAGCACCCGCGGTGCCAGCGCGAGCACGCGCGCGAGGGCGAGCCGCTCACGCTCGCCGCTGGACAGTCGTTGGATTTCCCAGTCGGCGGGATCCTTTTCGAATCCGAGCTCGTCGAGCAATGGCACCTTGCCGTCTACGAAGTGGTCGCGCACCCGCGGCTCCCACCACTGGCTCTCCGCGGCGAGCAGGGCGACTTGCCGGCGCCACTCACACGGTGGCGTGTCCTGTTGTGATCGTCCGTCCAGCCGCACGTCGCCGTCATGGGGGTCAAGGTCTGCGAGCATGCGGAGCAGCACCGACTTGCCAACGCCCGACGGTCCGCTGATACCGAGGCACCCGCCGGCCGGCAGGTCGAAATCAATCGGGCTGAGGCCGAGGCGGTGTAGACCGCGCGCGCAGAGGAGCACGGCGGTCAGATGGCTTCCGGGCCGGTCTCCCCGGTACGGATACGGATTGCCTGTTGGAGGTCGAACACGAAGATCTTGCCATCGCCGATCTTGCCGGTGCGTGCCGCGTTGCTGATGGCTTCGGTCACGCGCTCTGCGAGCTCGTCGGCGACCGCGAGCTCGATTTTCACCTTGGGCAGGAAATCGACGACGTATTCGGCGCCGCGGTACAGCTCCGTGTGGCCTTTCTGCCGCCCGAAGCCCTTGACCTCCGTGACCGTGATGCCCTGGACCCCGATCTCCGACAGGGCCTCGCGGACGTCGTCGAGCTTGAACGGCTTTATGATGGCCGAGATCATTTTCATGTGGGGATTCTAACATTCCCGTTCTGCCCGATAGGGGTACACTGACGGCCATGGACACCAAAAAACTCGACGAACTCGCCCGGAAACTCGCCGAACTCGTCCCCCCGGGCGTGCGCGGTATCGGTGACGAACTCGAGCGCAACTTCAAGGCAGTGCTGGCATCGACCTTCGCGCGGCTCGACCTCGTGACGCGCGAGGAGTTCGAACTCCAGCAGGCGCTGCTCGCGCGAACCCGGGAGAAGCTCGATGGCCTGATTGGCCGCCTCGCCGAGCTTGAGGTCGAACTCGCGGCCGCCGCGCCGCCGAAAAAGCGGGCGAAGAAGGCGACCAAGAAAAAAGCCGCGTCGAAGGACGGCAGCTCCCGCCATTGAGCGGTTGCCACCTGTAGGAGCGGCGCCCTGTGGGAGCGACGCTCTCGGCGTCGCGATGATTGACGCCGTGGCTTAGGACATGGCGCTCTTGGCTCGGGAGGCCAAAGGGCCATGGCAACCTAGCGATGACGGTAACCACCTGCCTTTGGCCTATCTCGCCGCGAGCGATGTCCACGCCGCGGCTTAAGTCGTGCGACCGGCAGATGTAGGAGCGGAACCTTTGTGCCGCGATGAATGAAGCCACGGCAACCCGACTATCGCGACGCCGAGAGCGTCGCTCCCACATTCAAGTTGCCACAGGTGGGAGCGACGCTCCGCGTCGCGATGAAAGGTGGCGCGCCCTTGTGTCCCTCGCCGCCCGATGGCGGCTTCTCCACTCCATACTCCAGCGATGCCACTCGCGACCGTTCACACTCGCGCCGCATCGGGCCTGGATGCAGACGCCGTCACCGTCGAAGTCCAACTCACCGGCGGCGAGTTCGGTACCTCCATCGTCGGCCTGACCGAGACCGCGGTTAAAGAGGCGAGCTTCCGCGTACGCGGCGCGATGCGTCACGCGGGCTTCACGCTGCCCACCGGCCACATCATCGCGCACCTTGCGCCGGCCGACGTGAAGAAAAGCGGCGGGCGATTCGACCTGCCGATCGCGATCGGCATCCTCGCCGCGAGCGAGCAGATCCCGTCCCACCAACTCGACCAGTACGAATTCGTCGGTGAGCTCGCGCTCAGCGGCGAGCTACGGTCCGTGCCCTCGATACTCCCCACGGCGCGCGCGGCGCAGCGCGCCGGGCGGATGCTCGTCGCACCGTGCGCGAGTGCGACCGAGGCGGCGCTCGTCCCGGATCTCGTCGTGTTCGGCGCGCCCGACTTGCTCGCGGTGTGCGCGCACCTCGCGGCGCGCGAGCCATTGCCGCCCGTTCCGCCGGCGCGACGCGCGACCACCGATGCCGGGGACGACCTCATCGATGTGCGCGGTCAACCGCATGCGCGCCGCGCGCTCGAAGTTGCGGCAGCGGGTCACCACAACTTGTTGTTCATCGGGCCGCCGGGCACCGGCAAGAGCATGCTCGCGAATCGTCTGACGAGCGTACTGCCGCCACTCAACGACGATGAGGCCCTGGACGTCGCGACCGTCGCGTCGATCAGCGGCCGTCGCTTCGACGCCGCGCGCGAGTGGGGTGTGCGTCCATTTCGGGCGCCGCACCACACTGCGTCGAACATCGCACTGGTCGGCTGTCAATTTGGGAAAAAAATGGGACCGAACACCAAGAAATGAGACTGGAGGAAAATGAATTGCTACTTCAATAATAAATAGCGTGCTTACGCTTCTGTGTGAATCGAGACTGGAGATGTGGTTTCCATGTCGGATTGCTTCAACCATTAGCAGAGTCAAGATATCTTAACGATGCTCTTGTCGAGGTATTCGTAGAACCCTCCCGGAAGAATTATTAACTCACGAGAGAGATGCGGATCAGTTCCTCAATTTGGGACAAATGAACCTTGCATTGCTAGATTTTGAGGGGTAATGTTTTAGGTACTCAGCGAGCCAAGGAGGTTTAAAAGTGCAAATCGCGAACTTTCGGTCGGGAGGTTTCACAAGAAAACGAGCTTTTATTACTGTCACTCTCGCACTCGTGGCTTTCGCAGTTTGGGCAGATTTGGTTGCCGCGCTACACTGCCCAAATTGCGACCCAGCAAGCGAGGTCGACGCAAATCAGCGGATAAACACCGATCCTTACTGGCAAAATTATTCGTGGTCTAGCGGGGACATCGTTCACATTTTCGGCCTTCTAGGCGGAGCCCACTGGGCATACAACGGGATGTATGACCAGTTTACAAAAACATCGGATCCTGACAATCCGGATCCACCTCAGGACCCAGACTAGGTTGTAGGCGAGCATCTTCAAAATGAAATCGCACGTTTTAATCGTAGCTTTTGTCGCGATAGCAATTGCGGTCGTGGTCGCCGTCGCACGTTTTAGTGAGCCTCGAATCGGTCGTGTCCCGCCGGTGAGTTCCGGAGACGAATTCCGAGCGGTGGAGCCCTATTCTGGTAACGCAAGAAAGGACGTAGTGCCGTCAGTCCAAATCGGAGGCGGCACTACGTCCGACTTTTCTGGGATATCTCTTAGCGATCTGCCGGTTAGCGTCGAGAGGCTTGATAAAATTGCCAAACCAGACGGACCGCTTGCTGAGCAGTACGACAGTTTGGTCATGGCCGCAAACAGCGGTGATTCAGTTGCGGCGTATCAGTTGTTCTTAGGACTTGACTATTGCTCTCGCGAGGCAACTTCCGAAGCAGAGCTTCGCGCTAGAGTGGATCGGATAGTAGGTACAAAGTCGCACGCGGGGCGACAGATTGCTGACCCACGAGCCGTCGTTGCACAGTATCAATCTGGCTTCGAGTATTGCCGCAGCGTGAGGAAAGATGTAATCGCAGAAAACTTCGGATGGCTCGCTTTGAGCGCGGAGTTAGGCTTGTTGCAAGGCATGGTTGATGTGGGCGTCGTACCTCCGCCAGGAGATTTTGACTTGGGCTCTTCCGATCCGATTGAGCTCCGTAGAATTAAAGAGGTTCGTGATACGGCTGCAAGATGGCGCCATCGCGCGGCTGACATGGGGAGTGTCGAAGCACTTGAATGGCTTGCAGATGCTTATGCAAAAGGAGCTATTGTTAATCGTGATCCCACTCGCGCTTACGCATATCTGTTGGCGGCGACGACTGCCAAGAACGCCGGAAATGTCACAAACAAATCCCACACCCTTGCTTACCTAAAAATCCTGCGCGATGAATTGAAGCCTTCGGAAATTCATGAGGCTACGCGAATCGCGAAGGAGCTTTTGTTGAACCCGCGATGCTGCAAGTTATGATGGCGGTGGCCGCTACTGCTTATTCAGGTACCGGCTCTGATTTTGCATCCCGTCTAGTTCCAACAGAAAGTGCGGAACAGGCTGCAATCGAGGATGATGCTCATCTGAGACCAGGGAGCCCTGACTAGTTCCTCCAAAGGAAATGAATCAGGGCCCCTTGGTAAATCCGCTGCGGTGAATTCCCGCCGCTTTAAGTGGTGCGGCACTCGTTATTACGTTCTTTGCCGAGACACTCATTATCGAGTTCACCGCTTGAAGGGCGTTTGCCCGGCGAAACCTGTTGACTGTCGTAATTGCTGGTTGGCCAATTGCTGCAATTCGTGCACCAGTGCCATGTGTCATTTCCTTTTCTTTTGCGATATTCAGGCATGATTAGACCCCAAAATGTTGGTATGGAAAGCCAACATACGCCTATCAAGTCGATATTTCTAGGACGACAATCGATCTTGCCGAAGCGCTGTTACCGAGTATCCTGAATTCGAAAAACTGGCCCCTAGGAGGGCTGTACATGCTGTCCAAGGATGTATTCGAAGATGAGTTTCGCCGCACAATGGAACCTGAAGCCGAGAATCTTAAAACCATTAGGGATCACCTAGAACATAAATACCTGCAAGTGCACGAGACTCTACCGCCAACCGCATCCTCGTCCCGATTAGGTGTAGCAATCGAACGCGATAATCTTCAGGCGAAGACAGTCAGATTGCTGCAGATGGTGCGGGGCGCCTTGGTCCATTTTTCTCTAGCGATACATCATGAAGAACGACGGCGGCACGCCAACCGGGAACCCGGCGTAACGCTACCATTGCAAATGGAAGAGATTCAAAATCGTGGCAAGTGGTGACCTTTGGCGCGCGTACGATTGAAAAGATGCGGAAATTGGGTAATGGCATTTCCTCAACTAAACCGGCGCAAATCCACATGGCTCATCGATGAATTGTCACCGAGTACGTCCCTTCGCGCTCTCGTGTTACCACCAACTTTTTCGCGCCACTCATGAACTCCTGACGTACCACCGCGTCCCGCTCGTGCGCGTTCAGACCAGTCAATGTCCTCGGACTCATTCTCCCTCCTCCTTGCTTTCGCACCCAAGCTCAATTTCTTCTATGAACTCGAGACGCTCATCCTCGTAAAGGCCGCTTCTTACGACCAGCGAGAGTGGAGCATCAATTTCCTTTTTAACCATCCATGTCGAAAGCTTTTTGACCCGCTGTTCCTCTTTTGCCGGGTCAGCAGCTAACCAGCTACTCAAACACAGAACGCTCGCCGATCTTGCCACAGGCACAGGTAGCGAAGCCTCGGCGCGCACCAAATCGGCGTGCGCCATCGTCTTTAGGGTATCGAGTACCTGTGTGTGCATTGCAGCGAGCTTCGTCGTATCGAAATTTTCGTTCGATAGTTGCAACTCGCAGATTCGGTAAAGCATTTCTCTTGCTAGCACGACCAACTCGGTACGCCCGGACAGTTCGATTGCATCTCGAATCGATGCCGCGTCGAGTTTGCCACTCTCTTTCGCGAGCGTCAGGGTCGTGTCGATCGTCTTTCGAGTAGAGAACACCACATCGACGGCGGGTTCGGAGCAGACAGCAATCCGATCCCCGGAGCTAAGAATGTATGCCGCGCGTTGATTTGCTTTGAAGTTAAGAATCAGCGCACCGTCTCGATCGAGCGGCACATAGCGCTTTCCGGCAGGGACACACCCTGTAAGCGCAAGGAACAAACAGGAAGCCAGTACGGCGAATTTCATGGACTACCCTCCTTGGAGCCACATTCCTGGAATCGGCTATTCCTTGTGGCACTCCGGGCAACAATAAGCGCACCCATCGGCCGGCCGGTAACCACGTCGCTCAGCATCAGCCAACGCGCTCCGGCAGTTAGGATGTTGTCCTAGTGAAATCTGGTTGTTTGGATTTGGCAGATGGTTACAACTGTAGCTGCGGTGCACCTCGTGCTCCCCGCCAGCCTGAGCGTTCGCGTTTACTAAGAAGTATTCCATGAGACCCCCATCCCATATTCCCTTAAGTAGAATCTTCGCACGCAAATTTCGGCTCGGCAAGTGTTGCTACATTTAATGGGCGCGGTCGATTCCGGTTGGCGGGCGGTGCCGCCGCTAAATTGGGTGCCATGCCCTGGCGGGGCTATCAGCCTGGGCTCACGAGGGGCGGCTGATATCCGCCGGAAGGCTCCGGGCTCAGGTGCCGATAAGCGATTGGCCGGTTGCGAGCCTACGGATAAATCTCGCCATACCCTAGACATCTGATTTAGCATGCGCTAAATTTAGCACATGCTAAATCAGAGCGTTGCCATTACGGGTGACGAAATTAAGCGGATTCGCGAACGGTTGGGTCTCACGCAAGCCCAGTTTGGGTCTCTTCTCAACGCCCATTTTGTAACTGTGAGCAGATGGGAAACGAATCAGCTGCGGCCAGACACCTTTCAGGTGGCGATACTAAGTGAGTTAGATCAGGCGGCTAGCGAAAAGCAACTTAGGGAGAACCTTAAAGCGGTTCTAATTGGATATGGCATTGGGGCGGCGCTCTATCTTGTACTAAGAGCTGCTCGTCAAGGGTGATAACTATGAAAAATCTAGTGGTTCTGCAAGCGGGCGATCTTATCCGTCGTCGCAAGGGATTGGTCTGGCACTGGGGAGTATACCTCGGGCCGGGACGCGTGCTGCACAACACACCAGTACGTGGAGAGCACGTATCGACGATGGAGGCTTATGCTGATGGTGAAACCGTTGAAAGATTTTCGGTGCAGGATTCAGATCGGCCCACTATTCTGGCACGAGCGGCGAACATCGCGGCAAATCCGAAACAATATTCGTACCTGTGGCGGAATTGTGAGCACACGGTGGTTAGCCTCTACAGCAATGAGGAGCGAAGCCCGACAGTCGAGATGGTCAGCGCAGTACTTCTTCTGGGTGTTGGCTTCGTCGCCCTCGCTAGCCTTCGCTAGTGTTGTAAGCGCCTCATGTAACGCTCGCCACGCGTCAGGTGCTTAACGGCTCCAATAGGTGGGATCAGGTGCCTGTACAGGGAGCCGGCGGCCAACTACGCGATGCTAGAAGAGTGATTCCAAACACGCACCTATTGATCCCAGTCACGAAGTTCGAAAGTTCTACATTCCGCCGGCGAGTGTTCAGAATCCATTTTCGCGATGACCTCAGAGAATTGGTGATTGGCGTTAAGGAACGTTAATATCCTGGTGGCCTTCCCTCGATGAATACCTTTTGCTTTTAAGACCGGTTCGATATCGTAGTACCCGCGGAACGCCTTCAATTTCTCAGGATCACTCCAACTCGGCTGTCATTTCGAGAGTGACCTTCCCCCCGAAGTAGTACCAACCACGATGTGGGGAAATCAGCATATCAGG
>JBBEAN010000003.1:0-159205 GCA_040882865.1 Gammaproteobacteria bacterium
TGGAGCGGGTGATGGGAATCGAACCCACGTTAGCAGCTTGGGAAGCTGCAGTTCTACCATTGAACTACACCCGCACGAGGCCTCCAGTATAATTCGCGGTCCCGATGAATATCCAGATTACCCTCAATGGCGAGCAACGCTCGGTGAGCCAAGGCACCACCGTCGCTGGCCTCGTTGCCGCGCTCAAGCTTGGCGGCCGGCGTGTGGCCGTCGAGGTCAATGGCGGCGTCGTCCCTCGCGGCACCCAGGCCGCGACGGCGCTCGCCGACGGCGACCGCGTCGAAATCGTGCACGCAATCGGCGGAGGCTGAATGAACGAAGACACGCTGACAATCGCGGGGCGCTCTTATGCCTCGCGGCTACTGGTCGGGACCGGCAAGTATCGCGACTTGGACGAGACGCGCGCCGCCGTTGAGGCGTCCGGCGCCGCGATCGTGACCGTCGCCGTGCGCCGTACCAACATTGGACAGGACGCAGCCGAGCCGAGCCTGCTCGATGTGTTGCCGCCCGACCGATTCACGATGCTACCGAACACCGCGGGCTGTTATACGGTCGAAGATGCGGTACGCACGTGTCGGCTCGCGCGAGAACTGCTCGATGGTCATCCGCTCACGAAGCTCGAAGTGCTCGGCGACGAGAAGACCCTGTACCCCGACGTCGTCGCGACGCTCAAAGCGGCCGAGATTCTGGTCGCCGACGGTTTCCACGTCATGGTGTACACGTCCGACGATCCGATCATCGCGAAGCGACTCGAGGAAATCGGCTGTGTCGCCGTGATGCCGCTCGCGGCGCCCATCGGCTCGGGCCTTGGCATCCAGAACCGCTACAACATCCTCGAAATTGTCGAGAATACTAAGGTCCCGGTGCTGGTCGACGCGGGAGTCGGCACCGCATCGGACGCAGCGATTGCGATGGAACTCGGTTGCGACGGCGTGCTGATGAACACGGCCATCGCGCACGCAAAAGAACCGGTTCGCATGGCGCGCGCGATGCGCGATGCGGTCGCGGCGGGACGCGAGGCATTTCTCGCGGGCCGCATGCCGCGTCGTCGCTATGCAAATGCTTCGTCGCCGACGGACGGCCTGATCTTTTGACGCTTCGCGCCGTGCGCAGTTTCGTGCGGCGCGAGGGGCGCATGACGCCCGCGCAGGCCGACGCATTGCGCGACGCGTGGCCCGCGTACGGGCTTGATTATTCTCCTGAAATAATTGATTTGGACGCTATTTTTGGGCGCCATGCGCCGCGCGAGCTCGAAATCGGTTTCGGCAACGGCGACACGCTGCTCGCGCTCGCGGAGCGGCATCCGGACCGGGATTACATCGGTATCGAAGTACACCGCCCAGGCGTCGGCTCGCTGCTCCGGCGCGCGGCCGCACTCCCGCTGCACAATCTGCGGGTATCGACGCACGACGCGGTCGAAGTGCTGCGCGATCAAATCGCTCCGGCGTCGCTGTCGGCGGTGCACCTGTACTTTCCGGATCCGTGGCCGAAGAAGCGTCACCACAAGCGGCGCATCGTGCAGCGTGCCTTCGTCGAGCTCGTCTCGGATCGACTCGAAGATGGTGGGCGATTCCATCTCGCGACCGACTGGGAGCCCTACGCGGAATGGATGCTCGAGATGCTCTCAGGGTGCGACGCACTCGAGAATGCGCATGCCGCGGGTGAATATACGCCGAGACCGGACGCGCGACCCGTCACGCGCTTCGAACGACGCGGTGAAACGCTCGGCCACTCGGTAAAAGACCTGAGTTATCTACGTCGCGCACGGCGTTGACGCACCCCACCCCCATGTCCATACTGAACTTCCAGTGGTTGTCGGCGGGTGTTCAACCGGCCAAGGTGTCTTCGATGCGAGATGATCCGTATCCACCGGTAGTAGGCGACTGGTACCGGAACCTGAAAGGCGAGATCTTCGAAGTCGTCGCGCTTGACGAAGAGGATGGAACCGTCAGCATCCAGTACTTCGACGGCAGCCTCGAAGCGACCGACATCGATTCATGGTTCGAGCTGTCGGTCGAACCGGTCGAACCGCCGGAGGACTGGTCGGGTTCGCTCGACATCGAGCGCGAGGATTACGGCGTCGAATTCGAGGAGACGCCGCCAGCCACTTCTTGGAGCCAACCGCTGGATCAGCTCGACTGATCGGTGTTCAGATTTCCACGACGATCCGGCCATCCACGACCCTCGCACTTAGCGGCTGCAGCTGCCGCCCCACGCACGGCCCGCCAACGCATAGCCCGGATTCCACTTCGAAAATCGCCCCGTGCACCGAGCACATGATGAGTTCGCGGTTCTTCGTCATGAACGCACCCGGCTTCCAGTTCAGCGGATTGCCCTGGTGGGGGCAGGTATTCAGGTACGCGTACACACGCTCCCCGCGGCGCACCACGAATCCGTCATGGAGTCCCTCCGGAATTTCGAAGCCGCGCGCTGCGCCGTCCTCGATGTCCTCCAGCGCGCAGACTTCAAGCGTCATGGACGGTCGACCTCCGGAGCTCGGACCAACGCCTCGGGAAATCTGCGCATCATCACGATGACAAGCGGCAGTGCGGCTGCAGCGATGACGGCCGTCAGCGCGAAGAACGCCGCCCAGTTTCCATCAAGCGAATCGACCATCCACCCGCTCGATGCGGACAGCGTCACTCGGCCGAGGTTGCCCGCCGAGGCCAGCAACGCGTACTGCGTCGCGGTATACGCGACGTTACACAGGCTCGACACGTAGGCAACGAATGCGACCGACGACAGCCCCATCATCAGGTTATCCGCGACGACCGCGATCACGAACAGCAGCCAGTCCTGGCCTGCGAGTGCGAGCAGCGAGTAGAGCAGATTGGTTGACGCAGCAAGAATGCCCGCAATCAGCAGCGATCGAAAAATGCCAATGCGGGCGACCAACACTCCGCCGGCGAGCACTCCGATCCCGTTCGCGATGAAGCCGTATACCTTCATGACTTCGGCGATCTCTTGGTAATCAAACCCGAGCTCGCGGTAGAACACACCACTCATTCGCCCGAGCAGCGCATCGCCAAACTTGAAGAACACGATGAAAAACAGGATCAACAGCCAACCGCGGCGGCGCATGAACTCTGCGAATGGCGCGATTACCGCGCCGTAGAGCCAAGTCACCAGATCGCCCGTCCACGCGCCGAACCCGCGCACCCGGTGAATCAGGTCCGCAATTTCTCGCTCGTGCTCGACCGTATCCTGCGGCGGCCGAAACGCTGGTTCCGGACTCATCAGAATGGCCACCATCCCGACCGACACTCCGAACGCGAGCACGAGGTACGCGACGTTCCAACCGAACGCCTGCGCAAGCAGCAAGCCGCCGGCACCGCCGACGAGGGTTCCGCCAAGATGCCATCCCCAGATTGCGACTGCCGATCCCGCACCATACTGTTCGGGTTCGAGCACGTCGACGCGGTACGCGTCGATCACGATGTCCTGCGTGGCGGAACTGAACGTCACGAACACCGCCGCGAGCGCGACTGCATGCAGATTCAGCGACGGTTGTGTGAACGACATGGTCACGAGGGCAATGAACAGCACGCATTGCGTGAGCAGCGCCCACCCCCGGCGCCGGCCGAAGCGCGCGGTGAGGTACGGCAGCCGCATGCGGTCAACAAGCGGCGCCCACAGGAAATTGATTGCGTACGGCGCGGACGCGAGCGCAAAAAGTCCGATGCTCGTGCGCGTGACCCCTTCGTCGTGCAACCAGATTGACAGGTTGGCGAACACGAGTGGAACGGGGAGGCCGCTCGCGAAGCCGAGCGCCAGCAGCGTGACCATGCGGCGGTCGAGATACGGCGCGGCAAGCCGCTGCAGTGCACCCATCACAGCGGCCAGTCGTAATCGATGAGTAGCGGCGCGTGGTCGGAGAAACGCTGGTCCTTGTAGATGGATGCAGCCTGCACGCGGTCCCTGAGGCCTGGCGTCACGACCTGGTAATCGATACGCCAGCCAACGTTCTTCGCCCATGCCTGCCCGCGGTTCGACCACCACGTGTACTGGTCGGGCAATTCGTTCACGACGCGGAACGCGTCGACGAAGCCGGCCTCGCCGAACAGCGAATCCATCCACGCGCGCTCCTCGGGCAGGAAGCCCGAGTTCTTCTGGTTGCCGCGCCAGTTCTTCAGGTCGATTTCCTTGTGCGCGATGTTCCAGTCTCCACAGATCACGTACTCGCGGCGCTTTCGGCGCAGCGTGCGGAGGTGAGGCAGAAACCGTTCCATGAATTCGAACTTGATTTTCTGACGCTGCTCGCTCGATGAGCCCGATTGCATGTACAGCGACACGACCGACAACTTGCCGAACCGCGCCTCGATCCAGCGCCCCTCCGCGTCGACGTCGGGCCAGCCGATGCCGGACATGACGTCGTCGGGCTCGACACGGCTGTACAGGGCGACGCCGCTATAGCCTGGTTTCTTCGCGTCATGGTAGTAGTTGAACCAGCCCTGCGGGTGGAACACCGCATCCTCGAGTTGGTGGCGTTGCGCTTTCGTCTCCTGCAGGCAGACCACCGTCGCGTCCTGTGCGCACATCCAGTCGAAGAACCCCTTACGCGCGGCCGAGCGTACGCCGTTCAAATTTGCCGAGATGATCCGCATTGGCGTGTATCATAGCGGCCGATGGCCGGACAGGAACAACAGTTCATCGAATTTGCGCTCTCACGCGGCGTACTGCGGTTCGGCGAATTCACACTGAAGTCCGGCCGCAAGAGCCCGTATTTCTTCAACGCCGGCCTGTTCAACTCGGGTGCGGCGCTCGCCGACCTCGGTCGTTTCTACGCACAGGCAATCGTCGATTCCGGGCTGCGCTTCGACGTACTGTTCGGACCCGCGTACAAGGGAATCCCGCTCGCGGCCGTGACCGCGGTGGCGCTGTCCGAGCAGCACGGTGTCGACGTCCCGTATGCATTCAACCGCAAAGAGGCGAAGGATCACGGCGAGGGCGGCTCGATTGTCGGAGCCCCACTCGTCGGCCGGGTGCTGATCATCGACGATGTCATCACCGCCGGCACGGCAATCGGCGAGGCGATCGACATCATCCGCTCGCAGGGCGCCGAGCCGTGCGGCGTCGTGATTTGCCTGGACCGTCAAGAGCGCGGCGCTGGCGCCGTGTCCGCGATCGACGAGGTCAAGCAACGCCACGGCCTTGAAGTGATTTCGGTGGCGACACTGAAGGGTCTGGTCGCCAATCTCACAGACAAGCCGGACTTGGCGGGCGCGCTGCAAGCGCTGACCGCGTACCGAGATACCTACGGAGTCTAGGTGTAAGATGGACCCAGTCCCCCGGGGAGGGTTCACGATGCGCCAGTTACTGATTCTCGCCGCGGTCGCGCTCGCGACCGCCACGTTCACCGTCGATGCGCAGCAACGCTATCGCTGGGTCGACGACAACGGCAGCATCCGCATCTCCGACCGCATCCCGCCCAGTGCAACCGACAAGCGCATCGAGGTGTTGAACTCGCGCGGTATGGTCGTTCGCGTGATAGAACCGAAGCGCGAATTGACGCCGGAAGAGGAAGCAGCGCGCGAACTCGAGCGCGCCGCCGCCGAGCAAGCCAAGGTCGCGCAGGCGGCGCAGGCGCGCCGCGACCGCATGCTGCTCGATACGTATACCTCGGTCGACGACCTCGTGCGCTCGCGCGACACGCGGGTCTCGTCGCTCGCCGCGCAGATTGTCGTATCGCGTGATGCGCTCGAGGCGCACCGCTCGCACCTCGAGGAACTCGAGGGCAACGCCGCAGGCCTCGTAAAATCAGGCCGCGCCGTGCCGCCGGCGCTCGCCAAGAAAATCGAGGAGACGCGCGAGCTGTTCGAGTCGACGAGAAAGTTCGTGGAAATGCGAGAGAAGGAGCAGGCCGACATCCGCGCGCAATTCGAAGCGGACATCGCGCGTTTCCAGGCGCTACGCGGCTCTGGGTTGCGCGAAGACTAACGCCGACCGGAACTGCCGAAGCCGCCCTCAGCGCGCGTGGTTTGCTCGAATGACTCGACCATCTCGAACCGCGCCTGCACGACCGGCACGAACACCATCTGAGCGATGCGCTCGCCGGGCTGCACCGTAAACGCAGTATCGCCACGATTCCAGCACGACACCATCAGCGGGCCTTGGTAGTCAGAATCGATCAGACCCGTCAGGTTTCCGAGCACGATGCCGTGCTTGTGGCCGAGGCCAGAACGCGGCAGCAGCACCGCCGCGAGACCGGGGTCGCCGATATGGATCGCGAGGCCGGTCGGAATGAGGTGGGTCTCGCCGGGCTCAATCACGAGCGCCCCATCGATGCATGCGCGCAAGTCCATGCCAGCGGCGCCGTCGGTCGCGTACGCTGGGAGCGGGAACTCAGTGCCGATCCGCGGATCGAGCACCTTCAACTTGATCGAGCGCATCATCCCTCCCTCAGCTGCCCGGCGATGATTTCAATGAGCTCGCGCGCGAGCGCGGATTTCGCGGCGCGCGGCAGTACCTGCTCACCGCCCGGCCATAACACGAGCAATTCGTTCTCGTCCGCATCGAACGCCCGACCGCTCCCGACCTCGTTCGCGACGACCATGTCGAGGCCTTTTGCGGAAAACTTCGCCTCGGCATTTGCTCGCAGGTCCTGGGTCTCGGCTGCGAAGCCGACGGTGAACGGCCGATTCGCACGCGCGGCGACGATCGAGACGATGTCGCCGGTCGGCGTGAGCTCGAGCGAGAATGCGCCATCGTGCTTTTTGACTTTCTGTCCCGCCGGTGCGGCCGGCGTCCAATCCGACACCGCGGCGACGCCGATGAACACGTCGGCGGATTCGATGCACGCAGCGACCGCATCGAGCATCTCGCGCGCACTCTCAACACCAACGAACTCGACGCCGGACGGCGGCGCGAGCGCGGTCGGCCCACTCACGAGCGTCACGCCCGCCCCCGCGTCACGCGCCGCGACCGCGACCGCGTAGCCCATTTTTCCGGAGCTGCGGTTCGACAGATAGCGCACCGGATCGATCGGCTCACGCGTCGGCCCGGCGGTGACGACAACACGCTTGCCGGCCAGTGGACCCTTCGAGTACAGCGCAGCCAGGATTGCGTCCGGTTCGAGCATGCGCCCGGGGCCGACTTCGCCGCACGCCTGATTACCGTCGCCGGGGCCGAGCACGGCGATACCGCGTTCACGCAGCGTCGCGATGTTCGCTTGCGTCGCTGCGTCCGCCCACATCACGCGGTTCATCGCCGGCGCGACCGCGAGCGGCGCATCGGTCGCGAGGCATAGTGTGGTAAGCAAGTCATCCGCGCGGCCGTGCGCGAGCTTCGCCAGAAAATCCGCGCTCGCCGGCGCAATGATGACGCGGTCGGCCCACCGTGCGAGCTCGATGTGGCCCATCGCGCCTTCCGCGTCGAGGTCCCAGAGGTCGTCGCGCACGGGCCGCCCGGACACCGCCTGCATCGTCAATGGGGTGATGAATTCCTTTGCGCCCGTTGTCATCACGACCTGCACCGTGGCGCCGCGGTCGACCAGACGGCGTACGAGCTCGGCGGCCTTGTAGGCCGCGATGCCGCCGGTGACGCCGACCAGGATGTTAATGCCGTGCATAAGGCCGACAAGGCTAGCATAGCGCGATGAATCAGTTGGCCGGCTTCAACTCCGCGAACAGGTTAAACGCGCCATCGATGGCCGGCTCCGCCGTGAACTTGAGCTCCCAATGGCCGCCATGCGGCGACTCGTACCGCCAAGCTGTCGTCAGGGGCCCATGGTCCTTGGCAATGGCCAGCGCAGGCACCGCTCGCGCGGCATCCGCGAGCGATGCGATCAACGCCTCCGGCGCGGCCGGCGACCTTACGCGGTAATCGATTTCCCAGCGCCGCTTGTCGCCAAGTTGCAGCACGGTGTCGATTTGGGTACCCGACGGCAGCTTCAGATGCCGCTCGGGGATGCGCAAGTGGCGGTCGGCCATCTGCCCGCGGACGAAGCCCGCATCCGGCGACCATTCATATTCGAGATGCATGGCCACCGCTCGCGCGCGACGTTCACCGAGGCGTTCGGCGACAACGTGCAGTGCGGCATCGATACCTGAAGCGAGCCCCGCCGAAGTGACGACCACGCCGTTGTCGACCCAGCGTTGATCGCGAACCAGCGTGACCTGCGGAAACATACGCTCGAAATTGTCGAATGCGCGGTGGAAAGTCGTGGCCCGCAGCCCGTCCAACAAGCCGGCGTCTGCGAGGATGAACGAGCCGGTACAAATCGACAGAATCTGCTCGGCACCTACTGCGTGCGAGCGCAACCACTCGAGCGTCACCGCGTGCCGGCGTACCTCGTCGACATCGCCGCCGGGCACCAGCACGACGTCGGCCGCGGGTGCGGACTCGAAGGCGTGGTCCACGGCAACCTTGAGGCCCATCGCGGTGGTGACCGGTTCGCCATCCGCAGACACCGTGTACACATTGAAGCGTGCCTGACCGAATACCTCATACGGGGCCGCAAAGTCGATAATCTGGACGCCGTCAAACATCACGATGGCCACCGTGGTGTCCGCGCCTTCGTGAACGTGGGCGGCGCGGGCAGTCTGGAAAGCCGAGAGGAGTGCCAAAAGGCAAAGGAAACTCAATAGTCGTCGCATGCGTCAAGGCTCGCGCAGTCGGGGGTCGGCGATCGGACCAAAACCCGACAGTTTCAGCCAAATCGCTGGCGGTACTCGCGCGGCGACGCGCCATACAGACGCCGGAATGCGCGACGGAACGCATCAGCGCTTTCGAAACCGACCCGCGCGGCAATGCGCTCGACCGTCGCTGGGGTCGAAATCAACAATATTTTTGATCGCTCGGCCCGCATGCGCTCGAGGAATCGAGCCGGACTCCCGCCGAACGTTCGCTTGAACACGCGACAAAAATTGCGTTCGCTCATATTGACCTGTGCCGCCATTCGCGTCAGCGAAAGGTCCTCGTCGAGGTGGGCGAGCAACCAGTCGAGAAGGCCGGCGAGCGGGCCGCTATCGCACACCTGCGCGCGCAAGGGTTCGGAAAATTGCGCCTGATTCCCCGGCCGTTTCATGTACATGACCAGGTGCCGCGCGGACGCCAGCGCGACCTCCGGGCCGAGATCCGCTTCGACCAGCGCCAGAACGAGGTCCAAGCCGGCGCTCAATCCGCCCGACGTATGGAAAACGCCGTCGCTGACGTGCAGGCGATCCGCTTCCAAGTGGATTGCCGGGAAGCGGCGGCGCACGTCGTCCGCATACCGCCAATGCGTGGTCGCGCGACGTCCGTCGAGCAGACCGGTCGCGGCCACCAGGTAGATTCCCGTGCAAATTGTGACCACCCGTCGCGTGTCGGCTGCGCGCGCCCGAATCCAGCCATCGAGCCGAGCGTCGCCTGCCAGCTTCCGCCCGCCGCGCCCGCCCGGCAGGACCAGCGTGTCGAGTTGCGGCGCCCGTTCGAGCGACAAATCAGGCACCAGGGTCAGGCCGTTCTCCGCACGGATTGGCTGGTCGGTCACGCCGATGGTGACCATCCGATAGGGCGGCTCGCCCGCACCCGCGCATGCATTCGCCGCGCCGAACGCATCGAATGGACCCGCGAGGTCGAATGCCTGCAATTCGTCGTAGCACAGGAAACCAATCGTGCGCGTCATGCGCGAAGCTTACAGCAGGGGTGTAATCTAAGCTTTGAGTGGTCGGATTGACCTACAAGGAGGTAACGATGAGACACGTCATCTTCGCGCTCGCCGCATCGCTGGTCACGATGCTCCTGCTCCTCGTCATGATTGGACTGATCCGATCCGACCCGCCGCATGCGCCGGTGTTCGAACCGAGAGAGCCCGTCACGCTCGTTTCGGTCAAGCCAGACAGGCCGGAGCCCCGGGTCGTCGTCGAACCACCGGTGCCCGTCAAGGCGCCGCCGCCATTGGATCTCGCGCAGGCCCCCTCGAATTGGGCCGAAGTCGATCGAGAGATCGACTTCGAGTCCGGCCCGTTCAAGATTGCGGGCCGCGGCGCGATGCCGCTTGTCGCGATGGAACCGGTCTACCCGATGAAGGCCCTGCGCGACGGCACCACGGGCTGGGTCCGCATCCAGTTCACGATCAACCCGGATGGCTCGGTCAGCGATATATTCGTGGCCGACGCAGTACCGCGGCATGGAATCTTCGACAGCGCTGCCTTACAGGCGCTCGACCGTTCACGCTTCATCCCGAAGACCATGAACGGGGTCGCAGTGCCATCGCGGGCGGAGTGGACGTTCACCTTCACAAGAGCCCCCGCTCCGCGAAGCTGACCATCTGCTGGTCGCCGATGACGACGTGGTCGAGCACCCGGATGTCCACAAGTCCGAGTGCGTCTCGCAGCCGCCGCGTGAGGCGCTCGTCGGCATGGCTGGGCTCGGCCACGCCACTTGGGTGGTTATGCGCGAAGATGAGCGCCGCCGCATTCAGCTTCAGCGCGGCTTTCACGACCTCGCGCGGATGCACGCTCGCACCGTCGATGGTTCCGCGAAACAACTCCTCGTAGCGGATCACGCGATGTCGGTTGTCGAGGAACAGCGCGGCGAACACTTCGTGCGGCAAATCGCGCAACCGGGCCTGCAGAAAGCGTCGCGTCGCATCGGGGCTGGTCAGCGGATCCGCGCGGTCGAGCGCTTCGGCCAGATGGCGTCGGCCAACCTCGAGCACCGCCTGGAGCTCCACATATTTTGCGAGCCCGAGCCCGCGGCCAGCGCAGAATTCGGCCTGGTCCGCCGTCAACAGGCCGCGCAGGCTACCGAACTGGGTCAGCAGCGCCCGCGCAAGGTCAACGGCGGACAATCCGTTCACGCCGCAGCGAAGGAAAATAGCCAGGAGTTCGGCATCGGAGAGCGCGTCCGGGCCGCGCGCGAGGAGCTTCTCCCGGGGCCTCTCGTTGACCGGCCACTGTGCGATTGACATGTTTTACGCCCTCCTTCCGTGAAGACGCGAGTTTCACGGGGGACGCTGACGCAGTGCCAGCCCATGGGACGGGCCCGTCGGACTTGCGCCGGGGCCTGAAATCCGGTCTAATACGCCACTTTTCCGCTTCACGAAATCCGAGGAAGTCGTCATGTCCCGAGTGTGCCAAGTGACCGGCAAGGGCCCGACCACGGGCAATAACGTGTCACATGCGAACAACAAGACCCGCCGTCGGTTTTTGCCGAACCTGCATAATCGCCGGTTCTGGATCGAGGGCGAGAAGCGCTTCGTGCGCCTGAAGGTCTCGTCGGCCGGCATGCGCATGATCGACAAGCTCGGCATCGAGACGGTCGTCGCCGACCTGCGCGCGCGCGGCGAGAAGGTCTGACCATGCGTGACAAAATCAAGATGGTTTCGTCGGCCGGTACGGGCCACTTCTACACCACCGACAAGAACAAACGGACCAAACCGGAAAAGCTCGAAATGAAGAAATTCGACCCGGTCGTGCGCAAGCACGTGATGTACAAAGAAGCCAAGATTAAGTAGATTGAAAGGCCCGCGTAAGCGGGCTTTTTTTCGGAGGTCTCGCATGAAACCATCGGTTCTTCTGGTCGTACTTCTCGCCGTTGTGTTCGCGCCGCAAGCGAACGCGCAGGGGACCCATGACAACGCCCCGGGTACGCGCCCGCACAACGAAGCGTTGACCGCGTATGAGGAAGGCCGCTACGGCGATGCGCTGCGCAAGTATCGTGAATCCGCTCGCTGGGCCGACAAGGTCTCGCAGTTCAACCTCGGCGTGATGCACTACCTCGGGCAGGGCACTGAGCCGGACCTGGCGACGGCGTGGGCTTGGTTCGAACTGTCGGCCGAGCGCGACTATCCGGAAATGGTCAAGGCGGCCAAGGGTGCGTGGGCCGCGCTCGACGACGACGGTCGCGCACGCGCGCTGACAATTCTCGAGACCTTGCGACCGGAATTCGGAGACGCGGTTGCACTCGAACGTACGGCAAAGTACATGGACCGCGAGCGCAAGGGCACGATGACCGGATCCCGGGTCGGCTTCGTCGGCAACCTCCGGGTCAGGTCCCGCAACATGCCCGAAGGCATGGACGTGGATGGCGAAGACTTCTACGCGGCCGAGCGCTGGGATTTCGAAACCATCGTCGAACTCGAGGGCAAGGTCTTCGACAACTTGGCTCGTGGTTATGTCGACGTCGGTGAACTCGAGACCCTTGAGGACGAAGCCGCCGATGAGGTGGAACCTTGATGGCCCAGAGCGGTCATAAAGGCCTATAGTCATCTCTTGACCGCTGACCGAGAAATTAATGTCCCCGATGCTTGAATTCCTGGCCACCGGCCTGCTTGACCTGCCCTGGTGGGGCGTCCTGCTGGCCGCTCTTTCGATGGTGTTCGTCACGACGCTCGCGACCACGCTGTACCTGCACCGCGACCAGACGCACCGCGCCCTCGATTTGCATCCGTCCATCCAGCACGGGTTCCGTTTCTGGCTCTGGTTGAGCACGGGCATCAACACGCGCGAATGGGTTGCAATTCACCGCAAGCACCACGCGCGTTGCGAGACCGTCGATGATCCACATAGCCCGCAAATCCACGGCCTCAAGAAAGTGCTGCTCGAGGGCGCGGAGCTGTACCGCGCCGAGGGCAAGAATCCGGAGACCATCGAGAAATTCGGCCGCGGCGCGCCCGCCGACTGGATTGAGCGCAACCTGTACTCCGCGCATCCATGGTTCGGCATCGTCTTGATGGTGCTAATCGACATCGCCCTGTTCGGCGCGATCGGCATCACCGTGCTCGCGGTGCAGATGGCCGCAATGCCGGTGATGTCGGCCGGCGTCATCAACGGCATCGGCCACTACTGGGGCTACCGAAATTTCGAGTGCAAAGACGCAGCGACGAACATCATGCCGTTCGGCTTCTGGTTCGGTGGGGAAGAACTCCACAACAATCATCATGCGTACCCGAGTTCCGCAAAGTTCGCGCTCCGCCGCGGCGAATTCGACGTGGGCTGGTTGATGATTCGCCTGTTCCAGACCTTAGGTCTCGCGAAAGTCCGCCGCGTCGCGCCGGTACTCGCGCAGGTCGAACGGGAGCACCTTGACCTCGACGGTGTTCGCGCGATTATCGTGGCGCGCCTCCATGTCCTTCGAGATTTCACCCGCACGGTCACCTTGCCGACGCTTGCGGATGAATGGCATCGGGTCGGTGACGCATCAGGGCGTGTCTGGCGCCGTGCAAAGGTGGTGCTCACGCGCGAGCGGATGTTGCTGGACGAGCGCGCGCATGCGCAGTTGGATGACATCCTGTCTCGCAGCGAGATGCTGGAGACGGTCTATGCGTTCCGGGAACGCCTTACCCGGCTCTGGGAAAGCTCCGCGGCGAGCAACGACAGATTGGTCGCCGATTTCCGCGCGTGGATCCACGAAGCCGAACAGAGTGGTATCGAGTCGCTCGAGGCATTCGCGCGTCGGCTGCGCGGCTACCAGTTGGCCCCATCACTCTACGCGGGTCAGCGCTAGATTCCCGGCTTCATCGGGGCGCGCCTGCCACCCGGGCGCGAGCCACAGCGTCGAGTCCGCCATCGCCACGACCGCCGGGCCGTTGATGACATCCGCGAGCCGCCGCGCTGAACCCGCGGTATCCAGCGGCGGTGCGGGCGAGGACACGGTCGCGCGTAGGTTCACGAGCTCGACCGGCAAATCAAGACGGTGCCCGAAACGCACAGAGTGCGTGCGATGGAACGTCTCGGCCACATCGGCGCCATCCCACGGAATCTCGAGCGTGTGGCTTTGACCGGCGTAGCGCAGGTCAACGGCGCGCGTGATGTTGCAGGTCTCGGCGTCGACGCCCTCGGCCATGAGTTCTTCCATGCCCTGCGCGACCAGCGTCGCGAACGCAGCGTCGAGGGCGTCGGTATCCACGCCCTCCAGCAAAGAAACCTGCGTTCGCGACAGCGTCCGCAAGCGCGGGGCGGCAAGCATGCCGAGCGCCGACAGTACGCCCGCATTGGCGGGAAACAACGCGCGCGTGACGCCGAGTTTTTCCGCGAGCGAGCACACATGGAGTCCGCCGGCCCCGCCGAACGCGAACAAGGCATAGTCGCGTGGGTCCTCGCCGCGCGACACCGAAATGACACGCAGCGCCTGGAACATGTGCTCATCGGCAATCTCCAGTATGCCGCGCGCGGCTTCCTCGACGCAGAGCCCGAGTTCGCCCGCGAGCCGCGAAATCGAGGCGCGCGCCGCATCCGCATCCAACGTGAGCCCGCCCAACGGCTCGCCCGCAGGAAGATGGCCGAGCAGCAGGTGCGCGTCGGTCACGGTCGGTTCCGTGCCGCCCAGCCCGTAACACGCAGGCCCCGGCGTCGCCCCGGCCGACTGCGGACCGACGCGTAAGGCGCCGCCCGCGTCGCACCACGCGATCGAACCACCGCCTGCGCCGATTGTATGAATGTCTACCATCGGAATCGCGACCGGAAATCCTGCGACGCGCCCCTCGCTTGTGAGTCGCGGCGCCCCGTCAATCAATGCGACGTCGGTCGAGGTGCCGCCCATGTCGAAGGTCAATAATTTTTGATGCCCGGCTGCGGCGCCAACGGCCGCGGCACCGACCGCGCCGCCGGCCGGACCCGACAAGAGCAAGTGGACCGCGCGTCCGGCCGCCTGTTCGGCCGAAACGGTCCCGGCCGAACTCTGCATCACCGCGATGCGTGCACCGGGTAATGCACGGCGAAGGCGCCCCAGGTAGCCGGCCATCACGGGCCCGACGCGCGCATTCAACCAAGTCGCGATACCGCGTTCGTATTCGCGGTATTCGGGCAGCACGGCGGATGAGCGCGAGATGAATAGGGTCTCGGGAAGGGTGTCCGCGATGCGGCGCTCGTGTCGGTCGTTGACGAACGAGAACAGCAGGCTGATCGCGACCGCTTCCGGCGCTAGGCGCTCGACCGTGGCGCGCAGCGCAGAGAGGTCCGCGTCCGTCAGCGGCTCCAGTTCTGCTCCATTCGGCGTAATCCGGCCGCCGGTCTCGACGCACAACGTCGCCGACACCGGCGGTTCAATCGCCGGCGGCTGCAGGTCATACAGATGCGGGCGCGCCTGCCGCCCGATGGTGAGCGTATCGCCGAAGCCACGATTGGTGATGAACACGGTCCGCGCGCCCTTCCCCTCGAGCACGGCGTTCGTCGCGACGGTCGAGCCATGCACGACGAACGCCTCGGACGCATTGACGCCGAGCGCGGCAAGCCCGGCGAGGATCGCGCGCTCCGGCGCCTCCGGTGTCGAGGGCACCTTATGCGTCCGCATACCGCCGTCATCATCCACGACCACGAAGTCCGTGAACGTTCCGCCTGTGTCGATGCCCACCCTCACGTCGTCATTGCATCCTGTAAACTGGCTCGCGCCATGATAACCACGACCGAACCGGATATTCTGGTCAGCGTCACTGGGTTGCACCGTTATTACGGCGACTTCTGCGCGGTGCGCGACCTCGCTTTCGACCTCCGCCGCGGGGAAGTACTCGGCCTGCTTGGTCCAAACGGCGCGGGCAAGACCACCACGATGAACCTGCTGGCCGGCACGCTCGCACCGAGCACGGGGTCGGTTCGCCTCTGCGGCCATGACTTGCTCGATGACCCGCGCGCCGCGAAGGCAGCCATCGGGTACCTCCCGGAACGCCCGCCGCTCTACCCTGACCTCACCGTCGATGAGTATCTCGACTACGCCGCAGGCCTCCGCGCGGTGCCGCGCGCGACGCGCAGCTCGGCGAGAGATGCCGCGAAAACGCAGTGTGGTCTGGCCGATTACGGGCGCCGCCTGATCGGCAACCTGTCGAAGGGCTACCAGCAGCGCGTCGGTATCGCACAAGCGCTGGTCCACAACCCGAGCGTCATCATCCTCGACGAGCCGACGGTCGGACTCGACCCGAACCAAATCCGCGAAATCCGCGGCCTGATCATCGACCTCGGCCGGGACCGCGGCGTCATCCTGTCGACGCACATCCTCCCCGAAGTGCTCGCGACCTGCACCAGCGTGAAAATCCTGCACCGCGGGTGTCTGGTACACGAGCAGCGCGTTGACGAACTCACCGCGCCCGGCGCGCATACGCTCGAGCAGATCTTCATCGACAAGACCATGGACGATTCCGCGGCATGACTGCATTGATCGCGTGGCGCGAGTTCCGCAGCCTGTTCCTGTCGCCGCTTGCCTGGACCGTGCTCGCGGTCGTGCAGTTCCTGCTCGCGTTCGTATTCCTCGCGCAGCTTGAGCAGTTCCAACTCGTGCAGCCGCAGCTCCTCGGCTCGGAGGGCGCGCCCGGCGTCACCGACATCGTTGCGGTTCCGGTGCTCGCGACGGCCACGTCGCTGCTTCTGCTCATCGTGCCGCTCCTCACCATGCGGGTGTTCGCCGAGGAACGTCGCAGTGGGACGTTGATGCTGCTGCGCTCGTCGCCGGTCTCCACCGCGCAAATCGTGCTCGGCAAGTACCTCGGATTGGTCGCGATGCTCGCGGTGCTCATCGGGATGGTCGTGTTGATGCCGATTTCGTTGGCGCTGGGCACAACGCTTGATTGGGGCAAGCTTGCGGCCGCGACCCTCGGTCTGATGCTGATGGTGTCGGCATTCGCGGCAGCGGGCCTTTACCTGTCGACGCTCACGCGCCAGCCGATGATCGCGGCTGTTGCCGCGTTCGGGCTGCTGCTGTTGCTCTGGATGATCGATTGGGCCGGCAGCGCCGCGCAGCGCTTCACCGATATCGTGAGCTACCTGTCACTGATTCGGCATTACCAGCCGCTGCTTCGGGGCGTGTTCGATTCGGCCGACGTCGTGTATTACCTGTTGTTCGTGGTGCTGTTCATCGGCCTCGCGATCCGGCGGCTCGACGCGGAGACCGCGCTGCCCGGCTGGCGCTTGCGCGCGCAGGGTTGGGGCTTCATCGTGTTGTTCGTCGCGGCACTCGGCACCGCGGCGTTGTTGAGCACGCGCTATTCGTTCGAGGCCGACTGGACTGCAGCTCGCCGCAATACGCTGACCGACGCGAGCCGCGAACTTGCCCGTTCGATCGAGCGGCCCGTGAAGGTGACCGCATACCTGCGCGCGACGGGCGTCGCGCAGCGTCAGGTTCAGGATCTCGTCGCGCGATACCAGCGCGAAGCGGATGTGTTCACGCTCGAGTTCGTCAATCCCGACCTCGACCCCGCGCGCGCGCGCGAGGCCGGCGTGGCGACCGACAACGTACTCGTCCTCGAGTACGACGGACGGATTGAGCACCTGTCGTCGCCGGACGAGCGCGCGTTCTCGCAAGCGCTGCAGCGGCTTACACGCGGCGGCGACCGCCTGCTCGTGTTCACGACCGGCCACGGTGAGCGCAACCCGCTCGGTCAAGCCAACCACGACCTTGGCGTATTCGGCGTCGAGTTACGTCGGCAGGGTGTGCAGGTTCAAACCCTGAACCCGGTCACCACCGGCGAGATCCCCGCCGGCACCAGCGCGCTCGTCGTCACGCAGCCGCGCGCGCAGTTCGTGCCGGGCACTGCCGAGCCGATCGTCGACTACATCGCGCGTGGCGGCAACGTCCTGTGGCTCGCCGATCCGGAGGCGCTGCACGGACTCGAGCCCGTCGCGCGCGCGCTTGGGATCAGCGTCAGCGAAGCGACCGTCGAAGATACGGCGGCCCGGATGTTCGGCATCGACGATCCGCGGCTCGTGGTCGTCGCGAGTTATGGCGCGCATCCCGTCACGCAGGACTTCGAAATCGTCACCTTGTTCCCACACGCGGCGACGGTCGCGCCCGTCGCGAATGCCGAGGGTTGGACGGCGACGCCTCTGCTCTCGACAATCGCCGGCGAAACCATCGGGGTCGCGCTCGGGCGCGGCGAGCAACGCGTCGTCGTCATCGGAGACGGTGATTTTCTTGCGAACCAGTACTTGAACAATGGCGGGAACCTCGAACTCGGCCTGAACGCCGTGAACTGGCTCGTCACCGACGACAGCCAGCTCGACATCGCCCTGCGCAGCGCACGCGATCTGTCGCTGACCTTGTCGCGCAACGCTTACATCGCGATTGGAGCGGGCTTCCTGTTCGTGCTGCCTCTGGTGTTGGTCGGGGTCGGGGTCGGCGTTTGGCGGCGGAGACGGCGTCGGTGAACCGGCGTACCCGCACGAACCTGATCGTCGCGCTCTTGCTCGGCGCGATGCTCGTGCTCGCCTGGCTCACCCAACGACAGGCGACCGACACGCGCCCATCACTCGCGGCGTTCCAAACCGCGACCGTGCAGGTCGTAAAGGTCAGGCGTGCAGACGGGGTCGCGCTCGCGTTCGAGCGCGACGGGGACGGCTGGCGCATGACGACGCCCGAACCACACCCGGTCGACGCACAGCGCGTCGAGGGCATCTTGTCGGGCCTCAATACCGTCAGCCGCGCCGACTATCCCGTTGACCGCGTGCCGCTCGCCAACGTCGGGCTCGATCCGCCGCGTGCCATCGTCATCGTGGACGGCGAAGAATTCCGGTTCGGCGACCGCAGCCCGGTCAACGGACAACGCTACGTACAGCACGCGGACACCGTACACCTCGTCGACGACCTCGTTTATTTCCGCCTCGGCGGCGAACCGGCGGGTTGGTAGTGCCGGAGCTGCCGGAAGTCGAGACCACGCGTCGCGGAATCGAGCCGGTGCTTATGGGCGCACGCGTCGAACGCGTGGTCGTCCGCGAGCCTCGGTTGCGCTGGCGCGTATCGCCCGCGCTCGCGCGCGGGCTCGGCGGCGCCACCATCAAGTCGGTCTCTCGGCGGGGCAAATACCTGCTGTTGGAGACTGCGCGCGGCACCGCAATCGTGCACCTCGGCATGTCGGGTAGCCTGCGGATCGTCGCCCGCTCACAGCCGCCGTTCGCGCACGACCACATCGACCTCGAACTTGCCAGCGGACACTCAATCCGGTTCACCGACCCGCGGCGATTCGGCAGCTGGACCTGGACGACGGACGACCCGGCCGACCATGAGCTGCTGCGACATCTCGGCCCCGAGCCGCTCGGCGACGGATTTGATGGCGACTACATCCATTCAAGGAGCCTCGGTCGCAAGGCCAGCGTAAAGACCTTCGTGATGGACGGGCGCATCGTCGTCGGCGTTGGCAATATTTACGCATCGGAATCGCTGTGGGCCGCCGGCATCCACCCACGGCGCGCAGCCGGGCGAATTTCGCTCGCGCGCTACCGCGTGCTCGCCGCGGCGATCCGTAGCGTGCTCGCAAGCGCAATCACGCAAGGCGGCACGACGCTGCGTGATTACGCCCAGAGCGACGGAACCCCCGGATACTTCGCGGTGAAGCTGAAGGTCTACGAACGCGCGGGCTTGCCGTGCAAGCGCTGCGGCGCCGCGCTCAAATCGGAGGTCATCGGGCAACGGGCAAGTTATTTCTGCCCGGTCTGTCAGCGCTGAGTGCGCACGACGCGCCAGACCACGTTTCCGACGTCGTCAGCGACGAGTACCGCACCACTGCGGTCGACCACGACGCCGACTGGTCGCCCCTGTGCCTCATCGCGCGCATTGAGAAAGCCCGTCAGGACATCGCGCGGTGGGCCGCTCGGCACCCCCTCGTTGAACGGTATGAAAATCACCTTGTAACCGCTTTTCGGCGCTCGATTCCACGAGCCATGCTGGCCGACGTACGCCCCGCCGTGCCCGAACACGAGGCCCAGCGACGCGGTGTGCGCACCCAGCGCATAGTCCGGCTTCTTCGCCCGAGCGACGAGGTCAGGCCGCTGTGGTTGCACGCGCGAATCGACGATGTCGCCGTAATAGCTGTACGGCCAGCCGAAGAAGTCGCCATCCTGAATCGCGGTCATATAGTCGGGCACCAGATCGCTGCCGAGCTCGTCGCGCTCGTTCACGGCAACCCACAGCGCGCCGGTCTCTGGTTCCCAGTCCATGCCGACCGGATTGCGCAAACCCGATGCGAATACGCGCGTCGCGCCGGTCGCGAGCGTGATTTCAAGGACCGCAGCGCGGTCGACCTCATGGTCCATGCCACGCTCGCCGATGTTGCTGTTCGAGCCAACGCCGACATAGAGGCGTTCGCCGTCTTCGCTCGCGACCAGGCTTTTGGTCCAGTGGTGGTTGATCGGGCCGCCCGGAAGGTCGGCGACGTGTTCGGCGGCGGCGGTGATCGCGGTGTCGCCGAGCGCGTAAGGGAAGCGCACGACCGCGTCGGCATTAGCGACGTAAAGATGATCGCCGACCAGCGACAGGCCGAACGGGTGGAACAACTCCGAGAGCAGCACGCTGCGTATCTCCGCGTACCCGTCGCCGTCGGAATCGCGTAGCAGCGTGACGCGGTTGGCGCTCGGCACTGCGGCGCCGGCTTTTTGCATGAATTTTTGCTGGAACCATCGCCGGAGACTGAACGGCGGCGCGGGTCGCGGCGGCCGATTCGTTTCCGCGACGAGTACATCGCCGTTCGGCAACACGTACAACCAGCGCGGGTGATCGAGGTCGGCGGCGAAAGCATCGACCGCATAACCGTCGGCGGCCATCGGCATCGCGCCTTCGGGCCAGCCGACGCGCGGCGCGATGTTCACTGTGGGGATGGTCGACGGCGCTGGCGGAGGCAACACCGGGTGCGGGCCGATACTCTCCTCGATCGGCAGACGGGCGGGTGTCGCGCAACCAGCGAGCGCCGCGACGAGCAGCGCAGCAAAGGCGCACGGTCTAGAAGTCGACGACGGACTCATTGCGGGGGTCGGTCGCGGCTTCGACCACGTTGCCGCGGTAACGCCACGTCACGACGTTCATGTTGCCGTAGCGGCGCGGGCTCTCGCGGAGCGCGTGGCCGCGGTCGGCGAGCACGCGGCGTAGCGCCGGGTCGAGCGCATCCGGTTCGTAGTCGATGACATCGGGGAGAAATTGGTGGTGAAACCGCGGTCTCGCCGCGACGCCGGCGGCATCCAGGCCGTCGAGCCAGCCCAGAATACCAAGCGTAACCATCGTGATGATGCGCGAACCGCCCGGCGTCCCGAGAATCAGCAAGCCGTCGGGACCCTCGACGAAGGTCGGGGTCATGCTCGACACCGGGCGTTTGCCCGGCGCGACCAGGTTCGCGGCCGCGGATACGAGCTCGAAGCCGTCCGGCGCGCCGGCTTTTGGCGCGAAATCGAACATCTCGTTGTTCAGCACGACGCCCGTGCCTGCGGGCATGAGGCCGGCGCCGTAACGAAAATTCACGGTCTGCGTCGCTGCGACGCGGTTACCCGAGCGGTCGAGAATCGAGAAGTGGGTCGTATGGTCGCCCTGCTCGTTCATCGTCACCGACGGCAGTGTCTCGCTCGGCGTCGCCCGGTCCAGGCGAATGCCGGCGCGCAGACCGGCCGCATAATCGGCGTCGAGCAACCGCGCGACGGGAACGTCAACGAAAGCCGGGTCGCCGAGATACTGCCCGCGGTCGCGGTATGCGCGCCGCCATGCCTCGATCAGCAAATGCGTGCGCGTGGCCTCATCGAGACGCGCGGTCTCGTAACCCGCGAGGATGTTCAGCGTACCCAAGAGGACCGTGCCGCCCGACGACGGCGGTGGCGCGGTCACGATACGGTGTCCGCGGAAACGACCCACGAGCGGCTCGCGCTCGATGACTTGGTAGCTCGACAAATCTTCGGGCGTCCAGAGCCCGCCCGCTTCGCGCACGCCGTCTACGAGCTTTTCCGCAATCGCACCACGATAGAACGATTCACCGCCGTCCCGCGCGAGCGCCTCGAGCGTCGCCGCAAGCTCCGGCAACCTGAGGCGGTCACCCGCCTTCGGCGGCGCGCCGTCGATGAAGAACGCGGTGGTTCCGTATCGCCGCAGCTTCTCGGCGTTGCCGGAGGTCAATGCCGCGAACCGTGGATCGACTTCGAAGCCCTCATGCGCGAGCCGGATCGCTGGCGCGAGGCTGCGCGCGAGCGGCAGTTCACCGTACTCGCGCGCGAGGTGTGCGAGGGCCGCGGGTGTTCCCGGAATCCCCGCAGCGAGCGCGCCCTCGCGCATGCGCGCGTAGTCGGGTTGCCCCTCGCGGTCGAGGAACATGTCTTTCGTCGCGGCGAGCGGCGCGCGTTCGCGCGCGTCCACGAACACGTCGCGCTCCACGCGTGACAGGTGCAACAGATAGAAGCCGCCGCCGCCGAGGCCGGAGCTGTACGGCTCGACGACGGCGAGCGCAGCCGACACCGCGACTGCGGCGTCGAACGCATTGCCGCCCGCTTCGAGGATTTCGTGGCCGGCGGCGGTCGCGAGCGGGTGGGCACTCGCGATCGCGGCCTCGGACGGCGCGAGCACCGACTTCGCGTCCGCGTTCCCGATCGCGAAAACGAGGAAGACGACAAGCAGCACGCGGCGGTGCGTCATACGGTCGCTTCGGTCAACGCGAGATATTTCTGCTGCAGTTCTTCGCGGGTCTCTTCGTGGTCAGGGTCAAGCGGGATGCACGCGACAGGGCACACTTCGACGCACTGCGGTTCATTGAAATGGCCAACGCATTCGGTGCATCGTGACGGGTCGATTTCATAGATTTCCGCGCCCTGTGAAATGGCCTGGTTCGGGCACTCGGGCTCGCAGACATCGCAGTTGATGCATTCATCGGTGATCATCAGCGCCATGCGCCGATTTTACCGGATGCGCTTGGCCAGTTCAGCCTCGACGGCCGGGTGAACGAAAGTCGACACATCGCCGCCCAATGCCGAGATTTCCCGAACGAGGCTCGACGAGATGTACGAAAACTGCTCGATCGGGGTCAAAAACATCGTTTCGACCTCCGAGTCAAGGTGCCGGTTCATCCCCGCGAGTTGGAATTCGAACTCGAAGTCCGACACCGCACGCAGGCCACGCAACACCACGCCGATCTCGTTCTTCCGCGCGAATTCGACGGTCAGACCCGAGAAACTCGTCACCTCGACGTTCGGGATGTCGGCGAGCGCGAGCTTCGCCATCGCGACGCGCTTCTCGACGGAAAACGCGGGTTCCTTCGTCGGGCTGGTCGCGACGGCGACCGTCACGTGCTCGAACAGCTTCGCGGCACGCCGGATGATGTCGTGGTGTCCATTCGTGATCGGGTCGAAGGTTCCCGGGTATAACGCGCGTGCTTTCATCGGCAAAGCCTACCGTGAACCGGCCAACAGGTGGTAGCCGACCCGGCCCGCCTTGCCCTGCCGATGAAGATTCCATCCCGCGGGCAACGATAAGTCGGCGAGCGTGGCCTCGGCCTCGACGTAGACAAAACCGCCAGGCGCGAGCCAGCCACCGGCGGCCAGCGCCGACAGCGTCGGCGCGACCAGTGCGTGCCCGAACGGCGGGTCCATGAACACGACGTCGAACGCGGCCGTCGCGGGCTTCGCGACATAGGTTCCGACGACCGCATTGATTGTCGCGCCGGTTTCGCATCGCACGGCCGCGAGGTGTGCGTCGATCGCATCCAGCGCCGCGCGCTCGCGGTCGACGAACGTGCATTCCGATGCGCCGCGCGACAAGGCCTCGAGGCCGAGCGCGCCGCTTCCCGCGAAAAGATCCAGACACCGCGCACCGTGAATCACGGGCGCGAGCCAGTTGAACAAGGTCTCGCGCACGCGGTCCGGGCTTGGACGAAGGTCTGGCAGTTCTGGGAACCGGAAGCGACGGCTACGCCATTCGCCACCGATGATGCGGAACTGGTTTTGCATGTGGTGGTAGCATAGCCGCGCATGGCCGACGACGCACCCAAGACCGGTTTTCTTGCGCGCCTGCGCGCCAAGCTTAATCAAGGTGACTCGTTCCTCACGCGGGACGTGCGCGAACTCATCCCCGCCGGGCGCGCGCTCGATGATGACGTCCTCGACGAACTCGAGACGCGGCTTCTGCTCGCGGACTGCGGCGTGGATGCGACCCGGAAAATCATCAATGCGCTCAATCAGCGCGCACGCAAGGAGCGCATCGAAGACGCGGACGCGGCGCTGAATGCGTTGTCCGTGATCCTCGTCGACCTTCTGCGGCCGGTGAGCCGGCCATTGGTCGTCGATCCGGCAGCGAAGCCCTATGTCATCCTCGTCGTCGGCGTGAACGGCAGCGGCAAGACGACGACGATCGGAAAGCTCGCGGCGCGATTCCGCGAAGACGGGAAATCCGTGATGCTCGCGGCCGGCGACACGTTCCGCGCGGCTGCGATCGAGCAGCTCGTTGCATGGGGCGAACGCAACCAAGTCCCGGTCATCGCCCAGACGCATGGTGCGGATCCCGCTGCGGTCGCGTTCGACGCGCTCGAGGCCGCGCGCGCGCGGCGCGTAGACGTGCTGATCGTAGATACCGCCGGTCGTCTGCACACGAAGCACAACCTGATGGAAGAACTCAGGAAAGTGAACCGCGTGCTCGGCAAGGCGGGAACGGGCGCGCCGCACGAAGTCCTGCTCGTGCTCGATGGCACCGGCGGCCAGAACGCGCTTGCACAGGCGCGACAGTTCGACAGCGCAGTGCCCGTGACGGGCATCGCACTCACCAAACTTGACGGGACGGCGAAGGGCGGCGTGTTATTTGCGCTCGCGGAACAGGCCGGCGTGCCGATCCGCTACATCGGCGTCGGCGAGAAGGCGGACGACCTCGGTGTGTTCGATGCGGACGACTATGTCGCAGCGCTGCTCGAGGCGCCCCGGTGATCCAGTTCGACCATGTCAGCAAGCGCTACGAGGGCGGCTTCGAGGCGCTGTCGGACGTGAGCTTCCACGTTGCCGCGGGCGAGATGATTTTCCTGACCGGCCATTCGGGCGCCGGCAAATCCACGTTGATGAAGTTGATCGCCCTGCTCGAGCGTACGTCGCGCGGCAACGTGATCATCGACGGCCGCAACCTCGCGGGTATCAAACGACGCGGCATCCCCGCACACCGGCGCAAGGTCGGCGTGATTTTCCAGGACCACAAACTCCTGCACGACCGCACCGTGTTCGACAACGTCGCGCTGCCGCTCATTGTCGCCGGCGTCGGCCATGCGGAAGTCCGCCGGCGCGTGCGCGCGGCGCTCGACAAGGTCGGGCTGCTCGACCGCGAGCGCGCGTACCCCATCACGCTCTCGGGCGGCGAGCAGCAGCGCGTCGGCATCGCACGCGCGGTCGTGAACAAGCCGCCCGTGCTCATCGCCGACGAACCCACCGGCAACCTCGATCCGGCCCTGTCGATCGAAATCATGCAGCTGTTCGGCCTGTTCAACCAAGTCGGCGTGACCGTGCTGATTGCCAGCCATGACCACCGACTGATCGGCAGGCTCGGCAAACGATATCTGACGCTCGATCACGGCAAACTGATTGACGGAGCGCTTCATGGCACGGACTAGGGGCGGCGCGAAGGAATCCGGACCCGGCATCCTCGGCCGGCTCGTCGCTTGGGCCGGCCACCACGGGCACTCATTACTGTCGACGCTCGGCCGCTTGTCGCGCGCGCCGTTCGCGACGTCGATGACTCTCGGCGTCATCGGCATCGCGCTGGCACTGCCGGCGAGCCTGCATCTGTTCGTCGACAACGTGCGCGCCGTCAGCGGCAACTGGGACAGCGCGATGCACCTGTCCGTGTTCATGAAGCCGGACACCGCCGTCGCGGACGCGCAGTCGCTCGCCGGGCGCTTACGCGCGCGACCGGATGTGCACGAGACGCGCGTGATACCGCCCGACCAGGCGCTCGCTGAATTCCGTGCTCAGAGCGGGTTCGGCGACGCCCTCGACGCGTTACGCGAGAACCCGCTGCCGACCGTGCTGGTCGTCGTTCCCGGGGGTAGTCTCACGAGCCCCGGCCAACTGCAGCCCCTCATCGATGAAATCGAGCGCGCGCCCGCCGTCGATTTCGTTCAGCTCGACACACAATGGCTACAGCGGCTATTCGCGCTGGTGGCGATCGCGCAGCGGACAATCCTCGTGGTCGCGCTCCTGCTCGGCATTGCGGTCGCGGTGACGGTCGGCAACACGATCCGACTCGACATCCAGAACCGTCGACAGGAGATTGAGGTCACGAAGCTGATAGGCGGCTCCGATGCGTTCATCCGCCGACCCTTCTTGTACACCGGCTTCTGGTACGGCGTCGGCGGCGGGCTCGTCGCCGCCGTACTGCTCGGCATTGCACGCCTTGCGCTCGAAGGGCCGGTCGCGCGGCTGGCCGGGCTGTATGGTTCGAACTTCACGCTATCGGGGCTCGGCGCCGGCGGCTTTGTGGGGCTCGTCGCGGTCGGGGCGCTGCTCGCCTGGGCCGGGTCTTGGATCGCGGTCGGCCAGCACCTCGACGAAATCGAGCCGACCTGATTCGAGTCTTACGAGGCCCAGATACCGCGATTGGCTTTCCACCAGTCCGCGGCAGCGCCCGCCGGCATCGGACGCGCCAAGTGGTAGCCCTGGAGCTGGTCGCAATTCAGTTCCTTGAGGATGCCGGCCATCACCGGTGTTTCCACGCCCTCGGCGATTGAGCGTATTCCAAGGCTCTGTGCAAGCTGAATGCTTGAACGCACAATGGTGGCGGCGGTTCCATCTCGATTCTCCAGCTTCTTCACGAAGGACTGGTCAATCTTTAGGGCGGTCACCGGCAATTGCTCCAAATAGCTCAGAGAAGAATAACCGGTACCGAAATCGTCGATTGCGAGGCCGATACCGGCTTCGCGCAACGATGCGAGTTCATCGACAATCGACTTAGCGTCGGTGAACAAACTGTTCTCGGTGAGTTCGAATTCGACAGATCCGGGTGGCAAGTCGTATTCGGCAATCAGCTCCGACGCCCAACCGAGAAATGCGGGGTCCATCAGATTTCTGCCCGAGAGATTGACGGCGATGCTGGTGGCAATCCCGTCCTGCTGCCAGGTGCGCAGCTGGTTCAGCGCTGACTCCAGCACCCAACGGGTCAGCGGATGAATCAGTCCTGTCTGTTCCGCGCCGGGTATGAAAAGCCCTGGCGGAACCATTCCGCGTGCCGGATGCCGCCAGCGGATCAATGCTTCGAACCCTACGACCTGGCCCGTCGGAATCGCAACCTTCGGTTGGTAATGCAGTTCGAGTTCATTGCGGTCAAGCGCAGGCCGCAAGTCGCCGAGCAAAGCGAGCGCGACTTGCTGCCCCTCATCGTGTTCCCGATCGTAAACGCGCCACGGTCGATCCGACTCGCGAGCGACTCGTTGCGCCTGAATGCACTTGCGCACGAGTTCGTCGGGGTCCGATTCTTCGTGAATCGGAAATCCAGCGATGCCCGCGCACGCATCGACGTGCACGGGAACGGCGTCGATCACCCGGGTGCATGCGACGTCGCTCAGTGTCTGACCGACGATCGACTCGGCGGCGACCCTCGTGCTGTCGGTGAGGACTAGTGCGAATGAATCGGTATTCATGCGGTACACCTTCTTTCCGCTCGCACTGAGTACCTCAGCCAGTTCGTTGAGGATGCGCCGACCGAAGGCAGGCCCGAAAGTCGACAGCAAGCGAGCGAAGTTGATTATTTGCACAGAGACGAGATATAGGTGCCGCTGTCCGGGTGCTTTACCCCCCCCCTCGACATCGCCGCCCGCAGGTCCGCCTCGAGCGATAATCGGTTTGGAAGATGCGTCTCGAGGTCCTCGAAGGCCAGTCGGCGCAGCCGGGTGAGTTGTGCCTGAAGTGCGCTGAACAAGACGCCCGCGAATGCGCCTACGGCCGTCAGGAATCCGGTTCGGTATATCCAGTTAATAGTTTGTTGCGGAATGCCTTGCTCGACGTACAGCGGCATCAGGGGACCCAGCATCAGGCCCGCTGCTAGCGCGGTCAAAATCGCCCCCTGCACATTGAACACCATCGCAGCCAACAGGATGGGGACGTAAATGGAGTGTGCGTAAACGTAAGCCGTACCACCCGTGGCAAAAACAAACCACCCGACCGCAATCACGAGGGTGCTGATAACCATGACCCACGCGGCTCTCACGCCACCTTTGGGCTCAAGGAGCCCCTCGTACCAACGCGCCCCCAACAGATCTCTGGTCATCCTTTCCCCCAAGCGCCGCCAGCTCCGGACGATTCTACGCGATTGCGATAGCCCGCTGACAATCACGGCTACCCCGGATTAGCACTCCATGCGATCGACTGCTAAAATTGGCGGCCATGACCGACACGAATGCCAAGTCGAACCCCTTGATGCCGCTGCCGCAGGCGCGGGCGCTCGCGCTCGCCGGCCCGCAGGGCAGCCTCGAGGCCTACATCCAGGCCGTACAGTCGATTCCGGTGCTCAGCGCGGCCGATGAGCACGCGCTCGCAGTCCAGTACCGTGACCACGACGACCTCGGCGCCGCGCAACAGTTGGTGGTCTCGCACCTGCGCTTCGTGGTGCATGTTGCGCGGGGTTACTCCGGCTACGGGCTGCAACTCGGCGACCTGATCCAAGAGGGCAACATTGGCCTGATGAAGGCCGTGAAGCGCTTCGACCCTGACCACGGCGTGCGCCTCGTGTCGTTCGCGGTGCACTGGATCAAGGCCGAGATCCACGAATTCATCCTGCGCAACTGGCGCATCGTGAAAGTCGCAACGACGAAAGCGCAGCGCAAATTGTTCTTCAACCTACGCAGCTCGAAGAAACGCCTTGGCTGGTTCTCGACCGACGAAGTCAACGCGGTCGCGGACGACCTCGGCGTCGATGCAAAGACCGTCGTGCAGATGGAGCAGCGCATGTCGGGCTACGACGTGAGCTTCGACCCGGCCCCGGATGCAGGCGACGACGATGACGCGTGGACCGCGCCGGCTGCGTACCTGCAGGATTTCAGCGCCGACCCGGCCCTGCAGGTCGAGCACGACGATACCGAGGCGGTCGCCCACGACCGGCTCGGCGGCGCGCTGTCCGGGCTCGACGCGCGCAGCCGCGCGATCATCGAGCGACGCTGGCTCGGTGGCGACGACGGCAAAGCCACGCTGCAAGAACTCGCGGACGAGTATGGCGTGTCGGCGGAACGCATCCGTCAGCTTGAGAAGCAGGCGATGGTGAAGCTCCGGGGCGTGCTCGCTGCGTAATCCATTCGCGGCGCAAGGGCGCCGCTCCTACAGCTGCCAGACCGGATTGTAGGAGCGGCGCCTTTGCGCCGCGATTTACATTAGCCAGTGGTCGAGCAGCAGCGCCGCGAAAATCCCGATGAGGTACACGATTGAATAGTTGAACGTCTGCATCGGCAGGCGGTCGTTCGGGAAAAACTTCAGCTTCACCGCATACGCCATGAAGATCCCACCGAGCAACAGCGCTGCACCGAGATACAGGTAGCCGCTCATTCCTGCCAGCCACGGCAGCACCGACACCAGCACGAGCAGAATCGTGTACAGCAGCGTCTGCAGCGCGGTGAACTCGATACCGTGCGTGACCGGCAGCATCGGAATCTCCGCCTCCGCGTAGTCATCGGCGCGATGGATCGCGAGCGCCCAGAAATGCGGTGGCGTCCAGACGAACACGATCAGGAACAACAGTAACGCGTGTGGGTCGATTGTGCCGGTGATCGCGGTCCAGCCGAGTACGGGTGGTGCCGCGCCCGCAGCGCCGCCGATCACGATGTTCTGTGGTGTCGCGCGTTTCAGGTACATCGTATAGATCACCGCGTATCCGATCAGCGAGCACAGAGTCAGCACCGCAGTGAGCGTGTTCACGAGCGACGCGAGTATCACCATCGATACACAACCCAGCGCGAGCGCGAACACCAGAACCTGCGACGGCTCGAGGTGGCCGGTCGGCAGCGGTCGTCGATGGGTGCGCGCCATTTTCGCGTCGATCTGACGATCGACGAGGTGATTGATGGCGGCGGCCGAACCTGCGGCGAGGCCAATGCCGAGCGAGCCCCAGACGAACGCACCGAAGGGCGGCAGGCCTGGTACCGCGAGCAACATGCCGACCACCGCGGTGAACATGATCAACGCGACGACGCGCGGCTTCGTCAGCTCGAGATAGTCGGCGACGTGGTTCATCGCGCGGCGTGGTTCAGCGCGACGAGCGTGAGAAGGAGAAATGCCGCGCCGGCGTTATGCGCGACAGCGGCCGCGAGCGGGAAGCCCAATACGACCGTCAAGATTCCGAGCGACACCTGCAGCGCCAGCGCGATTCCGATTGTCGCGCCGAGACGCCGAAAGACGCGCTCGCGGCCGGCGACCATCAACGCGAGCGCGAGCGCGGCGACGAAGATGAATGTGATGACGGCGCCGATTCGGTGCGTCAGGTGGATCGCGGTCCGTGCGTCGAGATCGAGCACCCCGCCCTCGTAGTTCGTGCCCAGCCCACGCCAGATGACGAAGCCCTCACCGAAGTCCATGTCGGGCCACCACTCGGTCTGGCAGGTCGGGAAATCGGGGCACGCGACGGCTGCGTAATTCGCGCTGGTCCAGCCGCCGAGCGCGATCTGGACCGCGACGATGACGAGCGCAGCGGCCGCGACTTTGCGCAGGCCCGCGGGCGCGGGCAACGCAGTGCGCAGATGACCGCCGGAGCGGAGCAGCAGAAGCCAGATCAGCGCGAGCACCGTGAGCCCGCCGAGCAGGTGGCCCATTACGATGACCGGCTTCAGCAGCAGCGTGACTGTCCACATACCGAGCAGCGCCTGGAAGATGATGACCGCGGCGATCGCGAGTGGCAGCTTGAACGGGTGACCCGGTTCGCGGCGCCGGCGAAAGGCGATCACCGTGAACGCGAGCACGAGCAAGCCGAGAAGCCCGGCCGCGTAGCGGTGGATCATCTCGCGCCAGGCTTTTCCCGCATCCACCGCGTGTTCCGGCACGGTGAGCGCGCCGTAGCAACCCGGCCAGTCCGGGCAGCCGAGTCCCGCATCGGTGAGGCGCACCCACGCGCCGAGCACGACCACGACGAGCGTCAGCACGAACGCGCCGAGCACGAGCTTGTAAAAAGCGCGGCTCGGCATCAGCCGATTCTCGAAATGCGCAGCAGGCGCTTCAGGTCATCGTACAAGGCCTCCGGCGGCGCATCGGCGGTGTAGCGCATCATGAGATTCCCGAGCGGGTCGACGAGGAACACCTGGCCCACCGGCGCCTCGCCGCCGACCGTGAATTGCGTGAGCAACCCATCGTCTGCGCGGGCCAGCAGCATCCCGGCATGTTCGCGCGCGAAGAATGCCGGGTCGGCAACCGCGTCGGCGTGCGCAAGCAGGTAAACGCGCTGTATGCGCGACGCATCGCGCCCAAGCCGCGTATGGACCTGGCGCGCTTCCCACAGCGTGTCGACGCATGTCCGATCGCAATCGGATCCACCGACGTACACGATCGCCCACCGGCCATGGAGCGCCTCATCGGTGAGTCGCCCGTTCTCGGCGATACCGGCAAGTTCGAAATCACCTAAGGGCCGCGCTGGGCGGATCAGCGTCCCGTGCGACACGACTTCGGTGTCGGGCACCGCTTCGACGCTCGCGTACATCCACCATGCGGCCACGAGCGGCAGGATGAAAAACGCTGCGAGCCCGACGAGCATCAAACGGCCGCGGCGCGGTGGGCTTGTGTCATTCATGGCGTCGATTCCTGAATCCGAGGACCAATGCGATCACGACCAGCGCGGCCGCGAGCGAGAACCACTGTACCGCGTACCCGATGTGGCGTTCGGCCGGCATGCCCGCCGGCGCCCACGCGCGCACATAACCGTCGGGTGCTTCCGGCGTGAGCAACACGAGCACACCCGGGACATCGCGATCCCATGCCTGTGCGATGTCTTCCAAGTCGGGCCACACCAACCGGCGCGGCCAGGTAGCATCCGGCGCGACCGCGTCACCGAGCCGAAGCCCCGGCTCCGGCAACGGTACGCGCAGGCCAGCGACTTCCCGCGCATCGCCCCCGACCGACACGTCCGGCAATCGGTCTCGGTCACTGCCCGCTGCAACCCAGCCCCGGTCGACCGCGATCCAGTCGCCGCTGGCGAGTTCGAACGGCGTCCACACGCGATATCCGACGCGCCCCTCGTGGACCTGCGCGTCCAGCAATATCTGGCGATCCGATACGTACCGACCGGATGCAATGACCGGGGTATGCCGCGGCAGCGCGAGGAGGTCCTCCGCGTCGACGATGCGGTGCGGCTGTGCCTCGACGCCGGCGGCGTAGCCCACGGCAAGCGCGCGCTTCTGATCGGCGCGATCGAGTTGCCAGAACCCCAGCCATAGCAGCAACGCGAGTACGGGCAGTCCCAACAACAGCGGCGTTATAATCCGCGACATGATTCAGATACTCATCATCGCGATTCTTGCTGTCATCGTCTTCAGCCTCGGGTCGGCGATGGTCTATCTCGTCCGGGAGCCACGCGGTTCCAAAAGAACCGTGTGCGCGCTGACCTGGCGTATCGGACTGTCGGTTGGCCTGTTCGTGCTGCTGATGCTTGCGTTCGCGACGGGCGTCATCGAACCGCACGGCATCGCGGGCTGACGGCTACAACCAGTAGACGAAAACGAAGAGCCCGAGCCACACCACGTCGACGAAGTGCCAATACCACGCGACCGCCTCGAAGCCGAAGTGGTTGTCGGGCGAGAAGTGTCCTTTCATCGCGCGCAGCATAATCACCGTCAGCATGATGGCGCCGAGCGTCACGTGCATGCCGTGGAAGCCCGTCAGCATGAAGAATGTCGAACCGTAGATGCCGCTGGTGAGCCGCAGGTTCAGGTCCTGATACGCGTGCACGTACTCGTAGGCCTGTAGCCCGACGAACAGGAAGCCAAGGATCACCGTCGCGGCGAGCCCCAGAACGAGCTTCATGCGGTTGCCCTGCAGCAAGCCCCAGTGTGCGATCGTAACCGTCACGCCCGAGGTGAGCAGGATCAGGGTGTTGAGTGCGGGCAAGCCCCACGCGCCCATCGCCTGGAACGCGCCGCCGACCTGCTCGGGCCCGCTCGTCGGCCACGCGGCCTGATACTCGGGCCACAAGAGGAAATTCGTGAAGAAGTTGTTGCCCTCGCCCGCGAGCCAAGGCACCGACCAGACGCGCGCGTACAGCAGCGCGCCGAAAAACGCGGCGAAGAACATCACTTCGGAGAAGATGAACCAGCTCATGCCCTGGCGGAACGAGCGATCGACCTGCGCGCTATAGCGGCCCGTGATGCTCTCGCCAATCACGTCGGCGAACCAACCGAACAGCATCACGATGACAAGCGTCGCGCCGGCCAGCGACAAGATCCCGGCGAAGCTCCACAGTTGCATCGGTTCCGCGGGTAACCCGCCCATGTTGATCGCAAGCCCGACGAACAGCATGAACAGTCCGACCGAGCCGACGATCGGCCAAGGCGCGGAATGGGGGACGTAATAGCCGCCAGCGGGTGCCGCCATGGTCTTATCCTCTCGCATCAAAGAACGTGTAGCCGAGCGTCACCGTCGTCACTTCAGGCGGCAGCTCAGGGTCCACGATGAAGGTTACCGGCATGTCCTTCAGCTCGTTGCCCGCGAATTCCTGGCGGGAGAAGCAGAAGCACTCGGTTTTCTGGAAATATTTCGCTGCGATGCCCGGCGAGACGCTCGGCACCGCCTGCCCGGCCATCGGCGCATCGCGCAGGTTCTTCGCGAGATAGCTGATGGTATAGAGCTGGCCCGGGTGGACCTGGATGTCGCGCTGCTTCGGGCTGAATGCCCACTCACCGCTGTTCGCGACGCTCGAGATGAACTGAACCGTCACGGTGCGGCTTGTGTCAGGTTCGAGCGCGGTCGATGCTTGGACCTGGCCGCCGGTCTTACCGCCGAATCCCGTGACCTCGCAGAACACATCGTACAGCGGCACGAGCAGGAAGCCGAAGCCGAACATCGCCACCGCGACAACGACCAGCTGCGTGACGAGTCTCCGGTTCTCGTTCATCGGGCGAAATGGTTCATCAGTATGAATCCGAAATAGAACGCAACCGCGATCGCGGCGACAATGAGCGCCGTGCGCCGTGCCGCTGTGCGACGCGCTTGTAAACGGCGGTCATCGTCCGCTGTCATCAACGGACCTCGGGCGGCGTGCTGAACGTGTGGTACGGCGCCGGCGACGGCAATGTCCACTCGAGGCCCTCGGCGCCCTCCCATACCCGCGCCGTCGCTCTCTCGCCGCCGCGCACGCAGGCGATGACCACGCCGAGGAAAATCAACTGCGTCGCGCCGAACCCGAAGGCACCGATCGAGGACATCATGTTGAAGTCCGCAAATTGCAATGCGTAGTCCGGGATGCGGCGCGGCATGCCCGCGAGGCCGAGGAAGTGCTGGGGAAAGAACGTGATGTTCACGAAAATCGTGGACAGCCAGAAATGCGTCTTGCCCCAAAACTCGTTGTACATGTAGCCGGTCCATTTAGGCAGCCAGTAATACACGCCCGCGATGATCGCGAAGATCGCACCCGGCATCAGCACGTAGTGGAAGTGTGCGACGACGAAATACGAGTCGTGGTATTGGAAATCTGCCGGCACGATCGCGAGCATCAGCCCCGAGAATCCGCCGATCGTGAACTGGATCACGAACGCGAGCGCGAACAGCATCGGCGTCTCGAAAGTCATCGCGCCACGCCACATCGTCGCGACCCAGTTGAACACCTTCACGCCGGTCGGCACCGCGATCAACATCGTCACGAACATGAAGAACAGCTGGCCGGCCAGCGGCATACCGACGGTGAACATGTGGTGCGCCCAGACGATGAACGACAGGAAACCGATCGACGCCGTCGCGTACACCATTGCCTCGTACCCGAACAGGCGCTTGCGGGCGAAGGTCGGAATGATCTGCGACACGATTCCGAACGCTGGCAGGATCAGGATGTACACCTCCGGGTGTCCGAAGAACCAGAAGATATGCTGGAACAGGACCGGGTCTCCGCCGCCTGCCGCGTCGAAGAATGTCGTGCCGAAATAGTTGTCGGTGAGCAGCATCGTGACGGCGCCCGCGAGCACCGGCATCACGGCGATGAGCAGATACGCGGTAATGAGCCAGGTCCACGCGAACAGCGGCATTTTCAACAACGTCATTCCGGGGGCACGCAGGTTCATGATGGTCGCGATGATGTTGATCGCACCCATGATCGACGACAGGCCCATCAGGTGGACGGAAAAGATCAGGAATGGGAATGCGTCGCCGGTCTGGAAAATCAGGGGCGGATACATCGTCCAACCACCGGCCGGCGCGCCACCATCCATGAAGAACGTCGACAGCAACATCATGAACGCAAATGGCAGAATCCAGAACGACCAATTGTTCATGCGCGGCAACGCCATGTCCGGCGCGCCGACCATCATCGGGACCATCCAGTTCGCGAGCCCGACGAACGCAGGCATCACGGCGCCGAAAATCATCACGAGCGCATGCATGGTCGTGAATGAATTGAACAATTGCGGATCGACGAACTGGAGACCCGGCTGGAACAATTCGGCGCGCACGACCATCGCGAACGCACCACCGACGAAAAACATCACCAGCGCGAATATCAAATAAAGGGTGCCGATGTCCTTGTGGTTGGTCGTTATGACCCACCGACGCCAGAAGCCGACCGGCTTATCGTCGTGGAGGTCGTGGTCGTGGATTGCCGTCGCAGTGCTGCTCATTTCATCTCCTCCGCTTACTGCTCACGCGCCGCGCCGATATCGCGCGGTTGCACTACGTCACCGGTCTCGTTGCCGAACGCATTGCGTTCGTACGTAATCACTGCGGCGATGTCGAGGTCGTTCAGTGTCCGACCGAATGCGGCCATCGCAGGGTTCACGCGGCTACCGTGCAGCACGATGTCGATGTGCTCGGCGAGTCGTGTCGCGTCTGCCGACATGCTGTCGCCGGTCAGCGCCGGGAACCCCATAGCCGGCAGCCCCTGTCCGTTCGGCTGGTGGCACGCCGCGCACTGGGACATGTACACGCCCTCGCCGCGCGCCATCAGCTCACCCATTTCCCAATCACGGTCGGAAGCGAGCGCTTCCGCCTCGCCGGCCTGCTCCTCGCGGCGTTCGGCGAGCCATGCGTCGTAGTCGGCCTGCTCCATCGCGATGACGACGACCGGCATGAACGCGTGGTCGCGACCACAGAGCTCGGCGCACTGGCCGCGGTACGTTCCGGGCACGTCGATTTTCGCCCAGACCTCGTTGATGTAACCGGGAATCGTGTCTTTCTTGACGGCGAGTTGCGGGACCCACCACGAGTGGATGACGTCGTTCGACGTCATCAGGAACCGAATCTTCTTCCCGATCGGCACGACCAGCGGGTTGTCGACGTTGAGGAGGTAATTGTCGACCTGCGCGAGGTCGATGCCCGAATCCATCTGGCGCGCCTCGTTGGAGTCCTGTGACAGGTTCGAGAAGTAGCCGAACCCCTCATCGACGTAATCGTAGCGCCAGCGCCACTGGAATCCGGTGACCTGGATCGTGACCTCGGCGTCGCCCGTGGCCTCCATCTTGATCAGGGTCTTCGCGGCCGGCACCGCCATGCCGACCAGGATCACGAACGGGATGATCGTCCAGGCGATCTCTACGCGGAGATTGTCGTGGAAGTTCGCAGATTCGCGCTTGCCCTTGCGGTGATGGATCATCGACCAGATCATCACGCCGAACACGATCGCGCCGATGACCACGCAGATCCAGAGGATCAGCATGTGCAAGCCGTACACCTCGTGGCTGATTTCGGTCACGCCTCGGGGCATGTTCAATTTCGATGGTGTGACCGCCCAAGCGGTACCCGCGAAGCTGGCCAACAGGCCAAACAAGCTGCACGAAGCTTGCTTCAACGTGCGATAGGACATTCCTGGGTTGCTCCTGGGATGGTCGGCAAACAAACTCTGCGGATTTTAAGGTTTGGGCCCAGTCTGCGCAAATCCGAGTATTCCCAGGTTGAAACGGTGTGCATTGGATTCCGGGGTCGCGCTGGGTTCCCACGGCAATGTGGCGACGAGCGGCGCTGGCAGGCGCTCGACCAACGCGGCTATGTTCTGCTCCAAACGGCGCATTTCCGGGTCAATGCAGTTCGCGACCCAGCCCGAAATCGTGAGGCCGGTCGCGGAAACCGCCGACGCGGTGAGGAGCGCGTGGTTCAGGCAGCCGAGACGCATCCCCACGACGAGCAGAACCGGTAGCTTCAGTACGCGCGCGATATCTGCCATCGTGCGCTCGGGCCCGACCGGGACCAGCCAGCCACCGGCGCCTTCGACGACCATGGCGTCGCTGCGTTCGGCGAGCTTGGCGAACGCGCCTTCAATCAACGTGATATCGATTTCCACGCCGGCGTCGGCGGCTGCAAGATGCGGCGCGACCGGTTCTTCGAAGAGGTACGGGTTCAGAAAGTCGTATTCAACGGGTTGCGCGGACGCCGCCGCGAGCGCGACTGCGTCATCGTTCCGCGGGCCGTGGTTGGTCGTGACGACGCCGGCCGCGACGGGCTTCATCACGCCAACGCGGTAGCCCGCGCTCCGAAGCGCGACGACGAGCGACACTGCGGTGTGCGTCTTGCCGACGCCCGTATCGGTGCCCGCGACGAAGACGCCCGCGGTCATCGGCCCCGTACCCGGATCGATTCGACGCTGACCCGCGCTTCGGCGGGTCCCTCAGGCGCGATGGCCGTGCCCGCAGGTGGCGCGACCGCGTACCCATAGACCACCTCCCAGGTCGCCGGCAGCTTGCCGTCAATGCGGCGGCGCTCGTAGGCGGTTTCCATCGCGCTCAGCCGTCGAGGACTCGTCAGACCCAGTGGACGGCCCGCGTTCACGTTGTGGGCGCCGATTGCCTTCAGGTCGCGCATCAGGGCCATGGTGTCCGGATAAGTCACGGCCATCCGTTCGGCGTCCATCACGGGGTTCCGGAAGCCGGCGCGCAGCAGCGCATCGCCGACATCGTGCATGTCCACGAACCGATTGACGTGTACGCGGTCGTCGACAGCCGCCCAGGCTTCGCGCAGCTCGCGCAGGGTGTCGGGGCCGAAGGTCGTGAACAGCAGGCGGCCGCCCGGCTTCAGCACGCGGACGAACTCGCGGAACACCGCGTCCGGTGGCCCGAGCCACTGCAGCATCAAGTTCGAAAACACCAAATCGACACTCGCGCTTCGAAGCGGTAGACGCGCGGCATCCGCGCACACCGCGTCGAACGCCCGGAACCAGCGGCGGTGGCGGCGCGAACGCGCGGCCATCGGCTCGGCGATGTCCAGAGCGATTACGTGCGCATGTCGGTAGCGGTCGGAAAGCGAGGATGCGCCGCGACCGGTGCCACTGCCGGCGTCGAGCACGACACGGGGTTCGATGGCCACGGTATCGAGGCGCTCGATGAGGTTGTCGAGCACCTCGCGCTGCAGCACGGCGGCCGCGTCGTACGTCTCCGCGGCGCGCGCGAACGAGCGGCGCACCGCGTCATGCCGCAGTTCGAACTCATCGGTCATGGATGAATTCCGTCACCTGCCGCACGAACGCCGCGGGCTCATTCAGGAACGGTGCGTGCGCGGCACCGGGCGTGATGACCACGCGCGCATTGGGCGCGAGCGCTGCAATCGCGTGCGCGGCTCCGGGCGGCGTGAGGCGGTCACGCGCGCCCGCGATGACGAGCGTCGGCGGCGAGAGCGCCGCGAGTTCCGCGCGCAGGTCGGTGTCATGCAAAATTGCGAGGCCCGCGGCGAGCCCGCGCGGGTCCGGGTCCCCGTGCTCGAACAACAGCGGCCGGATTGCGCGCACCTGCTCGCGCGCGTGGTCGTCGCCCAGAGACTGTAACGTCAAAAAGCTCTGCACTGTTTTTCTGAAATTTGCGACGAGTTCTCGCCCGAACCGATCGACGACTGCGACGGGTTGCGCGTGCGGCCAACCAGCGGTCGCCGTGAAGCGCGGCGTCGCCCCCACGAGCACGAGGCTCGAAATGCGTTCGACAGCGTCGAGCGCCGTGCGCATCGCGAGCAGCGCCCCGAGCGACCAGCCGAGCCAAGCGGCGCGGTCCGGCACCGCGCGCTGCACGGCCTCGGCCCAGGCCCGCAGCCCCGGCCCACAGTCGAATGCGCTGCGGCCGTGCCCCGGCAAATCGACCACGTGCACGCGAAACGATTGCGCAAGCAGGGGTACGGCATCGCCGAACACACCCCCGTGCAAGCCCCAGCCGTGCACGAGCACGAGGTCTTCGCCCGCGCCCGATGAGGCGACCGAGACGCTCACCGAAACACCCCGGCCAGTGCGTCGAGCAGCGCGTCGACTTCGTCGTCCGTGTGGGCCGCGGACAGGGTCACGCGCAATCGCGCCGTACCGTCCGGAACGGTCGGCGGGCGGATCGGCGTGACCAGGAAGCCGGCATGTTCAAGCGCCTGCGCACACTTCAGAGCCTGCGCGGAGCCGCCGACCACGAGCGGTTGGATCGGTGTGGGCGAATCGGCAAGCGGCAACCCAAGCTGTACCGCGCCCGCGCGGAAGCGCTTCACGAGCGCGAGCACGCGCTTTCGACGCCAGGACTCCCCGTCGCTCACGCGCAATGCGGTCAGCGCAGCTGCGGCGACGGCGGGCGGCAACGCAGTCGTATAGATGTAGGTACGTGCTTGCTGGATTAGCGTCTCGATGACCTCGGCGGGACCGGCGACGAACGCGCCGAAGACGCCGAACGCCTTGCCGAGCGTGCCCATGAGTACGGGAACCTCGTGCGCGTCGAGTCCAAACTGTTCGAGCGTGCCGCGCCCGGTGGCGCCGACCACGCCGAGCCCATGCGCGTCGTCGACGACCAGCATCGCACCGTGCGCATCGCACGCTGCCGCTAGTGCCGGCAACGGCGCAATGTCACCATCCATGCTGAACACACCGTCGGTGACCAGCAGCTTCACCGGCGCGTCTTGGTCGAGCGCGGAGGCGGCAGCCGCCGCGTCCCCGTGCGTGTATCGCTTCAGCAAGACGCCAGCCCCGCGACCTGCGTCGATCAGCGACGCGTGGTTCAAGCGGTCCTCGACGACCAATGCACCCCGCCGCGCGAACGCGTGGCCGATGCCGAGATTCGCCATGTACCCGGTGGAAAAAAGCAGCGCGCGTTCGCGACCCGTGTAGGCGGCGAGCGCGTCCTCGAGTTCGTGGTGCAGATGGTGGTGTCCGGAAACCAGATGTGCTGCGCCGGCGCCGACGCCGTGCTTCACGGCGGCGGCCGTGAACGCGGCCACGATCGCCGGATGCGCCGCGAGCCCGAGATAGTCGTTCGAACAGAACGCAACGAGTGGGCGGCCGTCCAGAGTCATTCGCGGGCCGGCGGCGGCGTCGACTACGCGCCGGCGGCGGTACAGGCCCGCGGCTTCTCGCTCCGCGAGCGCCGCCGCCAGCGCCGGAATCATTGCGCGATGCGGTGCTTGACGGGCGCCGCCGGCGCGCCCGGTTCCGGCGTGATGCCGAGCCGCTCGAACAACGCGCGGTCGGCTTCGGTGTCGGGATTACCCGTCGTCAGAAGCTTCTCACCATAGAAAATCGAATTCGCGCCGGCAAAGAAGCAGAGCGCCTGCTGCTCGTCGCTCATTTCACTGCGCCCCGCCGAGAGGCGTACGTGGGCATATGGCATCGCGATGCGCGCGACCGCGACGAGGCGGATGAAATCGAGCGGGTCCACCGGCGCCGCGTCGGCGAGTGGCGTGCCCGGCACCGGCACGAGCTGGTTGATCGGAACCGACTGTGGGTGCTCGGGGAGCGTTGCGAGCGCGTGCAAAAGTCCGATGCGGTCAGAATCCTGCTCACCCATGCCGACGATGCCGCCCGAGCAAACGTTGATTCCGGCTTCACGGACGGCCTCGAGCGTTTTAAGGCGGTGGCCGTAGTTGCGCGTCGTGATAACTTCGCCGTAGTACTCGGGTGACGTATCCAGGTTGTGATTGTAGTAGTCGAGGCCGGCCTCGGCGAGACGCCCGGCCTGTTCGGGCGTCAGCATGCCAAGCGTTGCGCAGGTCTCGAGGCCGAGTTCGCGCACGCCGCGCACCATGGCCTCGACGACCTCAAGCTGCTTGTCTTTCGGGCCGCGCCACGCGGCGCCCATACAAAACCGCGTCGCGCCATTTTCCTTCGCGATGCGCGCTTTCTCGAGGACGTCTTCGACCGCCATCAGGGCCTCGCGCTCGAGACCGGTGTCATAGCGGACGCTTTGTGAGCAATACTTGCAGTCCTCGGGACAGGCGCCCGTCTTGATGCTCAGAAGCGTAGAAACCTGGACCTGGTTCGGATCAAACACCGCCCGGTGCACGGTGTGGGCCCGGAACAGCAAGTCATTGAAAGGAAGGTCAAACAGCGCCTGGAGTTCCACACGGGTCCAGTCGTGGCGGGATTCGATCATGGACCGAACTATGCGAACCCGCTGACCGGCTGTCAACCGTTCGGTACACATAAGGTTTACAAGTGGCGTCAACCCGCGCGTCCCTTGAGCTTGACCCTCTGACGCGCCCCGGTCCCCACTAGCGCCATGTTTCAACATTACTGCGTGCTTTGCGAGGGCCTCGCCGAGGGCCGGGACCTGTGCGTCGCGTGCCAGGCTGACCTGCCCTGGCTCGGCGCATCCTGTGTGCGGTGCGCACGCCCGCTCGCGACGGCCCCGGGCGCCGCCTGGTGCGGCCGCTGCCTCAGGCGTCCTACGTTACAGGCGGCCACGCGGGTCGCATTCCGCTATGCGTTTCCGATTGATCAGTTGCTGCAGAAGCTCAAGTTCGGCGGATCGCTGCCGCCCGGACGGGTGCTGGGTGAGTTGCTGGCGCAGGCGCTTTCGCGATGCGAAGCCGGCGTCGAAGCGCTGGTGCCGGTCCCGCTACATCCAAGGCGGATGCGCGAGCGTGGTTTCAACCAAGCCGTCGAAATCGCGCGCCCCATCGCGCGTGCGCTCGAACTGCCCCTGCTCACGCGCGCCTGTCGTCGCGTCCGCGACACACCGGCGCAAAGTGGCCTCGACGCGCGTGCGCGGCGGCGCAACCCCGTCGGCGCATTCACCGCAAGCGATACAGTGCATGGCAAGCGGATTGCAATCATCGACGATGTGTACACCAGCGGCAGCACGATTGCAGCCGTCACGCACGCGCTGCTGCACGCCGGAGCGACGCGCGTCGAAGCGTGGTGCGTCGCGCGGGGCGGCACCGGGTCTTGAATCGCGGCGCAGAGCGCCGCTCCCACCTGACACTGCCACCGGCGGTGGTAGCAGCAGGTGGGAGCGACGCTCCGCGTCGCGAAAGGTCGGACCACCGACATCAGCCCGGCGACGGGCATCTCGCCAGGCGAGATGGAAGTCGGAGTGTGACTTCCCACGAGCAGGCTCATTGCAGATAATGCAGCGCGAGTCCCAAAAAAATCGCGGCGCCGAACCAATTGTTGTTCATGAACGCACGAAAGCAAGCCGCCGGCTCGCGATGCCGTGTGAGCCACTGCTGATAAGCGAACAGCCCTGCGCCGACCAATACCGCAAGCGTGAACCAGCCGCCGAGCGCCGCCCGTTGCGCGACCAGCAACAAGCCGAACAGCACCGTCGCCTGCAGCACGCCGAGAATCACGCGATCCATGTCGCCGAACAGGATTGCCGTCGATTTCACGCCGATCCGCAGGTCGTCATCGCGGTCGACCATCGCGTACTGCGTGTCATACACCGTCGCCCACAGCACGTTCACGATGAACAGCAGCCACGCGACCGGCGGCACCGCGCCGGTCTGCGCGGCGAACGCCATCGGGATCGCCCAGCCGAACGCCATGCCGAGATAGGGCTGCGGCAGCCACGTCCACCGCTTCATGAACGGATAACTCGCCGCCAGCCCCGCGCCGACGAACGACAACAGGATCGTGAGACGGTTCATCGTCAATACGAGCAGGAACGCGGAGGCGGCAAGTGCAGCAGCGACCGCGAGCGCCTCGCGCGGCTCAATCGAACCCGCGGCGAGCGGACGGGCGCGCGTGCGCGCGACATGCGGGTCAAAGTCGCGGTCCGCGTAGTCGTTGATCGCGCAGCCCGCTGCGCGCATCAGCACCACACCGAGCACGAATACAATCACGACGCCGACGCGCGGGCTGCCTTCACCCGCAATACACAATGCCCACAGTGTCGGCCAAAGCAGGAGCAGGATGCCGATTGGCCGGTCGAAACGCGTGAGGCGTGCGTACTCGCGAATGCGCTCGACGATCACCGCGCGCATTCGGTCAGCCCTGGCAAAAAAAACTCACTGACAACCAATGGCTCACCGTCGAGGCGGAAGACGGACCGTCGCCCCCAGAGCGGCGGTTCGCCTTCCCTGCATACGACCTCGATCGGTCCGCGCGTCATCGCGGGATGCGCGAACAATGCGTCGCCTAGCGGTCGCGTACCTAGGCTCGCAAGCGAGCGCCCCGCGCCGGCGAGCGTCGAGCGCGGAAGCACGGACCGCGCCGAAATCCACGCAGCGTCGCCGCACCGCAGTTCGACCTCGCGGATACGCGCAGGGGCGCCCGAGACCAGACCCATCGCCATCGCATCCTCGGCATCGAGCGAGCCGTCGCGCTCCGCAATCACGACGAGCGAGAAAGCGTGGCCGCACGCCGCCTTCACCCGCTCTGTCAGCGAACCGGTCTCGGCGAGCCACGACCACAGCTTCACGGGCACGTGGGAGCGGGCCGAGTCGTCGAGGGGGAACCAATGGTCACGCATCGCTGTCATTCTATAAGCTTGTCTACCATGACCGCGATGCTACAGCGCCTGTTCAACGTCCGTCGCGACGAGGTCATGCCCGTACTGCTGTCCGCCGCGTTCTTTTTCTGCGTGCTCACCGCGCTGATGGTGCTGCGGCCTGCCCGGGAGGCACTCGGCATGCAAAGCGGCATCGAAACCGTGCGGTGGCTGTTCATGGGCACCGCGTTGGTCACGATGCTCGTGAATCCGGTGTTCGGACTCATGGTTGCCCGCTTCCGCCGCCTGCAGTTCATCACCGGCACGTACGCGTTCTTCGGCGCGAGCCTGCTCGGCTTCTACGCGCTGCTCGTGTTTACGCCGGCCGCCGTCGGCGTGACCAGCGGCCAGGTTTTCTACGTGTGGTTCAGCGTATTCAACCTGTTCACGACGATGGTGTTCTGGGCGCTGATGGCCGACCGCTTCTCGGTCGAGCAGGCGAAGCGCTTCTTTGCGTTGATTGCGGCCGGCGGAACACTCGGCGCGATTGCGGGCCCCGCGCTCGCCGCGGTGCTCGCCCGCCCGCTCGGCACCGCGGCGCTGCTGCCGCTGGCAGCCGGCTTTCTCGCGCTCGCGGTCGTGTTCGCGTGGGCGGTCGTGCAAACCCAGACCGAGCGGCGCGACGATCCCGACGCGCCGCCGGCAATCGATGAGCGCGAAATCATCGGTGGGAGCGCGTGGGAGGGCTTCCGGGCGGTGTTCCGGTCGCGCTACCTGATGGGCATCGCGGGCTACATCGTGATCCTGACGATCATCGCGACATTCATCTACTTCACGCGGCTGCAGATGGTCGCGGCGCTCGGCGAAGACCTCGATCTGCGCACGACCTGGTTCGCGCGCATCGACCTGATCACCCAGGTCACGACACTGGTCCTTCAGGCGGTGGTCGCCGGCCACCTGATGAAGCGATTCGGGGTGCACATCGTGTTGATGCTGCTGCCCCTGACCGCAGTGCTGGGCTTCGTCGGGCTCGCAATCGTCGGCTCCTTCACTGTACTGATCGCTTTCGAGGCTGCGTTCCGCGCGGTCCAGCGTGCGCTGACACGGCCGGCGCGGGAGACGCTGTTCACCGTGGTCGGCCGGGAAGACAAGTACAAGTCGAAAGCATTCATCGACACGTTCATCTACCGCGGCGGCGACGTGATTGGCGCGCAGACTGAAGGCCTGTTGGCAAAGCTCGGCCTCGGTCTGGCGGGGCTCGCCAGCGTCGCGATTCCGCTCGCACTCGTATGGGCCGCGCTCGGGCTCTGGCTCGGCCGCGCACAAAACCGAAGGAAGGAGATACAAACGACATGATCACCCGACGCGAATACCTGAAGCTGTCACTCGCCGCCGGCGCCGCACTCGCCGTCGGACCCAGTCTGCTGCTCGCCAACCCCGGCCATGGCGCGCGCCGCGGCGAACTCATGACGCGCGTGATTCCGTCGTCGGGCGAGCGCATCTCCGTCGTGGGCCTCGGCAGTTCCGCGACCTTCGCGCAGGTGGCGCGTAGCGAGGACGTCAGCGCACTGCGCGAAGTGTTCAGCGCGATGCTCGAGAACGGTGGCACGGTGTTCGACACGGCGCCAGCGTACGGCGCATCCGAGGCGGTGTCCGGCCAGATCGCCAAGGAGCTCGGGTTGACCGACCGCATCTTCTGGGCGACGAAGTTGAACGTCGCGCGAGGCCCTGGCGGCAACGCCGACCCGCTGGCCGCGCGTGCGCAACTGCAAACCTCGTTCGAGCGCATCGGCAAGGATCCGGTCGACCTCGTCCAGGTTCACAGCCTCGGAGACATCCCGACCCAGCTGCCGATTCTCAAGGAAGCAAAGGAAGCCGGCAAGTTGCGGTACGTCGGGGTGACGACGACGTCGCCCAGCCAGTACGACCAACTCATCGAGCTGATGCGCCGCGAGCGCCTTGACTTCATCGGCATCGATTACGCAATCGACAACCGCACCATCGAATCGACGATCCTGCCGCTCGCGCAGGAGCGTGGAACCGCGGTCATGGTGTACGTGCCGTTCGGTCGCACGCGCCTTTGGAACCGCGTCCGCGGGCGCGACGTGCCCGACTGGGCGGCCGAGTTCGACGCGACGTCGTGGGCACAGTTCTTCATCAAGTTTGCGCTGTCGCACGCGGCGGTCACGGTCGTCACACCGGCAACGAGCCAGGCGCGCCACATGGCGGACAACATGGGCGCTGCGTACGGGCGTCTCCCCGATCAGGCGATGCGCGCGCGGATGATTGCGCACATCGACGCGTTGCCCGCCGCATAAATCGTGCGCTTCTTAACGGTTGTCGCAACCTGCGTCGCGCTTGCGGGCTGCAGCGACGCGCCGCAGTACGAGCCGCTTCCGGCCGGCACGGTCGTTCTCGCGTTCGGCGACAGCGTGACGCACGGCACCGGCGCACGCGACGGCGAGGACTACCCGACGCATCTCGCGCAGCTCACCGGCTGGGAGGTCATCAATGCAGGCATCCCCGGCGACACGGCAAAACGGGCGGCCAACCGCATCCACGACGAGCTCGCGCGCATCCGGCCTGTCGTCGCCATCATCGAGCTGGGCGGCAACGACTTCTTGCGCCGTCGACCCCAGTCGTTGGTGAAAGAGGACTTGCGCACGATCATCAACGCCACGCGGGCAGCGGGTGCGATTCCGGTTCTCGTCGCCGTGCCTGGGGCCTCTCTGTTCGGTGCCGCGACGGGCAGCCTCAGCGACGCGCCGATTTACGCGGAACTCGCTGACGAAGAACGCGTCCTGTTGATCGACGACGTGTTCGTCGACGTGCTTTCAGACGACGCGCTGCGAGCGGATCGCATCCACCCGAATGCGGCCGGGTACCGCGTGTTCGCGACCGGCGTCGCCGACGCGCTCGCGCGCGCGGGCCTCGTCACACGCTAGCGTAGCGTTCGCCGCCGCCGTGCCAGCGGCGCACCAGCGGTCGCGCCTGCTCCGGATGTTCTTTCAGCAGAATATCCGCTGCCAGCTGCACCTTCGGTAACAGATCCGAATCGCGCAGGAGATCCGCAATCCGCATCTGTGCGAGACCGGTCTGGCGCACGCCGAGCACTTCGCCCGGGCCGCGCAGACGCAGGTCCTCTGCAGCGATCGCGAAGCCGTCCTGGGTATCCCTGAGCACGCCGAGGCGCGTGCGCGCGAGCGCGGACAGCGGCGCCTTGTACATCAATACGCATGCGCTCTCGAGCGTGCCGCGACCGACGCGGCCGCGCAACTGGTGCAGCTGCGCGAGCCCCATCCGCTCCGCGTTCTCGATCACCATCAGCGTCGCGTTCGGGACGTCGACGCCGACCTCTATCACGGTCGTCGAGACCAGTAGGTCGACGTCGCCGCGCTTGAACGCCTGCATCGCCGCATCGCGCTGCGCGGGCTTCAGCCGGCCATGTGCGAGCGCGATGCGCAGGTCCGGCAGCGCGGCGGCCAGTTGTTCGGCTGTGTTCGCCGCCGCCTGCGCTTCGAGCACGTCGGATTCGTCAATCAGCGGGCACACCCAGTACGCTTGCCGCCCCGCGCTGCACGCTGCATGCACGCGCGCGACCACTTCGTCACGACGCCCCTCAGGGACCACGACAGTGCGCACCGGCGCGCGGCCCGGCGGCAGTTCGTCGATGACGGAGTTGTCGAGGTCCGCGTATGCGCTCATTGCGAGCGTGCGCGGAATCGGCGTCGCCGTCATGATCAGCTGGTGGGCCTGCCAACCAGCGTCGAGGCCCTTCTCGCGCAGCGCGAGGCGTTGGTGCACCCCGAACCGATGCTGTTCGTCGACGATCACGAGCGCAAGGCGCGCGAACGACACCTGCTCGGTGAACAACGCGTGCGTGCCGACCACAAGCGACGTCTCACCCGCAGCGATCCGAGCGAGCAACGCCTCGCGCGCCTTACCCTTGATGCGACCCGCAAAAAACTCGGGTGTGACACCGAGCGGGCGCAGCCATTCTTCGAAATTCCGGAAGTGTTGCTCCGCGAGCAGCTCGGTCGGCGCCATGAGCACCGCCTGGCAGCCGCATTCGACCGCGCGCAACGCAGCGGCTGCGGCGACGACAGTCTTCCCCGAACCGACGTCGCCCTGCACGAGCCTCATCATCGGGCGTGCGCGTTTGAGGTCCGCAAAAATCTCATCGAGCACACGCCGCTGCGCAGTCGTCAGGCTGAACGGCAACCCGTCCACGAACGCATTGACCAAAGAGCCCGCGCCCTTCAAGACCGGCGCACGCGATTCATCCGCGCGCGCGCGCAACAGACGCAAGCTCAGGTGCTGTGCGAGCAGTTCCTCGAAGGCGAGCCGGCGTTGAGCAGGATGGGCGCCTTCGAGCAAGGCTTCGGTCGGCGCATCAGGCGGCGGGCGGTGCACATAGAGCAACGCGTCTTGCAACGGCGGTAATTGCAAGGTCGCACGCAGCGCCTGCGGCAGGTACTCGGGAAGACCGACCTCGCCGCGCTTCAGCAAACCGAGCGCCTGGTCGGTCAGCGCCCGCCAGCGAGGTTGGTGGACGCCCTCGGTCGACGGGTACACCGGCGTCAGCGACTCGCTGTCGGCCACGACCGCGTCATCCGCGACCACGCGGTACTCTGGGTGGACCATCTCGAGCGACTGCGGGCCGCGACGGACCTCGCCGAACACACGCACGCGCGCGCCACGCGGCAGACCGCGCTGCTGCGCGCCGCTGAAGTGGAAGAAGCGCAACAGCAGGCTGCCGGTCCCATCGCTGATTCGCACGAGCAGCACTCGACGCCGGCGGAACGTAATTTCCGCGAGCTCGACCGTGCCGTCGACGACCGCATGCGCGCCGGGACGTAGCGCGCCAATGGCAGACACGCGCGTGCGGTCCTCGTATCGAACCGGAAGATGAAACAACAGGTCTTGGATCGTCTCCACGCCGAGCCGCGCGAGTTTCTCGGCGACCGCGGGCCCGACCCCGCGCAGGCTCGCGACCGGCACCCCCGCGGCGTCGGTCATGCGTCAGCCCCGCGGCAGCACCATCACCGCGTCGACCTCGACTTGGGCGCCTTTCGGCAGCGCCGATACGCCGACCGCCGCGCGCGCCGGGTAGGGCTGCGCAAAATGCGCGGCCATGATTTCGTTGACCCTCGCGAAGTTCCCGAGATCCGTGAGGTACACGTTCAGCTTCACGATGTCGTTCAGCGACCCGCCGGCCGCCTTCGCGACCGCGTCGAGATTGTCGAAAACGCGCCGGATCTGGATGTCGATCGAACCCGTCACGAGTTCCATCGTCTTCGGATCGAGCGGAATCTGGCCCGATAGGTACACAGTGTCGCCGGCGCGCACGGCCTGTGAATAGGTGCCGATCGCCGCAGGCGCTTTATCGGTCTGAATTATTTTCTTCATGGGGTCCCGATATTACAGAATTTACGCACTGCGCCACCTGATGAGCACTCGTGCCTCCGCCGAGAATGATGCATCGCCGGACCGCGCCGGCATGACGCGCGAACGACGCCTCGGTTTCCCCGCCGAAATGGGTCGAAGCCTCGATTGCCTCAGCCGTCTGCAGGGCAAGCTTCAACGACTCCGGGTCACGGACCCGTGCGTGGAGGTGGCCCACATTAACGGTCTGCAGATTGACGCGGCGGATTAGCTGTGCACGGACGGCCTCCGGCGGCTGGTCGACCAACAGCGCCACATCGGACGCCCAGCGAACAATCTCGTCGTCCCCCACATCGTGCCCCGCGCTCAGCCTCCAGAGCGTGGCGCCGCTGCCGATTGTAAGCCCGACAATTGCCCCAATAGCCGCGCACATGACGTTGCGTTTAATTTGCGTATCGGCCATTCCTGCAAATCAGCCTCGTGTCCTTTGGATTTTCAGCACCGAGGGCAGGTGCCGAATCCTTCGCATTATATTCGCGAGGTGCTTTCGGTCACGGACTTCGAGCAGGAATACCATCGTCGCTGTCTGGTCGTCGTGCTCGTTGACCTGCACGCGCTCGATGTTCGAGCCGAAATCCGCGATTTCGGCCGCGACCGTCGCGAGTACGCCGCGCTGGTTCGCGGTATCGATGCGGATCTCGACCGGAAAGGTGCGGTCGATGTCCGTGTCCCATTGAACCTGCACCCACTTGTCGGGTTGCTTGCGGAATTCGGCGACGGCCGGACAGTCATCGTGGTGGATCACGATGCCCTTGCCCGACGACAGGAAGCCGAGGATCGGGTCGCCGGGAATCGGGCGGCAGCAGCCCGGGAAACTCACGACCATTCCTTCAGTGCCGCGGATCGACAGCGGCCCGGTTGCGCGGTTCGTGGCGCCGTCGCTGCCCTCGGTGACGGGCACCAGACGGCGCGCGACGAGCGCGGCGCTGCGCTCACCGAGCCCGATCGCTTCGAGCAGTTGCTCGACCGTGCCCATGCGCAACGACTGCAGCGTCTCGTCGAGCAGCGCGGGCGGGACTTTGTCGAACTTGACCTGATAATCAGCGAGCGCACGGTCGAGCAGCCGTCTGCCGAGCAATACCGCTTCGTCCCCGTGCAACTGTTTCAGGAAGTTGCGCACGTTCGCGCGCGCTTTTGCCGTCACGACGAAGTCGAGCCATTGCGGGTTCGGCCGCGCGAGCGTGTTCGTGATGATCTCGACCGTCTGGCCATTCACGAGTTGGGTGCGAAGCGGCACCAAACGGCGGTCGATTTTCGCCGCCACGCAAGTGTTGCCGATGTCGCTATGGACCGCGTACGCAAAATCGACCGCGGTCGCGCCGCGCGGCAGCCGGCGGATATCACCCTGCGGCGTGAATACGTAGACCTCGTCGGGAAACAGGTCCACACGCACGCTCTCGAGGAATTCCTGCGAAGTGCCCGCACCCTTCTGCATCTCGAGGAGGTTCTTCAGCCACTCGCGGGCGCGAAGCTGGGGCGCATGCGCGAGTTCGTCACCCTCTTTGTACTGCCAGTGCGCGGCGATTCCGGCTTCCGCGACGCGATCCATGTCTGTCGTCCGAATCTGGACTTCAAGCGGTAGCCCCTGCGGGCCGAGCATCGTCGTGTGCAGCGCCTGATAGCCATTCGACTTAGGGATCGCGATGTAGTCCTTGAACCGGCCGGGAACCGGCTTGTACGTGCCGTGCACGAGCCCGAGCGCGCGGTAACAAGTGTCGACGCGGTCAACGACGAGGCGGAAACCGAAAACATCGAGCACCTCTTCGAACGCGAGGTTCTTCACCCGCATCTTCTCGTACAGCGACCACATATGCTTCTCGCGACCGAGCACCTGCGCGTCGATGCCCTCCTGCTTCAGCGTCTTCTTCAGCGTCGAACTGACCTTGCGCAACACTTCCTTCTGGTGGCCGCGCGCGCGCTTCACCGCGCGCTGCAATACCTTGTAGCGCACCGGGTACATCGAGCGGAAACACAGGTCCTCGAGCTCGACGCGGACCTGGTGCATACCGAGCCGGTGCGCAATCGGTGCGTAGATATCGAGCGTCTCGCGAGCGATGCGGCGGCGCTTCGGCGGCGGCATCACGCCGAGCGTTCGCATGTTGTGCAAGCGGTCCGCGAGCTTTATCAGGATGACGCGCAGATCCTGCGTCATCGCGAGGACCATCTTGCGGAAGTTCTCGGCTTGCGCTTCGGCCTTGTCCCGGAACTTGATCTGCGTGAGCTTGCTCACGCCGTCAACGAGCTGCGCGACCTCGTCGCCGAACTCTTCAGCGACCTGTTCCTTCGCCGTCGGCGTGTCCTCAATCACGTCATGCAGGATTGCAGCGATGATGCTGCGGTGGTCCATGTGCAACTCGGCGAGGATGCCGGCGACCGCGATTGGATGGGAGATGTACGGCTCGCCCGACAACCGTTGCTGGCCCTCGTGCGCTTGTGCGCCGAACAGGTATGCACGATGGACTTCCTCGACCTGTGCGGGGGTAAGGTAGGTCGAGAGCTTCGTCAGCAGGTCGTTTTCGCCCAGCGAGCGCCAGCCCGCGAAGCGCATCATCCTGCCGAGTTTTGAGGAGGTGGCGGACATGGCGTGTCTAGCCCGCCGTGGCGTGATCAGTCGTCCGTCGAGTCGTCGTCGAGCTTAACGGCTGGCTTCGGCGCATCCTCGTCGTCGTCATCGTCGGCGACCATCTGTCGCGCGAATTCGGCGGCAAGTTCGGCCGTAAGGTCGAGACCGGCGTCGGCGGCGGGCTGCTCCTGGACCGACGGACCATCCTGCTCGTTCAGCACGTCGCGGCCAACGAAGCCTTCGGCGACTTCGCGCAGCGCAAGCACCGTCGGCTTGTCATTCTCCCACGGCAGGTGCGCCTCAGCGCCCCGGCTCAGCTGGCGGGCGCGCTTGGTGGCGACCAGTACGAGCTGAAAACGGTTATCGACATTTTCCAGGCAATCTTCCACGGTAATACGGGCCATCTGGGCGTTTCTCTCAATCGTTGATGCGGCTGCGAATCTTAACCCGCAAGCAGTCCGGCCACCAGCCCCGGCAGGTCCGGCCGCTCGCGCCGGCTGGTTTCGCCATCGCCCGCGAGGATGCGCTCCAACGACTCCAGCGCGAGGTCGAAACGGTCATTGACGACCACATAATCGAACTCGTCCCAGTGGGCAATATCCGCCGAGGCGTCGCGGAGGCGCCGCGCGATCACGTCATCGGTGTCCTGGGCACGCTTACGCAGCCGCCGCTCGAGCTCCTGGCGCGACGGCGGCAGGATGAATATTCCCGTGCAATCCGGCATGCGCGCGCGCACTTGTCGCGCGCCCTGCCAGTCAATTTCGAGAATCACGTCGTGGCCGGCGTCCCGGAGCGTCTCAACCGCAGCGCGGGTCGTCCCGTACCAGTTGTCGAAGACCTGCGCATGCTCGAGGAACGCACCAGCGTCGACCATTGCCTGGAATTCGTCTTTGTTTACAAAGTGATAGTCGACACCATCGACTTCCAGCGGGCGCTTGGGTCGCGTGGTGGTGGACACCGAGAAGCGACGATTCTTGTCGGCGACGAGAAGCGCCTTCACAAGGCTGGTCTTGCCAGCGCCGGAGGGTGCGGCAATCACAAACAGCTGTCCCGCCTTACTCAAGATTCTGGACCTGTTCCCGGATCTGCTCGATCAGCACCTTCAAATCGACCGCCGCGCGCGTCGTCTCGGCATCTTGGGCCTTCGAGCCGAGGGTATTCGCTTCGCGATTGAATTCCTGCAATAGGAAGTCGAGCCGTCGGCCGACGGGCTCATCACGTCCCAGCACTGCATTCAGCTCGCTGACGTGGGCGTCGAGCCGGTCGAGCTCTTCGGCGACATCGAGCCTTTGCGCCAGGATGACCAACTCCTGCTCGAGTCTTGCCGGGTCCGGTGTCGCACCCAGTTCGGCGATTCGCGCCAGAAGTTTGTCTCTTAGCCGTGCGTGCACGGCAGGTAGCCGCGCACGCACGCCCTCGACGAGCGCGACGATCTCATCGCCCTTGTCGCGGATCGACGCAGCGATGTGAGCACCCTCGCGTTCCCGCCCCGCGACGAGGTCCGCGAGCGCCGCCTCGAGCAGCTCGAGCGCCGCCGCGTGCAGCGGCGTCGTGTCGAGCTCGGTCTCCCGCAGCACGCCCGGCCAACGCAACAAATCCAGCGGATTCAAGGCACCCGAGTCCCCCAACCGACGGGCAACTGCGCCCGCAGCGTCGATTAACTGGGCGAGCAATCCATCATCGAGCGCGAGCGCGGGCGCTTTCCCGTCGCGGCGGCGGAGGTGCAAACCGAGGTCGATCTTGCCGCGTTTGATGCGCGCCCCGACCACTTCACGGACGCGGGGTTCGAGCGCGCGGCACTCCTCCGGTAGGCGCAGGGCGAGGTCCAAATGCCGGTGATTGACCGTCCGGGCCTCCCACGAAAGGGTGCCGAACTCGGTGTCGGCTTCCGCTCTCGCGAAGCCAGTCATGGACAGGGTCATAACGGGTAAGTTTAAATCAGCGGACATGGAGACCGAAACCAGCCTCGTTTCCCGCATCGGAAACCGAGAAAGCAATCAGGATCGAGCCGCCGTTTCCCGCAAAAACGGTGTGACGCTACTGGTGGTCGCCGACGGCATGGGCGGTCACGCGGACGGCGCCGCTGCTGCGCAGGCCGCGGTCGATGCCGTCGAAGGCGCATTCACCGGCCGCGGTGACCCCGCCAAATTCCTCGCCGACGCGCTACAGGCCGCACACGAGGCAGCCGTCGCTCTCGGTGTCGGCGTCGCAATCGAGTTGCGGCCGCGCACGACGTGCGTCGCCGCTGTCGTCACGAAGGGCACTGCCTGGTGGGCGCACGTGGGCGACAGTCGCGCGTATTTGGTTCGCGCGGGCACGACCGAAATCCGAACGCGCGACCACAGCCACGTCGAAGCGCTGATCCAAGCTGGCGAGATCAGCGAGGCCGAAAGCCGGAGCCACCCTTTGCGCAACCTCGTCGACCGCTGTATCGGCGGCGAGCCCGAGCCCGTCGAAGTGGACGTGCACGGACCCGTCGAGCTCGCCGTCGACGACCTGCTGCTGCTCTGCAGCGACGGATTCTGGGATGGCCTTAAAATCAGCGCAGCCGCACAATTGTTGGTCGAGGCGCCGTCTCTCGACGTCGCGCTCGAGTCGCTTGCCGACGACGCGTGCGCTGCGGCAGCCCCCTACTCGGACAACGCCACCGCCGCCGCGCTCCGCGTGCGCGGCTGACAACCGGAGTATCAAATGCGACCAAGCAATAGGGCACCGGACGAACTCCGTCCGGTGAAAATCACCCGCGGGTACACGAAACATGCGGAGGGCTCGGTGCTCGTCGAGTTCGGGGAGACACGGGTGTTGTGCACCGCGTCCGTCGAATCGCGCACACCCGGTTTCCTGCGCGGGACCGGCCAGGGTTGGGTCACTGCCGAGTACGGGATGTTGCCGCGTGCAACGAACACGCGCAATGACCGAGAAGCATCACGCGGCAAGCAGGGTGGGCGTACGCTGGAAATCCAGCGCCTGATCGGTCGATCGCTGCGCGCGGTCGTCGATCGCTCGGCGCTCGGCGAGAACATGATCACGCTCGATTGCGACGTGCTACAGGCGGACGGTGGCACCCGCACCGCCGCGATCACAGGCGCCTACGTCGCGCTCGTGGATGCGGTCGCTGCCATGCGCCAGCGCAAGCTGATCACCTCCGATCCGCTACATGGCGCGGTCGCGGCCGTCTCGGTCGGCATCTACCGTGGTGAGCCGGTGCTCGACCTCGACTACGCCGAGGACAGCGAGGCGGAAACCGACATGAACGTCGTCATGAACGACGCAGGGGGCTTCATCGAAATCCAGGGTACCGCCGAGGGCCACGCATTCCGGCGTGACGAACTGGACCGACTCCTCGCGCTCGCGACCGATGGCATCGCGAAGCTGATCGAGGCTCAGCGCGCCGCACTTGCATGAACCGCATCGTCCTCGCGAGCGGCAATGCGAAGAAGTTGAAGGAACTGACCGCGGTGCTAGCGAACCTCGGTACCGAAGTGGTTCCGCAATCGGAATTCGGGGTCGCAGACGCGGTGGAGGACGGCGATTCGTTCGTCGCGAACGCATTGATCAAGGCGCGGCACGCGGCTCAGGCGACCGGCTTGCCCGCGGTCGCGGACGACTCTGGACTGTGCGTCGATGCGCTCGATGGCGCGCCCGGCGTGTATTCAGCGCGGTATGCCGGGCCCGGCGCGGATGACGCGGCGAACAACGCGAAGCTCCTGCACGCGCTCGACGGCATCACGGACCGGCGGGCACATTACGTGTGCGTGATTGCTTTTGTGCGCGATGCAGACGACGACGAGCCAGTTCTGTGCGAGGGCCACTGGAATGGCGAGATCGGAATGGCGCCGGTGGGCGACGGCGGCTTCGGCTACGACCCACTGTTCTTCGTGCCGACGCACGGCTGCACCGCCGCGCAGCTCGACCCGGAGGAAAAGAACCGCCTCTCCCACCGCGGCCAGGCGCTCGCCGAATTCAAGCGCCGGTTCCACGTGGCCGGTTAACCGCGGCTTAGAACATGGCTCTCTTGGCTCGTGAGGCCAAAGGGCCATGGCAACCTTGCAAGGACGGCAACCGCCTGCCTTTGGCCAATCTCGCCGCGAGAGATGTCCACGCCGCGGTACCGGGCTTGCGCGAGAAGCATGCCGCGAAGCTGCGTAGCGTGGCTCGCACCTCGAAAGTGAGTCGGGTTCCCGGAGGCCACCCGTTGATTTTAAGGACTGACAGCGAACGGCTCGAGGTGCGCAGCCCGTAGCGGCCGCGGAAGCTTGAACAGATGCGCGATAATCGCGGGATGGCGCCGCTCCCCCTGACCCTGTACGTGCACCTGCCGTGGTGCGTGCGCAAATGTCCGTACTGCGACTTCAATTCGCACGCGCTGATTGGCGACCTCCCCGAGCATACGTACATCCCGTCGCTACTCGCGGACCTCGACGCCGAAGCCGCACGCGCCGAGGGCCGGCCCGTGCACGCGATTTTCTTCGGCGGCGGCACTCCGAGCCTGTTTTCGGCGCAGGCGATCGGTGCCGTACTGGACCGCGCGGCCAGCCAGCTCGCGCTGACCGAAGATTGCGAGGTCACGCTCGAAGCGAATCCCGGCGCATCGGAATTCGGACGCTTCGCCGGCTATCACACGGCAGGCGTTAACCGCCTGTCGCTCGGCATCCAGTCGTTCGACAACGCGATGCTGACCGCTCTCGGCCGCATCCACGACAGCGCGGAAGCGGGCCAGGCGATTGACGCTGCAGCCCGCGCGGGATTCGCCCGCATCAACCTCGACTTGATGCACGGTCTCCCGGGCCAGACGCCGGCCGGCGCAGCGGCCGACCTTGATCGCGCGCTTGCGTACGACACCGGCCACCAGTCGTGGTACCAGCTCACGCTCGAGCCGAATACGGCGTTCCACCACTCGCCACCCGCATTGCCGGACGACGACTCGCTCGCTAGGATTCAGGACGCTGGCACCGAGCGCCTGGCGGCCGCAGGCTACGCGCAATATGAGGTGTCCGCTTGGGCCCGGCCGGGCGAAGAGAGCCGGCACAATCTCAACTATTGGCGGTTCGGCGACTACCTCGGTGTCGGCGCTGGCGCCCACGGCAAGCTCACTGGCGTGGATGGCCGCGTGGTTCGGCGTTGGAAGCTGCGCCACCCGCGTGCGTGGGCAAATCCGGCGGCACCCAAAATCGACGGCGAACAACGCCTCGACGCGCAGACGCTGCGCTTCGAATTCATGCTGAACGCGCTGCGCCTGCGAGAGGGGTTTGAGGAATCTTTGTTTCACGAGCGTACCGGCCTCGAGATTCTTTCAGATGAAACGCCATGGCGCGAAGCGCGGACCCGCGGGCTCCTCGAATGTGTCGATCGTCGGTGGCGAGCGACGGAGCTCGGCTGGCGCTTCCTCGATGACCTGCAAACGCTGTTCCTGCCTCACCCAACTCAGGGAAATACCCTAATCTGACCGGCACTTGCGTCATCTCAGGTGATTTCCTTTATACACAACGCATCGCCGTCGAGACGTCATCCAGCCACGCGCGTTGCGTGGCCGCAACAGTTTCACGTAGCTCGTCATAACTGTTTGTAATTAGAAGATAAAAAATCGTGTCGATGTTTTGACCGTTCTAACACAAATGGCACGCGGACGCGGACTTAGCGCACCTTCGCAGGGACTGTCCACAGAGATATCCACAGAAAATGTGGATAAATCTGAACCTCGTGGCCCAGCAGGGACTTAGGGATTCTTCGTCACAAAACGCCTTATAGAGGAGCGGTAACTCTCCCAGTTGCTTCCCCTCGGCGCGGACCGTATCATACGCGGCTCTTTTCGAGGTGGTGGAACATGAAGGCCGACATTCATCCTGGGTATAAGCAAATCAACGTGACCTGCAGCTGCGGCGAGGCCTTTGTCACGCGGTCGACGCTGGGTCAGGACCTCCAAATCGAGGTGTGCTCGCAGTGTCACCCGTTCTACACCGGCAAGCAGAAAATCGTGGACACGGGCGGTCGCGTCGACAAGTTCCGTCGCCGCTATGGTGCGGGTGCGAAAAGCGCCTGATGCCGTCAGGCACAGCCGTGCTGCACGCGACAGGCGCCTTCGGGCGCCTGTTTGCGTTATGGCTGTTAGGCTGCGCGGCCGTCGTCGCCGACCCGTGTCTCGCGCCCCCGATGGCCGAGACTGTCGAGGTTCGGCGTGTCGTGGACGGTGACACGCTGCTGCTCAACGATGGTCGCCGCGTGCGCATGGTCGGTCTCGACGCTCCGGAGCTCGGGCGCGACGGCACGCCACACGCACCTTACGCCCTCGAAGCGCGTGCGCACCTCGTTACGCTCGTCGAACTCGCGAACGGCCAAGTCTTTCTGAGTGGTGACGCGCTCGATCGCTATGGTCGCGTACTCGCCGTCGCGTACAGCGAGCGTCACGGTGACCTCGCGGCGCACCTGCTGCGCAATGGGTTTGCGTTTGTCGCGCCGGTGCCACCGAACCTCACGGGGTCACCCTGCCAGCGAACCGCAGAGCGGCAAGCACGCGACGCGGGCGTTGGGGTGTGGCGCGACGGCGCTGTGCCGGTCGACGCTACGCAGCTGAACGCCACGGGTTTCGCGGTTGTCCGCGGCCGGAGCGGCGACTGGACGGTGCGCCGCGAAGATCGCCTGTTGTCATTCCGAGGCGGCTTCAGGGTTCGTATCCGCAACACCGATGCCGAGCGCTGGTTCAACGACATCGATTTCGAGCGATACGCGCGCGCGCAGGTCGAAGTACGGGGATGGGTCCATCCGTGGGGTCGCGGCGGTCGTGCGATCACCGTCCAGCATCCGGCCGCAATTGAAGTGGTCACCGACTGACATATAATCGGTTTTTTGCATTTCTCAAGGGAGTTTCCACGCGTGAGCGAGAAGCGATTTGTGCTGACCAATCCGGCCGACGGTAAAAACGTCGATCTGCCGCTCCGCGAAGGCACCGTGGGTCCCGCCGCCGTCGAAATCGGCGCGCTCTACCGACAGCAGGGGATTTTTACGTACGACCCCGGCTTCGTGTCCACCGCGAGTTGCTCAAGCTCCATCACGTACATCGACGGCGAGCAAGGCATCCTGCTCTATCGCGGCTACCCCGTCGAGCAGCTCGCGCAGAAAAGCTCATTCATCGAGGTCACCTACCTGCTGCTGAACGGCGAACTTCCCACCAAGGCCCAGCTCGACGAATTCACGCACACGATTCAGTACCACACGATGATCAAGGAAACGCTGAAGTACTTCTTCCGCGGCTTCCATCATGACGCACATCCGATGGCGATGCTGTCGTCCGTCGTGAGTTCACTGTCGGCGTTCTACCACGACACCACAGACATCTATGACCCGGTCGACCGTGACCTTTTTGCGTACCGCATCATCGCGAAAATGCCAACCATCGCGGCGGCCGCTTACAAGCACAATGTCGGCCAGCCGTTTATCTACCCGCGCAACGATCTCGATTACTGCAGCAACCTCCTTCACATGTTCTTCTCCGTCCCAGCGGAGTCATATCAGATCGATCCCGTCGCGGCGGAAGCGCTCGACCTCCTGTTCATCCTGCACGCGGACCACGAACAGAACGCCTCGACATCGACGGTGCGCCTCGCAGGCAGCTCCGGCACCAACCCGTACGCGGCAATCGCCGCGGGTATCTCGACGCTGTGGGGACCGGCACACGGCGGGGCGAATGAAGCGGTCCTCGAGATGCTGGACGAAATCGGCTCCGTGCAGAACATCGAGAAATTCATCGCCCGGGCGAAGGATAAGAACGACTCGTTCCGACTGATGGGCTTCGGCCACCGCGTGTACAAAAACTACGACCCGCGCGCGAAAATCATCCGGACGATGTGCTACAAAGTGCTCGAGAAACTGGGCAAACAGGACGACCCGCTGCTCGAACTTGCGCTGCGCCTTGAGGAAATCGCGCTCAAGGACGACTACTTCGTCGAGAAAAAACTGTATCCGAACGTGGACTTCTATTCGGGCATCATCTACAAGGCACTCGGCATTCCGACCAACATGTTCACGGTGATGTTCGCAATCGCCCGCTGCGTCGGCTGGGTCGCGCACTGGCGGGAAATGTTGTCCGACCCCGAAATGCGCATTGGACGTCCGCGCCAGATCTACACCGGCGCGCCATCACGCGACTATCAGCCCATCACCAAACGCTGAGAACCGCGTCGTGAGAGCGACGCTCTCGGCGTCGCGATTAAGACCGCGCCACCAGTGCTTCAACCTCGCGTAGACCTGCCCGCGGCATCGGTCGCCCGTCAACGGCGCTCAGCGGCGCCTGCCTGATTTCCACAGTCGGAAAAATCGTGGCCTCGACCCGCACGTCGCCGGCAACGAACCGCAGCGCCGGGTAATCCGCGGCCCGTCCGTCGCCGTGTTTCACACGGTGGTTGGTTTCCTCATACGGAATGCCGGTGCCCATAAGAAAGACCACGACGCGCTCGGGCGCATCGCTGAACAGGTGCAGCGTGACGGGCGACTCGGGGCTTGCGGTCCCTCGCAGCACGGGCCCGACGAGTCGCGGGTCGAACTCGGCGAATAGCGTCATCGCCTCTAGGGCGGCCTCGCGCAGATGCTGCAACCCACGCTCGAAGCCGTCACCGCCGAACAGGCGCTGGTGCGCTTCAAGTGCTTCGTCGATTTCCCGGTTCGTCGGCATCGACTGGCCGCCCGGCGCCGCGCCGAGGCGCGCGGCCGCTTTTCGCTTCGCGGTGAGGAAATCGCGCACGCCCTCTTCGGCCATGATGCGAGCAGCCTCCTGCGCAATGGTCTGGCGCAGCGCTGCGCTGCGGATTGTGGGCTGGCGGCGCGTCAAAACAGGATATCTTCGTCGCGTTCGCGGTCCTCGCTGCGATCGGCCGCCCGCGTTTCGGCCTCAAGGCGTTCGAGATCCTGGGCGCGGAAGTACTCGAAAATCGCCGCGGCGTCGCCGTTGGTCGCGAGGAGACCGGTTTCTGCGGAGATTCGTGCGGTGATGAGCCCGGGTGGTTGCACTTGGGGCGTTTCGGGGGCGCCGTCGGTCGAAACACGCATATAGTCGATCCACATCGGCAGCGCGGCGCGCCCGCCGTATTCGTTGGCGCCCATCGGTTGCGGCGTGTCATAGCCGACCCACGCGACCGCGACAACGCCGCCGCCGTATCCGGCGAACCAGGCGTCCGTATGGTCGTTTGTCGACCCGGTTTTGCCGGCGAGGTCGTTGCGCCCGAGCACAAGCGCCGCGCGGCCCGTGCCGCGGCTCACGACGTCGCGCAACATGTCGTCGGTGAGGAACGCGTTGTCGGCGCTGATGGCCCGCTCAGCTGGGCGAGTCGCGGGTTCCTCGGGCTCGACCAGCACGAATATCGGGTCCGGTTCGGCCGCGACAAGGGTCTCCGCCGCTGGCTCGGCCTCGCACTCAGGGCAGGCGGTCAATGGCCGATGCTCGAAGAGCACGACACCGTGCTGGTCTTCGATACGGGCGACGAGCCACGGTTCAACTTTGAAGCCGCCGTTCGCGAAGACTGAGTATGCGGTCGCCATCTCGAGCGGAGTGAACACCGCGGACCCCAATGCAAGGGACAAATCGCGGGGCATGCGGTCGCGCGGAAATCCGAACCGACGCAGATGATTGATCGCGTTGCCGACGCCGATTGCGCGCAGGACCCGGATGGAGACGAGGTTTCGCGAGAACGTGAGCGCCTCCCGCAATCGTGTTGGCCCGTAGAACCGCCCGCTGTCATTGCTGGGCCGCCAGTCGCGTTCGAGCGCTTCATCCTCCTCGAAGACGACCGGCGCATCGTTGACGACGGTCGCGGCCGTGAAGCCACGCTCCAACGCGGCGGAGTAGATGAATGGCTTCAACGAGGAACCCGGCTGGCGCGTCGCCTGGGCCGCGCGGTTGTACTGGCTCACATAAAAGTCGTACCCGCCGATCAGCGCGAGTACCGCGCCGTCCTTCGCATCGAGTGATACAAGCGCCGCCTGCGCCTGCGGCAGCTGTGCGAGCCGCCAGCCCGAGCTGCCGCCCGCGTCGAGCATGTAGACGACATCTCCGACTGCAACGACCTCCGAGGCGGTCGTCGGAGGCGCGCCGATTCCTGCCTCGCCCACCGGGCGTGCCCACTCGAGCGACGGCCATGGCAGCTCCTGATACCGGCCGCCGCCAAGATATGCGCGCGCGCTTTGCGCCTCGACCGACACGATGAGGGCGGGAATCAATAAGCCGGGCGCGCGCTGATCGACCAGAATCGCATCCCAAGCCGCTTCGTCGACCTCAGCGCCAAGTTCGACCGTGCGGACCGGGCCGCGATAGCCATGGCGGAAGTCGTAGTCGTGCAGGGCCTGACGCAGCGAGCGGTTCGCGGCGGCCTGGTAGTCGGCGTCGATGGTCGCGTAGACACGCAGGCCGCGCGTGTACGCGTCGGCGCCGTAGCGGGCGAGCATGTCGGAGCGCACCATCTCGGCGACGTACGGGGCCTCGATTTCCGCACCGGCAGTATGCAGGCGCGCTTCGAGCGGCTCCGCGAGCGCCGCTGTGTATTCTTCCTCGGAAATCCACCCGAGATGACGAAGGCGGCCGAGCACGTACGCGCGACGCTCCAGCAGCCGAGGCGTGTTGCTGACCGGGTTCGTCGCAGAGGGCCGCTGAGCAGTCGCCGCGAGAGATGCGACCTGCGCGATGGTCAACTCGTGGACATCGGCGTCGAAATACGTGCGGGCGGCGGCCGCTACTCCGTAAGCGCGGTTACCAAGAAAAATCTTGTTCAAATAAAGTGTCAGGATTTCCTGTTTCGTGAGCTCCCGCTCGATACGGAACGCCAGGAAAATCTCGCGGATCTTGCGGATGTAGGTCTTCTCGCGCGTCAGGAAGAATTCTCGCGTCAGCTGCATCGTGATCGTGCCGCCGCCCTGGCTCCTGTCTCCGGTCAGCAGGTGGTTCATGCCCGCTCGGAGCAGGCCTTGGTAATCGACACCCGGGTGCTGGAAAAAACGGTCGTCCTCAGCCGCGAGAAACGCGTCGACCACCCGCTGCGGGACCTCGTCCCAGTCCAACGGTTGTCGCTTCTGATCGCCAAATTCCGCAATGAGGCGACCGTCCCGCGTGAATACCCGCATCGGTTCCTGGAGCTGGACGTCCTTGAGGACCTCGACGGACGGCAGGCTCGGGGCCACATATAGGTACGCCCCAAGGACGGCCAGGAGACCGAGCACGCCCATGGCGAGCAGGCCCGTCAGCGCTAGGGTCCAAGGACGGCGGGGGAATTTCATCGCGCGCATTATCCTGCTAAATATTTGATTTAGCCAACCCGTGGTATATAGTTGGTCCGGGGTCTTAAAGCGTCTACACACAAATGGCTTCCAAGGTGCGGGTAGAGAACGAAAAATAATGATGCCATTCGGCCGAAAATCGAAGCCGTTGATCGGGCTGGACATCAGCTCGTCGGCGGTCAAGCTCGTGGAGCTCAGCCGTCAGGGGAATAGCTTCCGCGTCGAGGCGTATGCGGCGGAAGGCATGCCCGCGGGCGCCATCAACGAAAAATCGATTGTCGACGTCGACGCGGCAGCGGAAGCGGTCCGCAGGACGGTCAAGCGCGCCGGCACCAAGGTCAAGAACGCAGCAATCGCCATCGGCGGTGCGGCAGTCATCACGAAGGTCATCACCATGCCCGGCAATCTCAAAGATGCCGAGATGGGCGAGCAAATCGAGATGCAGGCGGACCAGTACATCCCGTTCCCGCTCGAGGAAGTCAGCTACGACTACGAAATCATGGGTCCGTCGCGCGGGGACGGCGACCTCGTCGACGTTTTGCTCGCGGCGACCCGTTCCGAGAACGTCGAACAACGCCAGGCGGTGCTTGACGCCGCTGGTCTGACCGCGAAAGTCGTGGACATCGAAGCGTATGCGCTCGAAAACGCGTGTCGGTTGCTCACTTGGCAAATGCCGGATCTCGGTGTCGAACGCACCATCGCAATCGTGGATTTCGGCGCGACGACAACCACCTTCAGCGTACTGAACGACCTTCGGATCATCTACACGCGCGACCAGGCTTTCGGCGGGCGCCAACTGACCGAAGAAATCATGCGTCATTACGGCCTGAACTTCGAAGAAGCCGGCAAGGCGAAGAAGCATGGCGGCCTACCGGACAGCTACAACGAGGAGTTGTTGAACCCGTTCATGGAGGACATGGCTCAGCAGGTCAATCGCTCGCTGCAGTTTTTCCTCTCGTCGAACAGCGATTACGAGACGCTCGACCAGGTCATCATCTGCGGCGGCTGCTCTGCGATCAAAGGTGTCGACGACCTCATCGCTGAGCGGACGGGCGTCCCGACACTCGTCGGCAACCCGTTCGGCGAGATGAAGGTTTCGTCGGGTGCGAAAGCGCAGCTCGCGGAGAGCGATGCGGGAGCGCTGATGATTGCTTGCGGGCTCGCGCTGCGGAGCTTCGACTGATGCCGCGGATTAACCTACTGCCATGGCGCGAAGAGCGGCTCAAGGAACAGCAGAAATCGTTCGGTATCGCCGCCATCGTGGTGGTCGCCACCGGCGCATTGGTCGTCTATGTCGCGATGCAGACGGTGAGCGGCATGATCGAGCACCAGCAGGCGCGAAACGCTTACCTGCAAAATGAGATCAAGGCACTCGACGCGCGTATCGCGGAAATCCGCGAATTGGAGCAGCGAAAAGCCGCATTGCTCGCACGCATGAACATCATCGAACAACTTCAAACGAGCCGGCCCGAGATTGTGCACCTGTTCGAGGAGTTGGTGGTGACTCTGCCGGACGGCGTCCACGTCACGTCTGTCGCCCAGACCGGATCGAACCTGGAAATCAAGGGTGTCGCCCAATCAAGCGCGCGCGTCAGCGCGTATATGCGCGCGATCGAGGGATCAGACTACCTGTCTATCGGACGACTCGACGTGATCCAGCGCGTCGGCGGGGCCGCTGATCGCGCACAGGAGTTCACGCTGCAGGCGCGGCAAATCAGCCCCGGCGCAACGCCCGAGGCCGAGCAATGAACCTCGATGAACTCCGCAAGCTAGACCCCAACCAAATTGGTGCTTGGCCGTGGCCGCTGCGGGCAATTGTGCTTGCCGTGATTTTCGTTGGCGTCCTCGTCGCGGGCTATATGTTCGTGATCAAGGACATGCTGGTCGAGAAGGACGCAGTCGTCGCCGAGGAAGCCACGCTTCGCGCGCAGCTCGACACGAAGCAGCGCCGGGCCGCGGCATTGGATCAATACCGGGCGCAAATCGACGAGATGGAACGCACCTTCGGCGCGATGCTGCGGCAGTTGCCGGGCGAGACCGAAGTCGAAAACCTGCTGGTCGACATCTCCCAGTCGGCGCTCGCCGCCGGCCTCGAGCAGGAGCTGTTCCAGCCGCAGCGCGAGGTCACGCGAGACTTCTATGCGGAACTGCCAATCCAGATGCGCTTGACCGGCGGCTTTCACGAATTTGCAACGTTCGCCAGCAACGTCGCTGCGCTGCCGCGAATCGTTACGCTGCATGACATCAAGATTTCACCAGCGGGCTCAACCCGAGGCGCCGCGGCGACGAAGGGCGGCCTGACGATGGTCCTGACAGCGAAGACCTATCGCTATCTCGACGAATCGCAGGCACCGGCACGGCCGGCGCCTCAGCGAGGCCGCCGATGAACGCACCCCTGCGTATCGCGTTGATTACGGCTGGCGCCGCGGTGCTGCTGTCGGGCTGTACCCGCGACATGAGCGACCTCGAAGCGTGGGTCGAAGAAATCAAACGCCGCCCAGCCATACGAATCGAACCGCTACCCCAGGTGAAGCCGTACGAAACGTTCGCGTACACGGCGCACGAACACCGTTCGCCGTTCGTACCCAGCGCACCGGTGCGCCAGCAGGTTGCGGACGATGGCACCGGCGGGGTTCGTCCGGACGCGGACCGCAATCGAGAATACCTCGAGGACTTCCCGCTCGATACACTGCGCATGGTCGGCACGGTCACGATGGGCGGCGAAACTTACGCATTGATCCGCAACAGCGACGGATCGGTGCATCGCGTCAGGGTCGGAAATTATCTTGGCCAGAACCACGGCCGCATAACCGCAATCAGCGAGATCTCAGTCACGCTGATTGAAATCATTCCGGACGGCACGGGCGGTTGGACCGAACGCGCCGCCGCCGTTGCGCTGAGCGAATAGGCGTACGAGGATACTGCGATGAACAGAATAGTCCTACTCATGCTGCTTGCGGCAATCGCGTTTCCCGCGCCCGCGCTCTCGCAGGCGAGTTCTTCTCTCCAGTCCATCGAAGCGTCGGGACTCCCTGGTGACGGGGTTCAGGTCCGTATGAAATTGTCGGGTCCGCCAGCCGATCCGCTGAGCTTCACGATCGATCGTCCGGCGCGCATCTCGTTCGACCTCCCTGGCACAACGAACGCACTACAGCAACGGCGCCAGGACGTCGGCATCGGGCCGCTGACCACCATCACCAGCGCGGAAGCGCAGGGTCGTACGCGTGTCGTGTTCAACCTGACCGAAGTCACTCCCTACGAGACCCGCATCGAGGGCAACGACATCGTCGTGATGCTGCGCCCGACGGCGACCGCTGGACGCGCGACCCAATTCACGTCGGTCACGCCGCGCGAAGATGCGCCGAGGCGCGCGACACACGAGATCGAGAATGTCGACTTTCGCCGTGGGCCCGCGGGCGAAGGCCGTGTGGTCGTACATCTCTCGGACCCGTCGGTCATTGTCGCGCTCCGCGAAGACGGGAGCCGCGTCTTGGTCGATTTCCGTAACGCGAGTGTCGCTGATGAACTGATACGGCAGCTCGACGTGACCGATTTTGCGACACCGGTCGAATCGATCGAGACGCGTCGCGTCGGTTCCAGCGTGCAACTCACCATCAACGGCACCGGGCGTTTCAACCAGATTGCGTACCAATCGGATAATTTGTTCACGGTGGAGCTCAAGCCAGTCACGGAGGCGGAACTCGCGCAGCAACGCCGCACCGAGCAGGAGTTCGACGGCGAGCGTCTGACGCTCAACTTCCAGGATATCGAGACGCGCGCGGTCCTCCAGATCATCGCCGACATCTCGGGGTTGAACCTCGTCGTCAGCGACAGCGTCGGTGGCAACCTCACGCTACGCTTGCAGAACGTGCCATGGGATCAGGCACTCGACATCATCCTGCGCACCAAAGGGCTCGGCATGCGCCAGACCGGCAACGTGATGCTGGTGGCGCCCGCGGAAGAAATCGCGGCGCGCGAGCGTACCCAGCTCCAGTCGCAACAGGACGTACAGGAACTCGCACCGCTACGCTCGGAGTTCATCCAGATCAATTACGCGAAAGCATCTGAGCTCGCGTCGCTGCTACGCTCCGAGGGCACAAGCCTCATGTCCGCGCGCGGCAACGTCTCCATCGACGAACGCACGAACACGCTGCTCGTCCAGGATACTGACGACCGCCTCGAGGATATCCGGCGCATGGTCCGACTGCTCGACGTGCCGATTCGGCAGGTCCTGATTGAGTCGCGCATCGTGGTTGCGAACAGCGACTTCACGAAGGAGCTCGGCGCGCGCTTCGGCACCACTCACGTCCGTCGACACGGCGATAGCGGCATCATCGGTACGACCGGTAGCCTCGCGGCATCGGATATCATGGCGGCCTCCGCTATCAGCAACGTCGGCAATACCGGACAACCATTCCCGGTACAGATTCCGACCGGCAACCCCGCTGACCGCCTGAACGTTAACCTGCCGGTCGCGGGCGCCGCCGGTCGCGCAGCATTCGCGATCCTCGGCTCCGACTACCTCGTCGACCTCGAATTGTCTGCCCTGCAGGCGGAGGGACGCGGCGAAGTCGTGTCGAGCCCACGGGTGCTTACAGCGAACCAGCGCGAAGGTTCCATCGAACAGGGCGTCCAAATCCCCTACCAAGAGGCGTCATCGAGTGGCGCGACCACCACCAACTTCCAGGAAGCGGTGCTGAGCTTGCGCGTGACCCCGCAAATCACGCCCGACAATCGGGTGATCATGGACCTCGAAGTGCGCAACGACACCGTCGGCCAACAGGTTCCGAGCGCGACGGGCGGGTTCGTACCCAGTATCGACACGCGTAGCATCGTCACGCAAGTACTCGTTGACGACGGCGAAACCGTCGTACTCGGCGGCATTTATGAAACTCAACGTCGCGAGGCAGAGACCAAAGTCCCCTTGCTCGGCGATATTCCTGTGCTCGGCATGATGTTCCGAACACGTAGCTCGATCACCGACAAGGCCGAACTTCTGATCTTCGTCACGCCGAAGATCGTCAAGGAAGGCATGCGGTTGAACTGACGATGGGGCTGTTCCTCGTCGGGCCGATGGGTGCCGGCAAGAGCGCCATCGGACGCGAGCTCGCCCGCATGCTACGCCGCCCGTTTTTTGACTCTGATTCGGTAATCCAGGAACGCACCGGCGCCGACATCGGCTTTATTTTCGACCGCGAAGGCGAGGTGGGCTTCCGCGCACGCGAGCGCCACGTCATTGACGAACTGACATTGATTCCCGACGCCGTCGTCGCCACCGGTGGCGGTGCTGTGCTCGACACCGGCAGTCGCGACGCACTCGTGTCACGCGGCACGGTTGTCTACCTCTACACGTCCATCGAATACCAACTTTCGCGTACGCGTGCCAGCACGACGCGACCGCTACTGGACACCGCGGATCCTGCCGACCGTCTCGCGTCACTCTATGCAGAGCGCGACCCGTTATACCGCGCAATCGCCGATTTCACGGTGTCGACGGATGGGCGCCGCGTGCGGACGGTTGCGCTTGAAATCGTGGGGTTACTCAAGTGCAACGACTGACCGTCGACCTCGGATCACGCAGTTACTCGATCTTGATCGGCGCCGGGCTGCTCGGCGAGTCGACTGCCTACGACGGCGCACTCGGCGACCGCAGCTTGGTCGTGACCAGCGAGGCAGTCGCCGATTTGCACTTGGCATCCGTGCGCTCCGCGCTCGCGCAACATCCACACGAAGTTGTCGTCCTGCCCGACGGTGATGCCGCGAAAACGCTCGCGACCGTCGAACGGCTCTGCGGCGCCGCGGCTACCGCGGGGCTCGACCGCGGCGGCACGTTCATCGCGCTCGGTGGCGGCGCGATTGGCGACGTCACGGGGCTCGCTGCCTCGCTGTACCAGCGTGGTGTCCCGTACCTGCAACTGCCGACGACACTGCTCGCCCAGGTTGATTCGTCGGTCGGCGGAAAGACGGCGGTCAATCATGCCGTAGCCAAGAACCTGATCGGCACGTTCCACCAGCCATCGCGTGTGATCGCGGACGTCGCGACGTTGCGCACCCTCCCCGCGCGCGAGTTGCGCTCTGGCCTCGGCGAAGTCATCAAATATGCGGTGCTTGAGGGTGAGGCATGGATGGCGGACCTGGAGCGAGAGATGGCGGGCCTGCTAGCGAGGGATGAAGACGCGCTGGCCGCGACCGTTGCGCGGTGTTGCGCCGCGAAATCCGCAGTGGTTGCGGCCGATGAGCGCGACGTGGGCGCACGGGTCAACCTGAATCTCGGCCATTCGTTTGGCCACGCGCTTGAGACGGCCTTTGAGGGCGCATTGCTGCACGGCGAGGCGGTCGCGCTTGGCTGCGTAATGGCCGCGCGGCTATCGCAGTCGCTCGGTTGGTTGCCTGCACGCGATGCGGCGCGCATTTCCGCCCTGACAAATGCGGCCGACCTGCCCGTCCTACTGCCGTCTCCGGCGCCCTCTGCGGAGCACCTGCTTGAAATCATGCAGCACGACAAGAAGGCCGCGCGCGGCGTGGTCCGACTGGTACTTCTGCGCGCGCTCGGCGAGCCGGTCTTCACGGGCGACTACCCGCATGCCGCGCTGGTATTGATGCTGCGGGACTTTACAATGCAGCCATGAATCCCTACGCCGCCGACCCGACCCGAAGCCGCGGCCGGCGCCACGACGAGCCGGCGCCGACCGGTCGATCCGAGTTCCAACGCGACCGCGACCGCATCCTCCACTCAGGTGCGTTCCGCAGGCTCGAGTACAAGACGCAGGTCTTCGTGAACCACGAGGGGGACATGTTCCGTACGCGTCTGACGCATTCGCTCGAGGTCGCACAGATCGCGCGCACAGCCACGCGTTCGCTCGGGCTCAACGAAGACCTGGTCGAGGCCATCGCGCTCGCGCACGATCTCGGGCACACACCGTTCGGCCACGCCGGTCAGGACGCACTCAACGAGTGCATGAAGCCCTACGGTGGCTTCGAGCACAACCTCCAGTCGTTGCGGGTCGTGGACGAGCTCGAACAGAAATATGCGCAATTCAACGGCCTGAACCTCACCTTCGAGACACGCGAGGGCATCCTGAAACACTGCGCGCTCGACGCGGCGCGCGCGCTCGGCGACGTCGGCCAACGGTTCATCGACAAGAGTTGGCCCGGCGCCGAAGCGCAGCTCGCGAACGTCGCCGACGAAATCGCGTACAACAATCACGACGTCGACGACGGCATCCGCGCCGGCTTAGTGACGATTGACGGGTTGCGCGAGACGCGATTGTTCCGAGAACAGCACGATGCCGTCATCAAGCGCTACCCCGACGCACCCTTGCGGCGCCAGGTCCACGAGACAATCCGGCGCATGATCGACCGGCAGGTGACAGATCTCGTCTCCGCGAGCGGTGCGGCCCTTGCGGCGCGAGCGCCGGCCGACATCGACGCAGTCCGCACGGCGGGGTCAGCCTCCATCCATTTCAGCGACGAGATGCGTGAGATCAACCTCGAGCTGAAGCGCTTCCTCCGCAAGGAGCTGTACCAACACTACCGTGTCCACCGAATGACGCTGAAGGCCCGCCGTGTGGTCCGCGTGCTGTTCGACGCGTTTTTTGGAGATACGCGCCTGTTGCCCCCTTCGTTCGCCACGCGGTCGCACGCGCTTGAGGCCGACCAGGGTGCCAACGGCCGAGCACGCGCCACCGCGGATTACATCGCGGGAATGACCGACCGCTATGCAATCGCGGAATATGAGCGCATCCAAGACCCCGCGCGCTCCGGCTAACTTTATGTAACGCCTTGCGAGTTGGCCAAATATACTTGTTTTCGTTAGGAATACGACCTAGAATCCAACGCATAAAAGGACCAATGCCCGCGCAGTCGCGGGCCGGGAGTCGAGTATGGCGTGGGGACCGAAGACCAGAATCGCAGCGGTGTTTGTTTTCGCACTGCTGGCATCCTGTAACAGCGACGATGCGTTTGTCGGACCCGGTGGTGGTGGCGGTGGGGGCGGCCCCGGCGATCCGGTCGACCCTGTCGCAGCCAACATCGTTCTGCTCGCGGATCCTCCGGTCCTGGCGTCGAACGCAATCAACGATGAAAACGGCGTCACTATTACGGCGATTGTCCGTGACACGTCGAATAACGTCGTCCCGAACGTGCCGCTGACCTTTTCGGCCGACTCCGGTGCGTTGACCGTGTTGGACAATGTCACCAACGAGAATGGGCGCGCCACTGCGACGCTCACCACCGGCGGCGACCCGCAAAACCGGACCACCACCGTGACCGTTTCGGCGGGCGAGGTTGAAAGCACGATTACCATCGACGTCACCGGTACCCGGATCAGTGTCTCGGGCGCGACGTCGCTCGAGGCCGGCGAGACCGAGACCTATACGGTATCCCTGATTCACTCAGGCGGCGCCGGCATCCGCGACGTTACGGTGCAAGCGACATCCGAGAACGGCAACACCATCTCACCGGCAACCGCCGTCACCGCCGTGGACGGGACCGCCGAGTTCGATGTCACGGGAACGGCCGGCGGCGAGGACACGCTGACGTTCACCGGCCTCGGCCTATCGGTGTCGACCGACGTGCTCGTTTCGTCGTATGGCATCACATTTTCGGCACCGGCCGCGAATGCCGAAATTGCATTCGGCGACAGCGTGACGGTGAATATCGTGCTTCGCCAGGACGGCACACCGCTCGATGGTGAAGAAATATTGTTCAGCACGACCCGCGGCACTTTGTCCTCGTTTACGCAAACGACCGCTGGTGGTGGCCTCGCGTCCGTCACGCTCACGGCCACGGGCTCTGACGGCGCCGGCCCGGTCATCGTCACGGCGCGCGGCCCCGAGGACGTGACCCGTCGGCTCGCGCTCGAATTCGTGTCGACGACCCCGACCGCGATCGAGGTCCAGGCGTCACCGTCGACGATCGCGCCCGAAGGGACGGCAGCCATCACCGCGGTCGTGACCGACCCGGATGGTAATCCCGTCAAGGGGGAGGCGGTCCGCTTTTCGTTGAGCGACCTGTCGGGCGGTCAGCTGTTGTCCTCGACCGACGTCACCGACAGCCAGGGCGTGGCGCGCTCTACTTATCAGGCCGGCACGGCGTCGTCGGCCCTGAACGGCGTAGAAATCAACGCGGATTTCGGCGACCCTGTAATTTCGAGCGACGTCGCGACAGTGACGGTCGCGGCGCCGACGGTGTTCATGGTGCTCGGCACCGACAACCAAATAGAAAAACACGATGAAGACGCGACCTACTCGAAAGTATTCAACGCCCTCATCACCGACTCAGCGGGTAATCCGGCCTCGCCGGATACCGTGTTCCGCCTCACGCTGCGCTCGCTCGAGTACCAGAAAGGGTTTATGGCCCTGCCTGCGCCGCCAGACACCGGCGACTGGGTACCGGTTTGGTTGGTCTCCGACACCGATCCATTCTTCGGCATGCCGAACGGCAGTCCGCCGCCGACCTTCGGACCGTACTACGGTTATGGCCCGTTCGGCTGCCGCAGCGAAGACCCACTGGGGACGGGCAACATCAACCTCGCGGCGTTCGGCGATTACAACAACAATGGCCAAATCGACCCGCCCAGCGTCGCATCGGTACCATCGACCGTAGAAATCAACGAAGACGGTATCGCGTCGTTCAGGATTCGCTGGCCGCAAAACTACGCGCTTTGGGTGCTCGTACGGCTCACCGCGACGGCGTCGGTCGACGGCACGGAGTCGACACGCAACCTGGACTTCGTCCTCCCGATTGCGGTCGAAGACCTGAACGCAAACGCGTTCCCGCCGAACCAAGTGAGCCCCTTCGGCGTCGCGGCGGATTGCACAAACCCGACCTGACCGAGTAACGCGCGGGCCGCCTAGCGCGGGCCCGCGCGGTATAATTCGTCGATGAAATCCATCGACTCCCGCGACCGCCTCATCTTCGCGCTCGACGTGCCCGATGCCGCGGCCGCTCGCGCGCTCGTCGAACGGCTCGGCGATTCCGTCCGTTTCTACAAACTCGGCCTTGAGCTCTTCATGTCCGGCGGTTACTTCGAGCTGCTCGACTGGCTGACTGCGCGCGACAAGCTCGTGTTCGTGGACCTGAAGTTCTTCGATGTCCCCGCAACCGTCGCCGCGGCAGTACGGAGCCTGCGCGACCGTGGCGCGACGTTCGCGACGGTCCACGGCAACCAGTCAATCATGGAAGCGGCGGCGGCCGAGAAGGGGAATCTCAAAATACTCGCAGTGACGGTTCTCACCAGCCTCGACCGCGGCGACCTCGATGACCTCGGGTTTACCTGTGATGTCGAAAAACTGGTCGTGTCGCGCGCACGCCGGGCGCTCGAAGCCGGTTGTGACGGCGTCGTGTCGTCAGGGCTTGAGATTCCGATGCTGCGCCGCGAGGTCAGTGACCGCCTGTTCGTGGTTTCACCAGGCATCCGCCCCGTGGACAACCGGCCCGACGATGACCAGAAGCGGGTCGTGACCGTCGCGCAGGCGTTCGAGAATGGCGCTGACTACATCGTGGTCGGCAGGCCGATCCGGAACGCGCCAGACCCGCGCGCGGCTGCAGAAGCAATCCAGGATACGATCGCGGAGGTGGTCGGTGCGCGCTGACACACCGCTGCACAACGACAACCTGTTACGCGCACTCGCGCGCGAACCGGTCAAGCGCCGGCCGGTATGGATCATGCGGCAAGCGGGTCGCTATCTACCCGAGTACAAGGCGAGCCGCGAGCGCGCGGGCAGCTTCATGCAGCTTTGTTCGACGCCGGAGCTCGCGTGCGAGGTCACGCTCCAACCGCTTGCGCGGTTCGATCTCGACGCCGCGATCCTGTTCTCCGACATCCTGACCATTCCTGACGCGATGGGCCTCGGACTTCGGTTCGTCGAGGGCGAGGGGCCGGTGTTCGACCATCCGGTCCGCAGTCGTAGCGAGATCCTGAAGCTCGGCGCGCCCGACCCGGAAGTCGAGTTGCGCTACGTGACCGATGCAGTACGGTTGATCCGCCGTGAGCTCGACGGTCGCGTTCCCTTGATTGGATTTTCCGGCAGCCCGTGGACGCTCGCCACCTACATGGTTGAAGGTAAGTCGACGCGCGAATTCGCGCGTATCAAAGCGCTCGCGTACACCGACCCGGAGGCCTTACGCGCACTGCTCGCGACGCTTGTGACTTCGGTCACGCGCTACCTGAACGCGCAGGTCGAGGCCGGCGCGCAAGCGCTGATGATTTTCGACACGTGGGGCGGAGCGTTGACCCCGGCCGGCTACCGGCGCTGGTCGCTCGGCCCGATGCGCGAAATCGTCTCGGGGCTACGCCGCGAGCACGAGGGCCGGCGCGTGCCGATCGTGTTGTTCACGAAGGGCGGCGGCCAGTGGCTCGAAGCGATGGCCGACAGTGGCGCGGACGCCCTCGGTGTCGATTGGACCACAGACCTCGGCGAGGCCCGTCGGCGCGTGGGCGACCGCGTCGCGCTGCAGGGTAATTTGGACCCGTCAATCCTGTACGCGGAACCGAATGACATCCGACGCGAAGTTCGCGCCGTCATCGACAGCTACGGCCCAGGTCCCGGCCATGTGTTCAATCTCGGGCACGGCATCCACCAGTGGGTGAATCCTGACCACCTTGGCGTGCTCGTCGACGAAGTCCACGCTTACAACCCGACCTGACTTACCCGCAGGACCGCGCGCTCCGCGCCGCGATTGCTTCGGTGGCGGCCTGCTGCGACGGCCGGACCGAACGCGCCGCTGGCCGGTCACTGTAGGAGCGGCGCCTTCGCGCCGCGACGGTCGGACCGCCGAGGCGAACACGCCATGCCCGGCGCTGGGGAATGGTGTATCACAGGGAGGTTCAGTCGCGCAGTTTTCGCCGAAGAATCTTGCCGACGTTGGTCTTCGGGAGCTCGTCGCGGAATTCGACGGACTTCGGCCGCTTGTATCCCGTGAGACTCTTCGAGCAGTGCTCGATGACGTCGGCCTCGGTCAGGTTCTTATCCTTGAGTACGACGAACAATTTCACCACTTCGCCGGACTCGTCGTCCGGCACGCCGATCGCAGCCGCCTCGAGGATGCCCGGGTGTTCGACGGCGACGCTCTCAATCTCGTTCGGGTACACATTGAACCCGGAGACCAGAATCATGTCCTTCTTGCGATCGACGATGCGCGTGTAGCCGCGTTCGTCCATTTCGCCCATGTCGCCGGTTTTCAGCCAGCCGTCACCGGGCAATACATTGCGCGTTTCGTCCGGGCGGTTCCAGTAGCCCTTCATCACCTGCGGACCCCGGATCCAAATCTCACCGACCGCGCCAGTCAGAACCGGCTGGCCATCCTCATCGCGGATGGAGAGTTCGGTCGACGGCAATGGCAGCCCGATTGAGCCCGTGTAATCCGTGTTGTCGAGCGGGTTCACGGTTGCCACAGGCGACGTTTCCGTGAGGCCAAAGCCCTCGAGCAGTGGCGTCCCCGTGACGCGCTTCCAATGTTCCGCGACCGCGCGTTGGACCGCCATGCCTCCGCCAAGCGACAACTTCAACGGCGAAAAATCAAGCTTGTCGAAACCGGGCGTGTGCAGCAGACCATTGAACAACGTGTTCACGCCCGTGATGACCGTGAAACGATGCTTGGACAGTTCCTTGACGAATCCCGGCATATCCCGCGGATTCGTAATCAGCACATTGCAGCCACCCAGCTTCAGGAATTGCAGACAATTACAGGTCAGCGAAAAAATGTGGTACATCGGCAGCGCCGTGATCACCATCTCGCCGCCCGCCGCCGTTCGCGTTCCGAACCACGCTTTGACCTGCTCGAGATTCGCGACCATGTTCCGGTGCGTGAGTTCAGCGCCCTTCGAGACGCCCGTCGTTCCGCCGGTGTACTGGAGAAATGCGGTGTCGTCGGGTGCGATCTCGACGTCTTGAAGCACCTGCCACTTGCCGTGGGCGATCGCTTTTCGCAAGTCATGTGCACCCGGAATGTGCCACGCGGGTACCAGTTTCTTGACGTGTTTGACCACGAAATTGACGAGCTGGCGTTTCGGCGACCGCAACATGTCGCCCATCCGGGTCGTCACGACCGTCTTGACCTTGGTCTTGTCCAGCACTTGCGCGACCGTGTGCGCAAAGTTCTCGACGACCACAATCGCGGTTGCGCCCGAGTCGACGAGCTGGTGCTCGAGTTCGCGCGCGGTATACAGCGGATTCACGTTCACGACGATCACCCCGGACCGCAGTGCGCCATAAAGCACCACCGGATATTGGAGCAAGTTCGGCATCATGATTGCGAGGCGGTCGCCGCGTTTCAGGCCGGCGACCTGTTGCAGCCACGCGGCGAAGTACCGACTGCACTGGTCGATCTCGGCGAACGTGAGCGTAGTGCCCATGTTCTTGAACGCAGGCAGGTCTCGGAACTCGACGAAGCAGTCGTCGATCACTTTCTTGAGCGTGGCGTCGGGCCCGAGTTCGATGTCGGCCGGAACGCCCTGCGGATAGTGTTTAAGCCAAGGTTTGTCCACGGTTCAATACTACACGGTACACTTGAGCAATGGGCGTAGCGCTTCCCAGACGAGGTCGAGCATCCATGGCTGGGCAGCCGCCGTCGGGTGGACGCCGTCGTCCTGGAGCATGCCTGGACGGTCCGCGACCTCCTCGATCGCAAACCGCACGAGCGGCAGCCGATGCTCAGCCGCGAGCGCGTCGAACACCCCGGTGAAGCCGCGACGGTAATCGGGCCCATAATTTGGCGGGATGGTCACACCAATCAGCACCACCTTCGCGCCCGCGCGCGTCGCAGCCGTTATCATGGCGTCGAGATTGCGCTGCATCTCGGTGAGGGGATAGCCGCGCAAGCCGTCGTTGCCACCGAGGCCGATGATGACAATCGAAGGCTGGTGGACGCTCAGCGCGCGCGGCAGCCGGGCAAGCCCGCTGCTCGTCGTGTCGCCGCTGATGCTCGCGTTCACGACGCGGCCGCCCTCACCGAGCCGCTGCTCGAGAAGGGCGACCCAGCCTTCGGGACGGGGAACGCCATAGGACGCACTGAGGCTGTCTCCGACCACCAGCACTACGGGTTCCGCGGCGCGGGTGGGCGCGAGGAAGAACAACAATACCAACAACAGGATGACTCGATACATGGGTGACACGATTCTCCAAGCGGACCGGCTGGTCAAAAAGGTTACCAGCCCGGAAGGCCTGCTCACCATACTCGATGACGTATCGCTCGCGGTGTCCGAGGGCGAATCGGTCGCTATCATGGGTGCGTCGGGCTCGGGAAAGTCCACGTTGTTAGGGCTGCTCGCGGGGCTTGATGCCCCCACCTCGGGCACGGTAATCCTCGCCGGCACCGAACTCACCGCCCTCGACGAGGATGGCCGGGCGAAACTGCGCGGGACACACGTCGGCTTCGTGTTCCAGTCATTCCACTTGCTCGCGAGCCTCACGGCGCTCGAGAACGTCATGCTTCCGCTCGAGCTCGCTGACCACGACGACCCCGTTATCGCCGCCCGCGAGAACCTGTCCGCCGTCGGGCTCACAGAGCGGGAAGCCCATTATCCGCACCAGCTTTCCGGCGGCGAGCAGCAGCGCGTCGCCCTTGCGCGCGCATTTGCACCCCGGCCGGCGATTCTTTTCGCCGACGAGCCGACAGGCAACCTCGATGCCGCGACCGGCGCCCGCGTGATTGACCTGTTGTTTGGTCTGAACACCACCACCCTGGTGCTCGTAACGCACGACCCGGCACTCGCGAATCGGTGCTCGCGGATTATTGAAATTTCTGCGGGTCGGATCAGCAGGCACGCCGCGTGACCGAGCTGCGTTTCGCTTTGCGCGCGCTCGCGCGGGAATTCCGCTCTGGCGAGCTCGCGATCCTTGGGCTCGCGCTCGTCATTGCGGTCGCGGCCGTGAGCTCGGTCGGGCTCTTCACGGACCGCGTCGCGCGCGCGATGGAACGACAAGCGGGCGACATTCTCGCGGCAGACCTCGTGGTCGTTTCTCGCGACCGCCCGACGGATGTGTTCGCGATGGAGGCCGCGCAACGCGGGCTGCGCACCAGCACACGTTGGTCGCTCGCGAGTGTGATTGTCGCGGGCGACGCGAACGCACTCGCGAACGTCAATGCGGTCGCAGAGGGTTACCCGTTGCGCGGCGCGGTCTCCGTGTCCGATGAACTCTTTGGGGAGCGGCGCAGTGCGTCGTCGATCCCGGCGCCGGGCATCGCTTGGCTCGACACTCGGCTGTTCGCACAACTCGGTATCGAACCCGGCGATACGATCCGAATCGGTGAATCCGCGTTCGTTGCATCGCACGTGCTCGAGTCGATTCCGGACGCCGGATTCGGGTTCACCAGCATGGCCCCGACGGCGTTGATGAATCTCGCAGATATTGAATCGACTGGGCTGATTCAGCCCGGGAGCCGCGTACGCTACCGTAGCCTGTTCGCTGGAGGCACGGAAGAAATCGACGCGTTCGGGTTGTGGGCCGCCGAGCGCCTAGAAAGGGGTGCGGAGCTCGTCGACGTGCGCGAAGCCCGTCCAGAGCTCGGTGCAGCGCTGAACAGGGCCGAGCGATTCCTCGGCCTCGCAGCGATTGTTGCCGTGCTGTTGTCGTCGATTTCTGTTGCGATGGCCGCACGCCGATATGCCGCGCGACACCTCGACGCAATCGCAATCATCAAGTGCGTCGGCGGTACGCAGGCGTTCGTGCTCCGTGCATACACGTTACAAGTCCTGCTGATCGGCCTTGCCGGCGGCGCCGTCGGCGTCGCCATCGGCTGGTTGGCCCAGCTCGGTCTTGTGGAGCTGATGGCCGGCCTGCTCGCGGTGGACGACCTGCCAGCCGCGCGCCTGATGTCGGCGGCCACCGGCGTCGCGACCGGCATGATTGTACTGGCCGGATTCGCGGTTCCGCCCCTACTGCCGCTGCGGCGCGTTTCACCGGCACGCGTATTGCGTCGCGACCTGGATCCGCCGCCCGTCGCCGGCTGGGTCGCATACGGTGCCGCAGTCGGCGCAATCGCGCTACTGCTGTACGCGCAGACACGCGACGCGGAACTCACGTTGCTGACCGGCGGCGGCGCCGCATTCGCCGCGCTCGCATTTGCGGGCGCAGCTTGGGGTCTGCTACGCATTCTTGGTGGCTTACGCGGTCGGGTCGGCGTCGCCTGGCGATACGGTCTCGCAAACATCGTGCGCCGCCGTCGGGAGAGCATCGCCCAACTCGTCGCGTTCGGGCTTGGCTTGATGGTGTTGTTGTTGCTCGGAATCGTGCGCGCGGACTTGATGAGTGGCTGGCAGCGAACGCTGAGTACGGACGCGCCGAATCACTTCATGATCAACATCCAGACCGACGAACGCGCCGCCCTCTCCGGCGTATTCGAGCAAGCGGGTCTCACGCCGCCCACGCTTTACCCGATGGTTCGCGCACGGCTCACGCAAATCGGGGGTACGCCGGTTGCCGACATTGATTTTTCGGGACGCGGGCGCGGCTTCGCGGACCGAGAGCAAAACCTGAGCTGGGCCGCACAACCGCAGCGTGACAATCGTGTTGTCGCGGGCGAGTGGTGGAGTGAAGCAGAGCATGGACAGCCCCTGATCTCTCTTGAGACGGAGGCGGCGGAACGGCTCGGTGTGGGCACCGGCGATGTGCTTGAATTCGACGTTGCTGGCGAGTCGCTCCAAGTGACCGTACACAATCTGCGCACGGTCGATTGGGACTCGTTCAACCCCAACTTCTTCATGGTGCTGCCGCCCGGTGTACTCGACGGCCTGCCCGCATCGTGGGTCGGCGCCGCGTTCGTCCCGCGCGACGAACGCGGCGTGTTCATCGAATTGTTGCGTACGCTGCCGACGGTCACGGTAATCGACATCGAGGCCATTCTCGACCAAGTTCGAGGTGTAGTCGCGCAAGCTTCACGCGCCGTCGAATTCGTATTCCTGTTCACGCTCGCGGCGGGTATCGCCGTGATGCTGGCCGCGATCAACGCGAGCCGCGACGAGCGGCGTCGGGAGACTGCGATGCTGCGTACTTTCGGCGCGGCGCGCACCACCGTACTCAAGGGGCTCGCAGCCGAGTTCGTGGTGCTCGGGGCGCTCGCGGGATTGCTCGCTGCGCTTGCGGCGAGCGTCATCGGGGCCGTCCTCGCGGTACAGGTGTTCGACTTTGCTTATGGAGGCAGTCCGTGGGTCTGGGCCGCCGGCCTGCTAGGGGGGGGCGTCGGTATCGGATCGATTGGCCTCCTCGCAACCCGGAAGACGCTCGACGAATCGCCGTTGGTGGTGCTGCGCCGTGCCTGACTAGGGGGTTTCCTGCCTGCCCGTACGGTGTTCACCGGATGGGCGATGTGTGCCGAATCGCATAGCCTGATTTGGCCATGCCTGACTTTCCGAAGCCTGATCATAACCAGCTCCTCTCGACGCTCACCGCGGCAGAGCGCGAACGTCTGTATCCGCACATGGAACTCGCGACCGTTTCATTGGGCCAAGTGCTACACCAACGCGGCGCCGACATAGAAGATGTCTATTTTCCGACAGACTCAATCGTTTCATTGCTGTACGTGATGGACGATGGTGCCTCCGCCGAAATCTCAGTGGTCGGGCACGAGGGTGTCACGGGCGTCGGTCTGTGTATGGGCGCCGATATCTCCGCGAGCCAGGCGGTCGTCCAAAGCGCCGGCTATGCGTATCGACTGCCGGGCAGCGTCCTGCGCGATGAGTTCCGCCGTAACGGCAGCCTCCATGACTGGATTCTGCGCTACTCACAAGCGCTGCTCGCGCAGATCGCGCAGACCGCGGTCTGCAACCGCCACCATACGGTCGACCAGCAACTGTGTCGCTGGGTGTTGTTGTCGCTCGACCGGCTGCCGACCAACAAACTGATCATGACGCAACAACTCATCGCGAATATGTTGGGCGTACGTCGCGAGGGTGTCACCGAAGCGGCTGGCAAGTTGCAGAAGCTCGGCGTCATCCGATACAGCAGAGGACGCATCACGGTGATCGACCGACCCCAGCTCGAAGCACTCTCATGCGAGTGTTACTCGGTGGTGAAGCGAGAGTTCGACCGGCTCGTCGCCACCCCGTATATCCGACAATCCGCCTGAGGAAGATTCGATGCCATCACATTCTCCCCACAATCACTTGCTCGATGCGCTGACAATCGACGAGAAGGACCGCCTGTTTCCGCACCTGGAATGGGTGCCGCTCGGACTCAGTGAGGTCCTGTATGAAACGAATAAGAAGCAGCACTGCGTCTATTTTCCGACCAGCGCAATCATCTCGCTGCTTTACGTGACCGAGGACGGTGCCTCGGCGGAAATCTCGATGGTCGGTAGCGAGGGCATGATTGGCATCGCACAGCTGACCGGTGACGGCACCATGCCGAACCGTGCGGTCGTGCACAGCGCGGGCCATGCTTACCGCATCAAGGGTCACCTGTTGAAGCGAGAATTCTCCCGCAAAGGTCGGTTGCACGACATGTTGCTCCGCTACTCACAAACGCTGTTCGCTCAGACCGCGCAAACCGCCATGTGCAACCGTTTCCATACGGTGGACCAGCAACTCTGCCGCTGGCTGTTACTGTCATTTGACCGGCTCGGCACCGATGAAATGGTCATGACCCAGGAGTTGATCGCAAACATGCTTGGCGTTCGCCGCGAGGGCGTCACGGAAGCGGCCGGCAGACTGCAGAAGGCGAACGTGATTCGCTATCGACGCGGACATATCCAGATGCTCGACCGTCTGCGGCTGGAGAAAAACTGCTGTGAGTGTTACGAGGCCGTCAAAGTCCAGACCGCGCGCTTGCTCGACATGAATCTACTGGACATGACTCAGCAGTAGCAACTTCGTTCGATACCGTACTGACAGCGACTGCCGCGCGGGGTAATAAGCACATCATGAAGCCAATACTCGCATTCGCGCTCGCCGCGACACTCCTTTTCGCCGCCTCCTGCTCGACGAACCCGGTCACGGGCCAAAGCCAGCTCGCACTTGTTTCAGAGAGCCAGGAAATCGAAATCGGTCGTCAAACCGCGGCGGCGGCCGAGGCCCAGATGGGCCTGGTCGATGACCCTGCTCTGCAGGAATACGTTCAGCGCATCGGCATGGTGATGGCGCGGGCGTCCGAGCGTCCTGAGCTGCCATGGCACTTCGGCGTCATCGACGACCCGACGCCCAACGCGTTCGCTGCGCCAGGTGGGTTCATCTATGTGACACGCGGCATGCTTTCCCTGATGAACAACGAGGCGGAGCTTGCGACTGTAATCGGACACGAGATTGGTCACGTGACCGCGCGCCACTCTGTTGCCATGATCAGTCGGCAACAACTCGCACAAATCGGCCTCGGACTGGGCTCGGTGCTGAGCCCAGAAATCGCACAACTCGGCGAGCTCGCAAGCGCCGGGCTGTCGATGCTGTTCATGAGCTACGGTCGCGATGCGGAACGCCAGGCCGACGATCTGGGTTTCGGCTACGCGCTCGCGCAAGGCTACGACGTCTCACAGATGACCGATGTATTCGCATCGCTGCAACGTATCGGCGAGGCATCCGGCCGAAGCCCGGTACCCGCGTGGATGTCGACGCACCCGTACCCGGAAGAGCGCATCGTGCGTATCCAGAATCGTCTCGCGGGCGCAACTCTGCCGCTCGGCGCACGCGCGGGCGAAGACGAATACATGGCGCGTGTCGATGGCCTGCCGTATGGCGAGAACCCGCGCAACGGTTACTTCGAAAACACCCGCTTCGTCCATCCAGACATGCGTTTCCAGGTCAATTTCCCGCAAGGTTGGATGACCCAAAACATGGCGCAGGCCGTAATGGCGGGCAGCCCGGACCAGGATGCCATCGTGCAACTTTCGCTCGCAAAAGGCACTCCCCAGGAGGCCGCGGCCGCGTTTCTCGGCCAGCAGGGGATTACGGCCGGCCCGGTGAATACGCGCTCGGTTAACGGCCTCAATGCCGCAACGGCGGAGTTCCAGGCACAGACCGAGCAAGGCGCGCTCGCCGGCGCTGTCAGCTTCATCACGCTCGACGAGCATACGTTCGGGATCGTTGCATACACCGGTGCGGATCGCCTCCCAAAGTACGCTGCTGCGTTCCAGGGTGTGTTTGATTCCTTCGGACGTCTGACCGACCCGCAGGCACTCGCGGTGCAAGCACCGCGCCTCTCGGTGATGCGCACGCCGAGGGCGATGTCGCTGCAGCAATTCAACGCGAGCTACCCATCGACCATTCCGCTCGACGAGCTTGCGCTCGTGAACCAACTCGTCGACGGCTCTGCGCTGATTCCCGCGGGCGCTCACGTAAAACGCGTGGTCAATTAAGTGGGCCACCGCACGATTCTCCGCCGCGGAAATCGCTAAGGTTGGACTCCTCCCAATAAATCTACCGGAGTTCAATCATGCGCACGACCCCCTCTGCACAGAACGGCGAGCAACTCGACAGAAAGGTCGACCGTGCAGCCGACCAAGCCCACGACAAGATCGACCAGGCCTCGAATGCGGCACAACCGGCTGTCGATCGGCTCGCCGGAAAGGCCCACAACATGGTCGACAAGCTCGAAGCGAAAGGCGAGCAGTGGATGGAAGCCGAAGAAGAGATGATGGGCGAGATTCAGGCCTACGTCCGCCAACATCCGCTCCAGTCAGTCGGTATTGCCGTGGCCGGCGGCTTCCTCCTGAGCCGCATCCTCAGCTCAAGATGACCCCCGCACACCCCGGGCTTCTCGACGAAGCCCGGTTGCTGTTCACGGAAGCCCGTGGCCTCGCCCACGATCGGCTGAAGCTCGCCGCACTCGAGACCCGCCTCGCCGGGCAGAGTGTCGTCAGGATGCTCATCGCCGGGGTCGTCGCGGCGGTGATGGTAATCAGCACCTGGCTCGCGTTGGTGGGTATGGGCGTCGTCGCGCTCGTGGTCTACGGCGGCCTGACCGCGATCGCCGCGCTGGGCATCGCAGCGGTAGTCAACGCCGCCGCCGCCGCCGCGCTTTATTTCGCGATCCGCAAGATGTCCCAGAACCTCGCTTTCCCACGAACCGTCGGAGGGCCGCACTGATGGGCCTGAAACACGAAGTCGCCGAGGCCGAACGTCAGGTCGAGATTCGTAGCGCACAACTGCAGGAGCACCTCTACGAGCTGCGGCACTCCTGGCGTTCGCGCATCAATCCCCGCGCGCTGGTGCTTGTGGGTGCCGCGGCCGGCGTCGTACTTGAGCAGTTCATCCGATATCGGAGCCACAAGCCCGTTGTCTACGAGTTGGCCCCCGGCGATGACCGACCACCACAGAAGCGCAGCAAGCACCGCATTTCGAGGGCCGCGCGCGCGCTACACTTATTGCCCATCGCGCAGCTCGCGGTGAGGAAATGGCTGTCGCGCGAAGCCGAACGCGACGAGCGCGATCAGAGCCCGCGCTCGATCAACTTCGCGGACCATTCCATTACGCGCAAGGGTAACGGTCTCTCGCGCCATTGAGCTAGCGGAACTCGGTCCGAATGCGCTAAATCGTCCGCGAACATCGCTTCCATTTCTCCCGCGAATTCGCGCCCAAGGATGACGGCATTCAGTTCGTCATTGTAGAGAAAGCTGCGCCAGTCGATGTTGCTTGAACCCACGGTCGACCAGACGCCGTCAATGACGGCGGTTTTCGCATGCATCACGGAGCCACGTCGTTCGAAAATTCTTACGCCGGCCTCCAGCAACTCCTCATAATAAGAACGACCGACGTGGAAAATGGGCCAACTGTCGCTGTTTGCCGGCATGATCAACTTGACGTCCACGCCCCGCGCCGCCGCTCCCTTCAACGCGTCGAGAAACTGTTCGTCCGGTGCGAAGTAAGCGATGGTAAGGTAAACGCTGTGCTCCGCGGACTGGATCGCCGCGAGCAAAGTCAAATAAATAACACTGCGCTCGTCGTCCGGGGTGCTGCCAATCGCACGCACAATCTCGTCGCCGTGCGCGCGGAGCTCGGGGAAATAGGCACGATCGGGCAGGGGAGGCCCGTCCTGTTCAGTCCAGGTCTCGTGGAACAGCCGCTGAAACTCCGCTACAACGGGGCCGCTGATTTGCAGATGCGTGTCCCGCCATCCGGCAGGCCGTGCTGACGGCTTCCGTGAGCGGCTCATGAAGCTGCCGCTCGAGTACACCTCACTGATGTTGATGCCCCCGACGAACGCCGTGGCACCGTCGATGACGAGCAACTTGCGATGGCCGCGGTGATTGAACTTCAGCGAGCGGGACTTCGGCGACAGCGGATTGATTGGGTTGAACTCGACGAGCCGAATACCGCCGTCGCGCAAGCGGTCGAAGAATTCTGTCGGCGTCTCGAGCGTAGCGAAACTGTCGTAAATGAGATTCACTTGGACGCCGTCGGCTTGTCGCTCGAGCAACAGGTCGGCGAACTCGCGCCCGACGTCGTCATCCTCGAAGATGTAGGTCTGCAGATTGATGTGGTCGGTTGCGGCCCGGATAGCTTTCATCATCGCCGCATACGTTGCGGGCCCGTCCTTCAGCAGACGGAGACGGTTACCACCGACGAGCGGACTGTCGGCGTTGATCGCCTGCTCGACCAACATGTGGCGGCCGAGAATGCCGCCCCCTTCTTCGGACTCTGTGACGATTTTCGGTGCAAGATGGGCCACGCGAAATTCCTTTTCGGCGTCAGGGAGCGCGGCGCAACCGTTGGTGGTCAACAACAGCGCCACGACAAACGTGCCGACAACGCCGCAGAACCAGTAAGCCAGGGAGAGCCACCATCGGCGGCCCTCCCCGGACCGGACCGGTACCTCAGCTGATCGTGAGCCCGCTTGCGTCCACGTTGCGGACACCACGGATGTTTTCCGCGAGGTCAATTGCGAGTTCCTTCTCATCATCGTTGTTGACTTCGCCGCTCAGCTTGACGACGCCCTCATCGACGTCCACGTCGATGTCGAACGCGCTCACCCAGCGCGACGTCATCAGGCTCGCTTTCACCTTCGTCGTGATCCAGGTATCGGACACTTCGTTGGTCAGGCTGTCCTCTTGTTCCGGTTCGTTCGCCTGCACGGTCTGGTCGACGATCGGGGCGCCGGACGATACCGTGCCGCTCGCGCCTGCCTGGGCGAGCGAGGTCGCACCCGCGTCTTCGTGGAAGTCGGCGTCAACTTCGATTTCGTTCACGACTGAACGGACACCGTCCGTGTTCGATGCGAGCTCCTCTGCGGACTGCTTCGCCTCTTCCGTCGTCGCGACGCCTGACAGCGTGACGACGCCGGCCTCGGTGGTGACGTTGGTGTTCAGCGCCTCAGCATCACGGCTCCAGAGAAGCTTGCCTTTCACCGATGCGGTGAGTACTGCGTCGTCGACGCGGTCACCGAAACTGCGGTCACCGTCTGCGCGGACCTCGGCCGTGTACTCCTCGTCGACTTCGATCTGGTTGTCGACCTCGTCGATTCCGTCGGCATTCATCGCGAGCGACTCCGCGAGATCCTTGTGGACCTCATCGCTCACCGTTCCGGACAGCGTCGCGGTGTTCTCCTCGACCTTGACGTCGATGTCACTTGACCGCAGCTGACGGTTCAGCGCGAAGGTGGTGGAAATCTGGCTCTCCTTACGCGCGGCGCTGACCTTACTGTCGGTTTCCACCGACACCCGGGCTTCGTCGCCCTTGTGGCGCTTGTCGCGTTTGTCGTCGTCACCTGCGAAGGCGTTGCCGGCGAGCGCCGTTGCCAACACCAGGCATGACGCCGCGGCTGCGCTGCGTGTGTAGATAGTCATGTTGTACCTCCATATGGTTGGAAATAATCCTTGCCCGGTACACGCCGTAGTGGCGGCCGGGCAAGGAGGTTTTCAGGACGTTCGACTGGCGGGCGGACACCCTCGCGGCTGATTGCGCAGCGCGCCTGGATGCGTGCCGCCAGTCTTTTCGCTGTACCCTTGATCACGTCCTTGATCATGTGGGTCGTGGTTCAGTGGTGGGTGGCGGTTCCGTAATACGAGCGAACCTTGTTGGCCCACACTTCGTCCCGCATATTGGGCCAGTCATCCTTGTCGAAACCCGGCGCATCCTTCAGCCGGTCCTTTTCCACGTTGAGCAGAAAGCGTTTGTTCCGCGTATCGAGTATCAGCGCGCTCCACGGTACAGCGAACAGCTTGTCCGCCATGCCGAGGAAGCCGCCGAATGACAGGACCGCATAGGCGACGGAGCCATCGCTCATGTCGAGCATGATCTCCTTGATATCACCGAGACCTTCTTCCTTATGGTTGAAGACGTCGGTGCCTATGAGGGTATCCGCGCCCATCAACTCCGGACCAGGGCCCTCATCGCGGCGCTTGTACATGCCGTGCGCGTCGCGGTCCATGTAGTTCACCGCCGCTCCTCGCGGAACTCTTCCTTGGCATCGCCGTAACCCTTGCGAACACTGCCGGCAGTTTTCTCGACCTTACCTTTCGCTTCAAGGCTACGATCTCCGGTCACCCGGCCGGTGACCTCTTTGGTCTTGCCTTTCGCTTTTTGAAGGGTGCCTTTACCTTGCTGCTTGTTCATTTTGCCTCCAGATGTTCGAGCTTGACGTTCATGATGGCCGCGTCAGGGCGACGGGTCGGTACGAAAGCTAACAGTGCTATTCCATCTCCTCGTCGGCGTCTCTTGCGGAAGCTTGGCGGCCCGCGAGGTTCTCGCCGCGATCACGTGACTGCTGGTTCTCGCGCTGGTTTTCGTGCTGCGTGCCAGCTTGCTGCTGCTGCTTGCCGGGCTGTGCGGGCTGGTCCGTCTGGCCCGGTTTGCCCTGCTGTTGCTGGTTCGGGTTCTGCGTATTGTTGTTGCGGTCTTTCATTGTTGCGCCCTCCTTCAAGGGTTGCGTATGTGGATGCGAATCAAGAGTGTTCCCGGCGGGGATTGTCGTCGGTTCGTCAGGTCACATTCGTTGCCTTGCGAACTGAACGGTGGCGGGCATATTTGAGATGCTCAACCAATTCACCTGCACCAAATAGAGGGCAATGCACGATCATGGAAACAGCAAAGCACAAATTGCCACAGCTCTCGTATGCGTACGACGCGCTGGAGCCACACATCGATGCACAGACGATGTCTGTACACCACGGCAAGCACCATGCGTCCTATGTCTCGAAGTTGAACGAGTCGTTGGACAAAGCGCCCGAACTGAAATCGAAGTCCCTCGAATGGCTGCTCACGCACCTGGACGAAGTGCCGTCCCGACTAAGGACGTCCGTGCGCAACAACGGCGGCGGGCATTTGAACCACACGATGTTTTGGCAACTGATGTCACCCGACGGTGGTGGCGATCCGGCAGGTGCGCTCGCGGAGGCAATCACCCGCGATTTCGGAAGCGTTGATGATTTTCGCGGCGAGTTTGAGGCGCTCGGCGCGAAAGTTTTCGGATCAGGATGGGTGTGGCTCGCGACTGGGCCTGACGGCAAGCTCAGCATCGTCACGACCGGCGGTCACGACAACCCCCTCATGGATGGGCTGACGCCGGTCTTGGTGAACGACGTCTGGGAACATGCGTACTACTTGAAGCATCAGAACCGTAGACCCGACTACCTGTCCGGCTGGTGGGCCGTTGCCGATTGGCACGCAGCCGGTGAGCACTACCAGCGCGCTTCAGCCCAATAAAATGGGCCAGGGCGGCGACGCCCTGGCCCTACATCACGATTGCCCGTTTACTTGGCTTGGAAGCGACGGCGCAGGCCGACACCGATGCCGCCGAGTAGCGACAGTGCACCACCGATCGCGAGCCACGGAAGCGGGCCGGCGGTCGCCGGAAGCTGCGCAAGCACCGGGTCTGCGTCATCCGGACTTGCGGAACGCTGTGAGCTGCCGCTGCCCGCCTGCGCATACATGCTGGAACGGGCGCCGGGGTCGCCATCCGAACTGACCCCCGCGACCTGGTTCATCGGGGCGCCGGGCAAGCTGGCGAAACCGTAATGCCCTTCTGGTACATAAAGGTTCACACGCTGGCCGCGCGTGAGTTGGTCGAACGGCGTCCGGCGCTCGTTGATGTAGGCGACCTGACCGGGGGCCGGCTCGATCGTGACGTCGCCGAGATTCCCGCTGTACCGATTGCGGATCTGGAACCGCACTTCACCGTCTTCCTCGACTTCCTCGAAGCTCGCCGAGAAGCGCGCCCAAGTTTTGCCGTCGACGACGACGGCTTCTTGACACGCGTCCACGATGTTCGGGTAGGCGGCTTTGAGTTCATCGCTCCACTCGACTTCGTTGCAGGTCGCCGGACGCGTGCGTTCTGGCGGCAGTTCCTCGACGGGTAGCTGCTGGGCGACAACTGCGCCCGCGCAGGCCAATCCGACGAGCGTCGCCACAGTCTTGACTCCAGTTTTTCTCTTCATATCCCTCTCCTCTCAGTTGATGGCGACCGCGCGCACGATATATCGCTGTGGCGCACTGCCGACGAAATAAAATGGATAGCAGGTGACGAGCGTCAACGCAGGTTCATCGGTTGGGTACAGCGAGGACACATCCGTTGGCTCGACCACGGCCAGATCGGTGATCCGGTAGCGGCGCGTACCTGCCTGATGCTCGACTTCAATCTCGTCGCCGAGCACGACGTCCTTGAGTCCGCGAAAATGTCCATCACGGTGTGCAGCGATGCCGGCGTTGCCATTGCTGCCCGGCGCCGCGGTCCCCTCGATCGCGCCGGCGCCCCGGTTGAGGTTGCGCTCGCTCGTATCGCTGAAGACCGGCACTTCGATTCCGGCGCTCGGTACGCGCAATACCGCGAGGGGTATCCCCGCGCTCGCATCACGGTAGGCTGCAACACGCGATTCGGACCAAGCGGACTGGTCGGGTATGCCGACTTCGAGGGTGCGCCGGTCATCAAAGGCCTCGAGTGCGTCGCGTCGCTCGACTTCGCCGTGGGTACGGGCACCCGCATAGGTGGCAAGCAGGCCTATCCCAACGACTATGAGGACAATTTCGAGCAGTTTCGTTCGCATCGGTCTGCTACTTTGACGGCCGCGCGGCTGAGCTTCCGTGCGGTATCGCCCCTAAGGTGAGTGCGTGTGGTCCCGTACATACTGGGCGTCTGCTTCGGAGGTAGCGTGACCCCATGCAGAACCGCCTGTTAGCAGCCCTGCCGCCGGATGAGTCCGCGCGTCTAGATCCGCACCTCACACTGGTGCCCATGACGCAGGGCATGGTCATCGACGACGCCGAGGACCATCTGTACTTCCCGGTCGACTGCGTGGTCGCACTCCTTTACGAGCTCAGCGACGGCGCGAGCGCAGAGATTTCCTTGGTCGGCAATGAGGGCGTTGCGGGCATTGGATTATCGATCGGCGGAATCCCGACCCTGAACCGCGCCGTGGTCCAGACCGCCGGACACGCGCAAAAAGTCCGTGCGACAGTGCTGCACGAAGAATTCAACCGGGACGACAAACTGCAACGACTCCTCTTTGGCTACACGCGCGCATTGTTCGCACAGATGGCCCAAACCGCCGCATGCAACTTGAGCCACCCGGTCCATCAACGCATGTGTCGCTGGATGCTGCTCACGCTCGACCGCGTTGTGTCGGACCGGCTCGTGATGGAACGTGACCTCGTCGCGTCCATCCTCGGCGTGCCGACGCATGAGGTCGACGACGCGGTCGCGAAGCTCGCGCGCCTCGGCGCAGTCAGCGGTTCGCGCTCGCAAATGACCGTCCTCAACCGACCGCAACTCGAACGGCTCTGCTGCGAGTGTTATGCGCTCGTGAAGCACGAATCAGAGCGACTGTTGCACCCGGTCTCCCACCACAAACTTCGATCGATTATCTGACCGTGAACAGACCCAGCGACAATCCAGATTTCAGGCAATCAACGGCGACACCGCCGCCCCGTTTCGGGGGCGAGACATCGTCCTCGACGCTCTTGAACGAGCGCCTCGCCGCGCTGCCGCGCCATGACCGTGACGCGATGCTCGAGCAATCCACGACCGTCGAATTGAAACTCGGCGAGGTACTCGCCGAGGCGGGCCAACCCGCGGCTTACGCCTACTTTCCCGTCGGCGGAATAATTTCGTTACTTGCGTCGGTCGACAAGAAGACCACGCTTGAAGTGGCCCTGGTCGGCTTCGAAGGGATGCTGGGGCTGTCGCTCGCATTGGGCGCCGAGGGCGCTCCGTTGCGGGCGCGGGTCCGCGCCGCGGGCACCGCGCTCCGGATCGACGCCGCGACGTTCAAGCGTCTATTGGAGAACAGTCCGGAGATGCGTGCCGACCTGAATCGCTACGCGTGTGCCCAGCTCGCCGCAATCGCGCAGACCGCCGTCTGCACGCGCTTCCACCTCGTCGAGGAGCGGCTCGCGCGCTGGTTGCTGATGATCCATGACCGCGCGGGCAGCGACCACCTCGAGCTCACGCACGGTCTTCTCGCTGAAATGCTCGGGGTCCGCCGCAGCGGCATCACGACGGCCGCGGGCGTGCTCCGTCAACGCGGCTTCATTAAGTACACGCGCGGCGACATCACGATCGTTGATCGGGAGGGTCTTGAAGCCGCCAGCTGCGCCTGCTATCGAATTGTTCGTTAGCGCACGGACCGCCCAAGTCTGCTGCCGTACCTTCTAAAACGTCAAAACAATTGAAGGGCGAGCGTCATGTTAGAAACGATTGTCATCATCCTGTTGGTTCTCTGGGTGCTCGGGCTCGTCTCGTCATACACGATGGGCGGACTCATCCACATCCTGTTGGTGATCGCCATCGTGATCTTTTTGCTGCGGGTCATCCGCGGACGGAGGGTTTGAAATGGATGGATTACGGATACTCGCAATCGCGCTGTTGATCGGCGGTACGCTCGCGCTCGTTTACGGCGGTTTCACGTACACGAAAGACCGGGATACTGCAGACCTTGGGCCCCTCGAGATCTCGGTCGAAGACCGTGAACGCGTGAATGTCCCGGTCTGGGCGGGCGTAGCGGCAATCGTAGCCGGTGGGCTGATTCTCGTGGGGGCTGGCCGCAGACGGTGATGCTAGAATCTGGCGGATGAAATCCCTTCCCCGCCTGCTGTTGACCGGCCTGCTCACGCTGCTGCCGGTCGTCGTCACAATCGCAATCCTCGCTTGGCTCGCCTCGTCTCTCGAGGCGATGCTGGGCGGCCTCATCGCATGGCTGCTTCCGGACGGCGCGTACCGCGCCGGCATGGGACTCTTCGCCAGCCTCTTCCTGATACTCGCGCTAGGCGCGATCATGACCACGTGGCTCGCACAGCAATTGCTCGTGATGTTCGAGCGTGCGATGTTGCGCCTGCCGGTCATCAACAGCCTGTACGGTGCGGTGAAGGACGTGACCGCCTTGTTCTCCCCAGAGAGCAAGCGCCAGTTCAATTTGGTCGTGACTTTCACGCTGCCGGGCACCGACTCGAAATTGATTGGTTTCGTGACGCGGGAGGACTGCTCCGACCTGCCGACCGGGCTCAATGACCTCGGGATGGTCGCGGTCTACTTGCCCATGAGCTATCAGGTCGGCGGGTACATGCTATTCCTGCCGCGCGACCAACTCGAGCCACTGAACATGCCCACCTCAGACGCATTGCGGTTCGTACTCACCGCCGGCGTCACGCGCTCAGCGAAGCCCACCGCGTCGAGCGACGGTTAGCGAACAGACTCGCTGCGCGGCGATTCCTATCGTGGTCCTTGTTGCATAACCTAAACGAGGGCTTTCGTGATGAAAAATATCAAGTCTTTCCCGGTCACCGCGGTGTGTGCGTTGGCGGTCACGCTCGTCGCCGGCTGCGCGAACCTGCCCGGGACGAATGAAGAACAGGGCGTGGTCATCGGTGGCGTCACCGGCGCCGCTGCGGGTGCAGCTGTGGCCGGAAGCGGCCACCGCACACTGGGTGCGCTTCTCGGCGGCATCATCGGTGCGGGCAGCGGATACATGATCGGAGCGCGCCGCGACCGTATCCAGGGCACCCCCGAGGACCAGCAGGCCGCGCAAGCCGCCATCAGCCGGGCCCAGGCGGATCCGGCGACCGTCGCGGACGTACACACGTCCACGACGGCCGACCTCAACAAAGATGGTTTCGTGACGGCCGATGAGGTCATCGCGATGTCCGACGCCGGCTTGCGGGACGACGAAATCGTCACCCGCCTCCGGGCGACCGGGCAGGTGTTCGAACTCACCTCTACCGAGCGCCAGCACCTGTTGAACAACGGCGTGCCGCTTGAGGTCGTTGAGGAGATGAATACCATCAACATTGCATGAAGCGGATGAGGCTGGACAGGGCGGCCTGTGAGGGCGTCCTGTTCAGCCAAGCTTCAGCTTCGCCGCGGTACGGTGTGAGCCATGAACGCACTCACTCGATTGCTCTGCACCGCGGCGCTCGTCGCCGTGACCGTGTTCGCGAACTCCGCGGCGGCGGCCGACGAACCCATTTACACACAGGCCGAGCTCGACCAGATGCTCGCGCCCGTCGCACTGTATCCCGACACGGTCCTCACCCACGTACTGATCGCAGCGACCTACCCCGTGCAGGTCGTGAGGGCTGCGCGCTGGTCGGCCGAGAATCCCGGGCTCGAGGGTGATGCCGCGCTCGCTGCGGTCGACGACCGCGACTGGGATGCTAGTGTGAAGGCGCTCGTCGCATTTCCGGAACTGCTCGCACGGATGAACGAAGACCTCGAGTGGACGCAGCGCATCGGCGATGCGTTCCTCGTGCAGGAAGCTGCTGTGTTGGATACTGTCCAGACATTACGCACGCGTGCGTACAACGCCGGCAACCTGAAGTCGTCGGAGCAAATTCGCGTGGTCCGCGAGCGTGAAACCATCGTGATCCAACCGACGGTCGAGCGAATCGTCTATGTGCCAGTGTACGACACTCGTGTCGTGTATGGCCCTTGGTGGTGGTCGGCGCATCCTCCGGTTCATTGGTCGTGGCCGGGCCGTCATTACAGTTCAGTCGGGTTCTACTGGGGTCATGGTGTGCATGTGCGGCCAGCGTTCTACTACAGCTCATTCCATTGGACGAACCGCCACATCGTCCGTGGCGGCGGCCATCGCTGGCATCACCAACCTCGGTATCGCCAGCCGCACTACCGCCAGAGCTACGACCGTCCACGCGTGCGGGCGAACAAGCCGCCGGTTCGTCGCGGCGTCGTGGGCGCCCAGGATGGATTGCAACGACCGCCAGTGACGGCAGAGCGTCGTGCGACGAGCAGCCGCCCGTTCGTCCAGCAACGGCGTGCGACGAGCAGCCGTCCGGTCGTCACGAGTGCGCCGCGGTCGGTGAGTCGACCCGTGTCGTCGCCGGCGCGATCGGCGACACCTCGAGCTGCTGTGCCACGTGCGGTTACCCCTCGTGCTGCGACGCCGCGTGCACCGCGCGCGTCGGTCAGAAGCCCCGCTGCGGGGAACGCGGTTCCGATGGCGAAGCCGACGGCACGCGCGCCGGCGCCGTCGAACCGAAGCGCGCCGGCCGCCGCGCCGCGCCAACAAACCAGTCGTCCGGCGCGTCAGAAGGACCGCTGACGCCACCACTCCGGTCCAACTGTTGCAGCAGTCTTCGGACCGCGGGGGGGCCTGAGAGATGGAACCGCGCAGCGGTCTCGGCGAGCCCGACGCGTACGGTATACGCAGATGACGGCATTACCCGGAACATGTCTTCGTCCGTCCAGTCGTCGCCGACACACAGCACGAATTCATGTGATTTTCCTTCGAGCCAATCAACCGCCGCGCTGCCTTTGTTCACGCCGGCCGCGCGCACCTCGATGACCTTGTTACCCTCAATGACCTGTACGTCGATGTTGCGCGTGAATCCGGTCAAGTCGTCGAGCAGTTCACGCGTGCGCATCGCGGCCTGCTCCGGATCCGCCCGGCGGTAGTGCCACGCGAGTGAGAATTCTTTCTGCTCGAGGAGCGCGCCGGGTAGCCGATCGACGTATCGCTCGAGAATCGTTCGAATCCGGTCTTTCCATTCCGTCTCGATTGGTCGGCGCAAACGCCATTCACCGTCGACCGACCGCATCCACGCACCGTGCTCGGCGATCAGCGAGACGGGTAAATCACCGAACCATCGCTCCAGGTCGGCGCGCGGGCGGCCGCTGATGATGACCGCGTCGTTGCTCGGCCGGCGCCCAATGGCTTCAAGAAGTTCCAGTAGTTCGTCGTCCGGCGCCGCATTCGCTGGCTTGTCGGAGAACGGCACCAGCGTGCCATCGTAATCAAGCAGCAGCGCGCGTCGGTGTGCGCTGTCGAACGACTGAACCAACTGCGCGCGCGTCTCTCCGGTCAGCCGCGTCGCACGACGCTCTGCGTCCCCCTTTTCCGAATCCGCCATTGCACCAGTGAAGTCTGCCGCCCATCGGTTGACGTCGTAGCGTCGCAAGCGGTCCTGCATCAATGCATTCCGCCGGACCTGCTCGTCGATGGGCATCTCCAGCGCGCGCGCAATCGCATCTGCGAATTCATCTCCGTGGTACGGGTTGACCGTCAGCGCTTCAGGCATCTCCTTCGCTGCGCCCGCCATCTCGCTGAGCACAAGCACACCGGTCCGGTCGATGCGCGAAGCTACGAATTCTTTTGCGACGAGGTTCATCCCGTCGCGCAGCGGCGTAATCAACGCAACGTCGCACGCGCGATAGAGCGGGATGATTTCGTCGAACGGGAGATTGCGGTACTGATAGACCAATGGCGTCCAATCGACCGTGCCGAACTCACCGATGATCGATCCGACGGTCTGCTCAATCTCCCGCTTCATCTGCCGATAGCTCTCTACCCCCGTGCGCGAAGGTGCGACCGAGACGAGAAACGTCACCTTGCCATGCCACTCCGGGTTCTGACGCAGAAATCGCTCGTATCCTCGCAATCGGTTGATCAGACCCTTCGTGTAGTCAAGCCGGTCGACGGAGAAAATCAGCTTCTGCCCGTGGCATTGTTCGCGCAACTTCGCGACCCGCTGCTCCGTTTCCTCGGATGCCGCCGACTCCGCGATGCGTGCATAGTCGATGCCCATCGGGAAACTATCGACACGCACCGCGCGGTCACCGATGGCGAGGCGTCCGAGCTTGTGCTCGTGGCCGACCGTTCTGAGCACGGACGTCAGGAAGTCGCGTGTGTAATCGTGCGTGTGAAAGCCAACGAGGCTCGCCCCAAGAACGCCGTTGATAAGCTCCGCGCGCCACGTCTCCGGCAAAAGCCGGAACAGCTCATACGACGGAAACGGAATGTGCAGGAAAAAGCCAATGGGCAGCGTCGGGAACCGCTGCCGGAGCATTTCGGGGAGCAGCATCAACTGATAGTCGTGCACCCATACGTGGTCGCCCGGCTCGAGCACGCCCGTCAGATGATCGGCAAACGCCTCGTTCACCCGCCGGTATTCCGCCCAGCCCTCGTCATCGTAATGAACCAGATTCTGGAAATAGTGGAAAAGCGGCCAGAGGGTCTTGTTGCAGAACCCGTGGTAAAAACGCTCGATACTCTCCGGAGCCAGAAACACCGGCGACGCGTTGTACCCGCGCGCGTGCTCGCGCACGGCGTCGCGCTGATTCTGTGCGACGTGCGCGCCGGGCCAGCCGACCCAGAGGAATGGTTGCTCTGCCTGTTGCATATAGCTCCAGAGACCCGTCGAGAGGCCACCCGCACTCATTGTGAACTTCGGGGTCCGCCGTTCGAATGCCGTCGTGAACGGCAGGCGGTTTGAGACGACAACGAGGCGCATCAGGCGATTGTGTGTTTCTTGAGCGAACTCGGCGCATCAAGATGCGCGCCATCGTGTACGCCAACACCCAGCCGATCGACAAGCTCGCCGCCGAGCCACGCAGTCACGGTCGCGACCGCACCGCCGCAGAGTGCCAGCAACAGCGCAATCACACCGGGATCGGCGGGAACCTCACGCCGCAGTGCCCAGCTTCCGAGAAATAGAATGATGACGAGCACATTGCCGACACCGTGCATCGCCCCGACCGATTTCGCGCGCGTACCGGCCGGTATCGAAAGCCAATCGATCGTGCCGAACGGCGCGGCCACGAGGCCGCCGATAATGCCCGCCGAAATCAGCCAGAATGCGACCACAGCCATGGTCTCGTTGCCGCCAACCGCGTGGATCACGTCGAATATGACCGCGGTCGCAAGCAGACCGACTGGGAAAACGACCAGCATCTGGTGGATAGGGTGGCCGAGGAGCTTCATTTTGCTGTCCATTAGGGTTTTCTCCGCGGGTTTAGACCGGTGATTTTCGTACTTCACGCGGCGGGCTTATGTTCGGTGGACCGCTTTGCGCGAGATCGCGGGTACAGCCCAAGGTCCAAGAGGGCGGATCGCTCGCCGGGAAGCTCTCCTCGAGGTTCTCATCGATTTCGGATTCGGTGATGTCGAGTTCGCCGCTCATGGCTGATGCCCCCGCAGGAATCTTGCCGTGACCTCGACGAGCCGCGTCGCCTGATGCCGGATTGCCGCCTTGTCCGCATCACTGATGGGCTCATCGCCCGCGGTCACGCTCGTCCCGTACGGATTGCCGCCGGCGCCGTAGACCGCTTTGTCGGTATAGCCTGGAGGAACGATGATCGCGCCCCAGTGCATGAACGTGAAATACAGGGTGTGCAGCGTGGTTTCTTGCCCGCCGTGTGCATTCATCGCGCTCGTCATCGCGCTCACGCATTTGTCGGCGAGTTTGCCCTCTGACCATAATCCGCCGAGCGTATCGATGAACGCGCGCATCTGGCTCGCCGCGCCGCCGTAGCGCGTCGGCACGCTGAAAAGATACGCATCCGCCCACGTCATGTCGTCGTGGCTGACATCGGGAATGTCGCGCGTACGCTCCACGGTCGCCTTCCACGCGGGTTGTCCTTCCACGACATCGGCGGGGGCAGTTTCGCGGGCTTTAACCAGCCTGACTTCAGCGCCGGCTTCGCGCGCGGCGTCTGCTGCCGTCTCGGCCATGGTGTGGTTATGGCCGTAAGTGGTGTAGTACACCACGGCGAGTTTCACTTTGCTCATTACAACGCTCCTGTTCGATCCATCCCCCAGGATTATTTTTATAGTTCCACTAGATTACACGGTTTCGGTGTTCTCCGGCCAGAAATGCGCGTGCGTTGGCCGCCATTTCGTCGATGGCGCGTTGGCGCGCCTCGCGCGCAGCCCACGCGATATGAGGCGTCACGATGAGATTGGGGATACCGGCGTCCAACAGCGGATTGCCATTGACCGGCGGTTCCTCGCTTAGGACGTCAATGCCGGCTCCGCCGATGATGCCCGCCCGGAGCGCGTCGGCCAGCGCGGCCTCGTCGATCAACGCACCACGCGCGGTATTGATCAGCAACGCATCGTGCTTCATGCGTTGCAGCGCAATTGCGTCAATCAGCCCGCGCGTCGCGGGCGTCAGCGGGCAATGCAGGCTCACGACGTCCGCGATGGCGAGCAGTTCGTCGAGCGGCAATCGCCCTTCCTGCGGCGCCGCGCCGGGCCGGTCGGCCACGACCACCACCATGCCAAATGCCTCCGCAATTCGCGCTGCGGCGCGGCCGAGTTCGCCGTATCCAATCACGCCGAACGTTTTTCCGGCGAGCTCGCGAATCGGGTAATCGAGCAAACAAAACTGTGGGCTGTCGCGCCACGCGCCGTCGTCCAGCAACTTGCGGTAACCGGGGATATTGATCGTCAGTGCGAGCACGAGTGCAAACACATGCTGCGCGACCGAAGCCGTGCAATACGCGCGAATGTTGCAGACCGCGATACCCCGCTCCGCCGCCGCATCGAGGTCGATATTGTTGGTGCCGGTCGCCGCGAGGCAGATGAGTTTCAGGTCACGCGCCGCTTCGAGCGCCGCGCGGTCCAGTTTGATCTTGTTCGTGAGCACGACTGCCGCGTCCGCAATACGCGCGTGGAGTTCGTCACCCCGCGTCACCGGGTAGCCGACCCAGCCTGGCAGCGCGGCATCGAGCGCGGTCAAATCGAGGTCTCCGCGCGTGATGGTCGCAAGGTCGAGTACGACCGCGCGCGTCATCGTATCGCGCGCAACCGAAACGTCGCGTGAACGTTCGTCGTGAGCGTGATTGTCCCGGGTTCGTACGCATCCTCCGGAGGGGGCGGCGCTGCCAATGCCTGCAAGCGCGACTCGCTGCGCTCGGCGACGGTGTAATTGCGGCCGGTCTCCGCGATGCTGAACACCTCGGTGACCTCAGCGCCCGCTGCGTCCGCGAGCACGTCCGCGCGAGCGCGCGCGTCTTCGACCGCGGCGCGCAGAGCCTGGCGCGCGATCATCTGCTGGTTACTGTGACTGGGCTCGACGGAATCGATGCGGTCGACCCCGGCCTCAACAAGCGCGTTCAATAGTGCCGGCCACACCTCGATGTCGCGGACCTTCATGCGCACCACGCGCGTCGCCTCATGCCCGCGGAACAACTGCTCACCCTCACGCCAGTCCCATTGCGGTTGGACAGTGACCGCCAGCGCACGCAGATCCTCCTCGGCCACGCCAGCATCACGCGCTGCCTGCAGCGCAGCGGCGGTTCGACGGTTTACGCTCGCGGTGGCATCGGCGACTTCGTCCGCGAGCTGCGTCACGCTGAACTGCACCGCGAGCTGGTCGGGGACGACCTCGACCTTCGCCTCACCCTGGACCGAGACGCGTGGACCGACGAGTTCGCCCGACGAATCGCCGCTCGGGGCGCAAGCAACGAGCAACGACAGAATCAACAGTAGCAGTGCAGTTCTCATAAACAATTCCTCATCCGGTGTTTTGAAGTCCGCGTGCAATACCATTCACAGAGGCCACAAGCGCAGCGAACAACGCGTCGTCGTCTCGGCCCGTCTCACGCCAACGGTGTAGAAGGTCGACTTGTATGAGACTGATCGGGTCGACATAAGGATTGCGAAGGCCGATAGACCGTTGCAGGACGGCATCGTCGTCGAGCAACCCGGCGTGACCCTTCAAGTCCAGAATTGCCGACCGCGTACGCTCGAACTCCAGCGCCGCATCATCATACACGCCGCGCATCGAGGCCGGCGCGAGTGCCGCATAACGCGAGGCGATGGCGAGGTCCGCTTTCGCGAGAACCATCGCAGCGTCATCAATGAGCGCTCGAAAAAAAGGCCATTCTCCGAGCATCTCTTCGAGCACCGCGTCGCCGCAGGCGTCGCGTGCCGCCTCGAGCCCTGCGCCGAGGCCGAACCACCCCGGCAGGACGAGCCGGCATTGTGTCCAGGCGAATACCCAAGGAATGGCCCGGAGCGAATGCGGATCCTCTACGCGACCGCGGCGCGACGGACGCGAGCCGATGAGCATCCGCTCGATTACGTCGATGGGGGTCGCTTCGAGGAAAAACGGCATGAATCGTGGGTCATCGAATACGAGCTTGCGGTACGCATCGCGGCTCGCACCGGCGATGACGTCCATGGCGTCACACCATGCTGGAACCGGGGCGCGAGGCATCGTGGGCGACGCAATGCCCGTGAGAACTGCAGCAAACGCCTGATCCAGGGTGCGGATTGCGATGCCGCGGATCCCGTATTTCGTATTGATCATTTCGCCCTGCTCGGTCACGCGCAAATGACCGGCCAAGCTGCCCGGCGGGCCGGCCTGGACCGCGCGGCTGAATTTGCCGCCGCCCCGACTCGTCGTTCCACCGCGGCCGTGGAAAAGCAGCAGTTCGATGCCAGCTTCGCCCGCGACCTCGACGAGTTGGCGCTGTGCAGCATAAAGCGCCCAGCGCGCGGCGGCGAGACCTCCATCCTTGTTGCTGTCGGAATAACCGAGCATGACCATCTGGCGGTCACCGCGCGCCGCGAGGTGTGCGCGATACGCGGGGTCGGCGAGCGCATCGCGCATCACTGCTGGCGCGCGCTCGAGGTCCTCGACCGTTTCGAATAGCGGAGCGACATCGACCGGCGCGGCGCCGGCGAGCTCAAGCACGCGTTGCAGGTCGCGCGCGTCGTGCGCCATGCTGATGATGACCGTGCCGCATGCTGCCGAGTCCCGTGCAAGCGCCTCGCGAAGCGCCGCCATCATGCGCCGGACCTCCTCGCCGCCCTCGTGGAGAGCTCTGGCGTCCTGCCGCACGTCGAGCGCGACGAGGTGGAACCCGAACGCGTCGACCCGCATGCGCAGCCGGTCCACAGCGAACAGCCCCGCATGCGCGCCCCGATTTTCGCGCAGACTTTGCGCAATGAGAGCGAGGTCAGCCGAAAATTCACGCGCGTCCGGGTAAGCGTCCGATGCGAGTGCAGCCTCCATGAATCTGAGCAGCCGTCGGTAGGGCATGTCCCGCTGCCGCGGCGGCGTCTCCGCGTCCAGCGTCGGGAACGATTCTGCGAACGCCGCGAGCCGCGCGAGCACCGCGTCGCTACACGGCAGTCGGCGGAGCGACTGCGACAGCCGGCGGCCGAGGCTTCTGACCTCCGCGCGGTAAAGCGCGATGGCGAAACGACGGTGCTCGGCGAGCGCTTCGTTGAACGTATCTGCAGTGACGCTCGGATTGCCGTCCATGTCTCCGCCGACCCACGACGCGAAACGGAGCGGCGCGAGTGGTGCGGGTAACTCGCGACCGTACACGGCCTCGAATGCTTCTGCGACGCCCTCGACGAACGCGGGCACCACCTGGTAGAGGACGTCCGTCACGTAAAACAGCACATGCTCGCGCTCGTCGGCCACCGACAGGCGCGCCGACGGGTGTTCGTCGGTTTGCCATCCCGCGGTCACCTCGTTCCTGACCTGGCCGAGCAACGCGCGCGCTTCGCCGGGCGTCAAAGTCGGGTCCAGGCGACGGATCAGGGCACGCGCAATGCGCTGCTGCTTCTCGAGCAGCGTGCGCCGCGTCGCCTCGGTCGGATGGGCGGTGAACACGGGCTCAAAGCGGCAGCGCTGCAGCAGTGCAGCGGCCTCATCGGCGGTGACCCCTGCATCCTTCAACCGCGCGAGCGCGGCCTCCACGCCGCCGGGCTGAGCACCGGATTGCTCGCGCTGGTACTCGCGGCGACGGCGGATTCGATGGATGCGTTCGGCCAGGTTGACCACTTCGAAGTAGGTCGAGAAAGCACGCACGAGATCGGCGGCGTCACCGGCAGACAAGTCTGTCGTGATCTCGCGTAAGGCCTGCGCGGCGTCCGCGTCGCCATCGCGGCGTGCGATTGCGAGCGTGCGTACGCGTTCGACGCGTTCGAAGAACGCGTCACCGCCCTGCTCGCGCAACACGTCCCCAACCAGCGCGCCGAGCTCGCTGACATCGCGGCGCAGCGCGTCCACCGTGTCAGTCTCCTTCGTTTGAGACGCCTGGGTGGCGGCCAAAATCCACGCCGCCATAGGCCGCTGCGTACGCGAATGCCGCATAGGCGGCGACAGACTGAGTGAGTTCGTCCGGATCTATTTTCGACAGGGTGTCGTTCATCGTATGGTGGACGTCGAAATACACGCGCATGTCGTGACGCAGATCCATCGTCGGGACTCCGGCTTCACGCATCGGTATGAGGTCCGCACCGCCGGTCCCGTCGTTGCCGAGGCGCTCGATACCGAGCGGCGCGAGCAATGCATGGATCTGCTCGACCGCTGGCAGCGCCGATTCCGCAACGCCACTTCGCATGCCCCATACCCGCCCGCCGCCCGCATCGGCCTCGATGGCGATCGCGTGGCGTGCGATGTTGTCTTCACGCGCAGCCGCGTACGCGCGTGCACCACTCAGGCCGAATTCTTCGTTCGCAAACAGCACTACACGGACGGTACGGCCCGGGGGACGGCGGCGCTCAGCCGCGAGCAACCGCGCCACTTCGGTGACGATTGCCACGCCGGCGCCGTCATCATGCGCGCCCGGCGTAATGTCCCAGGAATCCAGGTGCGCGCCGAGCAGCACAATTTCGTCAGCATTCGGGCCGCGACCGCGCAATTCGCCGATTACGTTCGCGGAGCGGCCGGGCGAAAGCGCCCGCGCGCCGAGATCCATGCTCAAGGTGACCTGGCGGCCTGTCGCCAACTGGCGTGCGAGGGTGTCGGCGTCGGGGTTTGAAAGCGACGCGGCCGGAATCCTCGCCACACCCTCCTTGTAACGCGTTCCACCCGTGTGCGCGACGCGCTCGTCCGAGGTGCCGACCGAGCGGATGACGACGCCGACGGCGCCGCGCGCGGCCGCTTCAGACGGGCCCTGCGACCGCGCCGGCACGGTCTGCCCGTACCCGGCACCGTCCTCGCGGCGCTCCATTCGCTTGTTGAAGAACACAATCTTGCCGGCAATCGTCGCCTCCGGAAGGGTCCGCAATTCGTCGAGGTCCGCGACCATCAGTACCGGCGCCTCGATCCCTCCTTCCGGCGTTCCGACGCTGCCGCCGAGTGCAACCGCGACCAGTGATTGCGGATACGGCGCCGTGATTTCCACCGCGATGTGGCCGCGGACCCAGCGCGGGACCTCGACCGATTCCGCACGCACGTTTTCAAGTCCGGCGGCCCGCAACGCCCGCAATCCCCACGCGACCGCGGCCTGGTCACCGTGCGTGCCGGCGAAACGGGGCCCGACCTCGGTCAGGAGTGACGTCAATGTGGCGTGCGCGTGGTTGTCCTCGAGCGCCCGATCACGGACCGCGGCCGCGCCATCGCGCACCGCGTCCGACAGTGGCGCCTGCGCGACGGCCGAAGTGCCCGCGGCGAGTAAGGCCGCCGCCAGCATGCCCCTCATTCGACGGGGTTCCCGTCAGCATCGAGAAACCGAATATCGGTAAATCCGAGTTCGCGAATCGACGCCTCGATCTTGCTTCGATCACCGACGATGACCCAGACGAGATCCTGCGGACGTAGGACTGAGCCCGCAGCCTCCTGTACCTCGGTGAGTTCGAGCGCACGCAGCCGCTCACCGTAGGTATCCCAATAGTTGTCGGGATAGCCGAAACGGATCGACTCAATCATCGAGCTCGCAATTGCGCCGCCGGTTTCCCAGCGGCCCGGCAATGACAACACCTGCCCGTCCACTGACTTCGCGAGCTCTTCGTCGGTGACCGGTGCATCGCCGACAATCCCGGACAACTCGTTCAGGACTTCGCGCATGGAGTCTGCGGTCCGGTCGGACTGGACGGGTGCGTACGCGATGAAAGGCCGCTGTCCCGCGGCATCCATCAACAGCGTCCGGGCACCGTACGACCAACCCTTGTCCTCGCGCAGGTTCATGTTGAGCCGCGCGTTGAAATTTCCGCCGAGCGCTTGGTTCATCGTGCCGATTGCGAGTTCGGTCGGGTTGTCCTTCGGCGGCGCGAGTTGGCCGGCGAAGATGATCGACTGCGTCGAATCAGGTCGGTCGAGCAGGTAAACCGCGCCCTTGGGATGGTCAACGATGCCGACGTTTTTCGTCGGGACTTCGCCTTGAGCCCAGCCCTTGAACAGGCGCTCGAGCCGGGGCTGCAACTCGGCCATCGACACGTCGCCGACCACGACCAGGGTCGCGTTGTTCGGTTTGAACCAAGTTGCGTGGAATTCACGGAGATCGGCCGTCGTCATCGCGGTGACCGACTCGGTCGTGCCGGAGCCGGTCAATGGCGTTGAATACGCATGGCCCTCGCCGTAAAGCAGGTTTGGCATCACCCGCAGAGCCATTGAAACCGGCGTGACCTTCTCACGCTGGATCGCCGCGAGTTGCTGTTGCTGGCGACGCTTGAAATCGGCTTCCGGGAAGGTCGGGTTCAGCACGACGTCCGCGAACAGGTCAAGCGACTTGTCGAGGTTTTCCTTCAGCGACGAGAGTCCGACGTACGACAGATCGAGGTTGGAGCCGGTGGAGATACTTGCACCGAGGCGCTGCAGCTCATCGCTGATTTCGAGCGAGCTGCGCCGACGGGTGCCCTCGTTGAGCATGCCGACCGCAAGGTCGGCGGTGCCCGGGGCGCTGAACTGATCCGCGGCGAAACCGGCGTCGAATACGAAGGTCATATTCACGACGGGGACCGCGTCGCGCTGTACAAGCTCGACCTTCAGCCCGTTCGAGAGTGTCGCGCGCTCCGGCGTCGGAAAATCGACCGTCGGGAACGAGTCGGGGCGCGGGGCGCCCGCGCTGCGATCGACGGCGGATTCAGCGACCTTGTACTCGGGGTATGGGGTCACTTCGAGCACCAGTACACCGTCGGCCAGCCATTGCTGTGCAACGCGTTGGATGTCGCGCGGCGTCGCCGATTGGATGCGCGCGAGCCCCTCCTTGAATTGGTCCGGGTCGTTGAAATACACCTCGCCCGATGCGAGCAAATCGGATTTGCCGCCGAACCCGCCAATCCGTTCCGCACCGCGGATGAACCCCGCGCGATAGCCGGTGCGCACCCGGTCGAGTTCGCTGCGCGTAACGCCGCGCGCGAGCAAGCGCGCCATTTCCTCGTCCATCGCCTTCTCGACCGCCGTGAGGTCACCATCCGGCTGCACGGTCGCCCACATCACGAACAGGCCCGCGATCTCCATGCCGTACGCGAATGAGCCCACGTCCGTCGCGATTTGGTCGCGGTAGACGAGCCGCTCGTAGAGGCGCGAGTTTTTGCCGCTCGTGAGCAGGCTCGAAACGAGCGCAAGGTAATCCGTGTCTACGTGGCCTTCTTCGGGGATGTTCCAGATCTTGTAGATGCGCGCCTGCGGCACACGGTCCTCGAGCACCATGCGGTGCTCGCCTTCGCGCTTCGCGACCCAGGCCTCATGGCGTGGCAGCGGCTGACCGGGCGCGATGTGGCCGAAGTAATGCTTGACCCGCTCGAACACTTGGTCGGGGTCGACATCGCCTGCGACCACGAGGACCGCGTTCGACGCACCGTAATACGACTTGAACCACTCATGCGCGTCTTCTAGCGTGGCGGCCTCGAGATCCTCCATGAAGCCGATGACCGGCCACGAATAGGGGTGGCCCTTCGGGAATGAATTCGTGAACACCAGCTCCCAGACGCGACCATACGGTTGGTTCTCGCCCTGCCGCTTCTCGTTCTGGACGACGCCCCGCTGCTCATCAAGCTTCTCTTGGGTGACCGCGCCGAGCATGTGGCCCATGCGATCCGACTCCATCCACAGCACTGTGTCGAGCGCGGACACCGGGACGTTCTGGAAATAGTTCGTGCGGTCGACGTTGGTCGTCCCGTTCAAGTCGGTCGCGCCGATGCGCTGCATCAACTTGAACCAGTCCTCGTTGTGGTGTTCCGAGCCGTTGAACATCAGATGCTCGAACAGGTGCGCGAAACCGGTCTTGCCGGGTTTCTCGTCTTTAGATCCGACGTGGTACCAAACGTTGACCGCGACGATCGGTGCCTTCTTGTCGACGTGCACGAGCAACCGTAGGCCATTGTCGAGCGTGTATCGCTCGTATGGGATGTCGAGCGTATCGGCTGCAGAAAGCGGCAACGCGAATAGGCAGAGCAACAGCGCAAAGATTGGGCGGCGCATTGGAATGACCCCTGAAGAGTGAAAGGTCTAATTCTGCCTGACCCGCGCGCTGACGGAAAGTTCCATGCTTTAATTCCCACATGACGACCCCGGCACAGGCCAGCCGTAAGGAAATATTCGGCTGGGCGATGTTCGATTTCGCGAACCAGGCCTACACGCTGCTCATAATCACGGTCGTATTCGGCGACCTCTTCGTGCGTGTCATCGTCGGCGACCGGGGCGATGGATACCGGACTGCGAACCTGTTGTGGAGCAGTGCGCTCGCTGCCAGCTACCTTCTCGTCGTCGCGAGCGGGCCGTTGCTCGGGGCGATCATGGATTTCACCGCGCAGAAAAAACGCTTCCTGTTCCACAGCTACGTGCTCACCATTTTCGCGACCTGTGCGCTCTACTTCGTCGAGCCTGGCGCGGTCTGGCTCGGCATTGCACTGATTGTCGTGTCCAATTTCGCGTACTCGGTCGGAGAATCGTTCATAGCGAGTTTCCTTCCGGACCTCGGTCCACCCGAGCGCCTCGGCCGGATTTCGGGCTTCGGCTGGGCGCTCGGTTATGTGGGCGGATTGTTCGCCGCCGGCTTTACGCTGGTTTTTCTCGGCGAGGTCAGCGCCGCGAATTTCGAGCGCATCCGGTGGGTCGGCCCCTTCGCCGGCGTCTTCTTCCTGCTCGCCGCCATTCCGACGTTCGCTTGGCTACGCGAGCGTGGCGAGCGTCAGGCGCTGCCCGCGGGGGATTCGCTCGCGCGACTCGGATGGCGCCGACTCGTCCACACCGTATCGCGCGTCCGCGAGTCCCGCGACATGGCCATCTTGATGGTCTCCGTTTTCTTCGCGATGGCAGGGGTCTATATCGTGATTGCATTCGCGTTCATTTACGGCGCACAGGTCATTGGCTGGAGCAACACCGTCCGTAACGTGATGTTCGTCGTCGTCCAGATCACCGCCGCCGCTGGCGCGCTCGGTTTCGGGCTGTTGCAAGACCGGATCGGTGCCCGCACGACCTACATCACGACGCTGTTGCTCTGGATCATCGCGATTGCCGCTATCTACGCGACCCCTGACGTCACCGCATTTTTGAATGCGGCGTTCGGTTCACAGTGGGAAGCGCAGCATGTGTTTCTTGTGGCCGGTTGCCTCGCGGGCTTATCACTCGGATCGAGCCAGTCGGCCGGGCGAGCGCTTGTGGGTGTGATGTCGCCGCGCGCGAAGGCGGCAGAATTTTTCGGTTTCTGGGGCCTCTCATCGAAGCTTGCGGCGGTATTCGGGATATTCGGGTTGGGCCTGCTCCAAGCGTCTTTCGGCCTGCACCGCGCGATCCTGTTTTGCATCGCGCTGTTCGCCGCGGCGGCGGTCGCATGCCTGTTCGTTGACCAGACCCGCGGCCGTGCGTCGGCGGCGGCGGCGGACGCTATGGCCGCGCGAGTGCGAACGTAGCCTGGCAGAGCACCACGGCCTTGCCGGCGCCATTCGCGGCGGTCGCGGAGACCTGGGCGAGGGTCGCGGTCCGCTCGACGATGCGCGCATCGACATCGACCCACTGCTCGGTGGGTGTGACCGGGCGGACAAAAGTCGTGTTGATCTGTGTGGAAACGCCGAGGAACCCGCACAGGAAGCAGAGCGGTCCCATCGTGTTGTCGATTGCCGCGATGATCATCCCGCCCTGCATAAAACCGAGTGGATTGCGGTAGTCGTGCTTCACGGGGAATCGGGCCGACAACGAGGCCGCCTCCGCGTCGAACGCAGTGAAGTGGCCGCCGAGCAAGTTGAATATACGCGGAGGAATCTCCAATGGCACAGGCGCCGCGGCTGCGATGGCATGCAATCGCGCGAGCAGCTCCGCGTTCAGTTTGTTGTCGATGCGACCACCCGGCCGATCAGGATGCCAGCAAGGAACAACACGACCGCGAGCGTAAGGAACATGCCGACCATCCGCCCCGCTGAGGTGCCCGCATGCCGACTCAGCCCGAACGCATGCGCGCAGCGACCCACGACGAGCGCGGCGCCTGCCCAATGGAGCGTCGCTGCCTGGACCGGGCCGAGCTCCACCAGCAACATCAAAACGAGCGCCAGTGGGATTGTTTCGGCGGCGTTGCCGTGCGCGCGGACTGCTTTCGCGAGCACACGCTCCTCACCCGTGCCGATGCCAATCCTGAACTTCCACCGGAGCCGAACGACACGCAGCGTGAGGCCAACGAAAAGCAGCGCAAGGATTGCGGCGTACAGCGGTGTAATTGTGAGTCCCGTCATGCGATCACCTATAGGCGTGTGGCAGCGCGTCGGGCCGACGCAGGTAGCGGTCGCGCAGCTCCGTCTGCCGGCTCACAAGCGGAATCGCCGCGCCATTGATGAATACTGCAACTGGGAAACTTGCGAGCTCAAGCGGGTCGCCGTCCCACACGACCAAGTCGGCGACCTTGCCCTCTTCAAGCGCCGAATCGATGCCGAACACGCGCGCGCCCGTCACGGTGGCCGCTGCGAGTGCGACATCCCACGGTAAACCACGAGCAACCGCGTTGCCGGCTGCTTGGCGCAGATTCCGCGCGTTGTGCGAATCGTTCGTCCCGAACGCGACCGTCACGCCAGCCGCGTGCAGGCGCGCAGCGTTCTCACCGGTCGCGCGCAACAGCTCGAAGCTGCCCGGCAAGTTCACCAGCGGGTCCATGATCACCGGCACGGATTCCGCAGCCAGCTGATCGGCGACCAACCACGCTTCGGCGCCGCCCGACACAATCACACGCACCTTGAACTCGCGCTTCAGCCGAAGCAGCGCCTCGATGTCGGCAGCGCGGTGTACGAGCGCGACGATGGGGACCTCCCCTTTCAGCACGGGCTGCAAAGCCTCGAGGTCGAGCCGCGAACGCGCGTATGCGCGCCGAGCGCCGCGCTCATAAGCCGAACGGTTGCGCGAGTAATCACGCGCGTCGGAGAGCGCCTCCCGAAGCGATAACAGCGCAGCCGCACGTGAGCCGCCCGACAGCGATGCGCCGCGTTCACCGAGCTGTACGGCGAGCGCCGCGGGGCTTTTCTCGAGCCAGTCCCCCGCGCCACCGAGGTTGATGACAATTGCCTGGCCGCCGATCAGGTGGCCGTCTGCGGTTGGCGCGACGACCGAGCGCGTGACGCCCTCAATTCGGTTGACTGCGATGAGTTCCGAGCGCGGATTGACCGCGTCCGTGACGTTCAGGGCCGCGCCATACGCCGAGTCCTCCGCCGTCGAATCGTTCGTTCCGTCCACCGCGCCGATCTCGACGATACCCATCCGTCCCCATGCATCGAACAGCCCAGGGGTCACGACGAGCCGTTCGCCGGCGATGATGCGGGCGCCGTCGGGGACCGAGACGCCGCTGCCGATCGCGCGCACGCGGCCATCGACGATCACGACGGTTGCATCAACGAGGGTGCCGGCTCGCGCCATGGTGTGGACTGTCGCGCCGGTGATTGCGATCGTTTCCGCGGCCGCGTGGCTGGATGCCGCGGCGAGTAATGCAGCGGCGGCGGTGAGACGCCAGTTCATCGTGCACCTCCCGTGTGGGCGCCAAGTTCGAAGTCGGTGCGTGGCCGGCGTTCAGGGTCGCCGCGGTCGTACGCACGCGCGCCGTCTATGAACACGATCTCAGCCCGCGCATAGACACTGAACGGGTCGCGATCCCACAACACGACGTCGCCGCGCTTGCCGACCTCAAGGCTGCCGGTCTCATCGGCTACGCCCAGCGAGCGTGCAGGATTCAAGGTGATCCAGCGAATCGCGGTTTCGGGCCCGATGTCGATTCCGACCCGACGTCCGGCGGCCATCGCTTTCGCGACCTCTTGATTGAGGCGTTGGATGCCGATGTCCGAATCCGAATGCACAATCGCGCACGCGCCCGCCGCTTCGACCATCGCGACATTTTCGCGAATTCCGTCCCATGCCTCGAGCTTGAAGCCCCACCAGTCGGCCCACATCGACGAGCACACTCCGGCATCCGCGAGGCGGTCCGCGATTTTGTACGCTTCGACCGCGTGGTGGAACGACGTGATTTTGTATCCGAACTCGTCGGCGATATCGAGCATCACCGCCATTTCATCCGCGCGATAACAATGGTTGTGGACAAGGATTTCTCCGGCGAGCACCCCGGCTAGCGTCTCGAGCTGCAGGTCGCGCTTCGGCGGCTCATCGCCATCGAGCTTCGCGCGGTAATCGGCGGCTGCAATCCACGCGGAACGATAGCCGGCGACGTTGCCCATGCGCGTACTCGGCGCGCGCCCCTTGCCACCGTAGACCCGCTTCGGATTCTCGCCGCACGCCATTTTCATGCCATACGGCGCGCCGGGGAACTTGATGTCCTGCACGGTACGCCCGGGCAGATTCCGCACCGTCACGCTGCGGCCGCCAATCAGGTTCGCCGAGCCCGGCAGGATTTGCAACGTCGTCACGCCGCCTTCGAGCGCGCGTACGAATCCGGGGTCCTGCGCCCATACCGAATGTTCTGCCCAGACTTCGGCCGTATTCGGCGAAGTCGCCTCGTTGCCGTCGGAATGCGCTTCAGTCCACGGCGAGGGGTACACACCGAGGTGCGAGTGATTGTCGATGATGCCGGGTGTCACCCATTTGCCGCTCGCGTCAATCACGCGCGCGCCGTCGGGAGCATCAACACCCTTCCCAATCTGCTTGATGCGACCCTCGACGAGCAACAGGTCGGCGCCGTCGAGACGCTTGCCATCGCCGGTTAGGATGGTCGCGTTCTGCAACAGCACCGATTCGGGTGGCAACGGCTTGTAGGTCGACGGGAACGGCACTTCGGCGAATGCCGCGGACGAGAAGAACAAGGTGACAAAGAGCAGTGGCAATCGCATGCAAGTCTCCAGTAAGCCGTCGCGCCATTAAGAAGCAAGCGCGGGCGGTGGGTCAAGCTTGGTAAGATTGCGCGATGGTCTCGCTCGGCACACCGGGTACTCGCTCCGCCACGCGCCTACTGCTGCTCGGCTCGGGCGAACTCGGCAAGGAAGTCGCGATTGAAGCCCAGCGCCTCGGCGTCGAGGTGATCGCCGCCGACCGCTACGCCGACGCACCCGCGATGCACGTCGCGCACCGGTCGGAAGTCATCGACATGCTCGACGGGGCGGCGCTTGAGGCGCTGGTCGGACGTGTACGGCCGACGCTCATCGTGCCGGAGGTCGAGGCCATTGCCACCGCGACGCTGGTCGAGCTCGAAGCGGCCGGTCACACAGTGATTCCGACGGCGCGCGCCGCACGGCTCACCATGGACCGCGAGGGTATTCGCCGGCTCGCTGCCGAGACGCTGCGCTTGCCCGTGTCTGGGTATCGATTCGCGGACACGGAACCCGAATACCGCAAGGCGATAGCGCAAATCGGGATGCCGTGTGTGGTCAAGCCGGTGATGAGTTCATCGGGCAAGGGCCAGAGTACGGTCCGCACGGCGGACGACACCGGCCCGGCTTGGTCGTATGCGCAACAGGGCGGGCGAGCCGGTGCTGGCCGCGTGATTGTTGAGGGTTTCATTGATTTCGACTACGAAATCACGCTGCTCACCGTCCGCCATGCCGGCGGAACCTCATTTTGTGAGCCCATCGGCCACCGCCAAATCGACGGCGACTACCGCGAGTCGTGGCAACCGCATACGATGAACGAAGTCGCGCTGGCGCGTGCCAAAGACGCGGCCCGCGCCGTCACGGACGCGCTCGGCGGGCGTGGAATCTTTGGGGTCGAGTTCTTCGTGAAAGGCGACGACGTGTGGTTCAGCGAGGTCTCGCCGCGCCCGCACGACACCGGCCTCGTCACGCTAATCTCGCAAGACCTGTCGGAGTTCGCGCTCCACGTACGCGCGATTCTAGGGCTCCCGATACCCGGCATCATCCAGTACGGCCCGTCCGCGTCCTGCGCGATCGTCGTCGCGGGCAACGGCGAAGGCGTCGCGTTCGAGGGCGTCGATGATGCACTGGCCGAGCCCGGCACGGCGATCAGGCTGTTCGGCAAGCCCGTCGTCAGCGGCAAGCGGCGCATGGGCGTCACGCTCGCGCGGGCCGATGATATCGCCACAGCACGCGCGAAGGCGGCGCGCGCGATGCGCGCGCTCAAAGTCAATCAGGGTTGCCACATTCTCGAATTGGAGGAGGAATAGCGATGCCATCTTTCGATGTTGTATCCGAAGTCGACATGAACGAATTGACCAACGCGGTGGACCAGGCGATGCGCGAAGTCGGCAACCGCTATGACTTCAAGGGGTCGAGCGCGAAGGTAGAGCGCATCGAGGAGTCATTGATGGCCTACGGGGACAGCGAATTCCAGCTGGAGCAAGTCACCGACATCCTGTACCAGAAACTCGCGAAACGCGGAATCGACGTAGCGTCGGTCGAGCCCGGGAAGATCGAGTCGATTTCCGGCGACAAAGCGAAGCAATTGCTGAGAGTGAAGCAGGGCATCAGCTCGGAACTCGCGAAGAAAATCGTGCGGCTGATCAAAGACGAAAAAATGAAGGTACAGGCCGCCATCCAAGGGGACCAGGTCCGTGTGACCGGAAAAAAACGCGATGACCTGCAGGAGGTCATCGCGCTGTTACGGAGCAAGCAGGCCGACCTCGGCCAACCGCTGCAGTACACCAATTTTAGGGACTAACCCCCGGTCAAGCGGCGATAGAAGTCGTCGCCGATACCGATCACACTACCGTCGCGGAACACGACCGGAGTCGTCTCGTCACGGGTCGTATCGCCATCCTGACGGGTGCGGTGCGTGCGGTAGAACAGGACGCGGTACTCGCCATCTTCGCGCGCAAACGCCTCGGCGAAATGCGGCTCCCCGAGGTCGTCTCGCACGTCTTCAATCGCCGTCCCGATAGCGATTTTCGGCACCGCAACGCGGTTGTACTTCTGTTGTTCCATCGCGCTTTCCCGCTTGCCGTTGCCGTTGCCGACCACCTCACCATCGGCAACCACAAGCACGCAGCCCGATGCCATTACTGTCGCCAATGCGGCGACTGCCAGTTGCGTATACACATTCCTCTCCTTCGTCGTCATTCGGCGTCGGCACGATACCGGCGCAGCCAGACTGCGCCGGCCAGCAGGACCGCTGCGATCGCCACCCCTTCCCAAACCAACCCACTCCACAGCAGGTCGAACTTCACATCGATACCGCCATTCGCGTTGAACGCCCCATCCACGTGACCGATTCGCAGGCCGTCGCCGTCGTGGCGAAGGTTGAAAGACAGCGGCAACGCGTTCGAGACGCGGTCGGCAAGCCAATTGCCGAGCGCGGTTTCCCCGTCGAAGCGACGAATCCAGCCCTCGATGATCAGCACCGCAACCGGCGGAACGACCGCCCAGAGGAACGGCGCCTTGCGCGCCCATGCCGACGCGAGCATCAGCCACGCGACGATCGGCAGATAGACAAGCGACTGCGCGAACAGCGCCCACGCCATCGTCGACCACGCGTAAACCATTGCGACCGGGTCGAGGGCGAGGTACCAGCCCTCGGTACCCGACCAGAGCATGATGCCGGTGCCGAAAAGCACCGCCGCTATCTGGAACACCGCGACGACCGCGAGCGTCAGGGCCGGGCCGACCAGCAACGCCATCGCGAGCTTCGAGAGCACGGTCTGAACGTCGGAGATGGGCAGCGACTTGAAGAACAGCACGCTCCGGTCGCGGCGATCCGCGTACAGGGCATCCAACGCGTAGAAGAAGGTGACGCCCACCAGGAAGACGTTGAACGGCGCTGCAAGGCTGAGCAGTGCAATCTTCATGAGCTCGCGGCGCTCGTCCGTCGCGAGGCTGGTGAGCTGATCGAGACCGTAACGGACGTCCTCGGGATCGACGCCGTGTTGCCACAGCGAAAAGATGCCGAATAAGCCGCCGAACAGGAGCAGCGCGCCGAACACGCCCGGGACAATCCAGAACGCCGACGACTCCCAGTGCTCGCGCCTCACCAATGTGATGAAGGTCTTCATGCGATTGCCCCCCTCAACTTTGCGACAAACAGATCGGACACGCTCGGCGTGTGGACCTCGCCGAACTTGGCAATGCGCGAGCGTTCCACGCCGTCGAAGATGAACAACCGTTTGCCGAACACTTCGCGCTCATGGATGGGTCCCAACGCGCGCGCGTCCGCAGCCTGGTCCGGTGCGACCAAGACTTCCGAGAACTGCTGTTCAAGCGTCTCCATGGACACGTCGAGCACAATCTTGCCGTGGTGGATGAACATCAAGTCCGTCAGGATCTTCTCCACCTCCTCGACCTGGTGCGTCGTCACGATGATCGTCTTGTCGTCGTCCATGTAGTCGCTGAGGAGCGTCGTGTAGAACTCCTTGCGGAAAAGGATGTCGAGGCCCAGCGTGGGCTCGTCGAGCACCAGCAGTCGCGCGTCGATGGCCATCACGAGCGCAAGGTGTAGCTGCGTGACCATGCCCTTCGACAACGCCTTGATCTTGCTGTCGCGGCGGATTTCTGTGCGCGAGAGGAAGTGCTCAGCGCGGTCGCGGCGGAACCGCGGGTGTACCGACTCGACGAAATCGATCGCCTGCTGCACGCGCATCCAGCGCGGAAGCGTCGCGACGTCGGCGATGAAGCAGACCTCCTGCATCATGCGGTGCCGCTGGCGACGCGGGTCGAAGCCAAGCACATCGAGCTCGCCGTCGAAATCCGCGAGTCCGAGGATTGCCTTCAGCGCCGTCGTCTTGCCAGCGCCGTTCGGACCGATCAGGCCGACGATGCGGCCCGGCTCAATTGAAAAGCTCACGTCATTGAGCGCGCGCAGCGTGCCGTATTGTTTGCTGAGCCCCTTTGCCCTAATCAGCGTGGTCATTGTGACTCCCCGTTCTTGTGCACTACCTTCAGCAGTTCTTCCGCGTCGATACCGAGGCGATTGATCGTCTCGACGACCATCGGCCACTCCTCTTCGATGAAGCGCTGGCGTTCGTCCCGCGTGAGTTTCTTGCGCGCGCCCTCCTTGACGAACATCCCGAGGCCGCGGCGCTTCTCGACGAGATCCTCATCGACCAGCGCCTGGTAGCCCTTCAGGACCGTCAATGGATTCAATTGGTATTCCGCCGCGACATTGCGCACGGACGGCAGTGCTTCACCGTCGTTCAGCACGCCTTCGATGATCATCGCCACCACGCGGTCGCGTAGCTGGCGGTAAATCGGCTGATTGTCGTTCCAGTTCGGATCCATCGGACCATCCCACTCGTATAGTGTTGTAGCTGACTATAACACCTGTTTTGAAAAGTGCAACCCCCGTGTCCCGATTGCGGGACCAGAACTCGCGTTATGTCAAATAGAGGGGTCGGACCTGCGCTCGAACCGTTGAGCCGCGCCAAGGACTGCGACGAAGGCGTCGCGCTCCGCCAGCGTCAACTGTGGGTTCCACAAATCGAACATCAAGAGATGCAAATCGTCCCTCCCGGCGTTCTCGATGGAATGCCGGAAGGAGTCGTCGAACACCATCACGTCGCCCGCCACATATGCTCGCACTTCGTCCCCGACCGAGAGTCGCGCACCGGTGTCCGGCGCCTGCAGGACGAGTTGGCCGACCACGCGCCCGTTCGTCGGGCCGAAGCGCGGCGGAATCGAGACACCCGCCGGAACCGCAACGAACGCGACTGTGGGACCGTAACCTGTCACTTCGGCGAGCTCCATCCCGGCCAGGATCTGTGCCGTCTGCGGACACCGCGCAAGCGCCGAATCGATGGCTTCGCCGGCGCGATACAGATCACCGGCGCCAGCGGCGAGCGCGGTGCGCATCTCTGCGTGGATATCGGCGGCTGCGGCCCGCAACGCGTCGGCAGCCGGGCACGCACCGTCACCATAGACCGCGGTCGGCGCGAGGCCAGGGACATAGAAAAGCCCGGGCCGCCATGATGGATGCGGGAAGTCCGGCTGCACCTTGCCCACGAAAACGTCCGCACCAGCACGGATACGCGCAATCGCTTTGGCCCCATACCGGTCGACGAGCGGAGCCAATGCTTCAGTCAGGCACTGGTCCAGCGCCGTCGCGACGACGGCCGCAGCATGCGCCGCCACGCGCTGCATTTCCGGGTCCGACGGCGCGATGCCGAGCCGCTCAGCGGTCCGGACACCGCGCAGGAAGCTCACCATCGCATCGTCGTTCCGGTCGAACTGCTCCAGCAGGATGCCGCGGTACAACAACGCCGGTGGATGGTCGGGATTGCGCACGAGGCACGCGTCGAGCGCAGCGAGCGCGTCGTCGTCGCGGCGCTGCGCATAGAGCGAATGGGCGAGCGCATACTGCAGCGCGGCGTCGCGCGGCGCGAGCTCGATCGCCTCACGAAGCGACGCCTCAGCGTCTTCAAAGCGGCGCTCCTGCATCGCCTGTGAGGCACGCGCGATGAGCGCCGGGACATCCGTAACGGTTGTGTTCAAGGTGGTCGCCTGGCGTGATGAAAAACGGGCCACACGGTACCCCGCGGGGCGGGAGACGGTCAATTCGCGTGCTAAAATCGCCGCCATGAAAAAACCCGTACGGATCACAATCACAGGCGCCGCCGGTCAAATCGGCTACGCCCTCGCATTTCGCATCGCGGCCGGCGACATGCTCGGCCCGGACCAGCCGGTCATCCTCCAGTTGCTGGAAATCACGCCCGCGCTACCGACGTTGGAAGGCGTTGCGATGGAACTCCGCGACTGTGCGTTCCCGCTCGTGGTCGATACGGTCACGACGGACCGCCCCGAAGAGGCATTCGCGTCTTCCGACTATGCGCTGCTGGTTGGCGCGCGCCCGCGCGGCCCAGGCATGGAACGCAAGGACCTGCTGACCGCGAATGCGGCGATTTTCTCCGGGCAGGGCAAGGCGATGAACGACCATGCGGACCCGGGCGTGCGCGTGCTCGTGGTAGGCAACCCCGCAAACACGAATGCACTCATCGCCGCGAGCAACGCGCCGCGCCTCGACCGCCGTCAATTCACCGCGATGACGCGCCTCGACCACAACCGCGCGCTCGCGCAGCTCGCGCTCAAAGCAGACGTACACACCAGCGACATCACACGCATGACAATCTGGGGCAACCACTCGTCCACGCAATATCCCGACGTCAGTCACGCGCTGATTTCCGGAAAGCCCGCGCTCGAGCGGCTTGAGCGTGCGTGGCTTGCCGAGACGTTCATCCCGACGGTGCAGCAGCGTGGCGCGGCGATCATCAAGGCACGCGGCGCATCCTCGGCGGCGTCGGCGGCATCGGCAGCGATTGACCACATGCGCACTTGGGCACACGACACGGCCGACGGCGACTGGACGTCGATGGCGATTCCGTCCGACGGTAGCTACGGCATCGAGGAGGGCGTCGTGTACTCGTACCCGGTCACCTGCAAGGGCGGTCAATACGAAATCGTTCAGGGCCTCGATATCGACGCGTTCAGCCGCGAGCGGCTGGCCGCAACCGACGCCGAACTCCGCGAGGAACGGGCCGGGGTCGAGGACCTGCTCGGCTGACCTTCCGCCACGTTCCTCGATCCCGCGGCCGCTCCGGGCTGCGGTCCGCGCCGCGATGTGTCCCGTTGGTGCCTGACCCCAAGTGTCCCTTGTAGGAGCGGCGCCTTTGCGCCGCGATCGTTCGTTATAGCCTGCTAAGATTCGGGCATGGAAACCCTGCTCTGGCTATTGCTACTCCTCGCGACGTTCGGTGGCCTCGCGTGGTACCGCGCGTCGCTATTCACGGCTACCGCGGTCGCCACCGGCTTCGTCGCGCTCTACACGCTCCTCGGTGACTCCGGCTGGCTCGCGTTCTTCGGCTGGCTCATCCTTGCCGCCGTCGCGATTCCGTTGAACGTCGTTGCAATCCGACGTGAGTACTTGTCGCGCCCGGCGTTCGCAGCATTCCGTAAAGTCCTCCCGTCGATGTCGGACACGGAGCGCGACGCGCTCGAGGCCGGCACGGTCGGCTGGGAAGGTCAGCTGTTCAGCGGGATCCCAGCGTGGCGCGATCTGCACGCGCTCGCGGCCCCAAAGCTGAGCGGCGAAGAGCGCGCGTTCCTGGACGGGCCGGTCGAGCAGCTTTGCGGAATGCTGAATGAATGGGAAATCACGCACGAGCGCGCCGACTTGCCGCCAGAGGCATGGGACTACATCAAGTCCAAGGGTTTCTTCGCGATGATCATCCCGAAGCGATACGGTGGGCTCGAGTTTTCTGCCTACGCGCATTCGCAAGTACTCGGCAAGATTGCATCGCGCAGTCCGACTGCGGCATCCATGGTGGCCGTGCCGAACTCGCTCGGTCCCGCAGAACTCCTCCTGATGTATGGCACCGAGACGCAAAAGGACCACTACCTGCCGCGTCTCGCTCGCGGCGAAGACGTCCCGTGTTTCGCGTTGACCGGTCCGACCGCCGGCTCGGACGCCGCGTCATTACCGGACACCGGTGTCGTTTGTCGCGGTGAATGGAACGGTGAGGAAGTGCTCGGCATGCGCCTCACGTTCGACAAGCGCTACATCACGCTTGCACCGATTGCGACCGTTATCGGGCTCGCGTTTCGGCTGAAAGACCCCGACGGGCTGCTTGGCGGCGACGAGGACCGCGGCATTACGCTCGCGCTCGTCCCGCGCGATACGCCTGGCCTCGAGATTGGCCGACGTCATTTCCCGCTGAACATCCCCTTCCACAACGGGCCGGTCCGGGGAACCAACGTGTTCGTTCCGCTCGACTTCATCATCGGCGGTTCCGCGATGGTCGGCGAGGGTTGGCGCATGCTCATGGAGTGCCTGTCCGTCGGCCGCTCCATCTCGCTACCCGCGAACGCGACGGGCGGCGCAAAATTCGCCTGCTGGGCCACCGGCGCGTATGCGCGCGTACGACATCAGTTCGGCCTGCCCATCGGACGATTTGAAGGCATCGAAGAAGCGCTCGCGCGCATTGGCGGCTATACGTATGCGGTCGACGCGTTGCGTGGCTTCACTGCCGCGGCACTGGATGCCGGCGAGAAACCCGCCGTCGCGGGCGCAATCGCGAAGTACCATGCGACGGAGTTCGGGCGGATCATCGCGAACGACGCGATGGACGTGCACGGCGGCAAGGGCATTTGCCTTGGTCCACGCAACTGGCTGGGACGCTCGTGGCAGTCCGTGCCCATCGCGATTACCGTTGAGGGTGCGAACATATTGACGCGCAGCCTGATCATCTTCGGACAGGGCGCAATCCGCTGTCACCCGTTCGTGTTCGAGGAAATGGAGGCCGCGCGCGACCCGAACCCGGACGCCGGGCTCGTCCGCTTCGATCGTGCAATCGTGAGTCACGTCGGTTTCGCAATTTCGAACGCGGTGCGGTCGTTCTGGATGGCGCTGACGATGTCGCGATTCTCCGCGGCACCGGAATCCCCGACGCGCCGCTACTATCAACATCTGAACCGTTTCGCAGCGTCATTCGCGCTCGCCGCCGACGTCGCGATGCTCGTGATGGGTGGCGACTTGAAGCGCCGGGAGAAGTTGTCGGGGCGGCTCGGCGACCTGCTGAGCCACCTTTACATCACATCGGCGATCCTGAAGCGGTTCGAGGACGAAGGCCGACAGGTCGCGGATTTGCCACTGGTCGAATGGGCGTTGCGTACCCAGCTATATCGGTTCCAGGAGCAGTTGCACGGCTTTCTGCGAAATTTCCCCAACCGTGCGGTGGCCGTCCTGTTGCGCGTGCTGAGCTTCCCCCTCGGGCGCACGTATTCAGCACCGAGCGATCGGCTCGGCCACGAAGTTGCGGAGCAAGTGATGGAGTCGACGACCGTCCGCGCGCGCCTCTGCGCGGACATCTACACGCCGAACGATGCCGATGATCCGGTCGGCCAGCTCGGCCTCGCGCTGCAGGCCGTCATCGCTGCGGACGCGGCCTACCGGAAGCTACGCGACTTGCAGCGCACCGGCGCGGCGGAAGATGCGCGCGATGCGCGCGATGCCGGACTCATCAGTGACACGGAGTACGGTCAGCTCACCCGAGCCGCCGACCTCACGGCAGCGGTGATTGCGGTCGACGATTTCGAATTCGACGCCCTGGGCACCGAAGCGGAGAAGTTCAAGCCGGAAGCCAAGCCTCGCGCGCGAGCATCGGACTGACGTTGCGCTCCTCGAGCGCCTCTGAGAACAAGTAGCCTTGCGCGTAATCGCACCCGGCCGCGCTCAGTAGCGCGAGTTGCTCCGCGCGTTCGACGCCTTCAGCCACGACCTTGATGCCAAGGTCGTGCGCGAGGCCGACGACCGCGCGAACGATACCCCCTCGCGCGCGACTCGTTTCCATGCCGCGGATGAATGAATAATCCAGCTTTAGCCCATCGACGGGAAGTCGTTCGAGCCGGCTCAACGATGACTGTCCTGTTCCGAAATCGTCGAGCATCAGCTTAACGCCGGCGGCCCGAAGTCGCGGTAACACCTCTGCCGCCGTGGATGCATGCACCATCAGCATGCGCTCGGTCAGTTCGATGTGCAGCGAGCCCGATGGGACGCCATGCTCGCGCAGCGCGAGCTCGATTTCTTCCACGAGCCTGGGCTGCAGGAATTCGCTGTCCGACAGGTTCACACTGATGGACACGGGTGTCGAGCGATTGCAGTTCAGCGCTGCGAGCCGTCGGCAGACTTCGCGAAGCGTCCACTGACCGATCCGCACGATCATGCCGGTCTCTTCTGCAACGCCGATGAAATCGGCAGGCGGAATGTTGCCACGCGTCGGATGACGCCACCGCAACAACGCCTCGAAGCCGGCGAGGTGCCCGCCGGCGACGCGGATAATCGGCTGGTACACGAGCCGAAGTTGGTTGCCGCCGACGGCCGCGCGCAAGTCGGTCTCCAGCTGCAGCCGTGCGACGCTGCTGGTGTGCATCTCGGCATCGAACATGCGATGCCTACCGCCGCCTTGCGCTTTCGCACGACACATCGCGATGTCCGCATCCCGCAACAGCTCGCAGCCGTACCGGTACTTAGGCGCGCTACGCGCGATTCCGACGCTGGCGCTCACGTTGAGGTTGCGCCCATCAAAATCGAAGGGGGCGCGCAGACCGTTTTTGATGCGGCTCGCCATCTGAATGGCATCGTTGACCTCGGCAAGTTCGTCCGCAAGGATTGCAAACTCGTCCCCGCCGAGCCGCGCGACCACGTCGCCACCCCGCACCAGTCGACGCAGGCGCTGGGCGAAGCCGACCAGTAACCTGTCGCCAGCCTCGTGCCCGAGCCCGTCGTTCACGAGCTTGAAACGGTCGACGTCGACGAACAGGACAGAGAACATGTACCCGGACGACCGCCGTGCACGCTCCACCGCGTGGTCGAGATGCTCGACGAACAGCGTTCGGTTCGGAAGACCGGTCAGTGCGTCGTGGAATGCGTCATGCAGCAAACGCTGCTCGGCGCGCCGACGCTCCGCCAAACAGACGAAGATTCCCAACGCGGACTCCACAATGTCGGGACCCACGTTGCCGAGCGCGAGCTCGACGCCGGCGCCGGCGTCCCGTGCCCATGCCAGGGTGATGTCATCCGCGAGCGCTGCGCGATCCGGTGCCAGCCCTACCGCCCGAATCCTTCCGTCGAGTATGAGCGCCGCACTATCGAGGGCGAGCAAGCCGGTAAGTTGCTCAAGAAACAACGACGCGAACCCATCGACCGATACGCCCGTGAGATCCTCGCGGAACAGGTGGCGCATCAAGGCCGTGACCGCCTGGTGGCGGCGTTCGGGATTGCTCATTCGATTTTGTATCCTTCGACGACGGATGAAAGGACGGCAACTCCGTCGCCGACGGGCGCTAAAGTAGCCCGACTTGAGAACTGTCGCAATAGGTCCATACTTGTCTTCAGGCATGCGCAATCGGAGGCGGCACCATGACGGTACGCAAGATCCTCGATCAGAAAGGGGGTGACGTGCTGCTCGCTGAACGCGGCGACACGATCACGAAAACCGTGGCAGCGATGTGCGAACGCGGTGTCGGCAGCGCGATCGTCATCGGCCCAGACGGCCTTCCACTCGGCATACTCACCGAACGCGACGTATTGCGTCAGTTCGCGCGCCACGGCGAGCAACTCGGGCGTCAGTCCACGGGCGAGCTGATGAGTTCGCCAGTGCACACAACCACGCCCGATGCGAGCATTGAGTCCGTGATGGAGCTCATGACGCGACACCGCTTTCGCCACGTTCCTGTCGTCGAAGACAACGCACTCGTCGGCATCATTTCCATCGGTGACGTCGTGAAGGCACGGCTGAAGGAAACCGAGGCCGAAGCGGAGTCTATGCGCCAGTACATTGCGACCTCGTACTGAACGTTCGGTTTCGCACGGAACATAGCGGGCTCGCGGCGGTCCAATCATCCATATGAACATTTCGATCAAACATGGCGTCATCGCATTAGCCGCCCTCGCGCTTGCAGCGTGCGCAGGTAGCCGCGTCGCGACGGACTACGACGGCAGCGCACGCTTCGATACCTTGCAGACGTTCGCGTGGCTCGATCCGGTTGTCGACGACATCGAAGACCCGGTGCTCGACAGCCAGCTGCTCACGCGCAAAGTCCAACGCTCGGTCGCCGACGCGCTTCTGCAGCGGGGGTATTCGCGCACCGAGAGCGCGGTCGACGCAGATTTCCTGGTCACGTATCACACCGCAAGCCGAGAGCGCTTGCGAGACCGCGGTGGGTTCAGCATCGGTTTGGGCATCGGACGGCCTTGGCGCCATGGCTATGGCTCGGTGTACATGGGCGATAGTTATTTCCCCCGCATTGAGGGCTACCAGGAAGGCACGCTCATCATCGATATCCTCGACGCCGACACACGGGACCTGCTGTGGCGCGGATGGGTTCGAAACACCGTTGATGCACGCAACTACACCGACGAGGCCATTGCAGCGGCGGTCGCCGAAATCATCGCCGAATTCCCACCGGGGTACGTCCCGCCGGAGGTTTGAGCAGGTAGAATCCAGTCATGTATGTCGACTGGTTCCGACTCAGCGACCGGCCTTTTTCCATAACACCGGATCCGCGTTACCTGTTCCTCAGCGAGCGCCACCGCGAAGCGCTCGCGCATCTCCTGTTCGGCGTGACAGAGGGTGGCGGATTCATCCTGCTGACCGGCGAGGTCGGCACCGGCAAGACGACGCTGACGCGAACCTTGCTCGACCAGCTACCTCCCAACGTCGATGCGGCGCTCGTGTACAACCCACGCATTTCGCTCATCGAGTTCCTCGAAACCATCTGCGACGAGCTCGGTGTGCCGCTCCCGCCCGATGCACGCTCACCGAAACGACTGACTGACGCGCTGAACCGCCACCTGCTCGCTGCGCATGAACGTGGCCGCCGCACGGTTCTGATCGTCGACGAAGCGCAGAACCTCGACGTCAGCCTGCTCGAACAAATCCGGCTGCTGACGAACCTTGAAACGCATCGCAACAAGCTTCTGCAGATTCTGCTGATCGGGCAACCGGAGCTACGCGACACACTCGCGCGTAATGACCTGCGCCAGCTCGCGCAGCGTATCACCGCACGCTACCACCTCGAGCCGCTGGACCCGCAGGAGACCGCAGCCTACGTTCGGCATCGGCTCGAGGTCGGCGAAGCCGGCGACGCGCTGTTCACTCCGCGCGCGCTGCGGATGGTGCACCGCGTCAGTGGCGGAATCCCACGGCGTATCAATATCGTCTGTGACCGCGCGCTGCTCGGTGCGTTCGCGGACGGCCTGCGCAGGGTCGATTCCACGCTCGTCCGCCGCGCGGCGCGCGAAGTCGCCGGCGAACTCGATCTACCACGCGTACGTTGGACAGCGGCGACGGGGGTCGCGTTGTTCGTGGCGGCGGTCGGTAGCGCGGTCGCATGGCACTTCGCACCCCCCATGCCATTGGTTGCGGACCCGCCGCCGATGCTCGTGCGGGTACCGACGCCGACACCCACGGAAGCACCGGTCGACGCGCTCGTCCTGCCACCGATGGACGACCTCGCGGGCTCGTCCGCCGCGTTGCTCGCGCGCTGGGGCGTCGAGCCACCCGCCGGGTTGCCGGAGACACTGTGCGCGTCGGCGGCGGACCATGGCCTTGCCTGCGTTCGCGGACGCGGAACGTGGAATAACCTGCGCGTGCTCGATCGTCCGGCGCTGCTCGAACTCCGTGCCGATGGCGTGACACGCACCGTACTGCTGACTGGCCTCGATCGTATCGCGGCCCAATTGTGGATCGATGGCGAGCCGCACAGCGTGCCCCTGCTCGAGCTTGATGCCGCGTGGCTTGGCGAATATCTACTGTTGTGGCGACCACCGGTTCCGGAGGCGGCGATGCAACGCGGCTACGTCGGCGACAGCGTTGCGTGGCTGCGCCGGGCGTTCGAGGAACCCGACGGCATGGTTTTTGATGCGGAGCTCGAAGCACGAGTGCGGGAATTCCAGCAGTCTCTTGGACTTGCCGTCGACGGCGTTGCGGGGGAGCAGACGCTGGTTCACCTCGACGGTATCTCCACCAGCGGCGGCCCCCGCCTGAGCGCTCATGTCCCTGATTCTTGACGCGCTACGGCGCGCCGACCGTTCGCGCGAGCGCGACGTCGGCCGGCGGATAACGCAGGCGATGCCGCCACGCGCGCGACCTCGTGCAACGCGTGTCGCGCTGCTCACGGCGCTGGTCTTGGTCGTCGCCGCGAGCATCAGCGGATGGTTCGCACGGCCCTTGCTGGACAGCCCCGCCGAGGCGCCAGAACCGCCGCCGCGATTGGTCGAAGTCACCCCGCAAGTGCGCGGAAGCTCACTCGCCGAGATTTCAGTCCCGGCGCGCGCGGTCGCGGGCACCCCGACGCGCCCGCCCGCGCCGCTGTTGTCGACGCTGACAGCCGCCGTCCGGTCCTCGGTGCCACCACTGACCGTGAACGCGCATGTCTGGTCCGACGAACCAACGAAGCGGTTTGTGATGCTGAACGGGCGGATGTATCGCGACGGCGAGATCGTCCAGGACGGCTTGCGTCTCGTCGCGGTGCTTGTCGACGGCGCAGAGCTCGAATGGCGCGGAATCCGCTTCCGCGTCCCCGCGCAATAGTTATATAGTCGGCCGAATGTCAGCGGCCAGCACGCCCGGGATCGGGTATATCGACGGATTTCGCCTCCACCGTGCGCTGCATGCGGGTATCCAGCGGGTCATCGCCCGCCAAGAGCACCTCAACAAGATCAATGTGTTCCCGGTTGCCGACGGCGACACCGGCACGAATATCTCGCTGACGCTGAGCGCCGTGCTCGCAGGCATCACCCACAATCTCGACCGGCACGTCGGCAATCTTCTGAATGCGCTTGCGGACGCCGCGCTGGACGGCGCACGCGGCAACTCCGGCGCGATTCTCGCGCAGTTCTTCCAAGGCATGAGCGACGGCGCAACGGCGTTGCGCATGCTGTCGGTCAAACGGTTCGCCCGCGCCGTGCGTCTCGGCGCCGATTACGCGCGAGAGGCGCTCAGCGAACCGAAGGAAGGAACGCTACTCACCGTGTTGACCGACTTCGCAGCATCGCTCGAGGCACAACTCGCAAGCGGCGAGGTGCGGGACCTCGCCGCGCTGCTCGAGACAGGCCTCTCGGCGGCGGAACGCTCGCTGGCGGGCACCACCGCGCAGCTCGAGGTGCTACGTCGCGCCGGCGTGGTTGACGCGGGCGCTGCCGGTTTCGTGGAGTTGCTGCGCGGCGTTGTCGAATACATCAACAGCGGTTCGCTGCGTGACGGGTTGCCGGCGATCGCCCCCGAAGAAACGGACCAGGGCTTCGGCGAGATGGCCTCCGCGGACGCCGCTGACCTCGAGCACCGATACTGTACCGAATGCGTTATCAGCGGCACGGACATCGACCGGCGAGCGCTGCGTGAGCAGCTCGCGGAGATCGGCTCGAGTCTGGTCATCGCGGGGACGAAGCAGAAGGTGAAAGTCCACGTGCACGTCGACAGCCCCGCGCAAGCGTTCCTGATTGCCGAGGCATTCGGCGTGCTCTCGAGCCAGAAAGCCGACGACATGCAAGCGCAGAGTTCAACCGCCGCAGCCCACGCGCGTGGCGTCGCGGTGATCACTGACTCTGGCGCCGACATCCCCGATAGTGAACTTGAGCGTCTTAACATCCACCTTGTCCCGTTGCGTCTCCATTTCGGCGACCGAAGCTACCTCGACAAAGTTTCAATCTCACCGCGTGAATTCTACGAAGCGCTCGCGCGCGCCGAACACTCGCCGATGACGTCGCAGCCGGCGCCGGGGGACTTCAGGCGCCAGTTCCAGTTTTTGACCACGCACCATGACGCGGTGCTCTCAGTGAACCTCACGCGCCGTGTCAGCGGCACCTGCCAAGCTGCCGAGTCCGCCGCGGCCCGCGTTGACGGCGGCCCCGTACGCGTCGTCGATTCCATGAACGTCGCAGCAGGCCAAGGCCTGCTGGCGATGTACGCAGCGGAACTCGCGCAGACCGGCGCGCCCATCGACGAAATTGCCCGGCGACTGGAGGCCATGCGGTCGCGTACGCATACGTGGGGGGCGATTGCCGACCTCAAGCACGCGGTGCGCGGTGGCCGTGTGAGTCGTACGAAGCAGGCGGTCGCCGACTTCCTGCACCTGCGCCCGGTCCTCGCCGCGCTTCCCGACGGTCGAGTGGGTGTCGGCGGCTTGCTGCTCGGCAAGCAGGACATGGTCGGAAAATTCGCGCGCTTCCTGCTGCGCCGGCTCGACCCGTCGAAGTCGTGGCGCCTGATCGTCAGTCATGCCAATGCGCCCGACGATGCCGCGCGCTTGCGCGAGCGCCTTGTCGCGGCATTGCCCGACGTGCAGGCCTCCTGGCTCGTGGAAGTCGGACCAGCGCTGGGCGTGCACGCCGGTCCGGGCGCGCTCGTGGTCGGCGCCCAAGAGTACGCGCCGCACGACTGAGCGGTGGTAACATGCGGTGGATGCGGCAAACGCTCGCACTCCTTGCTTGCCTGTGGTTCGCTTCAGGAGACAGTATGGGTAACGATTCCGGCTGGCACACGCTCGCCGAGGCCAGTGGCTATGCACGCACCGCGCGGCATGCCGAAACGCTCGCTTGGGCGCAGCGCCTCGCATCCGAATCTGACCTCATCGACTATCAGGTGTTCGGCGTCTCGCCGGAAGGCCGAGATATCGCGATTCTGGTCGCCTCGTCCGACAGCGCGTTCACGCCGGCGGCCGCGCGCGCGACCGGCAAAGAAATCGTCCTCATCGAGGCGGGCATCCACCCGGGCGAGATTGAAGGGAAAGACGCCGGCCTTGCGCTGCTGCGCGATATCGCGATCGAAGGCAAGCATCGCGAGTTGCTCGACGATGTCATCGTGCTCTTCATCCCGATTTTCAACGTCGACGGCCACGAGCGCTTCCATCCCCATACCCGCATCAATCAGAACGGTCCCGAGGCGTCCGGGTGGCGTGCGACCGCGCAGAATTACAACCTGAACCGGGATTTCATCAAAGCGGACGCACCAGAAATGCGTGCGTGGCTGAACCTGTTTAACGCATGGCTGCCCGATCTGTTCATCGATATCCACAATACGAACGGCGCCGACTACCAGTACGACATTACGTACGGCCTCGAGCTGTTCGACAATGCGGACCCGACGCTCGTCGAGTGGCAGCAGACTGCGTTCATCGACGCAATATTCCCCGCGCTTGAAGCCAGCGGCCACAAGCTCGCGCCTTACATCGTGTTGAAAGACGGGACCGACGTCGCGAAAGGCTTTGAGGTGTTTCACTCCGAGCCGCGCTACTCAACCGGCTACACGGCCGTACGGAACCGCCCCGGCCTGCTCATCGAGATGCACATGCTCAAGGACTACCGTACGCGCGTCATCGGCGCGTACGACGTCCTGGTCGAGACGCTACGCCATTTGAACGCGAATCCGGGGCGCCTCCGCGCAGCGGTCGCCGCCGCGGACGCTGCCACCGCGGCGCGGCATGAGGACGCGGGGCCTTACACCTTGCAGCTGAAGCTCACTGATGAATCGCGCCCGTACGAATTTCGCGGCGTCGAGTACACACGGACAGAAAGTGACGTCTCGGGCGGGACTTGGGTGCAGTACGACCCGGGTTCCCCGGTCACACTGACCGTTCCGATTTACGACAGCCTTGTGGTCGACACCGAGACGACGACGCCGCGCGAATATGTCGTGCCGGCGGCATTGACCGACGTCATCGAGCGGCTCGACCTCCACGGCATCGCGTATCGCCGACTCGACGCAGCGGCGTCCATGGAAGTCCGCACGTGGCGGTTCGAGTCGGTCGAGTGGGCAGCGCGGCCGTTCGAGAACCGACACATGATCACTTCGTTCCACGCGGAGCCCGTCACGCGCACGATCAGCTATCCGGCGGGCTCTGCGGTCGTCTCGCTCGCGCAGCCGACCGCGAACGTCATCATGCATCTGCTCGAACCGCATGCGCCCGATTCGCTGCTACGCTGGGGATTCTTCGATTACGTCTTCGAATCGAAGGAATATGCGGAGCCGCGCGTGCTCGAGCGCATGGCGCGCGAAATGATGGCATCGAACCCAGCGCTTAAGGCCGAGTTTGAACAGCGCGTCGCCGATGATCCCGAATTTGCCGCGAACCCGCGTGCGCGGCTGTACTGGTTTTATGAACGAACCCCTTACTTTGACGAACGACTGAACATCTACCCGGTCGGGAGGATTGAACGATGAATACACAAATCACCACGCTGGCCCTGGCAGCCCTGCTACTCGCCGCGTGCGGCGACCGTGATGCTGCGGAGACCAAGCCGCAGACGCACAACGACGCCGACCCGCTCGCGCTGCTCACCGACGCCGCGCTACACGAACACATCAGCGTGCTCGCGTCGGACGAGTTCGGCGGCCGCTCACCGTCGTCGCCCGGCGGCGAGAAGACCGTCGCGTACCTCATCGAACAGTTCCAGGCGCTCGGCCTCGAACCCGCGAACGCGGGCAGCTATACGCAGGAAGTGCCGCTCGTCGCGATCACCAGCGAACCGACACCGATGACATTCGCCACGCCGAACGGTGAAGTCTCACTCGAAGTCGGCTCAGAAATGGTCGCGTGGACGCGTCGCGTCATCGAAAGCGAATCGGTCGAGCAGAGCGAACTTGTGTTCGTCGGCTACGGCATCATCGCCCCCGAGTACGGCTGGAATGATTACCGCGATCTCGATGTCGAGGGAAAGACCGTCGTGATGCTCGTGAACGACCCGGGCTACGCGACGCGCGACGAAGCGCTGTTCACCGGCGAGGCGATGACGTACTACGGCCGATGGACGTACAAGTTCGAAGAAGCGGCGCGCCAGGGCGCGGCGGCGGCGATCGTGATCCACCAGACCGCGCCGGCGAGCTACGGCTGGGAAGTCGTGCGCGGTAGCTGGACAGGCGAGCAGTTCGGCCTTGTGGCCACCGACCTCAACATGTCACGCGTCGCGATCGAGAGCTGGATCACCGAAGATGCGGCGCATGAACTGTTTACCGCGGCGGGCCAGGATTTCGGCGCACTCGCGGAGTCGGCGAAGTCGCGCGACTTCAAGGCTGTGCCACTCGACGCGCGCCTATCCGTGTCGGTACAAAACACAATCCGTGAATCGGTGTCCGAAAACGTCATCGCGATGCTGCCCGGCGACGAGCGCAAGGACGAGTACGTATTTTACACCGCACACTGGGACCACCTCGGCACCAACGATGGAGAGATTTACAACGGCGCGGTCGACAACGCGTCGGGCACCTCCGGTCTGATTCTGCTCGCGAACGCGTTTGCGTCGCTGTCGGAAGAAGACCGACCCGCGCGCTCGATCGTGTTCCTTGCGGTGACCGCGGAGGAGCAGGGCCTGCTTGGGTCCGCGCACTACGGTGAGAATCCGATTCTCCCGCTCGCCCAGACCGCGGCGGTCATCAACATGGACTCGCTGAACTACATCGGCCCCACGCGCGACATCACGGTGGTCGGCTACGGCGCATCCGAGCTGGACCGCTACGTCGACGAGGTCGCGGCCGACTTCAACCGGACCGTGCAGGGCGACCAACGGCCGGCAGCGGGTATTTACTACCGCTCCGACCATTTCAACTTCGCCAAGAAAGGCGTTCCGGCGCTCTACCCGAACATGGGGCGGGACCTCATTGACGGCGGTCGCGACGCGGGCAACGACGCTGCGGCGCGCTACACCGCAGAGCGCTACCACGCGCCGGCGGATAAGTACTCGCCCGACATGGACTGGACCGGCGCGGCCGAGGACTTGAAGCTGTTCTTCGAAATCGGCCGCCGCGTCGCGGAAACCGACCATTGGCCTAACTGGGTCGAGGGCAACGAATTCCGTATGACGCGCGACGCGCAACGCGAAGGGTTCGACGACTGATGGCGCTGCCGCGCGTACGCCCGACCCGGCGTCCGCGCGGCGGGCGCGTCGTCGTCCTTGAGCACGAGTCGCAGGTCCTTCGCGCCAACCCGCTTGGCGACCCGACGGCCCGCGCGCTCCAGGTCTATTTACCCGCGGACTACGATCGTCGCACGGACACGCGCTTCGTACAGCTGTGGGCGCTCGCGGGCTACACAGGCGCTGGACCGAAGCTCACCAACTGGAGCGCATTCAGCGAAAGCCTGCCGGAACGCCTCGACCGCCTGATCCGCGACGGTGAGATGGGGCCGGCAATCGTCGTATTTCCCGACTGCTTCACGAGCCTGGGTGGCAACCAGTACATCAATTCCTCGGCAATCGGTGCCTACGCCGACTACCTGACGCGCGAGCTCGTCCCATTCGTCGACCGAGAACTACGCACACTCGCGTCGCGCGAGCACCGCGGCGTGTTCGGCAAGTCATCGGGCGGCTACGGCGCGATGATCCATGGCATGCGCTACGCGAAAACCTGGGGCGCGGTCGCCAACCACTCGGGCGATTGCGCGTTCGACCTCGTGTATCGCACCGACTTCCCCGGCGTCGCGAACACGCTTGCGCAATACGACTATCGGATCGAGCGCTTCCTGAAAGCGTTTTGGCGCAAACAGAAGCCGACCGGCCGCGACATCCACACGCTGATGACGATTTGCATGGCTGCAACCTATGACCCGGACCCGGCGGCTCCGCTCGGCTTCCACCTGCCATTCGACCCCGTGACCTGCGAAGTCGACGAGGCCCGATGGCGGAACTGGCTGAAGCACGACCCCGTGAAGCTCGTCGGCCGGTTCAAGAAGAATCTCGCATCGCTGCGGGGCCTGTTCATCGATTGCGGCGATCGTGACCAATACCACATCCATTACGGCACACGGCAGTTGTCGCGCGCGCTGGGCGAGCATGGCGTTCGGCATACCTACGAAGAATTCCCCGACGACCACTCCGGCGTCGATTACCGCATGGATCGCTCGCTCCCGTTCCTTTACTGGGCCCTCGCACAATGACCAAGCTGGAAACGCTCGCCGTCCACGCCGGCCGCGAGACCGACCCGCACACCGGCGCGGTCGTGCCGCCGCTGCACTTGTCCACGACGTACGCGCGCGACGCCGAGGGCGGCATCACTGGTCGATACCAGTACACGCGTTACGCGAATCCGAACCGCGTGGCGCTCGAGACGTGTATTGCCGAGCTCGAGGGCGGCGCCGGCGCCGCGGCGTTCGGGTCGGGCATGGCCGCCGCGCATGCGGTGTTCCAGGCGCTGAAGCCCGGCGATCGCGTCGTCGTGTCGCAGGACGCATACCATGGCGTGCATCGGTTGCTCGACGAAGTGATGGCACCGTGGGGGCTGTCGGTCGCCTACGCAGATTTCAGCGATGGCGACGCGCTGGTCGCCGCGCTGAAACCAGGTGCCGCGCTCGTTTGGGCAGAAACGCCGTCGAACCCACTTTTGAAGCTGTGCGACCTCGGCGAGGTCGCGTCACTCGCACACGCAGCGGGTGCAATCGCGGTCTGTGACAATACGTTCGCAACACCGATCCTGCAGCGCCCGTTCGAGCATGGCTTCGACTTGGTCATGCATTCTGCGACGAAGTTTTTCGGCGGGCATAGCGACGTGCTCGGCGGCGCGCTCGTCGTGCGTGAGGATGATGACCTGTTCGCCCGCATCCGCACGGTGCAGGCTCGAGGCGGCGCCGTCCCGGCACCCTTCGACTGCTATCTGATCCTGCGCGGTCTCGCGACGCTCGCGCTGCGAATACGTGCGCAAAGCGCGAATGCGCTCGCGCTTGCGGAATGGCTGGCAGAGCACCCGCGCATCGCGCGCGTGCACTATCCGTTTCTCGCCTCGCACCCGCAGCACGCACTCGCGCGACGGCAAATGGCGGCAGGCGGCGGCATCCTGTCGTTTGAACTAGACGCGTCTCCGGCGGTCGCATTACGGACGGCCACGCGCACGCGACTCTTCCAGCACGCTACAAGCCTCGGCGGCGTCGAGAGTCTGATCGAGCACCGCGCATCGACCGAAGGCCCGACGACGCGCACCCCGGCAACGCTGTTGCGGCTCGCCGTCGGCATCGAACACCCTGACGATCTGCGCGATGACCTCGCGCAGGCACTGGAGCACGCATGACCCGCACTCTGTTCGCCCTGGCCGTGGTCGCGGCCTCACTCGCATTCGCGCCGACAGCCGTTCCGCAAGACGCCATCACGCTGAAGCAAATCATGGCCGACCCCGAATGGCTCGGTACCGCGCCGGAGAACGCCTATTGGTCCGCGGACAGCATGGCCGTCTATTTCAAGAAGGACCGAATCGGCGAGCGCGGTGAAGACCTGTGGATGATGCCGCTGGATCGCGATCCGCGCGTCATCCCGGTCGAGAAGCATGTCCGACACGCGGCGGACCGCGGAGAGTACAACGCAGACCGCACGATGAAGGTCTACGTACGGCACGGTGACCTGTATCTGCAGGCGCTCGACAACGGTGGAATCCGGCAGCTCACGCGAACGGCGGCGGGCTACACGGACGCGAAATTCCTCGTCGACGGCCGCGTCGCAGCGCGCGTCGGCAACGCCTTCCACGCCATCGATCCGGCCACTGGCACGCTCGAGCGCCTCGCCGAAATCAAATTTGAGAAGGACCCCAACGATAAGAAGCCGTCCACCGCGTACCTCGCGGAACAGCAACGGCGCCTCCTTACCGTTGTGCGGGAACGGCAGGAGAATGCTGCGACGGACCGCGCGCGCGCGGCTGCCGAGACAGACCTCGATCCGGGTCGTCCAATGCGTCCGTTCTATTTCGGCGACGATCGAGCGCTCGTGACCGCCAGCCTGTCACCGGGTGGCCGCTGGCTACTCGTCGTGACGGAGCCCGCTGAGAAGAATCCTCCGAAACGCGACACCGTGCCGTTCTTCATCACCGACGACGTGTACGTCGAGAACCGGCCCGTGCGACCGAAAGTCACTGCCGGCGAGGGCAAGCCGCACGCGTTCGCGCTGCTGGACCTTGCGAGCGGTACAAAAGTTGACCTCGATACGACGAAGCTTCCAGGAATCGACCGTGACCCGCTTGCGCGGTTGCGCAAGGCCAACGACCAGCCGGCCCTCGAGGGCCCGCGCGCAATCGCGGTGATGGGCGCTGAGTGGAACGACGCCGGCGACCGACTCGCGTTGATGGTCCGCGCCGTCGACAACAAGGATCGCTGGATCGCGACGGTCACGACCGCTGACCAGAAGCTCACGCCTCGCCACCGGCTCAGTGACGAAGCGTGGATTAATTGGTACACCGGCCGTGACTTCTATTGGTTCAACGAGTTCGGCTGGCTGAACGACGACGAGACCTTGTGGTATCTGTCCGAGGAGTCCGGCTATTCCCATTTGTACGTGCTCGGAACACGCGCACGCCGCGCGCGCGCGCTCACGAGCGGCGACTTCGAAGTCTCGTACCCGACGCTGACGCGCGACGGAGACAGATTCTATTTCGTCGCGAACGCACCGCACCCCGGCATCCACGAGGTCTATCGCGTCGGCGCCGACGGCAAAGACCTGCAGCGCATCACCGAACTCAATGCGCGGACCCAGTACCTATTGTCGCCCGACGAATCGAAACTCCTGCTCACGAGCTCATCGGTGATGAATCATAACGAGCTGTTCGTGCAGGCTGCCGAGCCCGGCGCGCAAGCGCGCCGGCTGACGCAGTCGATGAGCGAGCAATTCCGCGCGTACCCGTGGATCGCGCCGGAGACGATCGCGATTCCATCCACCCATGCGCGCGGGCGCGACGTATACACACGCCTCTATCTGCCGCGCGACTACGACGCGAATCGCGCAGAGCCGTACCCGGTCGTGATGTTCGCGCACGGCGCCGGTTACCTGCAAAACGTGCATTTCGGCTGGTCGGGGTACTTCCGCGAGTTCATGTTCCACACGTACCTCGCCGAACGCGGCTATATCGTCATCGACATGGACTACCGCGCGTCAGCGGGTTACGGCCGCGACTGGCGCACCGCGATTTACCGGCAGATGGGGACGCCGGAGCTCGAGGACTTCAAGGACGGCCTTGCATGGCTCGCGCGTGAGCACAACGTCGACACCCAGAACATGGGGATTTACGGCGGCTCGTACGGCGGTTTCCTGGCGTTCATGGCACTGTTCCGCGAACCCGAGATGTTCGCCGCGGGCGCCGCGCTCCGGCCGGTCGCCGACTGGGCGCAATACCACCACGGCTATACCGCGAACATCCTGAACACGCCGGAAGTCGATCCCGAGGCCTACGCGGCGAGTTCACCCATCGAGTTCGCCGACGGGCTGAACAAGCCGCTGCTGATCCTGAACCCGATGGTCGATACGAACGTCTTGTTCAAGGACACCGTGCGGCTCACGCAGCGCCTCATCGAACTCGAGAAGACCGAGTACTTCACGAACGCGATCTACCCGGTCGAAGACCATTCGTTCGTAGAGCCGTCGAGCTGGCTCGATGAATACCGCCGTATCTTCATGCTGTTCGAGCAGCACCTGAAATAGCTGCGCAAGGTACTACAGGTGGGAGCGACGCTCTCGGCGTCGCGATATCACCGTCGGTCCAGCCGGCGGTAACTGATCGCCTCGGCGACGTGCTCCGGGGCCACGGTCGACATGCCCGCGAGGTCGGCGATGGTCCGCCCCACCTTCAACACGCGGTGATACGCACGCGCCGAGAGGCCGAGCCGGTCGATCGCGTCGCTGAGCAACTGCCGTGCGGCGTCCTCGATTTTCGCGCGGGCCTCGACGTCGCGCGCCGGTAAGAACGCATTCGCGCACCCCTGTCGCATGAGCTGCACCTGACGCGCCGCGACAGCGCGCGCGCGCACCGCCGCGCTGGACTCAGACGGGCCGGCGTCGAGGGCGCCTTGCGGCACGCGCGGCACGTCCACCTGGATATCGATGCGGTCGAGGAGCGGCCCCGATAGGCGCATGCGATAGCGCTCAACCTGCTCCGAAGTGCAATTGCAGCGGCCGCTCGGATCCGCAAGATAACCACAAGGACACGGATTCATCGCTGCAACGAGAAGAAATCGTGCAGGAAACTCGACCTGACGTGCCGCCCGTGAAATCACGATCCGTCCCGCTTCGAGCGGTTCCCGCAATGACTCGAGCGCATGCCGTTGAAACTCCGGCAGCTCGTCAAGGAACAGTACGCCGTTGTGCGCGAGCGAAATTTCGCCAGGGCGCGGGGTACTGCCACCGCCGATGTCAGCTTTGAACGAAAAAAAGGACCGGCCTGACCAGAAATAACGCTTTGCCACCCAGTCTCGCGAAAGCTGAAGAGCCTATATAGGTAGAAATTCGAGACGGGGTTAGGATTTTGAACAAAAAATGGGACGGGATTTTCGATGCCTAAGCGTCGAATCCCTCTAAAGACGGTATCGGTCGCCGGAATGACGGTCAGCCAGAAGGCTGGCCGCTTGGTGGCTCACGAATCCAAGCTGGAGCGAAGCTTCATCGTTTTAGCTGAATTTCTCCCCACAGTGCGGATATATGAGGAACAGCCTGTAAGCGTTCCGTATGTTGGAGCGCGCGGGCAAAAACTGGTTTACCACCCCGATTTCCTTGTCGAGTTCAGTGACGAAGCACGCCGTCCGGCACTGGTCGAAATCAAGCCGATTTCGGCTCTGAAGAAGCATGCCCAGAAATTTCGCTATAAGTTCGAGGCTGCCTCGGCATTCGCCCGACGGCAGGGATGGCGGTTTCTAATCCTCACTGATCGAGTGATTGAGCACCCATTAGTCACCGCCGCCCATTTCCTGCTGCCATTTCGACGCGGGTCGCTCGATGTAGGTCATGCCGAGCTTCTCCTGAAAACGTTAGAGAAATTCGACGGTGAGGCTTCGGTTTCCCTAGTTCTCGATGAACTCGTGCGCCTAGGTTGCGATCGCCCGGAAGCTACTCGCTCAGTATGGATAGCAGCCGCCAACTTCACAGTTGGCTGCCGGTTCGACTCGCCTCTGACTATGTCTTCCTTGATTTCACTTCCCGACCGCTCGCAGCCACTTCCTCGAATTAGGGGTCTGTCATGACATCTACGGCGCCCGTCTTCCGACCAAGCGAAGACACCCTGGTAATCCACGATGAGCGTACTGCGAGAATTTTGCGGATACCGGATCTTGAGCATGCACTCATCGAATACCTCGACTCGGGTGAACGGCGGCTAGTAAAGCAACAAGAATTGCAATCAGCTGAAACGAATCTCGCACGCGCCAACCCAGTACACGTCGAACTGGCGACTGTTTCCCCGGAGGACATCAAAAAGGCCACACAGCGCCGCGAAGCAATTGAACCGCTGCTGGGTCTGGAGGATCGGACGCGCGCTGCGGTAGTTCAGCGAGCGAAAGAAGTGGGACGGAGCGCGTCTACCTTGTACCGCTGGATGGACCAGTTGCGCAGCACCGGAACATTGTCAGATTTGCTACCGAAGCAGGTATCGAAGGCGAAAGGCCGCACCAAACTCCCGAAGCTTGTTGAAGACATTATCAAAGTCGTGATCGACGCTTACCCGAAACAGTTCTCAACCGTCGAAAAGGTAATCTTAGAGGTCAGACGGCGCTGCCGGAGAATCGGAATGCGACCACCACACGAGGGAACGATTCGAAACCGCCTGCACAGAAAAGCTCCGTCGGAAATGGCCCTGAAGAGTCGCGGACGCAAGGCGGCCCGGGATGACTATGCGCCGAAGCCCGGGCGTTATACGGAAGCGACGGCGCCCTTATCGATAATCCAGATTGATCACGTCCTTTTGCCTATTCAGATAGTCGATATCAACCTTCGTAGAGCAATCGGGCGGCCGTGGCTCACCCTAGCAATGGATGTCTTCTCTCGTGTGATATGGGGAATGCTTCTATCCCTCGAGTCTCCCCAAACAATTTCGGTGGCACTTTGCCTCGCCCACGGCATCCTGCCGAAAGACGCGTGGTTGGAGCAACGGGGTATTGCTATGCCCTGGCCGGTTCACGGGCCTCCGAGCGTGTTGCATCTCGACAACGCCAAAGAATTCCGAAGCGACATGCTCGTTCTCGCCGCTGAGGAATTCGGCTTTGACATCCGCTGGCGTCCAGTCCGTGTACCGGAGTATGGCGCGCATATTGAGCGGCTCTGCGGAACGCTTCAGGACGATTTAATGGGGCTCCCGGGAACGTCGTTGCCTCCAGGAAAGCGGAACGAAGACATCAATCCCGAGGCCGAAAGCTCCATGACGCTCACCGAGCTAGAGCAATGGTTGGCGCTTCATGTTGTTGGCCGCTACCACCAGCGAGTGCACACCTCCCTCGGGGTAACGCCACTGGAGAAATGGCAGTCTGGCCTTCTCGGGGACGAGCTCGGACCGGGAATCGGAATGCCGGTTCGTTACACGGACCCGAGAGCAGTACTCGTGCGCCTGTTGCCAAACACCAAGCGGACGATTCAACAGTACGGCATCCAGCACCAAGGATTGACGTATTGGGATCCGGCATTAATTCCTTACATCAACCATAAAAATGATGAGAACAAAGGCCAGCGATTCCTCGTTCGCTGGGACCCCAGAGATATCAGCAAAATTTTTGTATGGCTTGACGCTCTGGAAGATTACTTAGAAGTGCCATACCGAAATCAAGCAAGGCCTTCGATTACTCAGCGTCAACTCGAACTTGCTCAAAAAGAACTCCGCGCTCAAGGAGTGCCCATTTCTGACGAAGACGCGCTATTTCGCGTAATTGACCAACAAGAGGAGCTAGTACAAGCGTCGGTGGCGAAAACAAAAACCGCACGCAAAGAAGTTGCGCGTAAACAGGCTGCTAAGCGTTCTCTGGAAGAGGCGCCAGCTACTCGAAGAGAGCCACCTAGTGTGGCTAATGATACGTCGCCTGAAATCGATTACTCAGCGCTCGTACCGTTTGGAGAAGAAGATGACGGATGAGGATATTGCACCTGAGACACCTCGCGTTTCCGTCTCGGAGGCGAGGCTTCTGGCTCCCGTCGACCGTATTGCCTACGCACGGGCTGATCGGTGGATCGCATACCCCAGAGCGAACAGAATTTTTAAAAAGCTAGACGCTCTATTGAATCATCCGCCGACGCATCGCACGCCTTGCCTGGCGGTGATTGGCCGCTCCAACAATGGCAAAACGATGCTTCTTCGTGAGTTCGAGAGACGGCGCGCGCCTAGGAGCCGTCCACTCCGAGAGTCAGCCCGGGTTCCTGTCTTGTATCTCCAAGCACCATCACACGCCGATCGACGTGAGCTCTACGACGGATTGCTACGCTCACTCAAGGTGCCATGCCGGTATTCAGAGAGCGCCGGCCGGAAGCTGTCGATCCTGCTTCACGTAATGAGCGAAGTTCAGGTGAAGATGGTGGTTATCGATGAATTTCACCAGGCAACTGCGCTCCAGCGCCGCCAAGCGACCATGTTCATGGACAGCATCAAACACCTGAGCAATGAACTTGCGATTCCTATCGTCATCGCAGGCACAGAGGCGGCTGCGCTCATCTTGAAATCCGAAGCGCAATTCTCCAGCCGCTTCGAGGTGGAACACCTACCGGTTTGGAAGATGGATAGCGAGTTCGCGCGTCTACTCCTGACCTTGGGTGAGCAGCTCCCGTTGATCGAGAAGGCGGAACTCGCTACCCCTCAAATTGCACCGTTACTTCATTCGATGTCCGAAGGCTACATAGGCGATCTATGGGCACTATTACGTCGGGCGACGATTGCAGCGATTGAAGATGGGTCTGAGAAAATCACTCCGACATTGTTGAGGAAGTTGGATTGGACCTCGCCTTCTCAACGCAAATCCGCGTTGAATAAAATCTTGTGAAGCACATCTGGCCAATTCACATCAAACCGCTACCGGACGAGCTGCTGTCGTCCTGGCTGACCAGACTTAGTAGGGCCTACCTCACCCGTTTGCACACCTTCACAGACGCAATATGGCCGAGACGCCAGATTTGGAATAGAGACATCGATAGCATGGCCCCCACCTGGCTCGTGGAGGACTTGGCTGCTTGCACGGGGGCAAGCGTTCAACGCGTCTCGGCCACTACTCTAAAGCAGTGGGAAGGCGTGGTTTTCGACTCATTTCACCTGGGAGGCACCAAAGAGTGGCTACTCCCGCTTGGCATCTGGCACCGGAAGCGCCGCCGCTTCGGGCTCCAGTTCTGTCCACAGTGCTTAACATCCGACTCGCCATATTTTCGGCGCCAATGGCGTTTAGGATTTCGTATCGGGTGCGCCCGCCATGGTTTGCTATACGCGGATCGGTGCCCAAACTGCAGCGAGCCAATCGCTCCCCATCGCACGCCGCTCGAGTTCGAAAGCGTAGCGATTTGCTGGAAATGCTCGACAAATCTCAGCGAGTCCCCTCAGGTCCCGCTATTGCCGGAAGAGCGCCGACTACAGCGGATGCTCAACAACGCCGTTAAATCCGGCGTGATACGCACTGCGGACGGGTCGGCAATTTACACCAGCCTCTACCTGAAGGGGCTCCGAGTATTCGCTAGATATCTCTGGTCGAAGCGTGGGCGCGCCGTGATGCGGGATCTCGTAGGTCGCACGCTTAAGAGATCGGTCCCAATCTTTTCGCGTCACGCCGGAATAGAGTTCCAGTCTCTCGAGGACAGACGAATGCTAGTTCTCGCAACAGGACGTTTACTTCAGAACTGGCCGACTTCGTTCTTAGAAATCTGCAGGCGCCACTCAGTACGCGGAAGCGATTTGAGAAGCGGGCAACCTAGGGGAACTTTGCCGTACTGGCTTGAGTGTATGGTTGCCGAGCATATCGACGCACCGCATCACCTTACCGGCCAGGAAGAGCTGATTGAAGCGTCGGTCTATCTGTTCGGCTGCGGCATCTACCCCTCACGTCAGCGGCTCGCTGAAATCGTCGGAATGCACCGGAATTCGCTCGATACACCGGCTTACATCGCGATTATGCGGCGGGTTGAAGAGCGACTTGAAGGCCAATTGCCCTTCTTAGCGCCTTTGCAAGACCCTCCGGCGACGAGTGGTTAATTCGTCGTACCGACAGGCCATCGCCGTCCAGGCGCGTCCAAACCCCGTTCAAGAGACAGGCTCGCCTCACTAATTGCTCGATTTCAGAATCGTCCAGCCGGACTCCGTCTCGGGACACCACAGCCAGAGCAAGCGATTCTCCCCGTTTTTCGCTGTCTAGGACGTACCAATGAAGTCCACCGACGACAACCTCCGCGCATAGAAATCGACGCTTAACCTGCGGTCGACGCCGAAGATAGGCAAAAGGTGGCAATGAGTGTTCTGAGCGTTCGGGTAGCTCAAACAGCGTCCCGGCCGGAGTGAGATGATCGTGCCGCCCGCCTAATCGGAACTTGATTTGGTCCGCGTCCGGCGCGAGGTTGCGCAATGCTTTTCGGACGCGGGTCAACTCGTCTAGCGATCGCTCCGCTTTTTCCGCCGGCGGCTTGATCCGTGCCAGTACCGTTGAAGCGTCCCTCGCGACCGCAACGCCCTGCACGGTGCCCGATACACGCGTGCTCTCGACTTCCCCGTCGAGCCTCGCCTTGGGATTCTGTCGATTGGGTTTCGGGGCGACGCCGATTTCATCACGCGGTTCCAAAACCAGCGGGACGTTGGCACTCAGGATTGGCGCTGAGTGAGCCCTGACCTCCATCGCTTTTGATCCCCGCTCCGATCGAGCCGCGATTTCCAAAACTCGTATGACGCTTCGCCCGGAAGACCCAGCGCCGCGAGATCCGGCTGGTTTCGTTGCGCGAGGTCCTCGGTCGGTCGGAACGACGATTCGTGTGATGGGTAGCTCCACAGTGACGGACCTGACGCGCAGTACCAAGACCGTCGGCTTTGAGCCGGTACTCAGCGGTATGCCTTCGACCTCAGCGGTAAACTGCTCCGGTGGTATCGGTACTGCGGGGTAACCCGGCAGGACTCCATCAGGTGGCTCCCAAAGACCAGTACTGACATTGGCGGCGAGCCGCATGCTCTCGTCGGAGAGCGCCCAGCAAGCCGCGCGCACCCAATCGCAGCGGGTCAGGTCGGCGTGCGGTTCCAAAACCAGCGCCTCGCCCTCCCTACACGTCCCAGGAAGGCGAACCGCCCCCTCCGCTGGGTGCGAAACCGCTCCGGAAAAGAGGAGCTCGTATAGGGCTCCTGAGCCACCGAAGAAGCCTTGCAGCATCGCTACGGGATGAATCAAGAGCCTCAGCCCGTTGGCGACCACGCTAGTTAACGCCACGTTGAGCCCCGATCCACCCAAGGGGTGGCGTGCCTTCGGCAGTAGAAATCCGCCATCGGCCGCCTGAACGTCGGCTAATTCTACGCTCGCGTGTCTGATTTCCTCTGAATTGAATCCATAAGCCGTCAGCGGCACCGCGCCCACTTTCCGGCCGCACTGCCAAACTGTTCCGAGGTGCATGTAAGCAAGGCACGAGATCGGAACCCACGCGCTTCGTCGTCGGCCTTCGAGTCGGCGAGGCCAGCCATCATTCAACGCGGTTTCCGGGGAGTCCAGCTGTACGAAGAGCAATTCAACCTCGTATGAGGACTGCCCAAGTCGAAGCCGTGCCGCCCAGTGCAATAGCCAGAATGCCGGAGATCCGAAATCGAGTTGTTCGAAATACATAGCGACGCCTAGAAACAATCCTGTTTCCCCTATAGGCTCTTCGACATAGGCTTTCCACTCGATTCGACTAGTGGTCATTCACGCCACTGGGGCCCGCGACATACAAAGGTGTTAGGACGCAAATGGTGCGCACAGAGTCAGAGCAGCAATTCGAAAACTTTTGCGACGGCTCACGGATATCCCTTGAGCGGGTAATAACCGCCAGTGGTCGCACGCCCGACTACGACATAGTTCTCAGGAGCACACGGGTCGTCGTGGAAGTAAAGGAAATCACGCCTAATACACAAGAGCGGGATGCAGAACGTAAGCTTCTGGCGGGGGAGACAGTCGTTACATCGCTTACCCCAGGTCAACGTGTCCGCTCAAAAATTGCTGATGCCGTGCCGCAACTGAAGGCGCGAGCACGGGGTGAGGTACCGGCGATGCTCGTGCTGTACGATCGTGGGCTAGCCGTGCGACATCTTGGTGCCTACCAGATTCGCGTTGCGATGTATGGATTCGAGACCATGGTATTCGCTGTCCCACCGGACCCTCGTAATCAACCATATGTAACCGATATTAAGTATGGGGCTCGGAAAAAGACTACGCCGAACCACAATACATCCCTTAGCGCGATTGGCGTACTACACTTGGATCATACTGGAAGCCCGAAATTGCGTGTCTTTCATAACTGCTACGCGGCGCTGCCGCTGCCATTCGGAGCTGTGGCGCATTACGGCATTCCGCAATACCGGCTCGTGGGAGACGGGGACAGCACGCCCTGCGACTGGCAGGAGATATGTATTACCTCAATTACGTCCTAACTACGAGTTGGATTCGCCTGGGATAGCTAAGGGGCGGCCGCGCGCTGCAGGCCGCTCAACGCTAATTAGGCCTCAACCAAGTTTAATCAAGTACAGGGGAAGAGGAATGCCTGGAGAATGCAAATACTGCGGGTCGAGCGGATACGGGTACTGCAGTTCAAGCCCATATAAGGTCCACGAACACACAGGGAGTCCGACCAACTGTGTTTACTGTGGTTCTTCCGGTTACGGATACTGTGGTTCTAGTCCAAACAAGAAGCACAAGCATGGCGGTGGCACCAACAAGTGTGTCTACTGCGGCTCATCTGGCACCGGATATTGCGGCTCCAGTCCACACGAAGTGCATGAGAAATAGCTGATGCCTAACGATTCATTCAAGCCGATTTCGCTACGCGGCGCGAACGAGCACCACTTTAGTAGACAGTCATCCACTGTTTTACTGAAACAGTGCGGGAATGGCACGGGCTAAGAAGCAACGCCACGAGGCTGGCTGTATCTTCCATCGGATCAGGGCATCGGGTACGGCGCGCATGCTTACCGCCAGCAAAGGACACTGCCAAATCGGCGAGGATGGTGCGGTCTATAGAGGCGCGGTATCCTGTCTCCATGTGTAAGGACATCTGGACCGATTACCCCGTGATAGTCGTCCTCTCGTTGAGCGGTGCGCACTACATGCTAGAGACGAAGGCTTCAATTCTCGATCGGAGTCTCCCGCTAAACTGGCCCGAGATGAGTGCACAGGGGATTCAGGAAGCCGTGTGGGCCGCGCTTAAGCGGAAAATATGGCTCGGTCCAATTGAAACACCGGATAAGGTCGGAGTGGCGCTGGACGAATTTCGCGCCGAAGGTTGGTACGTAATCGGGATGCCACGGTTAAGCCAGTACGCGCTGACATCCAGGGCAATGCGATACCCACCGGGGCGGGTGTCGGCGCGCTCGCCGTGATTTGAAGGCCGTGGAGAGAGACGTTTGCGCGCTGTGCAAGCAACCGGCAATCTTACAGAAGTCGCATGTTATTCCGAATTCCATATTTCGCAGGATAAAGAGAACGAATGCCGGAAGGCTGATTAGCTTTACAGATTCTGCGAACAGCGCGATCGAGAATACCATCGACAGCTGGTGGGATTATCTGCTCTGTAAACGCTGTGAGGCTTGGCTCGGACAGTACGAGAAACACAGCCTCGAGACACTCCGGAGCGAACATCGAAATGCCCACGCCCATGAAGGCGGGATTACCTTTCGGGAATTCGACTACAAATCGCTAAAGCTATTTTTTGTATCGTTACTCTGGCGTGCGCACGTGTCAACCCGCGCTGCTTTCGCAAAGGTCATGTTACCGGCTAGTCTTGCTGAAGACGCACGTCAATCGTTGCTTCTTGCACAGCCTCCCAAACCCAGAAACTTCGGATGCCAAGCTGTCACTTTGTTCGATTCGACCCCGAATGGATTCGGTCAGAAATCGTTAAAGCAACTTTTAACCTCTCCGTTTCCGAGGCTATATCGGAACCACTTTTCGTTCGTCTTCGTTCTCGAGGGTTACTTGCTTGAAATACATACACCACATGCTCCTTATAAGGTTAGTGGGATGCCAGGCTTCCTGAAAGATTCTGGCATCTGGTTTGTCCCGAATCGAAACGTTTTCGACGTTAAGGAACTCGTTAGCTTGTTTGTGTCTGGGTATGGGAAGGCAGAGAAGCGCAGTGCCTCTACGCTTTGCGATGATCGAGCTTAAATCCCGCGGACCAGACGGCAGCAATTCCCGAGAACACGGAGTGGTTGAGTTCCCTAGGTTTTGTCGGCTTTTTTTAAATACATTACCCAATGTTATGGGTTTGATTTCCCGAGAGCCTATGTATATGGGAGGGAGACAACTGAGAACGAGGAAATCGACCGTGAGTGATTCGCATTATGACGTATCGGAAGCTGCAGAAAAGATTCGTTCAATGTCCAAAGACGATTGGAACAAGGTCGCCAGTTACGCATTCACCTTAGCCACTAGGATGAACGGGTGTGAGTTTGGCGATTTAATGAACGAAGCGGTTTTGCGAACAATTGAAGGGACGCGGAGTTGGAAACGCGGGATGGAGCCCTCCGCTCATTTTTTTGGTGTGATGAAGAGCATCCTTTATAGCTATCGCAAAGCTGCTCAATTCGAAGCTACCTCTTTACAACAATTAAGTGCGGAGTTTGACGACGAGGCCCACGACATAACACCAACCAGTAACGAGGCGTCGCTTCACGACCTTGTCGTTGAGATAAAGCACAGAGCCAATCTAAATGACATTGAAATCGCTGTCCTAGATGCACTCGCAGCCGGCGACGATATTCCTTCCTTGTTGAAATCACTTTCGATCAGCAAGGCGCAGTATCAACAAATATTAAGCAGCCTTACAGACAAAATCGACCACCTCGACCACCTACAATAAAATGAGATACCCGGAGGCAAGTATGTCCAAAGAAGCCAAGAAAGAGGCGCTTGGCGACGCGATGCACGACAAGCTGTTATCTGAAATCGAGAACACGATCTCGAACACTGAACCGTCTCAGCTGAACGAGAATCTCAAAGAGTTAAATCTTGACGGTATTATCCGCAACTCGGTCACGGGAATCCTAGCTGGGCTTAAGGGAGTCTCGTCGCTGCTTCCATCTACCGACGGACTGTCGGCCGGCCAGCACGCGCTCACCAGAATTTCAAATCCAAGTGCGACGCGTGCCCGCATTCGACTGGCATATGCGCTCGGAGCCGACTCAGATTTAGCGAATGAGATGGGACTTTCGGCAGATGCTATCGGAGTTATGCCTGAAGATCGAGTTGTTTCACTTTACAACCAGCTCAAACAGCAGGGACGGGTGCTTTAATCAATAGGGTTGGATGAACGATTTCGAACGAAGTAAAGTTCATCGTCCTTCAAATAGCCCGCTTTCGGTTCAAAAGAGAGGTCGAACTGACCCGCGTTCGGCCTCTCTTTTCCTGTCACCTCAAAAAATGCAATCTGGGCGATTCGCATACCTGGATAAAGCTCAATTGGGACCGGACCCAAATTCGCGAGTTCCAAAGTGATAATTCCGCGATAGCCGGGTTGGATGAATGTTGCAGTTGCAATGCTTAAGCCTTCTCTTGCCCATGTCGATCTGGCCGTGACCACGCCAAGCAAGTTCGACGGCAGGTGAACCCACTCAAGGGATGGGACGAGAGTGAGGCGCCCAGCGTGGATCACGATATTAGTTCCAAATGGAACCTCATAACGATCCAGTTTCTGTTGCTTCGCCACTTCACCTTCGAGTCCGGAGTTTCGGTATCTCGCCGGAGACACGTGAGAGACATTTCGGGTTCGAGCAGTGTAAGCGATCGGACCGAGACGAAGATCAATTGAAGCTGGACCGATCTGCTCGGAGTTTAGAATCGGCGAAACAAATAGCTCCCCGCTTGCGAGCATTTCACATAACCGCTTTCCGGAAACCACGCTCATTTTGTTTCCGCTGCTTTCTCAGATTCCATGTGATACCACGCCTCACGATGCACAATCGCTTGCTCGCATAAGCGACTTACGTTTGTGAGGGTTAGTCTGTCTTTAATTTCCGGCTTACATTTTGCGTGCAACGCAATCCATCCAGCATGCAGGATATGACGGTAGTCGATGTCCAACCAGTGAGAACTGCCGCGAGTGTCAATTCGACATCCCGTCGGTGGACGAAGCTGCAGTAAGTCATTCACGAGGGAGCCAACGTCGACGTCAGACGGAGGTTTATAGGGTAAATCAGGCCCGCGGCGACTAAGATAGTCCGCGATTCCATCCACTACCTCTTCGATTACGCCGGTTTGAAAAACTAAGTTAGCACTCGATCGTGTCTCTGAGAATGCCAAACTATGGCGCCATAATTCCTTCTCAGCGTGGCGAACGATTGAACCCCCTTGTTTTGACGGAGTGGTCCACCCTAGGTGGCGGCATGCGCGTGCTACCGCCTCGAACCTCCATGCGTCGGGCGGGTGTAGGTCGCGATATCCATCGCTCTCGCAGCTGATACCTTCGAAAAAGGTTCTTAACGCAAAAAAATACGCCGGCCCCATAAGTCTCAAGCCGAATAAGTCACATAGAATTTCTGTTGCCCATGCGAAAGAGACGTTCTCAAACCGGCCTTTGTCGCTAGTAATTGAGCGCGGACTGGGAATCCCGTTGATATTCAGTGCTGAAAACGCTTTCTCCGCGCGCAAGGCGCTCCCCTCGCGAAGAGTGCGATGCTCTTTATTTAACACCCGAAACAGCGATGGATAGCCGAGTACCGCATGGCATACCTCGTGGCCGAGAAGAGTATGTATCAGCGCTTGGTGTCGAAGGGACGAGGGAACGGTAATCGTATGGAGACTAGCGCTACCGACACCGGGTTGCTCATCCCAGTTGCGAATCTCGTAGGCCCCAAATCCGCCATCGAGTAGTACAAAAAACTCCGGGCGCTTTTCTCGGACCATCCTCCCAGGTGTACCGTCAGTTTTGGGCAAAATATCTTCGGGCACTGTTGTACAAGCTGCCGTCGCATGTCGACGAAGGGCATATAGTGCAGACCAGGGGTACTCACCGATATGTGCCCGCTCGAGCGCTGACAACAGTTCTGAAAGGAGGCTAAGCCGGTACGCGTGGTCACGAAGCAAGCGCGCATTAGTCGGCTTTGCGTTCGCGATATGGGATCGTAAAGTTGTAAGGCGATCCTTGCATTGTAGATGAAACGCGCTAGCGCCCTCTGGTCCGTAGTCGAACCTTAGCGTCTTCGCGAGCTGGTCTTCTACATTGCTACATTCTGCTAAGAGAAACTGCTTCGGCTCGATCATCGTCCCCTGCTTGATTCAGTTTCCCTACCACAAGCTCAAAAAATCGCTTGGTCTTGTTCTCCGCCCCTCTATCCACCGGGCTCCTGCTTTCGAGCAGGTCTTCTAATATCGACATGACATCATCGGCCATATCGACCCGATGGCTGCCTACGCCAAATGCTTCTTCTCGAGCCTCTTCAAATATCTGCTCAATCTCAACGAGCGGATCGGGCTCTGAAAGCGCGTCGAGAGCCGCCCCGGATGGCTCTAAAGACACAAACCCGTGTGGCTTGATGACTCGGAACATGACTTGGTTGCGGTACATGTCCATCAATCTCAGGAGATTGGAATAGCACGCGACAAGCGGGGTTTCTAGGGGAGCGAAAACAGGGCGGTTCAGGGTTTCCAAAAGCTCTGTCGCATAAAGGCCACAGAGCACTCGGGCATCGCCGGGACTACGAGATCCAGATAGCGACATCGGAACGGCCCTCCATACTGTTTCTAGACTACTCCCTCCGACGGAGAGCAGGACTTGTCTATTTTCCTAAGTATAGGCTATCTTCTTGTCTACGCAACTTCTATGCTGTTGTTTTTTAGAGACACATCGAGCCGCCTATGAGCAGCACCAAACTTTATACCGTGCCGCTTAATAGCGTATCTAGAATCGCTTTATCTCCGCGGTTGCTTTCAGAACTTAACTGGAAAAACTTTCCGGACGGCTCGTCGTGCTGGGTCTTGCTCCGTCAGCGCGGTGAACTATTGTGCGCACCGGAGGGGCTCCAAGGCGGTGAAGAAGTAGATTTCCGCCATCCCTTTCAATCCCTCATCGATTATTCCGTCAGCCTCCAAGAGGACAGCGCCGAGGACGTCACATCGTTGCCTCAACTCGAGCGTCTGCTCGTTCGCTGGCGACTGTTCAAAGTCGGAATGGCCTGGTCCGGGACGCAGATGCATCTCAAGCTCGGCAAAGGGCTAATCGAGCACCTAGGTGGCAGCAATGATGCTCGAGTTGCGGTAGCCGTACCCATCCACGGGATCTTGTCTTTATCAGAGTGGGGAGTAGCGCAGGCTGCGCTCGTCAAACCGATTACCGAGCTATTCCCATCGCTATAGCAACAGATTGATTGATTAGCGGTCCGAAAATCCTCGAGAGCCTATATAGGTAACCGGCCTGTGAGCCGGAGTCCAACGAGGAACGCACATGCAAGGCAATCAATCTGTTCATCTACAAATCGCGACGCCAAAAGGTGTCTTCAACGGCTCGTTTCCGAAAACCGCCAAGATTTCCGAAGTCATCGACGCCGTAGTCGCGGACCGTGGTTTGAAAACGGGAGACGTATTCGAGCTATGCCACGACGGCCAGAAGCTCACACCGACGACACGGCCGTTAGTGAGCTTCGGGCTCGAAGGTACGGTCAAACTCGAGCTAATTGCCACGGGCTCCGGGGTATAGCCTCAATGGCAACGGTGCGGGAGAAAATCCTTCAGTCCGAGGAGGGTGACCTCGTTGAGGTGGCCCGATTTAAGGGTTGGCAGTATGCGCGTCAGGAGAACAACGCGTTTAAGCTGGGAGTCCCGGCGAAGGACGGGTCGTGGGTCTGGCTTCTTTGTGACCACTCCGAGTACCCGGGAAGACCGCCGGCTTGGCATTGGGTGAACCCCGACACAGGGGTTCTCGACGCGCCTGGTGACACACCACTCGGTGGCGGATTCCTTCACAGCAGCGGCACCATCTGCGCGCCATGGAACAGGTTGGCGTATCGCCAAGTGAATAGTCGCGGGCCGCATGCGGACTGGGACCTAGCGAACTGGAAGTCGAACCCGCATACGGGAGCTTGTCACTCGCTCACCGCGATGGCGCTTCGCATCGCCCAGGAACTTCGATCCAGTTTCGTCAAGAGGATGGCGTAATGAAGCAATTCCTCGCTGCCGTAATTCGATGGATGGGGTTCACTCCGTCCCCGACAGGGATGCGCACAACAATTAACTTCACACCCCAGGCCTTCGCGAATCTGTGCGGACATTTAAGTGCGTCCTGCCGGCTCGGCCACGAGGGAATCGTTTATCTGCTCGGAACGATTGATGGCGCTGAAGTGATCATCGGCGAGGTCTACGCGCCGGCGGCCGAAACGACAGCTGGGAGTTTTTATGTTCCAGAAACCTCAATGGCGCAACTCATGAGGCGCGCGGCGGACGTAAATCTCATGGTGGTCGGGCAGGTCCATACGCACCCTGGTGATGCATACCATTCCAACGGAGATATGCTTGGCATGGACATCCGTCATGACGGCTACGTGTCGATTGTTGTGCCGTCATACGGAGCTAGGCTACCGACTTTAGACGGTATTGATGTCATCCAGTTCAGCGACTTAGCTGGCTGGCGTTCGGTTGAGCCTATTCTTGTGGGTGTCCGGTGAGCGATCGGGATGATATCAGGCGGCGTTTGAATGACAGGACATTCCGATATGCCGGCTATGCGTTATCGCCGGACACTCGGGTTCATGTCTCATGCTCGCCCGATTACGTTGCAACGGCGGCAGGACGCTTTACCCTAGTAGTGCTCGCCGGGCTACTGGCACGAATGGACGTTTCAGTCTCAATCGACGAGATTCCAAGCGCCCCGGGCCTCCTTGAGCGCGTGTTAGACGAGATGAATGCCGCTAACCCAGTGGGGGAATTTCGGCGCGGACCTTCCGCGACCGCTCCTCACCGCTTGCACATAGGTTTCGCAGGCCTCGAAACGTCAAACGCGGGACTACATGTGGCCGGCGCTGGCTGGACAGGGTACTGTGGCGCAAAGCCAGTCCCCTTCCCCGCATCACGCACCAACAATCTCCTTGGCCCCGGACTTGCCGCCATCCTTGCGGCGGCCCACGTGTTTTACGAGCGCGGAATCAACCGCAATCGTGCCGCGACAATGAACGCGCTTGATTGGACCGAGTCCTACCGCGACGGATGCATGCCGAGCTTTGACCGGCTACCGCGCGCACCAGAATTAATGTTCGTCGGCGCAGGCTCTGTAGGTACCGCGACAGCGTATTTTCTCGCAGAGTCGACCGCTCGGTTCACAGCGACGACCATAGATGGTGACACGGCGGATCTGGTGAATGTCGCCCGCAGCCCGATATTCGATGCCGAATCCGATGGTTTGAACAAGTCATTACTGCTCGCCAGGTGGTTGCATCACCGCGGAATCGACATAACCGAAATGAAAGACTCTTGGCTTGGTAAAGCATGGCTGGACCGCGAATTAGGGACCCCTGATTTGCTCGTCACGGCCGCCAACGAGCACGGAGTTCGATCGTTGGTTGAAAACGGGTACCCACCGGTACAGATATATGCGACGACGGGAGCAAACAATCAGGTGACCGTTGTCAGGCATATTCCTGGCATAGATCCCTGCTCACTATGTCTATTCCCGGAACAGGAATTTGTCGCGACAAAATGTGCGACTGGCGATGCTGACGCGTACGGTCAGAAACGGCCGGACGCAGCCCTTCCGTTCCTTTCCTACCTCGCAGGCTTGATGGCCAGCGCCGAGATTCTGAAGCTCGCTGGAGGCCTTTCCACTGGGAATCGTCACATTGTGACCCTTGAGCCGTCGCTGCATATCTCACGGATTCCGCTCTCGCATCGTGATGGTTGCATCTGCGCGACCCGAAGCCCATCGCTTCACGGGGAAGCCGTCGGTTCCGTGATTTGGCCGAATCCGGTAGCCGATCGGGAAAGCGCGCAATCCAATCAGGTCGATTAGACCATCGTTTTATACTTAAAGGAGTACCGATTTGACTCTCTTTGATGAGCTAATGGTCGCGTTCTCAAGATCAACACGAGCGCATATCTTCCTCGTGATTGGCCCGCTGTTCTGCACGCTACTCATTGTTGCGAAGAGTCAGATTGTCGATACGATGGATACCTCCGGCTCCCTCGGTGCTTTGATGGAAGTGATACAGGAACACTTTTCTCAACGTTACTTGGTGACGGGGCTGGTCATCTGGGCATCCGCGTGGGGTCTCGCCGTCAAAGCTACATGGAATACCCATCGGCGACTATTCCGATAAACATTTCCAGTGCTTAATCGGCGGTGGTAACACGGTAGCGGATGCCATTTAATGTAGAAACAGAATGGAGGCAACATGAGCAAGAAACGAGATCTACATATTGTTCCTCACGGCGGCGGGTGGGCCGTGAGGAAAGAGGGTGCCTCGCGTGCGAGCTCCGTGCACTCTAGAAAAGCGGATGCCGATGCGACTGGTCGAGGTCAGGCCAAGCGCGAAAAGGTCGAGCTGGTTATCCACGGGCGGAACGGCCGCATCCAGGACAGCGACAGCTTCGGGAGCGACCCTCACCCACCTAAGGATACAAAGCGATAAACCAACGTGTCTCTCATAGAGCTGATTTCATGCGTCGTCGTGGAGCTGAAGGATTTACAAGGCGCCCCTCTGGGTCCGCGTATGGACGACCCATTTCCGTTCCCGCGAATGATTGCCACAGGCAATGGTGGTTCGATCATCGTATCAGCGGAGATTGATAGAACAATTGCGCGCGTTGCGCAGGTTCTCAAAGCAAATAGCCCAAAACTTGCTCTTAGCCATACAGACGAAGAGTGGAGGATGAAAGTTAGGAGTGCTTTTGGACCGGTGCTCGCGCGAATCGATTTAGACGGTGAAGCTTCCCATAGCGCGGCTTTGATTCTGGATGGCGTAAACGAAGCCTTGAACGTGGATCAACTTCGAGATGTTGAATACTCCGTTGGGTGCACCTTGTTTAGCAATCGCGACGTACCGCAGTTCGCAATTGGGCCTGTGACTTTTGAGCCAAGGCTTCAATGGCTGGAGAGAAGAGTTCAGGAGAACCATATTTCGCCTGTGTCTTCGAGACGCATAGTGCGAACCTGGGATGGTCGCCAGCCGCGTCCAAGAAAGTCGTCCATAGATAGCGCACGAGAACAGGATGTTCTTCGTGTCGTCGGCGGATGTCCATATGTTTGCAGCATCTCCACTACCGCTTTAGCTCCCGAATTCGGGCGCGAGAAGGCTATGGTGGCCGCTCGGCTCGCGCTCGCAGCTATTTCGCTCGCGTGGGAGGACCCTTCCGACGCTCTAAGGGGGCTCAACCTCGCCTATGATGGTCTGTCGCATAGGCAACGCGTGCTCACCTTCGGTGAAGAACTATATCTAGCCGGATTTCGGCATTCACGCCTCCCGCATGGCCCATACATACCGTTAGATGAGTGGTCAAAACTGCTATCGGCATTCTCCAATTCCTTCTCGTGTGTCGGTGAAGTGCTGGAGCACGTGTTGAGCGCGACCGGGAATGGGCCAAGACCGAGAATCGTTGAATCCTTGGCGCTAGCGCTCTGGTGGTTCCATGAGGGCTGCCGAAGCGAATCACCTATGTTTTCAGTAGTGCAGTTTGCTGCCTGTCTCGATGCGCTCAGCGGCGGAAAGAAGGAAGCTGGGATATTGAAGCTTGTTCGGGCTCGTCTCGGAATTGCCGAAAGCAAGGTAATCAACAAAGATGGCACCACGGTAAAACAATTGGTATCGCGGATCTATGGAGAGGGTCGGAGTCGCACCGTCCATGGAACGAACAAGAAACTCGCGCACGATTGGTCAACAGCGGCTTTCAACGCACAGCAGCTCGCCAGGGCTTGCCTGATTGCTTGTTTGGAGCAGACCGGGAGCGACAAATCAATCAAGGAGCCAGTGATGCTGCAGGGTTGACTGCGGAATCAGGACGCGCCCGCAGCCGGTCTAATCGGAGAAATCGACTTCTGTGGCACGCCGAGTGTGCTCTGCCATGGAGACTAGCTCTAGGCATTCGTGGGCATACACGACATACACGTACGCAGCGGGCGTCCCGACGCCGTCTCCCATCACCCTTCCTGGCGAGGCCAGTTCAGCAGCTGTGTTCAATTTGCCCGGTACCCGCAGTTGGCACGTTTGAGTTTCTACGGCCGACGTTCGAGAGGGGTTTCAAGGGTATTTTTCTCGTCATGGGGATCATGCTCTGGTTTTTGATTTGGGCCCGGACAGCTGGACTTTGGCTACGCACGTACTTTCCGGCGGGTTAAGGTGAACCCGCGAGAAAAAGCACTATTGGAAGGTTCTTCCTGGCAATCGAACGGTCGAACCAACTCTTCTCGAAGCCTCTGCTAAACAGTGTCCACGAGTCAGGTTTTATCCTTCTCGATTTCAGAGAGCACCTCGTCGATTTGTGGGTAGTGCGGGTTCGAGTTGATCCGAATCCGATAATATCGACCATCACGAAGACTGTGTTCACTGTAAATAAAATCTGGCGGACTGAACGACATCCTCTTTCATTATCTGGTAGCGATATCGCCACTCATTTTGAGGGCGAAGCCGCTTCGTACTTACGACATATATAGCTACCTCGGTTCCATTCACCGTGATATTTCCGCGCCGCGTTTGTTCTGTGCCTTTCTTTTTTCTTGTCGACTCGTGAAACTCAACTGCGCTAAGCGGACTCTGCGCGGATTCACGCGCTAGCTTATCTGCTCGATCTTGGAGCGGATCTTTCTCATGGCGCTTGCCATGACCCTTTACTTTTGCAATTTCAATCCTCTTTCGGATTTTGTTGCGTGCCCGAATGTAATTCTTCCAGAGGTCAACATTCTCTATTGGTCGATTTCGGGCGTCGCGCCATTGGTTCTTGGACCAATTCATGAGTGGCCCATAGCAGTTGCTTGCTACATATGCTGAATCAGTTCTAATGATGACCCGGTCGACTGCCGCGTAGCAGCTTTGCTCAGGCGCCAATTCAAGGGCTTCAATGACCGCCTTCAATTCCATTCGATTGATGGTCGTTCCTGTCGCGCCTGGCGGGTTATGTTCAAGTAGAACAGTGGGCGCTCCTAACGCGTCAAAATGAATGAAAAGCATCCCGTAGCCACCGCGGCGGCCCCGGAATAGAGACCCATCTGTATAAATGACAAGAGCATTTTCAACTATTTTTGCGCCCATCCGGTTTCTAATCTAGGTGGCATCAGGTTCTACATACTTTAACCGCCGACGGTGGGAGGCTCCAAATAATCACAATTGCGCGAGATATAGTATTTTTCGAGCGCTCCTCCTTTTAAATAAAGCCGACACTCGACGCGGCCCCAGGCGAGGAACGCATTTCACTCAGTAAGCTTCCTGCTAAGGGTCGAATTGGGGCAGGAGAGGCCGGTTAAACATTAGATTATTGAAGCTGGAGCAGAGGTTGGTATTCTCAAGTCAAAAATTAATTGGACTCATCTCGCCCCCCCGATTACCGTGACTGCAACAGGGGTGCATATTTAGGTGCGACAACATGGCTAAACCTATCGCATGTCTAGGTTGGGGGTCGCTAGTGTGGGATCCACGTTCATTACCAGTCCGCGGCTTATGGCACGACGATGGACCCCTAGTTTCCGTGGAGTTCGTTCGTCAGTCGAAAGATGGTCGACTGACACTGGTAATAGTACCAAGCGCCGAACCGGTGCGTGTATTGTGGGCATTGCTCGACCCCAAGCTCGATTTGGATGGTGCGGCTGCAGCGTTACGTGAGCGCGAAGGAATTCACTCGAAACGAGACGGCCACATTGGACGCTGGCACACGGGTGTCGAGGAGCCGTCCCAGTTACCTGGAATCACCTCTTGGTCTGAGTCTCGTGGCATTGGCGGAGTAGTCTGGACCAACCTCCCACCCAAGTTCGGAGGCGTTGATGGGAGCGCTCCGAACTTGGATGATGCGATTGCGTACCTCCGATCGCTAAGTGGCACTGCTTATGAAGAGGCACGACGCTATGTCGAACTCGCGCCGCGCCAAATCGACACCAAATACCGTCGAAGGTTCGAGGCAGAACTAAGTTGGGCACCAATAGATAGCAGGCGCCATGTACTCTAGCTACGTGGAGTGGTCGGTGGAAGCGCTTCGGCCACCCGAATGCTGGACACTCCTTAGGTGACCTAGTGCTCGACCGGATGCTGACCCGATTGTACCTTGGACCAATCCTAGTGCTGGGACTCGCGGTCGCGGTATTTTGTGTTTTCGCTTACATCATGCCGCCGCGCCTTAGTGCATCCGTGTATTTCGCTCAGTTCGCAGAGGGTTCGGAAAAGGTTGCCTTAGTAGCTCTCTCCCTTGGCACGGGTGCCGGGTTTATTTGGGCGCTATTTCAAACCTATGGCCTTTGGCGTTGGTACCGCGGCTTCGATTCATCGTGCACGAGGTGTGGTGGAATGGTGGGCCTTAAGCTCGGCCGCTTCGGTCAGTATTACCGGTGCTACGCTTGTTCTGGAAGCAGTAAGTATTAATCCCTTTCACGCCTAACTCTGTGTGACCGCGTTCACCAATCTCGATGACGGTCTGTCAAAATCGCCATTTGTGCTCCCGCCTCAAGCTGTTGTTAGCCGCAACACAAGGTTATGGAGGGCGGCGCCGATCATGAGTGACCTTCACCGAGCACAAATGGGACGTAGCAGCGGCGTGGAAAGGAATCGCCACTTCAGTCGACGGACTTCGATATTTAGCTCTCACCTGAAATCCACCGCCCTTCCATTGGAGAGAAAATGTATTCATGGATAAAGTGGCGCTCTTCAGTGGGCGCCATATCGCTCGATCAATGCTTAGGTTAAAGGAGTAAGATGGCGCAACTTCCAGTTACTGACGCAATAGTCACCGCATTGGCTCGGTTGGTCGACGACGCTCAAACCGAGCGGAGAGAGCCTAATCACTCAGACATCGAAGCTCTAATCCAGCGCGTTGGGCTCACGGACGGCGATCCCAGTCGCATAGGTAAGCCAGTAGGTAAGGCAAAACGCGTCCGGGGCGTACTGTTTTGGGCTCTAGATAATAACGACGCTGGCGGGAGCGCGTTCGCATCCGGTCTCGTCTCGGTAGTTCGCGGCTACGGCGGTTATCGCTCCGGGTCTGAAAACTACTGCGGTGAAGAGGCTATCTCGAATCTCAAGGCGGCCTTCGCCACCGAAGGCTGGGATCTCGGGAGCGATGGATCTCTGCAGCCACGCCTCTTGGAGAGCCTGGAAGGGAAAGCGCTGACCAAAGCGCTACGTTCATACGCAGATCGTGCGCGCCGGGGCGTTCTTGACAGTCCATTGCTCGCTGGTACTGCAAAGGATTTCTTGGAAGCTTCCGCCGGCCATGTGCTTGCCCAGGTTTGGGGTTCGTACACTCCCGGGGCTCACTTTCCTACTTTGCTAGGGCAAGCGTTTAGCGCTCTCGGATTCTCGACTTCGGCTGATTCCATCCAAACAGGAGAGGGAGCGCAGACGAAGGTGCAACGCGCTGCCTATGACCTTGCGTGCGCATTGAACACCCTGCGTAACAAAGAAGGCACCGGCCATGGACGTCCTTGGGTCGCTGGCATCACATCCTCACAGGCCCGTTTTGCTGTTGAAGCAATGGGAAATATCGCTATTCTAATGCTCGATGCATTGGAGGCAAGGAAATGAGTCTGGACTGAGCGTGGTAAGGCGGCTGGCCGCCGGCTGCCTCTCGATTGGGCAGGATCAGTATTGCGCTTGCGCGCTCTTGGAGGGGTAAATGGAGACAAAGCGAATCACAGTCGGGGAACTGAAACAACATCTAAAGGCATTCAATGATGATGAAATTCTCGACTTCAGCGGACTCGAATTCTACCGCTTGAAGTCTCGGGGTCCGAAGCAGGTTCAAGTAGAATTTAGTCAGATCATTTTTCGACGTGATGATGGGAAATTTGTCATCGATGGCATTGATTGAGTTTCCGGAATTGCTACGGACTCGGTCGCGCTAATTCTGATTCGCGTGGCCGCCGCGCCTAAGCGCGTGAAGGCCTTTTTAAACGCACTTATATACTTGACACACCCACTGGTTAGGTATACAGTCACCCCATATTCGGCGGTAACTGGCTATGTGCGATCTGACCCAACCACAGTTTCTTGATTCCGACACCGCTAGGGCGCACCTAGAGGCATTGCGCTGGCCGAACGGCCCTGTCTGCCCCCACTGTGGCGCAGAGGGTAAGGGCTGGGCGATTAAGGGTAAGCAGCGTCCGGGCCTGTACAAGTGCTCGCATTACGAGTGCCGCAAGCAGTTCAGCGTGACGGTCGGAACGCTTTTCGAAGGCTCCAAGGTTCCGCTCAACAAGTGGCTGATGGCTGTGCATCTCGTGTGCGCCAGCAAGAAAGGAATTTCGAGCCACCAGTTACACCGCATGCTCGGCGTGACATACAAAACTGCGTGGTTCATGTCGCACCGCATCCGCGCCGCGATGAAAGAACCGCATGACACGCAGTTGGGCGGTGGTGGCGGCACGGTTGAGGTTGACGAAACCTTTTGGGGCAACAGCAAGCGTAAAGGGCGCGACTCTAAGAAGGGCCATGGCTACCACCACAAGGAAAAGATTTTCACGCTGGTAGAGCGTGGTGGTAAGGCGCGCAGTTTCCATGTGCCAGCGGTCAACGCAAAGACCTTGAAGCCGATCATGCTTGAGCAGATTGCGCAGGATGCCAATGTCTGCACTGACGAAGCGGCGCAGTACACCCTCGTCGGGCGGGAATTCGCCAGCCATGAGGTGGTCCGCCACGGCAAAGGCGAATACTGCCGCGGGACCATGCATACCAATACGATTGAAGGGTTCTTCAGCATTCTCAAGCGCGTATTGGTCGGAACTTTCCACCATGTAGGGGCTCAACACCTCAGCCGCTATATCGGAGGGTTCCATTTCCGTTACAATTACAGGAAGTTATCGGATTCAGAGCGGGCTAAGGCTGCACTTATTGGCATTGCTGGTAAGAGGCTGTACTACCGTCAACCGGTAATCTGAGACGACCGAAGTTGCTTGAGGTGGCTGGTCGGCTCACGGAGGGTGGAAAAAATGGCTAACAGTAAATTCGAAAACTTGATTCTATACGTATGCAGAAAAGGCGCGGATGACTCTCGGCTTGGTAAGGTCAAGCTGAATAAACTTCTGTTCCTTTCTGACTTTGGGTACTACCGCAAGTCTGGGGTTTCCATCTCGGGCGAGGATTACATGCGCCTGCGAGAAGGGCCTGCACCGCGCCAGATGCTTCCAGTTCTGACGAGCTTGCAGCAATCTGGAAAGACACGTGTAGAAATGGTCCCTACCGGCCTGCGTCCGATGGAGCGAACTATTGCAGTTGCAGATCCGAATCTCTCGGATTTTTCTGCCGCTGAAATTAGTTTTGTTGATTCCATTGTCGAGCGCTACTGGAAGCTTACGGGCACCGACCTATCAAAGCTGACTCATTTTGACTTTGGCTATTGCGCGGCGGCTGATAGGGAAACAATTCCATACGCTACAGCGTATATGCCTTCGACGGTCGAAATGGATGTTGCTGAGGATGGTGTTGTCGGGCGCACTCAAGAGCTAGCTGCGAGGTTTGGATGGGATGCCAAATACGCAACGGCCTAGAGGAATTCGAGAGAGTGACGAGTATGTTGAGCAAAAGGCGGTAATCATCGCTCAATTTGCTTCTAGCGCTCGCGCGTTCGAAGAACTACATGAATCGTTCACCTATACATTGGCTCGTGAACCAGGGTTTTACCCTTTCATAGTGGCTGGCTTGGGCGTACGAGGCTTCAGGACGAGGCCAGGGATGATTCCAGCCTTGTTTATTTGGTACACATACGACGACCAGTTTGTGGATTTGCTGTTCGTTGAGGTCGTGGAAGATGGCGAAGAAACCTGATTACTATCACGACCCAGACAATGTGCTGAAGCGAATGCTCAACACACTGACCTTTCCCCCGTAATCAGTACCACTTTCGATGTGGGATTTCCCGATAATACT
>JBBEAN010000004.1:0-31444 GCA_040882865.1 Gammaproteobacteria bacterium
TCGCGGCGCAAAGGCGCCGCTCCTACAGGTGCCAAGGTTGTAGGAGCGGCGCCTTTGCGCCGCGAACAAGCGGGCGCCTTTGCGCCGCGCAATCAGAGCGGCGGCTTGTCGATGATCGGCGGCGCGACGTCCGCCTCGAGCGATGCAGCCGCAGCCGGTGGGCGCTCTGCATGTAGCCACACCAGCACGTCGTAGTAACTCCGGATGTTGTCGACGTAAATCACCGGTTCGCGCCCCCGCGCATAGCCGTATTTCGTGTCCTGGTAATACCGCCGCTGCGACAGCTTCGGCAGGTGCTCGCGCACGTCGGTCCAGCGGTCTGGGTTGCCGCCATGGCGCTGCGTGATCACGCGCGCGTCCTCGAGGTGGCCCAGCCCGATGTTGTACGCCGCGAGCGCGAGCCAGGTGCGGTCTGGCTCCTGGATGCGCACTGGCAGGCGGCTGCGAAGATTCGCGAAATAGCGGGCGCCGCCGAAAATGCTCTCTCGCGCATCCGTGCGATTGTCGACGCCGATGAATTCGGCGGTATTCAAAGTCAGCATCATGATGCCGCGCACGCCGGTCGGTGATACGGCGCGTGGGTTCCAATGCGATTCCTGATAGCCGATTGCCGCCAGTAGCCGCCAGTCGACGCCGACTTCGGCTGCGGCCTCGCGGAACGAGGACTCGTGTTGCGGGAGCCTGATGCCGATGTGCCGCAGGAACACGCGCGTGCCGACGTAGTCGAAGCGGTCGGTCTGCGCGTAGTACGAATCGAGTATCTGTTCGAGCGTACCGCTTTCACGAATCCGCTCGAAGAATCGCTCCACCTCGTCGAGCAAGCTGCGGTCGTCCGATTTCGGCAATGCCCACGCAAGGAACTCAGGATCCGACAAGTCGAATGCGTCACGGACCTCAGGGTAATAGCGCTGGTTGAGTTGCAGTTCGTTCGAATCGGCGACTGTGTAGTCGATGGTGCCCTCGGAGACCCGGAACAGGAGCTCGGTGCTCTCAGCATCTTGGTTCTCGAACCAGACGAGATCGGGGTGCTCTTCGCGCAACTGGTGCAATTGCTCGGCGTGGCTGCTTTCCGCGACCACCTCAATGCGCCCCCCTGCGAGGTCGTCGGGATTGCGCGGCCGCCCGGAGCCATAGCGATAGACGAGTTGCTGGACAACCTCATGATAGGGTGGGCCAAATTCGACGATTTGCCGCCGTGCGTCGGTGACGGTAAGGCCCGCTGCGGCGATGTGCGCGCGTCGGTTGAGCAGCGGGGGGAACACCATCCCGACGGTCCCGGCCACCTGGAGCTTGAGCTCGACGCCAAGTTCGTCGGCGAACCGCCGCGCGAGTTCATACTCGACGCCGAGCGGCCCGTCGGCGCCTTGGTAGTACGTTGTCGGACTGTTACGCGTGACAACGCGCAGCTCACCGGTGATGAGAATCTGTTTGAGCACCGGCGGCGGGGTGGAGCAGGTCGTCAGCAGCAGACCCGTGACGGTCGCGACCGCGAGGCGCAGCGTTGGCGTCAGCGACAAGGTCATCGCGCATAACGATACCCGAACGCGGCATCAGCCGGTATAATCCCGCGTTTCCGGAGAGGTACCGAAGCGGTCATAACGGCACCGACTCGACAAACCGGCAGGAAGCCGGTTTGCACCGCGAAGCGGCCCCGAAGGGGCGAGGTACAGGGATGTACCGAGTGAAATCGGTTGGGAAATACATTTGCAGTTGCTATGGAGAGGTACCGAAGCGGTCATAACGGCACCGACTCGAAATCGGTTGGGGGCTTACGCTCCACGTGGGTTCGAATCCCACCCTCTCCGCCATCTTCTATCCTGCGGTGCACTCCGCCCATGCGCGCCTGCCAATCGCATGCCGCGCGCTGCCATCTTCGTTGATGACCACGCTGCGCAGGCCGTTCGAGTACAGCGTCCCCGGACCGTCGCTGCGCGCGCGCGGCAGTTCGATCACGCCGGTTGCGGTATGCAGCTTGATGGTGCGTCCGAGCAGCTCCGCATTGAAGCCACTGCCATCATCGCAGGTGTAGTAGCGGATTTCGCCCCGGACCTCGGGGCCCGCGCAGGCTGCCAATGCCAAGACCAGTACGACGGACGCGACGCGCGTCACGGGTACTGCCTCGCGTGTTTCCAGCCGTTGTCGTACGAATAGATGATGCGGTCATGGAGCCGTGCCTCGCGCTCGTGCCAAAACTCGAAGCGGTCGGGCGCGAGGCGCCAGCCACCCCAGTACGCCGGCCGCGGCACCGGTCCGCCGGCGAACTGGGCCGTGAAGCCCGCGAGCCGTTCTTCCATCATTGCGCGCGATTCAAGTGGCGTCGATTGTAACGACGCCCACGCGCCAAGCTGGCTCGCGCGCGGCCGTCCCGCGAAATACGCGTCGGCCTCGTCGTCAGCGACGCGCGCAACGCGCCCTTCGATTCGGATCTGTCGCTCCAGTACGGGCAGCCAGAAGAGCAGGGCAGCCTGCGGATTCGCCGCGAGGTCCGCGCTTTTGCGGCTGCCGAGGTTCGTGTAGAACACGAGTCCATCCAGGTCGTAGTGCTTGAGCAACACGATGCGCGCAGCCGGCCGTCCCGTGACGTCCGCCGTCGCAAGCGTCATCGCGGTGAGCTCGTGTTTCTCGTGTGCGCGTGCGTCTTCGCACCAGCGGTCGAAGAGTTCAAATGGATTTTCAGGCGGGTGGTCGAGACCCGCGTCGGGCAAGGCGGACATGCGTAGGAAGATAGCATGATATCCTTCGCACCATGCCCGCCAAGCCGCTATTCCGCATCGCATTCGTGAATCACGGCAAGGTCTATGAAGTGTATGCGCGCAAAGTCGGGCAGGGTGCGATGCTGGGTTTCGTCGATGTCGAGGACCTTGTGTTCGGCGAACGCTCGACCGTCGTTGTCGACCCGTCTGAAGAGAAATTGAGCGCCGAGTTCAGCGGCGTTCGTCGGTTCCATATCCCAGTCCACGCAGTGATCCGCATCGACGAAGTCGAGAAGCGCGGGACCGCCCGCATCCTGCCGTTCGAGGGCGGTGCGAGCGTGAAACCATGAAGTTCGCGTACCTCGGCAGCGGCAGCGGTGGCAACGCCGCGCTGATCGAGAGCGGCGACACACTGCTGATGGTTGACTGCGGTTTCAGCGTGGTCGAGACCGAGCGGCGCTTGGCGCGCCTGGGCCGCCATCCGAGCGATCTGACCGCCATCCTGGTCACGCACGAACATGGCGACCACGTCGCCGGGCTCGGCAAGCTCGCGCGGGCCTACGAGATTCCGGTGTGGCTGAGCGCGGGCACACGCGCGGGTTTGAAGGACCGCGTGCTGCCGGTCGCGACCGAGATCGTTCCGGGCGAGCGATTCGCGATTGACAGCGTCGAGGTCACGCCCGTTGCCGTCGTGCACGATGCGCGCGAGCCGACGCAGTTCGTGTTCTCTGACGGCGCGGTACGGATCGGCGTGCTCAGCGACGTCGGTACGGTGACGCCCCACGTCGAGGCGTCATTCGCGTCGCTGGACGCCTTCCTGCTCGAATGCAATCACGATTACGACATGCTGCTCGCAGGGCCTTACACGAACCGCCTCAAGAAGCGAGTCGCCGGACGCTATGGGCACCTGAACAACGGACAGGCGGCGGACCTGTTGCGCGCTATCGACACGAGCCGTCTGCAGCACATCGTCGCCGCGCACATCAGCGAGAAGAACAACACGCCGGCGCTCGCGCGCGCCGCGGTGGCGGAGGCGTTGGGCTGCGACGCCGACTGGGTTGCCGTTGCCCACCAGCAGGACGGTCTGGATTGGCGCGAAGTCGCCTGAACCCTTAAAATACGCGGATGCTACGGCTCCGCGGCGGCCCCGCCCTCTCTGATTTTCGCATCGAAAAACTGCTGGGGCGTATCCGCGCGCTGACGCCCCACGTTGACGCGATCTCCGCGACCTATCTTCACCTCGTCGATACCGATGGCGACTTGACCGCGCCGCAGCGCGCAATCCTCGCGCGGCTGCTCGGCGATGGCGTGGACGTGGACGGCGACGCGGACTTCGCCGTCGTACCGCGTTTCGGAACCATCTCGCCTTGGTCGACGAAGGCCACCGACATCGCGCATGTCTGCGGGCTCTCGCAGGTCCGGCGAATCGAGCGCGCCGTGGAGTTCCGCATCGCCTCCTCGGCGGGTCCGGTGGGTGCAATCGCGCCGCTGATACACGACCGGATGACGGAGTCCGTCGTGACCGACGACGCGCAACTCGCGCGTGTGTTCGAGCGCCATGCGCCGGTGCCGTTCACGACGGTTGCCGTACTTCAGGGGGCGCGCGAGGCGCTTGTCGATGCCGACCGTGCGCTCGGCCTCGCGTTGTCCCCCGACGAAATCGATTACCTCGTCGAAAATTTCACCCGCTTGGGACGCGACCCGACGGACGTCGAGTTGATGATGTTCGCGCAGGCGAACTCTGAGCATTGCCGCCACAAGATCTTCAACGCGGACTGGATCATCGACAACACGCCGCAGGACAAATCGCTGTTCTCGATGATCCGGAACACGCACGCGTGCGCGCCGTCCGGCGTCTTGTCTGCCTACAAGGACAACGCTGCGGTCATCGAGGGTCACGCGGCGGGCCGCTTCTTCCCAGACCCCGCAACGGGGGAATACGGCTACCACGAAGAGCCCGTGCACATCCTGATGAAGGTCGAGACGCACAACCATCCGACCGCGATTTCACCGTTCGCCGGCGCTGCGACGGGCGCGGGTGGCGAAATCCGCGATGAAGCGGCGACCGGTCGCGGCGCTCGCGCGAAAGCAGGCCTCGCGGGCTTCACGGTCTCGAATCTGAAGATCCCCGGCTACGAGCAGCCGTGGGAGGTCGACTTCGGCAAACCGGAGCGCATCGCGTCGGCGCTCGACATCATGATCGAGGGACCGATCGGCGCCGCGTCGTTCAACAACGAGTTCGGCCGCCCGAACCTCGCGGGCTATTTCCGGACATTCGAGCAACGCGTGCCGGGGCCGGGTGGTGATGAAATACGCGGCTACCACAAGCCGATCATGATTGCCGGCGGGCTCGGCAACGTCCGTGCAGCGCACGTCGAGAAACTCAACGTCGCACCGGGCGCGCCGATTGTCGTGCTCGGTGGACCTGCGATGTTGATCGGCGTGGGGGGCGGCGCCGCGTCTTCGATGGCGAGCGGCGCGTCGACGGCGGACCTCGACTTCGCATCCGTGCAGCGTGGCAATCCGGAAATGCAGCGGCGCGCTCAGGAGGTGATCGACCGCTGCTGGAGCCAGGGCGACGACAACCCTATCCTGTCCGTGCACGATGTCGGTGCCGGTGGGCTCTCGAACGCGATTCCGGAAATCATCCACGCCGATGGCCGCGGTGGCGACATCGAGCTGCGCGAAATCCCGAACGACGAGCCCGGCATGAGCCCGCTCGGCGTCTGGTGCAACGAGGCGCAGGAGCGCTACGTGATTGCGCTCGACGCGGCGCGCGTCGACGACTTTGCCGCGCTGTGCGAACGCGAACGCTGCCCGTGGGCGATCGTTGGCCATGCGAACGACAGCGGCCGTCTGGTCGTCGGCGACCGGATATTCGACAACAAGCCGGTCGACATGTCGCTTGAAGTGCTGCTCGGCAAGCCGCCGAAAATGACGCGCGACGTGCACCACGCGACGTTTCACAAGCACGAATTCGACACCAACGTCATCGATGTTCCAGACGCTTCGCTGCGTGTGTTGCGTCATCCGACGGTTGCGTCGAAGGCGTTCCTGATCACGATTGGCGACCGAACCATCGGTGGTCTGGTTCACCGCGACCAGATGGTCGGTCCGTGGCAGGTGCCGGTGTCCGATGTCGCTGTCACGATGGCGTCGTTCGACAGCCGTTCTGGCGAGGCGATGGCGATGGGCGAGCGCACGCCGGTCGCGATCCTGGATGCGCCGGCCTCGGGCCGACTCGCGGTCGGTGAGGCGCTCACGAATCTGCTAGCGGCCGACGTACGCGCTTTGTCCGACGTACGGTTGTCCGCGAACTGGATGGCTGCGGCGGGACATCCCGGCGATGAAGCGTCACTGTTCGACACCGTGCGCGCGGTCGGCATGGAGCTATGCCCCGAGCTCGGCATCGCCATTCCAGTCGGGAAAGACTCGTTGTCGATGCGCACGAGCTGGACAGATGACGGCGCGCAACGCGAAGTCACGTCACCGGTGTCATTGATCGTCTCTGCGTTCGCCCCGGTCGCCGACGTGCGCCGTACGCTGACCCCCCAGTTACGTACCAATTGCGGGGACAGCGACCTTGTGTTCGTCGACCTCGGCAAAGGGCGCAACCGTCTCGGCGGCTCCATTCTCGCGCAGGTGCACGGTTCCATCGGCCACCACACGCCGGACTTCGACGATCCGAATTCGATGAAGTCCCTGGTCGAAGCGCTCACCGAACTTCGGGACGACAAGCTTCTGTTGGCGTACCACGACCGCTCCGATGGCGGTTTGTTCGCGACGCTGTGCGAGATGGCATTTGCCGGCCGGACGGGCGTACGTGTGCTCCTCGACGACCTCGGCGATGACGCGACCGCGGCGCTGTTCGCCGAGGAGCTTGGCGTGGTGCTGCAGGTTCGGCACTGCGACACGGATACCGTGCTGCAGGTGTTGCGCGAAGTCGGTCTAGGGCGCCACAGCCACGTCATCGGCACCGTCGCCGACGACGATCATGTCTACATCCAGGCGGCCGGCGCGGCGCTCATCGACGCACCGCGCGCCGAGCTTCAGCGTGCGTGGGCGGAGACGAGCTATCGGATCCAGCGGCTGCGCGACAACCCCGCCTGCGCGGACGAAGAGTTCGCTGTGCTTGACGGCATCGACGATCCAGGGCTGTCGCCACTCGTGTCGTTCGATCCTGCTGACGACGTCGCGGCGCCATTCATCGGTACCGGCGCGCGTCCGCGCGTTGCGATCCTGCGTGAGCAGGGCGTAAACGGACAGGTCGAGATGGCCGCGGGCTTCGACCGCGCCGGCTTCGCGGCAGTGGACGTGCACATGAGCGACCTGATCGCGGGCCGCGCGTCGCTCGACGGCTTCAGCGGCTTCGTGGCGTGCGGCGGCTTCAGCTACGGCGACGTGCTCGGCGCGGGGCAGGGCTGGGCGAAGGCTATCCTGTTCAATCCCGCGACGCGCGACTTGTTCGCACGCTTCCTCGACGACGACACGAAGTTCGCGCTCGGCGTGTGTAACGGCTGCCAGATGCTTTCGTCGTTGAAAGAACTCGTCCCCGGTGCCGCGCATTGGCCGCAGTTTCTACGCAACCGCTCGGAGCAGTTCGAGGCGCGCCTCGCGATGGTCGAGGTGCAAGCGAGCAAATCCTTGTTCTTCGACGGCATGCAGGGCTCACGGCTTGCCGTCGCGGTCGCGCACGGTGAGGGTTACGCTGCGTTTTCCGGCCAGGTCGACGAGGCGCAGGTCGCCTTGCGCTTCGTCGACAACCACGGCGCGGCGACCGAGCGCTATCCCGCGAACCCGAACGGTTCGCCCGGCGGTATCACGGGCCTTTGCAACGACGATGGTCGCGTGACGATCCTGATGCCGCATCCGGAGCGCGTGTTCCTGACTGCGCAAAATTCGTGGCATCCAGTCGATTGGGGTCCGGATGGGCCGTGGCTGCGCATGTTCCGCAACGCGCGCCGCTGGGTCGGCTAAGCGGGGTCGTCGTCTTCTCCGCGCGTCGGCGCGGGCAACGCGGGCGGTGGTACGCGCTCGATTTCGAGCGACGGCTTGCGATGCGCATCCTCCGAGGCGGCTTTGAGGTCGTTGTACAACCCTTCGGGTGACGCTTCGGTGACCGGGCGCTCAGCCTCGTCCCATATCGGGTCCGGAACGCCACCGAGATCGGCGTCCGACGTTCCGGGCGCGGCCTCCACCTCCGCCTCCACGGGCTGCTCCGCGCAGCACACTTTGCGGTACTCATGCCACGCGACCCCGACAGCGATTGCGAGGAGGACCAGCAGACTGACGATGATGGGTTTGGTGCGCATCGGTCGTTACTTTACACTCTCGGCCATGCCAACACGATTCCGCGACATCGAACTCCACGCTGCGACCGATACCGCACGCCGCTGCAAGGGCTGGGTGCAGGAAGCTGCGCTTCGCATGCTGCATAACAACCTCGACCCCGCCGTCGCCGAGAACCCGAAAGAGCTCGTCGTCTATGGGGGGATAGGGCGCGCCGCGCGCGATTGGGAGTCGTTTGACGCCATCGTCGCGACGCTCGAACGACTCGCTGACGACGAAACCTTGCTCGTGCAATCCGGCAAACCGGTCGGGGTGTTCCGCACGCATGAAGACGCACCCCGTGTACTGATCGCGAACTCGAACCTCGTCGGCGAGTGGGCGAACTGGGACCACTTCTTCGAGCTCGATAAAAAAGGCTTGATGATGTACGGCCAGATGACCGCTGGCTCGTGGATCTATATCGGCTCGCAAGGCATCGTGCAGGGCACCTACGAGACCTTCGCCGAAGCGGTCCGTCAGCATTACGACGGCGACGCGCGTGGCCGCTGGCTGCTCACCGGCGGTCTCGGCGGCATGGGCGGCGCACAGCCGCTCGCCGCAGTCATCGCGGGGCTCTCGTGCCTTGCGGTCGAGGTCGATTCGACGCGCATCGAGAAGCGGCTCGAGACCGGTTATCTCGACCGACGTGCCGACGACCTCGACGAAGCGCTGAAGATCATCGAGGACGCGCGCGAGCCCGTTTCAGTAGGCCTGCTCGGTAACGCGGCCGAGGTGTTTGAGCAGTTGCTCGAGCGCGGCGTGAAGCCCGACCTCGTCACCGACCAGACGTCGGCCCATGACCCATTGAACGGTTACATCCCAGTCGGCTACACGCTCGCGCAGGCCGCTGAGCTGCGTTCAGGCGATGCGAAAGAATACGTACGACTCGCGAAAGACTCCATGGCGCGCCAGGTGCGCGCGATGCTCGGGTTCCAGAAGGCTGGCGTGCCGACGTTCGACTACGGCAATAACATCCGCGCGATGGCGCAGGACGCGGGCGTCACGAACGCATTCGACTTCAAGGGCTTCGTGCCGCTGTACATCCGACCGCTGTTTTGCGAGGGCGTCGGCCCGTTTCGCTGGGTCGCATTGTCCGGCGACCCGGAAGACATCTACAAGACCGACGCAAAGGCGCGCGAGCTGTTTCCAGACAAGGTCGGGTTGCACCGGTGGCTCGACGCGGCGCGTGCGCGCATCCAGTTCCAGGGTCTGCCGGCGCGCATTTGTTGGCTCGGCTACAAGGAGCGCCACTTGCTCGGGCTCGCGTTCAACCAGATGGTGCGCGATGGTGAACTGAAAGCACCCATCGTGATCGGTCGCGATCATCTCGATGCCGGGTCCGTCGCGTCGCCGAACCGCGAGACCGAGGCGATGCAGGACGGCTCGGATGCGGTCGCCGACTGGCCGATCCTCAACGCGCTTTTGAATACCGCGAGCGGTGCGAGTTGGGTGAGCTTCCACCACGGCGGCGGTGTCGGCATCGGCTATTCCTTGCACGCGGGCGTCGTCATCGTCGCCGACGGCAGCGAACGCGCCGAGCGCGCGCTTGAGCGCGTGCTCATCAACGACCCAGGCACCGGCGTGATGCGCCATGCCGATGCCGGCTACGAACGCGCGCTCGACGTCGCGCGCGAGCGCGGCCTCGACCTCCCGATGCTGTAGGCGCGGCACTTTCGCACACTATAGGCGCGGCGCCGTTGCACACTGTAGGAGCGGCGCCTTTGCGCCGCGATGGTCGTGTTGCGATGTCGCGATGTCAGGTGGGAGCGACGCTCTCGGCGTCGCGAACGACATTGCCACGGCGTCGGGCATGGCTCGTCGCCGGACTTACGTTCGTGGCCCGACGGTCGCGGCACGAAGGTGCCGCTCCTACAAGTACAGGCATCTGTAGGAGCGGCGCCTTCGCGCCGCGATGGGTCTCGTTGCCGAGCTTCGTTCCGACAGGTGGGAGCGGCGCTCTGCGCCGCGATTGCTTCGGTGGCGGCCTGCTCCGGCGCCCGTCCGCTCCGCCGGCCGATAGATGTAGGAGCGGCGCCTTCGCGCCGCGATGGTCGCTACAATCCACGTCCGATGGCGGCCGCCAGCGCCTCGATGTCTTGGTCCAGCCGTCGATCGCCGGTGTGCGGCTTCACGATGTCCCGCACCTTGCCGTGCAAGGCTTCGAGCTTTGGCGTCGTCTTCAGCGGTCGCAGATAGTCGATCGCAGCGGCCGCCGCCATGAGCTCGATCGCAAGGATGCGTTCGAGGTTATCGCAGATGCGTAGCAGTTTGAGCCCCGCCCACGGCGCCATCGACACGTGATCTTCCTGACCGGCCGACGTCGGGATGGTGTCGATCGAGGCCGGGTGAGCGAGCGTCTTGTTCTCCGACGCGAGCGCGGCCGCGGTGACCTGCGCGATCATGAAGCCGGACTCGAGGCCGGGCTGCGCCGCGAGGAACATCGGCAGGTTCGGATTCACCTGGCGCGTGAGCAGGTCGGCTCGCCGCTCGCTGATCGTACCGAGCTCGGTCGCCGCAATCGCGAGGAAATCGGACACGAATGCGATGGGTTCGGCGTGGAAGTTACCGCCCGAAACAACGTCATCACCGAATATGAGTGGGTTGTCGGACACACCGTTGATTTCGAGCTCAAGAACGGACTTCGCATGCGCCGCGGTATCGAATACCGCGCCGATCACCTGTGGCATGCAACGCAGCGAGTACGGGTCCTGCACGCGATCGCAGCCCGCATGGCTGTCGTGGATGTCCGAGCCCGTCAGCCAGTCCCGGAATTTCTCCGCGACTGCTTGCTGGCCGGTCAAGCGCCGCGCGGCATGGATACGCGCGTCGAATGGCGTGTAACTGCCGGCGAGCGCCTCGACGCTCAGCGCGCCCGCGGCGATCGACAGGTCCATCAAGCGGGTGACCCGCGACAAGCCCTCGACCGCGAGTGCCGTCGACAACTGTGTGCCGTTCAGCAGCGCGAGGCCTTCCTTTGCTTGGAGTTCCACGGGCTTGACCCCTGCAGTACGGAGCACGTCCGCGCCGCGTAAGACTTTCCCACCGTGCTCGGCTTCGCCTTCTCCGATGAGCGCGAGCGCGAGGTGTGCGAGCGGGGCGAGGTCACCGGATGCGCCCACCGAACCGCGCTCCGGGATGCGCGGCAGCACGTCGTGATTGAGGAGCGCAAGCAACACATCGACGACCTCGGCCCGGATGCCCGAGGCGCCGACCGCGAGGCTGTTGGCCTTCAGGAGCATCATGCGTCGCACGATCGGCGCTGCCAGTGGTTTGCCAACGCCGCACGCGTGCGAACGCACAAGGTTGTACTGCAGCGCCGCGACTTGGTCTTTGCTGATGTGCTTGCGGGCGAACGCTCCGAAGCCGGTGGTGATGCCATACGCGACCCGACCACCGTCGACCGCACGGCGCACGGTCTCGACGGATTCGACCATGCGCTCGCGTGCTTCGTCGGCGAGCGCCACCGTCGGTCGTTGGACCTCGAAGCGCGAAAGTTCGTCGAGCGTCAGCGACACCCCATCGAGCTTCATTGTTGGAGCGGCGCCTTTGCGCCGCGATTCGTCAGTCATTGCTCCATTCCCTCAATGAACACCCGGTCCGGCCGCAGCCCACCGAGCTGATAGACCAGAAACTCGGGCGCGGGGATGTTCCACAGGCAAAAGTCGGCGCGCTGGCCGGACGCAATGGTACCGCGGTCCGCGAGTCCGAGCGCGCGGGCCGCGTTCACCGTGACGCCGCGTAGCACTTCTGTAGGCGTGAGGTCGAACGCGTGCGCGCCGAGGTGCATCGCGGCGAGCAGGCTCGCGACGGGCGACGTGCCCGGGTTCAGGTCGGTCGCGACGGCGATCGGGACGCCGTGCTCGCGCAGCAGAGCGACCGGCGGCTTGCGCGTGTCGCGCAGGCAAACCCAGGCGCCAGGCAATAACACGGCCACGGCGCCGCACCGCGCGAGCGCACGTGCGCCGGCATCGGTAAGCCACTCGAGGTGGTCCGCAGACAATGGTGAAAAAGCGGCGGCGCGTTCGCTCGCGCCGATGTCCGACAATTGCTCGGCGTGCACTTTGACGCCGAGGCCAAGTGCGCGCGCGGCCGTGAACAGGCGTTCGAGGTCCGTGGCGTCGAATGCGATGTGTTCAGCGTAAATGTCGACCGCGACAGCGAGTCCATCTTTTGCGACCACGGGCAGCGTGCGCTCGATCAGGTCGGTCAGGTACGTGGCGCGGTCCTCGCCTGCGGGCACGGTGTGCGCACCCAGGAACGTCGGTACTACCGTCAGCGGCACGCGCGCGGCGACGGCGCGGATCGCGCGCAGCTGCTTGAGTTCGTCGTCGTGCGTGAGCCCGTAGCCGCTTTTTATCTCGAGGGTGGTCACGCCCTCGGCTGCGAGGGCACGGATGCGGGGCAGCGATTCTGCGACGAGCTGCGCCTCGCTTGCCGCGCGGACTGCGCGCACGGTGCTCATGATTCCGCCACCGACTTTTGCGATCGCTGCGTAGTCCTCGCCTGCGAGCCGGCGTGCGTGCTCGGCCATCCGGTCGCCCGCGTAGACCGCGTGCGTGTGGCAATCGATGAAGCCGGGCAGCAGCGCACGACCGCCGGCGTCAATCCGCCGGCGGGCCGGCGCGTCCGCAGGTACGCCAAGCGCCGTAATCCGACCGTCGTCCACGGCGACCGTCGTTTCGGCGGCCATCGCGATGCCGTCGGTCATCGGGAATACGCGTGCGTTATGGACCACAAGGTCGTGCATTCGGTTTTTGTCTTAAACTGGCGCGGTGCGCAAGCTCACATTTAAACACGCCTTGACCCCGCGCGGCATCGCCACCGATTGCGAAATCAGCTTCGACGAAGCGGGGCGCATCACGGCGGTCGGACAGGGCGCGGGCCCGTACGACGGCGACTTTGCGCTGCCCGCGCTCGGCAATGCGCACAGCCACGCGTTCCAACGCGCGCTGGCCGGGCACGGCGAGGGCAGAGGGGGCGACGACTCCTTCTGGCGCTGGCGCGAAGCGATGTATGCGCTCGCGAACCGGCTCGATGCCGACGAGATGTACACGGTCGCGCGGCTGGCCTACTCGGAGATGCTCGCGGCCGGCTTCACCGCGGTTGCGGAATTCCACTACCTGCATCACCTCAAAGATGGCGCCCGCGGCACGGCCATGGCGGACGCGGTGATTCAGGCCGCGCGCGATACGGGTATCCGGCTTCGCCTGTTGCCGGTGTACTACCACGCCGGCGGCTTCGGCCGACCTGCCGGCGACGCGCAGCGCCGCTTCACGCACGCATCTGTCGATGAGTTCCTGAAGCTTGTCGATTCACTTGCCCACGCGCACCTCGGTATCGCAATCCACTCGCTGCGCGCGGTCCCGCTCGAACACTTGAAGGATATTGTCGCGCAGCGTGCCGGCGCGCTGTTTCACGTGCATGTGAGCGAGCAGCAGGCGGAAGTCGACCAATGCGTGGCCGTATACGGCAAACGGCCCGTCGAGCTGCTCGCCGACACGGTGGAACTCGACGCGAACTGGACGCTGGTTCATGCGACGCACGCGGATGCGTCCGAACGCGCGAGTATCCGCAACGCTGGCGCATGCGTAGCGCTTTGCCCCCTGACCGAGGCCTATCTCGGTGACGGACTCTTCGCCGCCACGGAATTCCACGCGCAGGGCGGTGTGCTCGCCATCGGCACCGACAGCAACGCGCGGATCGACGCGATCGAGGAGCTGCGTTGGCTCGAGTACGGGCAGCGATTGCGCGACCAGCGCCGTGCACGGCTCGCCGACGAATCGGGCGTCGGTGCGCCACTCTGGCAGGCCGCAGCGGCCGGTGGTGCGCACGCAACGGGATTCGCGGTCGGGCGCATCGAAGTCGGCGCGTTTGCGGATCTGGTGGTGCTCGATGAGTCCGGCGCACCGTGGTTCGGCGTCGAGCCCGCGCGCTGGTTGGACGCATGGCTGACGGGCGGCTCGCGCCATGATATTGCACACGTGTACGTGGGCGGCAAGGCCGTGACATGACGCCGTTCCGGTATTTGCCTGCCGCGAAGCCGATTGGCGTCATCGCGAGCATTCCGCACACCGGCACGTGGCTCCCCGAGACCGTGCGGGCACGCCTCGCGTCCGACACGATGCGCGCGTTGCCGATGACGGACTGGCATCTACATGCACTCTATGACTTCCTGCCGCGACTCGGCATCCCGGTCGTTCACGCGACCGTCTCACGCTTCGCGGGCGACCTGAACCGCTCGCCGGAACCACTCGAGCTGTATCCGGGTCGCGTCGAAACCAAGGTCGTTCCCACCGAGACCTTCTGGGGAGACGCGGTGTGGGCTGACCCGCCGAGCGATCTGGAAATCGCGCGCTGGATCGACGATTGGCATCGTCCGTACCATGCGTGTCTTTCCAGCTTGATCGAGGAGACGCGCGCGGCGTTCGGCCGCGTGGTACTGCTGGACCTGCACTCCGTCGCGGGGCGCGCGAATCGGATCCATGGCGAACTCGCACACGACATCTACCTCGGCGATCGGGACGGTACCAGTTGCGACACGGCGCTCACGGACGCGTTCGAGGCCACATACCGCGATGCGGGTTTGCACGTGACACGCAACGCGCCGTACAAGGGTGGATTCATCACTCACCATTACGGCGCGCTCGAATATGTCGACGCATTGCAGATCGAGATGGTGCAGCGCGTTTACATGGACGAGACTGCGCCCGAGGGCGCGCCGAGCCGTCCTCTTTTTGAGCACGCCCGCCGTCGCCTTGCGGAAATATTCAGGAGCATCGAATGGGGTTGAGACGCAGCTATCTACGTTTCATTCGCGAATCGGTCGAGTCCACCATCGGCGGCTTCGCCGGAAAGCGAATGTTGGAACTCGGCAATCAGCGCATCGCGAGACGTGCGTTGGTCGGCGCGCGCACGGGCAAGGCGTACTACACGGCGCTCGGCGTCTACCACACGTCGCTGGACTGCAACGGCAAGGATGGTGCTGTGCCGCTCGACCTGTCGGTCGATATCGAAAAGCCCGAGTGGGAGGCTCATTTCGACGTCATCACGAACGCCGGCACGACCGAACACGTCGAACCGTTCGAGGCGCAATACACATGCTTTCGCAACCTGCATCGATGGATGAGGCCCGGCGGCATCCAAGTCCACTTCGTACCCGCGATCGAGGGCCTCGAGACGACCGACCGATGGACGAACCACTGCAACAACTATTACTCGGCGGCGTTCTTCGAGATGCTCGCGCGCGAGAACGGTTACGAGCTCGTCGCGTCGACGGTGATAAACCACCTGCGGGCCGCATGCGTACGAAAAGTATCGGGCGCACCTTTTATGGATGACCGCGCGCTGTTCCTGCGCCACGTGTCACGAGAAGAGGGCGGGATCGACTATTCCCGCCCTCGGCCTTCGTTATGGCGTCGACTTATCGGTCGGCGGGCTTCACGAACTTGAGCGTCATGCGGTCGCTCTCGCCGATCGCGCGTCTTGCGTCGCGCTCCGCCTCATCTCCGCCGAGGGTTGGCGGCAACTCCCACACGCCACGCGCGTAATCCTTGGTGTCGTTCGGGTTCGCATTGATGTCTGAGCGTGCCTCGAGCACGAAGCCCGCAGCATTGGCGCGCTCGATGACGTAGGTTTCCGGCACATAGCCGCGGCGCGCGCTCTCCGCCGGGTCGACACCCTCGGCCGCGCGATGTTCGACGACGCCGAATACGCCGCCCGGCTTCAGCACGCGCGCAGCTTCGGCGACCACCGCATCGAATGTTCCGGCCACCATCCAGTTGTGCACGTTGCGGAAGGTCAGCACCCTATCGACCGACGCATCATCGACGCCCTGCAGCACGCCGGAGTCGTCGAGCGTGACCATCTCGGTGTTCGCGAATTCTGGGCGCGTGAGCATCTCCTGATAACGCGCGACGACACCGGGTCGGTAGGCCGGCGGCGCGCTCGCTTCGAACTGCGCACCGATCAACCGACCGTCTTCGCCGAGCGCGGGTGCGAGCACTTCGGTGTACCAGCCGCCGCCCGGAAACAGCTCGACGACGGTCATGCCGGGCTCGAGCCCGAAGAACGTCAGCGTCTCTTTCGGGTGCCGGTACTGGTCACGGGCGCGGTTGCCGTCGCTGCGGTGTTCGCCGGCGATCGCCTTGTCGAGCAGGTCACCGTCGTCGGCATCGGCAGCGGGCGCGCGGTCGGTGGCTTGCTCCGCGGGCGGCGGCATGGTCGCCTCGGCACCGTTGTCGGCGGATTGATCGCCGCACCCGGTGAGCCATACGGCGGCCACGAATATCATGAGTACTTGGAGTGCTTTCATCTTGTTGTTCTCCTGGTGTCGGTTCAGAAGCCTGGGCCATGCTCTGCGAGAAACGCGATTTCTTCAGACGTCGATTCGCGGCCGAGCACGGCATTGCGGTGCGGGAATCGTCCGAAGCGCGCGATGACCGCGCGGTGCTTGCGGGCGTAGTCGGTGAACAGCGCGAACATCCGCTCGCCGCCTTCCGGCGCTTCCCGCTCGAGCGCCTCGAACAGGTCGACCGCGCGATCCTGCATGGCGAGATCTTCGGCATGTTCGAAGGGCAGGTAGAAGAATACTCGCTTTATCGGCGCCAATGAACCGTCATCGCCATTCGCGAGACCGGTCAGCGCGAGCTCGAGCGCGCGCGCGTCGGTCGCGAACGCGCCGGAACGGTCGCGAAACAGGTTGCGCGGCAGTTGATCCATGAGCAGGATCAGCGCGAGCCGACCCTCAGCGGTCTGCGCCCAGTCGTCGAGGCGGCCGGCCGACGCATCCGCAACCAACTTCCCAAATGCACGCTGTAGCTGCGCGTCGACGTCCTCGGACGCCCCAAACCAAAGGCTATAGCGGTCATCGGGCGGCAACCCCGTCGGCCCCGGCTGGCCGAACCAGTAATCGAGCAGCTCGCGCGCTTCGACCGGCAGCGTCACGGCGCGCTCGGCCCGAGCAGCACTGCATTCAGGAACAATCGGTCGGCCCCGCGCCAGTAGCCGCGGAAATTCGGGTCCTCGGCAAAGCGGATCACGCGGCCCCGGCCGACGCGTTCCTCATAAAGGAACACCGCGCCCGGCAGGCGCTCGCGGTTCTCCGGCCACAAGTGTCCCGCGACGTGCAGCGCATCGCCGTCCGCGTAATGCGCGACGACGCGCTTGTCGCGGCTCGGCGGGCCCTCCGGCGCGAGCCAGACGCGGTTCGACGTCGCGAGCACGGGCAGACTGTCGCCATAACCTGAAGCGAGCCAGTCGTTACGGTTGAATTCGGCGCGGATGAACGCGCCAGGCACGGTGATGCGTTGCGGCTTCGTCTCCTCGTCGATTTCGTGCCAGTCGCGTAGGGCGGCGAGCTCGAGCGTCTTCTGTACCCATTCGGCGCCCGAACCGATCGCGACGAGCGTGCCGCCATCGTCGACCCACCGCTTGAGCCGCGCGACGCCGTCCTCGCCGAGCACGGTCGTGAGCTCGGCGGCTTGCGTGAGTGCAGGTAGCACGATCGTCGTGTAGCGCTCGAGCGGCGTGTCGCCGAGCGAGCGCGTGCGAAGCACCGTCGTCGGGATACGGTATTGCTGGTCGAGCGCATGCCACGCCCAGCCGAACGATTGCGCGTGGACCGGGTGGTCGCCGACCAGCGCGACCTCGGGGGGCCGCAGCGAGAACATCTCGCCGGCGCTCAACGCCGGAAGGCCGCCTTCCGCGAGCCCGCCCGCCGCCGAGCGGACGTCGAGGTTGAATGCTTCGATGAGCGTGACGAGCTTCGCGTGCACGTCACCGGCCGTGGTGTTGCGAACGACCGCAGTGCCGCTGCCGAACGAATGGCCGCCGTGTGTGAACGCGAGCGGCGAGATTCGCACACGCACGCCGTCGCGGCGCAGCAGCGCGGCGACTGCTGGCGTCGCGGACTGGCGACCGTCGATCAGCCAGGCATACGCATCAACCGCGGGCGCGGCGTGGGTCTTCGCGCGCCAGCGCTCGACCGGCGGCGCGCCCGCCCCCGACGCATGCGCATCTAGGTTGAACAACAACGGCAGCGAGTATGCGGTGATGTCGTAGAAGCGCGGGTTTTCCGCGCGCTCGAGGCGTTCGCGCGCTTGCTCGAGGAAGGTCTTCGGAAGTTCGAGATGCCGTTCGAGTAGCGTGCGGAGCAGCCGATTTCTCGGTTGCGCGGCTTCGATGACGAGCGAACCCGCCGGCAAGGTACCGCGGATACCGCGCATCGAGCCGGCCTCGGTCGTCGCATGCACCTCGATGCCGTTGCGTTCGAGCGCAGCGGCGAGTTCGTGCGTGAGCTGGGGGTCACCGCTCGCTGGAATGACGTAGCGGCGTGCGCCGCGTGCGCCGTCCGCGACCGCGGCACGCGCGGCCGCAGCGTAGTCGCGCAGCAAGCGCTCGCGGTTATCCGCAGAGACGCGCACGGCGGTCAGCGCCGCCGTGTATTGCTGCGTCGCGGCGTCGAGCAGCGTTCGCACCGACGCGTCGCTGCGCTCGAGCGCGAGCCCGCGCGAGGAGCCCTGTTCATACAGCATGCCAATCGCGCCCTGGTAGCTCGTCCACGAGGTCGTGTAGCCGGGGTAAAAATAGTTGTAGAACTGCTTCGTCGTGTAGTCGAAGCCCGCGGCATCAAATGCCTGTGCGTACGCGGCGCCGAACAGTTCGAAGCCGCTGGTTGCAAAACCCGGGAAGTAGGGCGCGACCGGGTCGGTCGGCGGGTCGAAAAAGAACTCGTTGTCGACGCCCATCTCGTGCAGGTCCACGGCGACCTGCGGCCGCCACGCGCGGAACGTCGGCATGCGCCACAGCGTTTCGCGCTGGGTGTGGGCGAACCAGTCCCGGTTCGTATCGAACAGGTAATGGCCGCCTCGATAAGTGAGCGCCTCCCACGACGTGAAATCATTCGACCAGTCATCGCGGCTCGAACTTGTGAAACGGCCGATGGCCTTGTGGTTACGGTGCGCGAACGCATCGCGGCCATCCGGGTTCAACATGGGGTCGACCATCACCACCGTGCGCTCGAGCAGGCGTTGCGTCTCTGCGTCGTCGCGCGTCGTCAGGTTCTCGACCAGAAGCATCAGACCCTCGGTGCCCGAGAGCTCGAAGCCGTGGATCGAACCGCCGAGCCAAACGATCACGGGTTGGCGCGAGAGTTCGTCGGCGGAGGGTGCCGGCAAGCGAGAATCATCGAGTCGTTTCGCGACGTCGCGGATTGCGTCGAGCCTCGCGTGATTGTCGGGCGAGGTGATGATGGCGAGCATCAGCGGCCGACCTTCCCATGACCGGCCCTGCACCTGATAGCTCACGCGGTCAGACGCGGCGGCGAGCTGCTCGAGGTAGCGCTCGGCTTCCGACGCGACGGTGATGCGCTCACCGACCGCGCGGCCGGTCACGTCTTCGTAGGTCGGGACCTGCGCTAAGGCGGTGGCGCAGAAGAGTGTGGCGAACAGCGCGAAGCAATGACGTGCAGACATGGCGATTCCCCCAAACGGAATGCTGTCGAGGATACCATCGCGGCACAAAGGTGCCGCTCCTACATCCATGGCACCCGTAGGAGCGGCGCCTTAGCGCCGCGATGAACGAAGCCACGGCGGCCCGACTATCGCGACACCGAGAGTGTCGCTCCCACCTCTTGAAACCACCGTTGTGCAAGAAGAACAGGTGGGAGCGGCGCTCCGCGCCGCGATGAACGAAGCTACGCGACCCAACCATCGCGGCACAAAGGTGCCGCTCCTACAACCATGGCACCTGTAGGAGCGGCGCCTTAGCGCCGCGAATAAGCGGGCGCCTTTGCGCCGCGATGAATCAGCCGATGCGCCGGTACTTGATCCGGTGCGGCTGGTCCGCATCCACCCCGAGCCGCCGCTTGCGGTCAGCTTCGTAGTCCTGGTAATTGCCCTCGTACCAAGTCACCTGGCTGTCGCCCTCGAACGCGAGGATGTGCGTCGCGACGCGGTCGAGGAACCAGCGGTCGTGCGAGATGACCACCGCGCAGCCCGGGAACGCGAGCAACGCTTCTTCGAGTGCGCGCAGCGTCTCGACGTCGAGGTCATTGGTCGGTTCGTCGAGCAGCAGCACATTACCGCCCGCGCGTAACGTCTTCGCGAGGTGCACGCGGTTGCGCTCGCCGCCTGACAGGTCACCGATGCGCTTCTGCTGGTCGGTGCCCTTGAAGTTGAACCGCCCGACATACGCGCGCGACGGCATCTCCCACTTGCCGACCGTGATGTTGTCGAGCCCGTCTGAAATCTCTTCCCACACGCTCTTGTCCGCGTCGAGCGTGTCGCGCGACTGGTCGACGTACGCGAGTTCGACGGTCTCGCCGACGCGCAGCGTGCCGGCATCGGGTTCTTCCTGTCCGGTGATCATGCGAAACAGCGTGGTCTTGCCCGCGCCGTTCGGGCCGATGATGCCGACGATGCCGCCGCGGGGCAGGTTGAAAGTCAGGTTGTCGTACAGCAGGTTGTCGCCGTACGCCTTCTTCACACCGTCGGTTTGCACCACGAGGTCGCCGAGGCGCGGGCCGGGCGGGATGTAAAGATCCTGCGTCTCGTTGCGCGCCTGGAACTCCTGCGACTGCAGTTCCTCGAAGCGCGCGAGGCGCGCCTTGCTCTTCGCCTGGCGGCCCTTCGGATTCTGCCGCACCCACTCGAGTTCGGCCTGCATCGCCTTGCGGCGCGCGCCTGCCTGCTTTTCTTCGGTCTCGAGGCGCGCTTCCTTCTGCTCGAGCCACGATGAGTAGTTGCCTTCCCACGGAATCCCGTGGCCGCGGTCGAGCTCGAGAATCCAGCCCGCGACGTTGTCGAGGAAGTAGCGGTCATGGGTCACCGCGATCACGGTGCCCGGGAATTCGGCGAGGAAGCGCTCGAGCCACGCGACCGATTCCGCGTCGAGGTGGTTGGTGGGCTCGTCGAGCAGCAGCATGTCGGGGCTGGACAGGAGCAGCCGGCACAGCGCGACGCGGCGGCGTTCACCGCCCGACAGCTTGGTGACGTCCGCGTCCCACGGTGGTAGCCGCAACGCGTCGGCGGCGACTTCGAGCTTGCGGTCGAGTTCCCATGCGCCGGCCGAATCGATCTTGTCCTGGAGCTCGGCCTGTTCGGCGAGCAGCTTGTCGAAGTCCGCGTTCTCGTCCGCGAACGCGTCGCTGACCGCGTTGAAGCGGTCCATCAGCGCCTTGAGTTCGGCGACGCCTTCCTCGACGTTGCCGCGCACGTCCTTTTTCGGGTCGAGCTGTGGCTCCTGCGACAGATAGCCGATCTTGATACCCGACTGCGGGCGCGCCTCGCCGATGATGTCCGTGTCGATGCCGGCCATGATGCGCAGCAGCGTGGATTTGCCCGAGCCGTTGAGGCCGAGCACGCCGATCTTCGCACCGGGGAAGAACGACAGCGAGATGTCGCGGAGGATTTGCTTCTTGGGCGGCACGACCTTGCCGACCCTGTTCATCGTATAAATGTATTGAGCCATGGCCGCGCATTGTACTGGAATTGATCGCGACGCCGAGAGCGTCGCTCCCACCTGCTGCTTCTCTGCGCCCAGCTAGTCCAGGTGGGAGCGACGCTCTCGGCGTCGCGATTCTTGACTACACCATCGGCGGTTCGTCCGGCTTCCTGAGGTCCGAGTCGTCGAGGTCGCCGGTCAGCGCCTCGATGCGCGCGACCGCATCGCCCGCGCGTTGCACGCGCGCGATGTTGAACGCCGCGTCGCCTTCATGCACGAGCGGCAGCTGTGTATGGCCGATCACGATGCCGCCGAACGGCGCTTCGAGGCTGACCTCGCCGTCGCCGAACGGGTCGCCGACCACGCCGAGCGACTCGCCGGCCGCGACGTGCTCGCCGAGCCCGACCGACGCGCGCAGGATGCCGCTGGTCGGCGTCCGCACCCAGCTGGTCTGCGTGACCGCAACGGGTTCTGCGGTCGACATACGTCGGCGCTTGGCGGGCGGCAGCATGTCGAGCGCGCGCATGACTTCGCGGATCCCACGCACACCGACGCGGATGCAGTCCTCGTCGAAACGCATCGCCTGGCCGCCCTCGTAGAGCAGCACGGGGAGTCCACGTTCCGCCGCGGTCGCGCGCAGCGAGCCATCGCGCGTTTTCGCATCGATGATGACGGGCGCGGCGAACGCGCGGGCGAGCCGCATCGTCTCCGGGTCGTCGAGGTTCGCACGCACCTGCGGCAGGTTCGTGCGGTGGGCGGCGGCCGTATGCAAGTCGATCGCGTGCGTCGCGTGCGCGAGCACTTCGGTGTCGAACGTGTAGGCGAGCCGCGCCGCGAGAGAGCCGCCCTCGCTGCCGGGGAAGCTTCGGTTCAGGTCGCGGCGGTCGGGCAGGTAACGCATCTGCAGTAGCACACCGAACACGTTCACGATCGGCACGGCGATCAAGGTGCCGCGAAGGCGCTTCAGCTGCGGCAGCATGAGCACGCGGCGCACGATTTCGATGCCGTTGAGCTCGTCGCCGTGGATGGCCGCGCTGATGCAGAGCGTGGGCCCGTCGTGCTTGCCGTGTACGACCTGCACCGGCATCGAGACCGGCGTGTGCGTGTGTAGACGCGCGAGCTCGAGTTCGACGGTCTCGCGGGCGCCGGGTGCGACCGTGACGCCGCCGACCACGATCGGCGCGCGCGCCATCAGCCCTTGCCCTTGGTGCCGGTCTTGCCGTGCTTCGCGTTCTTCTCGAGGAACTCGATGATGAGGCTCGCGACGTCCTTCTTCGTTGCTTTCTCGATGCCCTCGAGCCCTGGCGAGGAGTTGACCTCGAGCACCGCCGGCCCATGCTTCGAGCGCAGGATGTCGACGCCCGCGACATTGAGGCCGACGATTTTCGCCGCACGCACCGCGGTTGAGCGCTCGATCGGCGTGATGCGCACGAGTTCGGCGCTGCCGCCGCGGTGCAGGTTGGACCGGAACTCGCCCTCGCGCGCCTGCCGCTTCATGCTCGCGACGACCTTGCCGTCGATGACGAAACAGCGGATGTCGGCGCCGCCGGCTTCCTTCACGAACTCCTGCACGAGGAAGTGCGCTTTCAAGCCACGGAACGCGTCGATCACGCTTTCGGCGGCCTTGCGGGTCTCGGCGAGCACCACGCCGACGCCCTGCGTACCTTCAAGCAGCTTGATGACCACCGGCACGCCGCTGACGAGCTTCAGGAGGTCGCCGGTGTCGTCGGGGGAGTGCGCGATGCCGGTGACCGGCATTCCAACGCCCTTGCGCGACAAGAGCTGCATCGAGCGCAGCTTGTCGCGTGACCGACTGATCGCGACCGACTCGTTCAACGGGAAGGTGCCGAGCATCTCGAACTGGCGCAGCACCGCGGTTCCGTAGAACGTTACGGAGGCACCGATACGAGGGATCACCGCGTCGAAGCCCTCGAGCTTCTCACCCTTGAAATGGATTTCGGGGTGGCTGGTCGCGATGTTCATGTAACAACGCAGCGGGTCGATGACCCGCACTTCGTGGCCGCGTTCCGTCGCTGCCTCAACGAGGCGTCGGGTTGAATAGAGGCGCGCGTTGCGCGACATAATTGCAATCTTCATCGGCGTTCCTTCCGGGTCAGGTAAGAGGCGGCCGGGTTGACGGTCACGCGACCCGCCATCGCGGTACGACCGAGCAGCATCCGAAAGCGCATGTTATCGCGCGCCGCAAGTGTGATTTCAATGGGCCAAGTACGTCCACCGAGGGTAATCGGCGTCAGAATCACCAGGCGCTGCTCGCCATGGCCGCCCGAGTCGGTCACCAGGCGTTGGTCGTGGACGCGGGCCTCGCACCAGGCCTCGGCTGGATTGCGCCCCTGCACGGGATGGATGCCGAAGCGCACCCACGCCTCGCCGTCGCGGTCGAACGGCTCCGTCGCGAAGGTATGCAGCGCAGAGGTGCGCGCGCCCGTGTCCACCTTGACCTTGATGCGCTTGATACCGAGCTCGGGAAGTGCGATCCACTCCCGCCAGCCCACGGTGATCAGGGGTTCTGCCATTCAGACAGCATAAACCAAGCGCTGGTAGTATCAGCCCATCAGGGAGTGGTAAATCTTCAATAGGAGTTCGACCCATGCGTTATCTGGTCGCAGTTTTGGTATTCCTCATCTCGGCGCCCGCGTTCTCGCAGGCGTACCTCGGTCATGGCGACCTCTCGCCGGAGCGGCCCGAGCCGGATGGTTTCGGTATCTTCGGGTTTGGCCAATCGGCGCTCCGAGTCGACGATACCCTCGTCGTCGGTGCGGCTTCATCGTTCATGGCTTCAGGGACCGTTCTTTTTCACGAGCGGGTCGGCGGCGTTTGGGTCGAGCAACAACAACTCGTCGCGCCGGATGGTGAATTCGACGATCAGTTCTTCGGCCACGCGCTGGTCCGGATCGGCGACGATCTTTTCGTCGGCGCCCCGCACACTGAAGTCGCGGACGAGCCGTACGCGGGTACCGTGTACCGCGTGACCCGGGATGCCGGCTCGGGCGAGTGGTCCGTGGTAGAGACCATCGAGCCGCCCACGCCGGCGGAAAACGGCTTGTTCGGCTACGCGCTATCGGTCGCGGGCGGCACGCTCTTCGTCGGATCACCGCACGCCCATCATCCGAACGATGGGAATCTTGGGTGGCGCGGAAACGGCTCGAACGGCGGCCGCGTGTATGCATACGAGGTCGACGGCGGTTCGGGCGCGTGGTCGCTGGTCGACACCCTGCAGGGTGACACTGATTTACCCGGTGATGCGTTCGGGGCGGCGCTCGCCGCCGATGCCGTTCGACTGGTCGTCGGCGCGCCGGGTGAAGGGGCGTCAGGCGAGGGCGCGATTTACGCGTTTGGCACCGCCGACCTTGGTACGGCCCCGGTTCGTTTCGCGGACGACAGCGGCGTCGCCGGTTTGGTCCGGTTCGGACGCGCGGTCTCGATGGCGGGCGACCGCGTCCTGGTCGGTGCGGAGGGGGACGGGGCGGGGAACACCGCACCGCAGGGCGCGGCGCATCTCATCGAATTCGGCGCGGGTGGAGCGACGCGTGTCGCGACGTTCGAAGAGGATGGCGCGCACTATTTCGGCTGGTCGGTGTTGATGATCGACGACCAGCAGGTGCTCGTCGGCGCGCCGGTCGAGGGTGTCGTCTACCACTACCTCGAAGGCGATGACGGTTGGTCGCTCGTGCAACAAGTCACCGAACCGGTCCAGTCATCGTTCTCGGACGATTACTTCGGCGAAGTGCTGGTCCTGACGGAGGGGGAGCTCTTCGTCGGTGCCCCGTCGTCGCTGCACCACTGGGGGATGAGCAGCGGGCGGATTCCACTCCCCAGCTTTTCTCAATCAGGGAAGCTCTTCGAAGTTCCGCTCGTTGCGCCGCCGCTCGCTGATCTCACGCTGACCACGAATTTTCCGGCGATGGCGACCGAGGAGACGGAGGTCGAACTCGAAATTCGGGTTGCCAGCGATCCGGACCAGGCCGTCTCGGCTGCGTTCGTGCTGGTCCGCCTGTATATGGACATTGTCGCATCACCGGATGACTGCTTCGAAATCGGTGATTTCATTTTCCGCTGCGAACTCGGCGCAATCGGGGCAGGCGAGGAGGGCGCAGCGCGCTTCACCATCGCGGTGCCGGCCGAGAACTCGATGATGACGACCTCGCTGCACGTCTACGCGGGCAGTGAATTCGCGGACCCTGATACGACGGACAATGCCGCCGACCGACATTTGATTGTCCTGCCTGAGGCGCCGGAGCCGCCACCTCCCGTGTCCAGCGGCGGCGGCTCATTCGGGTGGTTCGGGGCCTTATTCCTGCTGGCGATGCTAAAATCCCGCATTCGCCTTCGAAGGAGCGCCCCATGTTCAGCCAGGACCTGCGTATCGCCGGATTCGATTCCGAACTTGCGATAGCGATTGAGCACGAGAACCAGCGCCAGGAAGAACACGTCGAGCTGATCGCGTCCGAGAACTACGCGAGTCCACGGGTGCTCGAGGCGCAGGGCTCGGTGCTCACGAACAAGTACGCCGAGGGTTACCCGGGCAAGCGCTACTACGGTGGCTGCGAGTTCGTGGACGTCGCCGAACAACTGGCCATCGACCGCGCGAAGCAGCTGTTCGGCGCGGCGTACGCGAACGTGCAGCCGCATTCCGGTTCCCAGGCCAACGCCGCGGCCTATTTCGCGCTGATCAAGCCCGGCGACACCATCCTCGGCATGAGCCTCGCCCACGGCGGACACTTGACGCACGGCGCCGCCCCGAACATCTCCGGCAAGGTCTTCAACGCGGTCCAATACGGCATCGACGAATCGACCGGCAAGATCGACTACGACGCGGTCCAGCGCCTCGCGACCGAGCACCAACCGAAACTCGTGATTGCGGGCTTCTCCGCGTACTCAGGAATCGTCGACTGGGCGCGCTTCCGCGAAATCGCCGACTCGGTCGGCGCGTATTTGCTCGTGGACATGGCGCACGTCGCGGGACTCGTCGCCGCGGGCGTGTACCCGAACCCGGTACCGCACGCGCACGTCGTGACGTCGACCACGCACAAGACGCTGCGCGGGCCGCGCGGCGGCATCATCCTCGCCGGCGACGACGAGGCCATCCAGAAGAAATTGCAGTCGCTGGTGTTCCCCGGCATGCAGGGCGGGCCGTTGATGCACGTAATCGCGGCCAAAGCGGTCGCGTTCCTCGAAGCACTGCAACCCGAATTCAAGGTCTACCAGCAGCAGGTCGTCGCGAACGCGCGCGCGATGTGCAAGGTGCTGATCGAGCGCGGCTACGACATCGTCTCGGGCGGCACCGACAACCACCTGTTCCTCGTCGACCTGATCAAGAAGGACATCACCGGCAAGGACGCGGACGCCGCGCTCGGCCGCGCGCACATCACCGTGAACAAGAACGCGGTCCCGAACGACGCGCGTTCGCCGTTCGTGACCTCGGGCCTGCGCCTCGGAACGCCGGCCGTCACGACGCGCGGCTTCGGTGAGGCCGAAGTGCGGGATCTCGCCGGTTGGATCGCGGACGTGCTCGACGCGATCGACGACGAGGCTGTGAACGCACGCGTCCGCGACCAGGTTCAAGCGCTTTGCGCGCGGTTCCCGGTCTATCGCAAGTAAGCGATGCACTGCCCGTTCTGCGGCCACGATGACACGCGCGTGATGGACTCGCGCCTCGCGGCCGAGGGCCAGCAGGTCCGCCGCCGTCGCGAGTGCACGGGCTGTGGCGAGCGGTTCACGACGTTCGAGACGGCGGAACTTGTGATGCCGCGCATCATCAAGTCGGACGGCCGCCGCGTGCCGTTCGACGAGCACAAGCTCAGGACCGGACTCACCCGCGCGTTGGAAAAGCGCCCGGTGAGCGCCGAACGGATTGAAGCGGCGCTCACGCACGTGATGCACAAGCTGCGCGCGGCCGGCGAGCGTGAGGTTCCGTCCCGCCAGGTGGGCGAATGGGTGATGGAGGAGTTGCGCGAACTCGACCAGGTCGCGTATGTGCGCTTCGCGTCGGTGTATCGGAGCTTCCAGGACATCGATGCGTTCCGCGAGGAAATCGAGCGGCTCGAGCGTGCCAGCGCGGACCCTGTGACCCGCCGACAAATCTCGTTGCTGCCCGACGAAGAGTGAAGCCATGAACGTTTCTGCAGACGACCGACGCTGGATGGAACATGCGCTCGCGCTCGCGGCGCACGGATTGTATTCGACCGACCCGAACCCGCGCGTCGGCTGCGTGATCGTGCAGGATGGCACGACCGTCGGCGAGGGCTGGCACGAGCGCGCAGGTGGGCCACACGCCGAAGTCTATGCGCTGCGCGCGGCCGGCGACGCGGCGCGCGGCGCGACCGCGTACCTGAACCTCGAACCGTGTGCACATCACGGGCGCACCGGCCCGTGCGCGGACGCGTTGATCGCAGCGGGCGTTGCGCGCGTTGTCACCGCCGTGTCGGACCCGAATCCCGTGGTGTCGGGCCGCGGCTTCGCGCGGCTCGAGCAAGCCGGTATCGCGGTCACCAACGGGGTTTGCGAGGCCGAAGCCGTCGCGCTGAATCGCGGCTTCTTCAAGCGGCACCGCGATGGACGCCCTTGGTTCACGGTGAAGGCGGCCGCCTCCATGGACGGGCGCACCGCGCTCGCAAGCGGCGAGAGTCGCTGGATTACCGGTGAGGTCGCGCGCGAGGAAGTCCAGCACCTGCGCGCTCGCTCGTCGGCGGTGCTGACCGGTATCGGCACAGTACTCGCGGACGACCCGCAACTGAACGTCCGGCTCGCCGGCGATTGGCGGCAGCCCGCGCGCATCGTGCTCGATCCGAAGCTGCGTTGCCCCCCCAACGCGCGCCTGTTCGAGGGCAGTGGTCCGGTGTTCGTGGTTGCCGCGCGCGACGACGCGGCGCGTGTTCGTGCGCTCAGCGGCGCGGGCGCAACCGTCGTTCGCCTACCGGCGCGACGAGACGGCCGCGCCGACCTTGGTGCGGTCGCGGGTTGGCTCGCGGACCAGCATTTCAATGAGATTCTGGTGGAAGCCGGTGCGACGCTGAACGGTGCGCTGCTCGACGCCGGCTTGATCGATGAGTTTGTGTTGTACCTCGCGCCGGTCCTGCTTGGCTCCGGCGCGCGCGCGCTGTTTGCGATGCCGCCGCTCGTCGAGATGGGCGCGCGCCGCGAGCTCGTCGTCCACGACGTGAGCCGGGTCGGCGACGACTGGCGCGTCACCGCGGCGATGAAATAGTGTTCACCGGCCTCGTACAAGCCGTCGGCAGCATCACGGCGCGCGACGATGCGATGCTCGTGGTCAAGACCGGCGCCTTGTCGCTCGCCGGGCTCAAGGTCGGCGACAGCATCGCGGTCAGTGGCGTCTGCCTGACAGCGACCACGCTCGACGCGCGTGGCATCCGCGCGGAGGTTTCGGACCAAACGCGCGCGGCGACCACGCTCGGTGCACTCGGGGTCGGCGCGCGCGTGAACCTTGAACGCGCGTTGACGCTCGCCGACCCGCTCGGTGGCCATCTGGTCAGTGGCCATGTTGACGGCGTCGGCGGCGTGTTGTCGGTGACGCCCGCGGGCGATTCGCGCGTGTTCCGCATCCGCGTCCCGGATGATCTCGCGCGCTATGTCGCGCGCAAGGGTTCGGTCTGCGTCGACGGCGTGAGCCTGACCGTGAACGCGGTGGACGGGTCCGAGTTCGAGGTGAACCTGATTCCGCACACGCTTGAAAATACGACGCTCGGCGACCTCGCGACGGGCGCTGCGGTGAACATCGAAGTGGATATGCTCGCGCGCTACCTGGAGAGATTGCTTGAACACGATTGACGAGTTGCTGGACGAGCTCCGCGCCGGCCGTATGGTCGTCGTGATGGACGACGAGGGCCGCGAGAACGAGGGCGACCTCATCATGGCCGCGGAGAAGGTCACCGCGGAGCAGGTCGCGTTCATCGTGCGCTATACCAGCGGCATCATTTGCCAGCCGATGACCCGCGAGCGGCTCGAGGAACTGCGCCTGCCGCAGATGGTGGCCGAGAACACAGAGTCGCATCGGACCGCGTTCACCGTCTCTGTCGATTACGTGCATGGAACCAGCACCGGGATCTCGGCGGCGGACCGTGCACGCACGATCCGCGCGCTCGCGGACGCGACCGCGCGACCGGAGGACTTCTCGCGGCCTGGTCACATCTTTCCGCTGCGCTACGCCGACGGTGGCGTGTTGCGCCGCGCGGGTCATACCGAGGCTTCCGTGGACCTCGTGCGCGCCGCCGGCCTCGCGCCGACCGCGATCATCTGCGAGGTCGTGAACGACGACGGCACGATGAAACGCGGAAGTGACCTTTCGGCGTTCGCGAACGACCACAACTTGAAAATCGGTACCATCGCCGACTTGATTCGGTGGCGTCTCGGTCGCGAGCGCACGATCCAGCGCCTCGCTGAGCGAGAGATGTCGACGGAATTCGGTCCATTCCGCGCGGTCGCGTATCGTGACCTCGTCGGCGGGCACGTGCACCTCGCGCTGATTCGCGGCGAGATCGACGCCAAGCAGGCCGTACTGGTGCGCGTACACGTCCAGAACACGCTGTCCGACGTCGGCGTCCGCGCCGATGAGCTCGGCCTGCCGGTGCGCAGCGCGATGGAGCGCGTCGCCGCAGACGGCGGCGTCGTGGTCGTGTTGCGTGGCCAGGAGACCGATGGCGCGTTGGTACAGCGATTCGGCGACGAACATCCCATCGAGGACGGTCGCGACGAAGCCGCGGTGCTGCGGACCTACGGCGTCGGCGCGCAGATCCTCGCGGATATCGGGGTACAGAAAATGCGCGTATTGTCGGCGCCCAAGCGCATGCACGGCATTTCGGGGTTCGGCCTTGAGATTGTCGGCTACGAGAACCCGGAGGAGTCATGAGCAAACACCGCCCAGAGAACGACGACCCGCTGCAGGTTCCGGGTGCGCGCATCGCGATCGTCGCCGCGCGCTTCAATGCGGCAGTCGTGGACGCTTTGATCGACGGTGCGCGGACGGCGCTCTTGAACCATGGTGTCGGTGCTAACCAAATCGAAGTCGTGCGTACGCCCGGTGCGTGGGAACTGCCACTGGCTGCGGCCTATCTCGCGGACCAGGAAGACCGCTATGACGCGATCATCGCGCTCGGCGCCGTGATCCGTGGCGGCACGCCGCACTTCGAATACGTGTGCCGCGGGTGCACCGACGGCTTGATGCAGGTGCAACAGGAGTTCGGTGTGCCGGTGGCATTCGGCGTGCTCACGTGCGACGACGACAAGCAGGCGGCCGAGCGCTCGCGCGATGATTCCTCGAACAAGGGCTACGAAGCGGCGCTCGCCGCGCTCGAGATGGTGGTCGTGCTGAGGCAAATCGATGTCTGAGCAGTCGTACAACCGCGCACGCAGCCGCGCGCGCCGGCTCGCGGTGCAGGCGATGTACCAGCACCTGCTCGGTGACCAGCCGTCACCGGTCGTGATCAAGGAGTTCATCGACACGCGCAACATCGGTCGCATGGACAGCGACTATTTCCGCGCGCTCGTGACGACGGCGGCCGATGACCGCACCACGCTGGACGCGTTGATCGATCCGTTGCTCGACCGACCGCTGGTGCAGCTCGACCCGGTCGAGCACGCGATCCTTTTGCTCGCGTTCGTCGAGCTGCGCGATCGCCTCGACACGCCGTACCGCGTCGTGATCGATGAGGCCGTCGAACTCGCGAAGCTGTTCGGCGGCGAGGGCGGGTACAAATACATCAACGCCGTGGTCGACAAAGCCGCGAAACAGATCCGCAAAGACCCCAAGTAGGAGCGGCGCTCCGTGCCGCGATGCTTTCGCGACGCCAAGAGCGTCGCTCCCACCTGACACTCCTCGGCGATTTGCAAGAACAGGTGGGAGCGGCGCTCCGCGCCGCGATGCTTTCGCGACGCCAAGAGCGTCGCTCCTACAGTGCAATTCCACCGCCGTGGTCGTTGTAGGAGCGGCGCCTTCGCGCCGCGATGAA
>JBBEAN010000004.1:31544-101476 GCA_040882865.1 Gammaproteobacteria bacterium
GTGCAATTCCACCGCCGTGGTCGTTGTAGGAGCGGCGCCTTCGCGCCGCGATGAACGAAGCCACGGCAATTCAGCTTTCGCGACGCCAAGAGCGTCGCTCCCACCTGACACTCCGCGGCTTCCTGCAAGAACAGGTGGGAGCGGCGCTCCGCGCCGCGATGAACGAAGCCACGGCAACCCAGCATTCGCGACGCCAAGAGCGTCGCTCCTACAGTGCAATTCCACCGCCGTGGTCGTTGTAGGAGCGGCGCCTTCGCGCCGCGATGAACGAAGCCGCGGCAACCCAGCTTTCGCGACGCCAAGAGCGTCGCTCCTACAGTGCAAGTCCACCGCCGTGGTCGTGTAGGAGCGGCGCCTTCGCGCCGCGATGAACGAAGCCATGGCAATTCAGCATTCGCGACGCCAAGAGCGTCGCTCCTACAGTGCAAGTCCACCGCCGTGGTCGTTGTAGGAGCGGCGCCTTCGCGCCGCGATGAATCAAGCCACGGCAACCCAGCTTTCGCGACGCAAAGGCGTCGCTCCCACCAGCTCGAACTGCACATCGGCGCGAGAAGAACGGCCAAGGCGTCGCTCCGACATGGTTTATCATCCGTTGATGCCATCCGAAGTCGACCTGATTGAGATCCTGCGCACGCATGCGGGCGCCGTGCGCACGGACGTCGTGCTCGGCATCGGCGATGACGCGGCCGTCGTGCAGCCCCGCGCCGGCCACGACCTCGTGCTCTGCACCGACACGCTCGTCGCGGGCGTGCATTTCCCGACCGACACGCCGGCCGAAGCGATCGGGCACAAGGCGCTTGCCGTCAACCTGTCCGATCTCGCCGCGATGGGCGCGGAGCCGACCTGGGCGTTGTTGTGCCTCACGCTGCCCGAGCCGGACGCCGACTGGGTCAGGTCATTCGCAAGTGGGCTCGGCGCACTCGCCGAACGATTCGGTGTCCAACTCATCGGCGGCGACACGACGCGCGGGCCGCTTTCGATCACCGTGCAGCTTGCCGGCGAGGTACCGACCGGCGGCGCGCTGCGGCGCGGCACCGCGAAAGCGGGCGATGCGTTGTTCGTGTCGGGGCCTATCGGTGACGCTGCGCTCGCACTGACGATATTGCAACGCGGCGATTTGGTCCCGGCTGCGTTACGAGAGCGGCTCGACCGGCCCGAACCATGCATCGAGCTTGGCCTGTCGCTACGCGGCATCGCGACCGCGGCGATTGACGTCTCGGACGGATTGTTGACCGACCTCGCGCGCCTGTTACACGGCACCGGCTTCGGCGCGACCGTGGATGTCGAATCATTGCCACGCTCCGCCGCATTTGTCGCGGGCGGCGGCGTGGCCGGCATGCAGCTCTACGGCGGCGACGATTACGAGCTGCTGTTCGCGGCACCCGCCGACGCCGGGTTTGGCGTCCGAATCGGCACCGTCGAAGCGACGCCGGGCATCGTGTGCGTGGACCGGGCGGGCCGTCCATTGGTCATCGACGGGAAGGGCTACGATGCGTTTCGCTGACCTGCGCAATCCGGTCTTGCTCGTCGCGAGTGGGTTCGGTAGCGGACTCGCACCCCGCGCGCCCGGAACCGCAGGTACACTGGTCGCGGCGGTCATCTGGCTTGCCGTGTTCGCCCATCTACCGTGGTACGCGCAAGGCGTCGTCTGTGCGGTGGCGGCGGTGTTCGGCGTTTGGCTGTGCGACCGTGCGGTCGCCGCGCTCGGCGTCGACGACCACCCGGCCATCGTGTGGGACGAGTTCGCGGGTGTGTGGCTCGCGCTCTGGCTCGCGGGCCCCGCATGGATCGCCGTTGGCCTCGCGGTCGTGATGTTCCGCGTGCTGGACATCGCCAAACCCGGGCCGGTCGGCTGGGCTGAGCGAAGGTGGAAGGGCGGATTGGGCGTGATGGCGGATGATCTGGTCGCGGGGACGCTGGCCGGCGTGTTCGCCGCAATTGGAGCGGGACTGATTCTATGAGTGAGATGCCGGAGCAAATCGGCAAGTACAAAGTGAAGCGGGAAGCTGGGCGCGGCAGCCAGGCGATCGTCTACGTCTGCGAAGACCCATTCATCGGCCGCGAGGTCGCCGTGAAGCTGTTCATCCCGAAGGAGTCGGAGTCGGTCACGACGGCGGTGCGGCGCAAGATGTTCTTCAACGAGGCGCGCACCGCCGGTCGCTTACGCCACCCGAACATCCTGCCCATCATGGACGCGGGCGAAGAGGGCGACCGCTGGTACCTCGTCATGGAATACCTCGGCGACGCAAAACCACTGACTGCGTACGTGAAGCCGGAATCGCTCTTGCCCGTCCCCGAAGTCATCAAGCTGATGTTCAAAGCGTCGCGCGCGCTTGATTTTGCGCACCGGAACGGCGTCGTACATCGGGACGTGAAGCCCGGTAACCTGCTACTGAAGAATGCCGGCGAGCTGTACATCTGCGATTTCGGCATTGCTCAGGATTCAGGCGCCGATACGACCGAGATCGGGGGCGTCCTCGGATCTCCGAGCTACATGTCGCCGGAGCAGACCCAGGGCACGCGCGTGACCGGACAGTCCGATATCTTCTCGCTCGGTGTCGTGATGTACGAGCTGCTCGCCGGCCGTCGGCCGTTCCGCGGCAACAACCTGTCCGAGTTGGTCTGGCAGATCGTGAACCAGACCCCCGAGCCGCCATCGATGTATCGGTCCGAAGTGCCGGAGATGGTCGACCGCGTTGTGTTGCGCGCGCTCGAGAAGGACATCACCAAGCGCTACAACAACGCGCTCGCGATGGCGACGGAACTGTCACTCGCCGGCAGCGAGCTTGAGCGCCTCGTGTCCGAAGTCGCGGAGCAGGAACGCCACGCGTTGGTTAAAGACTTGAGCTTCTTCCGCGAATTCACGTACGAAGAGACCTGGGAGCTGCTGCGCGGCGGCGATTGGGTCCAAGCCTCGACCGGCGAGCTGATCGTGAACGAGGGCGAGGTTGACGATTGTTTCTACGTGTTCATCACCGGCGAGGCCGGTGTTTGGCGCAGCGGCACCCGTATCGCGTCGTTGACGCCTGGCGATTGCTTCGGCGAGATGGCGCTGATAGGCCAGCCGCGGACGGCATCGATCGGTGCGCTGGCGCCGTCAAATCTGTTGAAAGTGCGCGCAACGCGGCTCGATCAAATGTCGACCGCGACGCAGTTGAAGTTCACGAAAGTGTTCCTGCAGACGCTGGTGGAGCGATTGGCGAAGTCAGCGCAACGGTGATTCATTCGCGGCGCAAGTGCGCCGCTCCTACAACCCTGGTACCTGTTGGAGCTACACCTTTGTGCCGCGATTAGTTCTTGTCCTTATCGGCTTCAATCAGTGCATACGCCGAGTGGTTATGGATCGACTCGAAGTTCTCTGATTCCACCACATACGCACGGATGCGATCATCGTCATTGAACCGCACCGCGACGTCGCGCACCATGTCCTCGACGAATTTCGGGTTGTCGTAAGCCCGCTCAGTCACGTATTTCTCGTCCGGGCGTTTCAGCAGCCCGTACAGCTCCGATGACGCCTCGGCCTCGATCATCTCGATCAATTCCTCGACCCAGACGAAGCAGCTGGTGCGCACGAGCGCGGTGATGTGCGAGCGCTGGTTGTGCGCGCCGTAGTCAGAAATCCGCTTCGAGCACGGGCACAAGCTGGTCACCGGAACCACGACCTTCACCCAGACCACGGTTTCGCCGTCGCGCCGCTCGCCCAGGAACGACACGTCGTAATCCAGCACGCTCTCGACTTTCGAGACCGGCGCGGCCTTCGTCATGAAAAACGGGAATCGCATCTCGACGTGGCCGACTTCGGCTTCCAGCCGCTCGGTGACCTCGGTCAACATCTCGCGGAACGACTTCACGGAAATCTCGCGCTCGTGGCGATTCAGGATCTCCACGAAGCGCGACATGTGCGTGCCTTTGAAGTTGTGTGGCAGGTCCACGTACAGGTTGAACGTCGCGACCGTGTGCTGCTCGCCGCCGTCGCGGTCCGCGATGCGGACCGGGTGACGAATGTCCTTGATACCGACCTTGTCGATACGGAGTTGCCGCGTATCGGCGTGGCCTTGAACGTCTTCGATGGTGCTCATTGTTCGGTTCCTCCGGCGCGCTTGCGCACCGATTCCGTGATGCCGGCGGCGTCGAGGCCTGCATCGGCAAGGAGTTGTTCGCGGCTGCCGTGGTCGAGAAAGCGGTCCGGCAGACCCAGGTTCAAGATCTGGCCCGTGCGTCCGGAGCGCGCCATCCATTCGTTGACAGCGCTGCCGGCACCGCCCGCAATCGCGCTGTCCTCAATGGTCACGAGCAGCGAGTGGCTGTCGGCGATCCGGGTAAGCATCGCTTCATCGAGCGGCTTCACGAACCGCATGTTCACGACCGTCGCGTCGAGGGTCTCGGCCGCTTCGAGCGCCGGCGCGAGCACGGCGCCGAACGCGAGCAGCGCTGTGCCGCGCCCGTCGCGGCGCAGTTCCGCTTTGCCCATCGGAATGGTGTCGAGCGAGGAATCGACCGCTGCGCCGGGACCACTGCCGCGCGGGTAGCGTACCGCCGCGGGCCCGTCGTGGCGGAATCCGGTCGTCAGCATGCGGCGGCATTCCGCTTCGTCGGATGGCGCCATCACCACGACGCCGGGCAAGCAGCGCAAATAGGTGTGGTCGAACGAACCTGAGTGCGTCGGGCCATCCGGCCCGACGACGCCCGCGCGGTCGATCGCGAACAGCACCGGCAGGCGCTGCAGGACCACGTCGTGGATGAGCTGGTCGTACGCGCGCTGCAGGAAGGTCGAGTAAATCGCGACGACGGGCTTGCGGCCTTCACAGGCGAACCCTGCTGCGAGCGTCACCGAATGCTGCTCGGCGATGCCGACATCGAAGTACCGGTCCGGAAAACGCTGCTCGAAGTCGACAAGGCCCGAACCCTCGCGCATCGCCGGCGTGATCGCGACGAGTCGCTCGTCCGCCTCACCCATGTCGCAAACCCATTGCGAAAACACCTGCGTGTAGGTCGGCTTGGCAGGCGCTTTCGGTTTGATGGCACCGGTGTCGGGATCGAACGCGCCGGGCGCGTGCCACAGCACCGGGTCGGCCTCCGCCGGCTCGTAGCCCTTGCCCTTACGGGTCACGACGTGCAGGAACTGCGCGCCGTCGAGCTGGCGCACATTGCGCAGCGTCTTCACGAGCGTCGGCAGGTCGTGGCCATCGACGGGCCCGATGTAGTTCATGCCGAACTCTTCGAACAAAGTGCCGGGCAGCATCATGCCCTTCATGTGTTCCTCGGAGCGCCGCGCGAGTTCCCAAACCGTCGGCATCAGGCTCAGGACTTTCTTGCTGCCCTCTCGCAGGTTTGCGTACAGCTTGCCGGACAGCATTTTTGCGAGGTAGTTCGACAACGCGCCGACGTTCGGAGAAATCGACATGTCGTTGTCGTTGAACACGACGAGGATGTTCGCGTCGAGCGCGCCTGCGTGATTCAGCGCCTCGTATGCCATGCCCGCGGTCATCGCGCCATCGCCGATGATCGCGACCGCGCGCCGTTCGCTGCCGGCGAGCGCGGCGCCGATGGCCATGCCGAGCGCACCGCTGATGGACGTCGACGAATGGCCGACGCCGAACGTGTCATATTCGCTCTCGTCACGCGTCGGGAACGGCGCGAGGCCGCCGCGCTGACGAATCGTCGACAATGCGTCGCGGCGGCCGGTCAGGATCTTGTGCGGGTACGCCTGGTGGCCGACGTCCCAGACGAGCCGGTCATCGGGCGTTTCATAGACGTAATGCAACGCAATCGCGAGTTCGACGGTGCCGAGATTCGCGGCGAAATGACACCCACCGTGACTCAGGCGCTCGACCAGAAAACGACGAAGCTCGACCGCGAGCGCGGGCAGGTCATCCTCGTCGAGCTGCCGCAGGTCGGCGGGGCTGTTGACGCGGGCGAGCAGCGGGAATTTGGCGGAATCGTTCAAGCCGCACATTATATCAACCCAAGTGCAGGAGCGGCGCCTTACAAGCCAGACTCAATAATCCCTGTCCACGATATACCCGGTCATCCACCGCAGCGGTTCCGCGGCGTCCCCGAACACCTCGAGCGCCGCCAACGCCTCCGCCTTCAGCTCGGCGACGCGGTGTTTCGCGCCATCGAGGCCGAGCAGGGCGGGGAAGGTCGACTTCTCGTGGCGCGCATCGGAGCCTTGTGGCTTGCCGAGCACCTCGGTCGCGCCTTCGACGTCGAGGATGTCGTCGCGCACCTGGAACGCGAGCCCGATCGCGTCGCCGAAGCGCGTGAGCGCATCACGTTGCTCGTCTGGCCGATTGTCGCCAGCGAGCAGCGCGAGTTGGATTCCGGCAGACATCAGTGCGCCAGTCTTCAGCGCGTGCATCGCTTCGAGGTCACCGAGCGACTGTGTCGTGCGCTCCGCCTCGAGGTCGATCGCCTGTCCGCCGGCCATGCCGCGAGAGCCGCTCGCGCGCGCAAGCGCTGCGAGCATGGCGACGCGTTGGGGCGGTGTCGCGTCGGACGCGGTGTCGCACGCGAGTACCTCGAGCGCGAGCGCCTGCAGTGCATCGCCCGCGAGAATGGCCGTCGCTTCATCGAATGCGCGGTGGCAAGTCGGTCGCCCGCGACGGAGATCGTCGTCGTCCATCGCGGGCAGGTCATCGTGGATGAGCGAATACGCATGAATCATTTCGACTGCGGCGGCAGCCGGGTCGAGGCGCTCCGGCGCGATGCCGAGCGTTTCGCCGGCCGCGTAAATCAGCAGAGGTCGGACGCGCTTGCCGCCGCCGAGAACCGCGTAACGCATCGCGTCATGCAGACGTGTCGGCACGGTGTCGGCCGGCGGCAACCACCGCTCCATCGCCGCTTCGACGCGTGCCTGGTAGGCCCCGACTCGGGCCGAAAACGACATTTCAGGAATCGGCGCCGGCGTCGTCGAGCGGGACGAGTTCCGCATGACCGCCACGCTCGATGAGTTGCTCGACCTTGAGCTCCGCCTGCTTCAGCGAGGCTTGGCAAGTCCGGGTGAGCTCGACGCCGCGTTCGAACAGTTTCAGGGCCTGCTCGAGCGGCAGGTCCCCGGACTCCATTTTTTCGACGAGGGCTTCGAGCTCTTTCAGCGCGGTTTCGAAGTCAGGTGCTTGTTCGGTCTGCGTTTTCGCCATAGGCGGCGATTTTAGCAGCGGTTGACGCGCTTCACACGGGGCAGTAGATTCCCGGTATCAGTCTTAGACCACGTCTAAACCACTCGGAGGCGAGTTTATGAGCTTGAAAGGCAGCAAGACCGAGCAGCACCTGAAAGACGCATTCGCGGGCGAATCGCAGGCCAACCGTCGCTACCTGTATTTCGCCTCGAAAGCCGATGTCGAGGGGTACAACGACGTTGCTGCCGTGTTCCGCTCGACGGCTGAAGGCGAGACCGGGCACGCGCATGGCCATCTCGAATACCTCGAGTCTGTCGGCGATCCGGCGACCGGCTTGCCGATCGGTCCGACCGGCAACAATCTGAAAGCCGCCATCGCGGGCGAGACGCACGAGTACACCGACATGTACCCGGGCATGGCGAAGGACGCGCGCGACGAAGGCTTCGACGAAATCGCAGACTGGTTCGAGACGCTCGCGAAAGCCGAGCGGTCGCACGCGAACCGTTTCCAGAAGGCACTCGACGCGCTGGACGCCTGACGCTTGCGCGAGGGCAGCCTCGAAGCGCCGACGCGCCACGCGCTCGACTGGGAGAATCCGGAGTTCTACGACGAGACGTCGTTGTTCGCCGAGATGGAGCGGGTGTTCGATGTGTGCCACGGATGCCGGCGTTGTTTCTCACTGTGCAACAGCTTCCCGACGCTGTTCGACCTCATCGACGAGACGGAGTCGATGGAGGTCGACGGCGTCGCGAAGCAGGACTATTGGAAAGTCGTCGAGCACTGTTACCTGTGTGACATGTGCTACATGACGAAATGCCCGTACGTGCCGCCGCATCCGTGGAACGTCGATTTTCCACACCTGATGCTCCGCGCGAAGGCCGTCGCGTTCAAGGAAGGCGGCGCGAAGCTCCGCGACAAGGTACTCACCTCGACCGACGCGGTCGGCAAGCTCGCGGGCATTCCGGTCGTGGTGCACGCGGTCAATGCGGCGAACCGAAACGGCCTTGCGCGCAAGGCGCTCGACAAAGTGCTCGGCGTACACCCGCAGGCGCCCGTTCCCGATTACCACAGCAATACGCTGCGCAAGCGGCTCGGCAAGCGAAAGGGCCCAGTGCCGACCGTGGAACCGGCGGGGTCGACCACGGGCAAGGTCGCGCTCTACACGACTTGCTACTGCAACCGCAACGAGCCGGACATCGGCGAGGATCTGGTCGCGGTGCTTACCCACAACGGCATCCCGGTGACCCTGGTCCCGGAGGAACGCTGTTGCGGCATGCCGAAGATGGAACTCGGCGACCTCGAATCCGTGCGCAAGGCCAAAGAGTTCAACATCCCGCGCCTCGCGAAATTCGTTGACGACGGATACGACCTCGTCGCGCCCGTCCCCTCGTGTGTGTTGATGTACAAGCAGGAACTGCCGCTCATGTTCCCCGGCGACCAGGCCGTCCTCAAGGTGCGCGATGCGATGTATGACCCGTTCGAATACCTGATGCTCCGCCACCGCGCCGGCAAGTTGCGAACGGACTTCGCCGCGAGCCTCGGCAAGGTCGCGTACCACGTCGCGTGCCACCTGCGCGTGCAGAACATCGGCACCAAGACGCGTGAACTGATGCAGCTCATCCCCGGTACGACGGTCGATGCGATCGAGCGCTGCTCGGGTCACGACGGCACCTACGGCGTGAAGAGCGAGTTTTACGAGACCGCGCGCAAGATCGCGCGGCCGGTCGTCAACCGGGTGACCGCCGCGGACGCCGACCACTACGCGTCGGACTGTCCGATGGCGGGCCGACAGATCGAGAACGGGCTCGACGACGGGCCGCCGCCGGAACACCCGCTGAAACTGCTGCGGTTGGCCTACGGATGCTGACCCGCAAAGACCTGTTCAGCCTCGAGGAATACGCGACGAAGCGCGCGGAATTCCGGGCAAAAGTGCTCGAGCACAAAAACGCGCGTCGCGTCGTGCTCGATCCGCATATGACGCTTTACTTCGAAGACCGCCTCACCATCCAGTATCAGGTCCAGGAGATGCTGCGCATCGAGAAGATTTTCGAGCCAGCCGGCATTGAGGACGAGCTTGCCGCGTACAACCCGCTCATTCCCGATGGGACGAACCTGAAAGCGACTTACATGATCGAGTATCCGGACGTCGCGGAGCGGCGCGTGGCGCTCGCGAAACTTGTCGGCGTCGAGCACCGCGTGTGGCTGCGGGTCGACGGGTTCGACAAGGTCTACGCCGTCGCGAACGAGGATCTCGACCGCAGCACCGACGAGAAGACGTCGTCGGTGCATTTCATGCGCTTCGAGTTCGACGAAGCGATGCGTAGCGCGTTGAAACGCGGTGCGGCACTCGCCGCCGGTTGCGACCATCCCGCGGCGACGATCGATTGCACGGTGGACGACGCGACCCGCGACGCGCTGGTCACCGACTTCGACTGACGGTGGCTCGGCCTATCGCGACGCCGAGAGCGTCGCTCCCACCTGCCCGAACCGTTGACGGCGAACGGGCCAGGCGGTGGCGCCACCAACCTCATCCGGCGACGGGCATCTCGTGAGGCGAGATGGAAGTCGGTTTGTGACTTCCCACGAGCCGAACGAGCCATGCCCGACGCCGCAGCATTAGTGAGCCGACCAGTTACAATGCACCACCCATGAGCAAACACTACGACGCTGCCGACATCGAGGTCCTCTCCGGCCTCGATCCCGTGCGCAAGCGCCCGGGCATGTACACCGACACCACCCGGCCCGACCACCTCGCGCAGGAGGTCATCGACAATTCCGTCGACGAGGCGGTCGCGGGCCACGCAAAGAAAATCTCGGTCACGCTGTTCAAGGATGGTTCCCTGGAGGTCCAGGACGACGGCCGCGGCATGCCGGTCGACCTGCACCCGAAGGAAAAAGTGCCCGGCGTCGAGCTGATTCTCACGCGCCTGCACGCGGGCGCAAAATTCTCGGATAAGAATTACAAGTTCTCGGGTGGTCTGCACGGCGTCGGCGTGTCTGTGGTGAACGCGCTGTCGAAGCAGCTCGAGGTGTGGATCAAGCGCGGCGGCAAGGAGTGGAACATGTCGTTCGCGGGCGGTGCCGCACGCTCGAAGCTCGAGGAGGTGGGCACCGTCGGAAAGGCGAACACCGGCACGACGCTGCGCTTCTGGCCTGATCCGAAATATTTCGACACGCCGAAGTTCTCCGTCGCGCGTCTTAGGCACGTGTTGCGCGCGAAGGCGGTGCTCTGCCCGGGGCTGCTCGTGCAGCTTCACCAGGAGGCGACCAAAGAAACGGACGAATGGCAGTACGCCGACGGCCTGACCGATTACCTCGCCGACGCGCTGCGCGGCTTGGAGACGTTGCCGGATCCGCCGTTCACCGGCCAGTTCGAGGGGCATACGGAAGCCGCGGAGTGGGCAGCGGTCTGGCTCCCCGACGGTGGTGAGGGCGTCACCGAAAGCTATGTGAACCTGATTCCGACCGAGCAGGGCGGTACGCACGTGAATGGCTTCCGCACGGGGCTCACCGAAGCGGTGCGCGAATTCTGCGAGTTCCGGAACCTGCTGCCGCGTGGCGTGAAGCTCACACCCGATGATGTGTGGGACCGGCTCGCGTTCGTGCTGTCCGTCAAGATGCAAGAGCCGCAGTTCTCTGGCCAGACGAAGGAGCGCTTGAGCTCGCGCGAATGCGCGCCATTCGTCGCGGGCGTCGTGAAGGACGCGTTCAGCCTATGGTTGAATCAGCACGCCGCGCAGGGCGAGCAAATCGCACAGCTCGCGATACTGCGCGCCCAAGAGCGTGCGCGCGCGGGCCGCAAGGTCGTGCGCAAGCGCGTCGTCGCGGGCCCCGCGCTGCCCGGCAAGCTCGCTGACTGCGCGAGCCAGGACGCGGACCGCACGGAACTTTTCTTGGTCGAGGGCGACTCGGCGGGCGGCTCGGCCAAACAGGCGCGCGACCGGGAATTCCAAGCGGTGATGCCGCTGCGCGGCAAAATCCTGAACACATGGGAAGTCGACGCGGCCGACGTGCTCGCCTCACAGGAAGTGCACGACATCGCTGTCGCGCTCGGCGTCGATCCAGGCTCGAGCAAGCTCGATACGCTGCGCTACAAGCGCGTGTGCATCCTCGCCGATGCCGATTCGGATGGGCTGCACATCGCCACGCTGCTCTGCGCGCTTTTCCTGCGACATTTCAGGCCGCTCGTCGAGCGCGGCCACATCTTCGTCGCGATGCCGCCGCTGTACCGCATCGATGCGGGCAAGAACGTGTACTACGCGCTCGATGACGCCGAGAAGAAGGGCCGCCTCGATCAAGTCAAAGCCGAGAACCAGAAGGGCAAGATCACGGTGACCCGCTTCAAAGGCCTCGGCGAAATGAATCCGCTGCAGCTGCGTGAGACCACGATGGCGCCCGACACCCGCCGGCTCGTCCAGCTCACGATCGACGCGGCCGACGAGACCGACCAGCTGATGGACATGCTGCTCGCGAAGAAGCGGGCGGGCGACCGGAAGGCGTGGTTGGAGTCGAAGGGGAATCTTGCTGAAATTTAATCGCGACGCCGAGAGCGTCGCTCCCACCACAAGCTACGAGCGTAGGCAGTCATGTCAACCATAGAACTCGATTTCGACGCGCCGGAAAAAAGACCGCTCCGCGACTTCACCGAGAAGGCGTACCTCGACTACTCGATGTACGTGATTCTCGACCGCGCATTGCCCCACGTCGGCGACGGGCTGAAGCCGGTGCAGCGGCGCATCGTGTATGCGATGTCCGAGCTTGGCCTGAATTCGACGGCGAAGCCTAAGAAGTCCGCGCGCACGGTCGGCGACGTGCTCGGTAAATTCCACCCGCACGGCGACTCGGCGTGCTACGAGGCGATGGTGTTGATGGCGCAACCATTCAGCTATCGCTACCCCCTTGTCGAGGGGCAGGGTAACTGGGGTTCTGCCGACGACCCCAAGTCGTTCGCAGCCATGCGCTATACCGAGGCGAAGCTGTCGAAGTACGCGGAGGTGCTGCTCGGGGAACTCGGCCAGGGTACCGTCGACTGGCAGCCGAATTTCGACGGCACGCTCGAAGAGCCCAAGACGCTGCCGGCGCGCCTGCCGAACGTGTTGCTGAACGGCACCACGGGCATCGCGGTCGGCATGGCGACCGATATCCCACCACACAACCTCCGTGAGGTCGCCGCGGCGTGCCTGCAGTTGCTCGACAAGCCGTCGAGCAAAGTCGCGGACTTGTGCAAGCACGTCGGCGCACCGGATTTTCCGACGGCCGCCGAGATCATCTCGTCACCCGCCGAACTGCGCCAGGTCTACGAGACCGGCGGCGGCAGCATCCGCGCGCGCGCGCGCTGGGAGCCGGAGGACGGCGCCGTCGTGATCACCGCGCTGCCCTACCAGGTGTCCGGGGCGAAAGTGCTCGAGCAGATAGCGCAGCAGATGCGGCAGAAGAAGCTGTCGATGGTCGAAGACATCCGCGACGAGTCAGACCACGAGTTCCCGACGCGGCTCGTACTCGTGCCTCGCTCGAACCGGGTCGACCTCGAGCAATTGATGACGCATCTGTTCGCCACGACGGATCTCGAGCGCAGTTATCGCGTGAACATGAACGTCATCGGACTCGATGGCCGCCCGCGCGTGCACAACCTGAAGGACATGTTGTCCGAATGGCTCGTGTACCGCATCGCGACGGTGCGCCGCCGGCTCGAGTACCGGCTCGGCCGCGTGCTGCGCCGCATCGAAATCCTCGACGGCCTGCTCGTCGCGTACCTGAACATCGATGAGGTCATCCACATCATCCGCACCGAAGACCAGCCGAAGGCTGCGCTCGTGAAACGGTTCAAGCTGTCGGACACGCAGGCCGAGGCGATTCTCGAATTGAAGCTGCGGCACCTCGCGAAGCTCGAGGAAATGAGAATCCGCGGCGAGCAGGAGGAATTGTCCGCGGAGCGCGATGCGTTGAAGCAAACGCTCGGTTCCGAGCGCCGCCTCAAGACGCTGGTGAAGAAGGAAATCGTCGCCGACGCGGAAACCTACGGCGATGACCGCCGTTCTCCGGTCATCGAGCGTAGCGCCGCGAAAGCGCTCGACGAGACCGAACTCGTTGCGAGTGAGCCGGTGACGATCGTCCTGTCCGAGCGAGGTTGGGTGCGCGCGGCGAAAGGCCACGATGTGAACGCGCGCGAACTCCAGTATCGAGCAGGCGACGATTATCTGGCGTCGGCGCCGGCACGGACGAACCAGCTCGCCGCGTTCCTCGACTCGACCGGGCGGGCGTACGCGTTGCCGGCGCATACGCTGCCGTCTGCGCGCGGTCTTGGGGAGCCGTTATCGGGGCGCTTGAATCCACCGGACGGCGCGGCGTTCCGCGGCGTGCTTTGCGGCGAAGACGACAGTCGGTGGCTGCTTGCGAGCGACGCAGGCTATGGTTTTGTCGGCAAGCTTGGTGACTTCCAGACGCGTAACCGCAACGGCAAGGCCGTGCTGACAGTGCCGAAGGGCGCCGGCGCGCTGACGCCGATGCCGATCGCCGACCCCGCGAAGGACCTGCTCGCAGCGGTCAGCGACGCCGGCAAACTCCTGGTGTTCCCGGTTGCCGACCTGCCGGAACTCGCGCGCGGCAAGGGCAACAAAATCATGGGCATCGGCAAGGGAGGGGAGCGCCTGATTGCGATCGCGGCGGTCCCGGAGGGAGGAACGCTGGTCGTCTGGAGCGGTCAGAGGTTCATGCAGATCAAGTGGGATGACCTCGACGACTACCGCGGCGAGCGGGGTCGGCGTGGCAACGTGCTTCCGCGCGGCTACCGGACGGTACACGGGCTGACGGTGGGGGATTGAAAATCTGAGGTTGTGCCACAATATTGATTCGCGACGCCGAGAGCGTCGCTCCCACGAGTGCAATGAGTGAGGTCGGTGGAAACATGAAAAGAGTGATGCTGTTCATCCTGACGAACATCGCGGTGCTGGTGGTCATCAGCATCATTTTCAGCGTGTTCGGCATCGGCGATTACCTTGAAGAGGGCGGCACGCAGATCAACCTCGGGCAGCTGCTCGTATTCTCCGCCGTCATCGGTTTCACCGGTTCGTTCATCTCGCTGCTGATCTCCAAATGGTCGGCGAAGCGGATGACGGGTGCGCAGGTGATTAAACAGCCGCGCGGCGAGACTGAATCGTGGCTGTTGTCGACGGTCGAGCGCCATGCGCGCACTGCAGGCATCAAGACGCCGGAAGTCGCGATTTACCGCGCGCCGGAGATGAATGCGTTTGCGACCGGGGCGTTCAAGAACAGCGCGCTAGTCGCGGTCTCCACCGGCCTGCTCGAACAGATGACCCGGGACGAAGTTGACGCCGTGCTCGCGCACGAAATCAGCCACGTCGCGAACGGCGACATGGTCACGCTCACACTGATCCAGGGCGTCGTGAACACGTTCGTGATTTTCCTGTCGCGTGTTGTCGGCTATGTGATCGACCGGGCGGTATTCAAGACCGAGAGCGGTCACGGGCCGGGGTTCTGGGTCGTGACGATCATTGCGCAGATCGTGTTCGGCATCCTCGCCAGCACGATTGTGATGTGGTTCTCGCGCTGGCGCGAGTTCCGCGCGGACGCGGGCGGTGCGAAACTCGCAGGCCGCGATCGCATGATCAGCGCGTTGCAGCGGCTCGGTGGGGGTGCGCAGCGTGACCTGCCCGATCAGCTCGCCGCATTCGGCATTTCAGGCAAACGGGCGGGCGGCTTCCGTCGGCTGTTCATGAGCCACCCACCGATCAGTGAGCGCGTCGCCGCGCTGCAGCGGTCGCAGTATTCCTGATCAATCGCGGCACTAAGGTGCCGCTCCTACACGCGCTAGATTTGTAGGAGCGGCGTCTTTGCGCCGCGAATAAACGGCGTCTTTGCGCCGCGATTATCCAGAAATGACGACTTCCGGCTCCTGCAGGTAGTTGCCCTGCACGAAGTCGACGCCGAGCTGCCAGAGCAGCGCCATGTTGTTCGCGTCTTCGACGCCCGGCGCAATCGATAGCGCATCGCGCTCGCGCAATTGCTCGATGAGGGCCTGGACCGATTTCTGACGCGCGGGGTCGCGCCCGAGCCCCGCGAGCATTTCCGTATCGAGCTTCACGTAGTCGATCGGAAGGTGGTCCAGCATCTGGGCGGAACCCGGACGGCCTCCAAAGCGGCTGAGCAGGAAGCCGCAGCCGAGTGCCTTGAACATCGCCGCATGCGCACGCGCTTCTTTCAACAACTTTTCCGCCTGCATCTCGCTGATTTCGAAGACCAGTCGACCGGGGTGGAGTTGCGCGGTCTGGAGCTGACTGGTCAGCCATTTTTCAAGCGTCGGGTCCTTCAGAGAGGCGTCGGACACGCGCACGAAAATGGTGGTGCCGCGCTTTCGATGGCTCTCTTCGCTGAGGGTCTTGACCGCACTCGCGAACACCCACCGATCGATCGCAGTCATCAATCCGACACGTTCGGCAGCGGGCAGGAACTCGCCCGGCAATACCTCGCCCTGCTCGGGGTCGAGCAGACGCAGCAGCGTGTCATTGCTCTCCGTGTTCTCGCCGCGGAGGCTCGCGACCGGCTGGAACGCGAGCCGGAAGTGGCCGCTGACGAGCGCGCGCTTGATACGGGCGGCCCATTCGGCGTCGCTCACGGTGTCAACCGGAGCGGCTTCCTCTGCGTCCGAGTGAACCTCGACCGCTTTGCCGCCTCCGGCGCGCGCAGAGCGCAGCGCCGAGAGCGCCTGGTCCAGTCGCTTGCCCGGATCGGGTTCCCCACTCAGACGGACACCGAACGAAGCCGCCAACGCGGTTGAGCGCCCGGCGTACTCGAATACCTTGCCTGCAATCGCGGTCGCGAGTTCGCCGCACCAAGCCAGAATCGCGTCCTTGTCCTGCGCCGGGAGTAGCAAACCGAGCAGCGTCCCCTCGAGGCGACCGCCGAGGCAGCCAGTATCGAGTCGGCTGCGGACGAACTTCGCGAACTGCACTGCGACCGAATCGCTGCCGAGTACACCCATCTGCTCGACGAGTCGTGCGAAGTCGTCGATGCGCGCGAGTACGAGTGTGTCATTGGGGCGGTGCGTGATCGCCTCGATGAACGCGGCGCGGTTCAGCAGGCCCGTGTCTCGGTCCTCGCGCTGCGCGCGTTCGAGTTCGAGCGCAAGCGTGCGCTGGCCCGCGCCGCTTCGGATTGCAATCTCGAGCAGCCCACGATCACCCAGCGGCCGCAGCGCCACGCTGACCGGCACGGACGTTTGACCCTCGCCGCGCGCGGTGAGCTCGAGCGTTGTTGCCGAGCCTTTGCGCAGCGCTGCGCGGAGCGCGGGATGTGCCGCCGAGTCGAATACATCCATCACCGGCGTGCCCACAGTCGCGCGGTCCTCGCCGAACAGTTCGGCCCAAGCGGGATTCGATTCGACGACGATACCGTCCTCGGCGCGCGCGAGCGCGTCGCCACTATGAACGAACAGCGCGTCACGTTCTCCGCGCGCGGTTTCCGCGTGACCATGCGCCGCAGCGACCGCGCGCATCGCCGTCAACGCCTCAAGCTCGCGCCGGGCGACGGCCGCGATGTGCAGCCCGCGTTCCGAGAGCACCAGGTCGCGCAAGCCCGCTTTCAACGACTTGGTCAGCAGGTCGTCGTCGATTTCCTCGGCGAGACCGATGATCGGTGTCGGCGGCTTTTGCTTCGCGGTGATTTTGGCGACGGCGACCGGATCGACGGCCGGCAAGTCCGCGAAAATCAGGTCGTAGTGCCCGCGCTCGAATTGCTTGGCCGCGTCGGCGGCGGTGCTCGCCCACTCCACCTGCACCACGATGCCCGCACCGCGCAGCGCGGTATTTACGCGCGATGCGAGTTCGGGCGCGGGTGAAACGACGAGCACGCGCACGTCTGTCATGGTGTGAGCGGTGTCTTCGACGGCTTGCCGGGCAGTTCACGCACGAGCCGTGGCACGAGGTAGCCCGGCAGGCGTGCCTGCAGCGCGGCGTACAATTCGAGCGCGCGTGCGTCGGGCACATCGAAATGAGCGGCGCCCGCCACCGGGTCGAGCTGGTGCAGGTAATAGGGCAGTACGCCAGCGTCGAACAGCGAGACCGACAGTGCGACGAGCGCGTCGGCGTCGTCGTTCACGCCACGCAGCAGCACCGACTGGTTGAGCACGGTCGCACCGGCACCGCGCAGCGCGGACACCGCGCCGCGGACTGCGCCGTCGATTTCCGCCGCGTGGTTCGTGTGCAGCACGACGACCTTCGCCAGCGGCGTCGCGGTGAGCCAATCGAGTAAGCGCGTGTCAACGCGGCTGGGTACGACGACCGGTGTGCGCGTATGGATGCGCAGCCGCTTGATGTGCGGGATCGCGGAAAGGCCGTCGACCAGCGCCGCGAGCCGTCGGTCCGACAACGATAATGGGTCACCGCCGGAGAGAATGGCTTCCTCGAGTGATGGGTCCGCCGCGAATCGGTCGAGCACCGCGCGCCAGCCGTCGGCGGATGCCCGTGTCTCTTCATACGGAAAGTGCCGGCGGAAGCAGTACCGGCAGTGGACCGCACACACGCCGGTCGTCACGATGAGCGACCGCCCCGCGTACTTTTGCAGCACACCGTCGGCAGGGTCGCCGATGGTTTCTCCAAGGGGGTCGTCGATGAAGCCGGGTACCGTTTCCAGTTCGTCGCCGATCGGCAGCACCTGTCGCAGTAACGGGTCGGTCGGGTCGCCGCGGCGCATGCGGGCGACGAACGACCGAGGTACACGCAAGCGGAACGCGCGCGCAGCGGTCTGTGCGGCGGGCAACAACGCGGGATCGAGGTCAAGCAATGCCAGTAATTCGGCGGGGTCGGTGACGGCGTGGCGCAACTCCGTCTGCCATTCGGGGACCTGCCAAGCTATCATATGCGCCATGGCGACCTATAGTACCAACGAATTCCGCTCCGGCCTCAAATTGATGCTGGATAACGACCCCTGCGCGATCATCGAGAACGAGTTCGTGAAACCCGGCAAGGGGCAGGCATTCAGCCGCGTGAAGCTGCGCAACCTGAAGAGCGGCCGGGTACTCGAGAAGACCTTCAAGTCCGGCGAGACCTTCGAAGCGGCGGACGTCGTCGACACCGAGATGCAATACTTGTATTCCGATGGCGAGTTCTGGCACTTCATGAAACCGGATACGTTCGAGCAGTTCGCCGCCGAGCGCAAGGCCGTCGAAGACGCATTGATGTGGCTGAAAGAAAATGACGTTTGCACGGTGACTTTATGGAACAACGCACCGCTCGCGGTCAGTCCGCCGAATCACGTCATCCTGCAAATCATCGAAACGGATCCCGGCCTACGCGGCGATACCTCGTCAGGCGGCGGTAAACCCGCGAAGCTCGAAACCGGCGCGGTCGTACGCGTGCCGTTGTTCGTCGACCAGGGCGAATTGGTCAAGGTCGATACGCGCACCGGCGAGTACGTCGGGCGTGCCGCGAAGGACTGATTTGGACGACTGGCGCCCGACCGCCGGGCGGCATGCGCTCGAGGTCCGCGCCGAACTCATGCGGCGCACGCGCGCCTTCTTCGATGCGCGCGGCTTGCTCGAAGTCGAGACGCCAATGCTCTCCGCGGCCGCCCCGACCGATCCCAATATCCCGAGTGTCGCTGCCGGCGACCGCTGGTTACAGACCTCGCCCGAATTCCCGATGAAGCGTTTGCTCGCCGCAGGCGTCGGCGATTGCTGGCAGCTTTGCCGCGTGTTCCGCGCCGGCGAGGCTGGCCGCCTGCACAACCCCGAATTCACCTTGCTCGAGTGGTACCGCGTGGGCTGGGACGATGCTGCGCTGATGGACGAAGTCGAGACGCTCGTCAACGAAGTGCTCGCAGGTTTCCGCGCGCTCGAGCCCGGCGAGCGCGTCACTTATGCGCAGGCGTTCCACCGCGCGACCGGCGTCGCGCACGTTGCGGCCGACGCCGAGCGTTGCGCGGCCATCGCGCGCGACTGCAATCTTGCGGCACCGCCTGACCTGACGCTCGCCCAATGGCACGACCTGATTCTGGGTGCCGTCGCGATGCCGAAGTTGGGTTGCGATGGCCTCTGTTTCATCACTGACTTTCCGGCGGAGCAGGCGGCGCTCGCACGACTCCGTGGGATGCCGCCGGTCGCCGCCCGGTTCGAGCTCGTGGTCGATGGGATGGAGATCGCGAACGGCTACCACGAGCTCTGTGACCCCGTCGAGCAAGCGCGGCGCTTCCACGCCGACAACGCCGCGCGCGCCACCGCGGGGTTGCCGACCCTGCCGCAGGACGCGCGGCTGCTCGCCGCGCTCGAACACGGGCTCCCGGACTGCGCCGGCGTCGCGCTCGGCTTCGACCGGCTCGTCATGCTGGCGCTCGGCGCCGACCACATCCAGGATGCCATCGCGTTCCCGGCCGACCGGGCGTAGATTCGATTCGCGGCGCAAAGGCGCCGCTCCTACAGGTGCAAGGGATGTAGGAGCGGCACCTTAGTGCCGCGATGAAGAAGACTGGACCACTGGTAGAATCGCCCCATGAATCCAGCGGCTGAACTGACGGCTCACGACGGGGTGCTGCGACCGCGTGGCGACTGGGTGCTCGTCGCGCTCGATCCGACGCCGCCGACGCTGCCGCCCGCGACGCCGGTCGCGCGCCTTGAGTGCAGCGGCCTCGAGTCGCTCGACACCGCGGGCGCGCTCGCGATTTGGCGCCTCGCGCAGATGCATGGCGTCGAACCGGAGGGGCTGCGCGCAGAATTCGCGGCGCTGTATGAGCAAGTCGCCGCGCTCGCGGCGCGGCCGACCGGCGCCGCGCCGCGGCGCGCGGGTTTCCTGCACCGTGTCGGCGCTCGGACGGTCGGTGGCCTACACGACGCCGGCGGATTCCTTGCATTCATCGGCGAGCTCGCGGTGACGCTGGTCCGCACACTCGCGCGGCCGTCGCGCCTGCGCTGGCAACCGATGTTCGGCGTTTTCGAGACGGCCGGGTGGGGTGCCTTGCCGATTCTCGGCCTGCTGAGCTTCCTGATCGGCATCGTCATCGCCTACCAAGCCGGCGTGCAGTTGCGGGATTTCGGCGCGAACATCTTCATCGCCGACCTGATCGGCATCTCCGTGGTGCGCGAGTTCGGTCCGCTGATCGCCGCAATCATCGTCGCCGGCCGCACCGGCTCGGCCTTCACCGCGGAGATTGGCACCATGAAGGTGACCGATGAAATTGACGCGCTGCGCACGATCGGCATCTCGCCGCTGGAAATGCTCGCGCTGCCGAAAGTTCTCGCGCTCGCGGTCGTGCTGCCTTTGTTGACCGTGTTCGCCGACGTGTGTGGGATTGCGGGCGGCATGGTGATGGCGCAGACCATGCTCGAGGTCGGATTCTATGACTTCGTCGATCGCCTCACTGAAGCCGTGGATCTGTCCGACTTCCTGACCGGCGTCGGTAAGGCGCCGGTGTTCGCACTGCTGATCGCCAGTGTCGGCTGCCACCAGGGCTTCCAGGTCGGGACGAGTGCCGATTCGGTGGGTCGCCATGTGACGCGCAGCGTCGTGCAATCCATTTTCCTGATTATCGTCGCGGACGCTGCGTTCTCGGTTGTGTTCAGCCTGGTGGACCTGTGACCGTCGCCATCGAAGTCCGCGACCTGCGCTTCCGTTATGAAGACGGCCCCTGGATCCATGACGGCATCGACTTTGACGTGCGCCGCGGCGAGATTTTCGCGATCGTGGGCGGGTCGGGGTCGGGGAAGACCGCGATGATGCGGCAAATGCTATTGTTGGAGCGGCCGAACGAGGGCACTGTCCGGCTCCTCGGCTGCGACATCACCGGCGCGTCCGCCCGTGAGGTCGCAGCGACCCGGCGCCGGTGCGGCGTGTTGTTCCAGCACGGCGCGATGTTCTCGGGCATGACGGTCCTCGAAAACGTGATGTTTCCGATGCGCGAGCATACCGCGCTGTCGGTGGAGGATCGGGAGGCCCTCGCGCACATCCGGATCGGCATGGTCGGACTCCAGCCCGAGGCCGCGTGGCTGTACCCGGCGCAGCTCTCCGGCGGAATGTTGAAGCGAGCAGCACTCGCGCGTGCGCTCGCGCTCGATCCGGAACTGCTGTTCCTCGACGAGCCGACCTCGGGTCTCGATCCGGTCAGCGCCGCGTCGTTCGACGAACTCGTCGTTCGGCTGCACGATGCGATGGGCCTCACGATCGTGTTCGTGACGCACGACCTCGATTCGTTGTGGTACATCTCGGACCGCGTCTTGTTCCTTGCGCGGAGCAAGGCGCTCGCAATCGACGAGGTCGCGGCCGTCGCGGCAATTGACGCGCCGGAAGTGAAGGAATATTTCGGTGGCCCGCGTGGGCGCCACCACTTGGAGGGCAGATGGAAGCAAGGGTGAACTACGCTGCGGTGGGTGCGTTCGTCATCGTGCTGGCTGCGGCAATGATTGGCGGCATCCTGTGGCTGTCCGCCGGCATGCACCGGGCCGACTACCAGTTCTACGTGGCCTACGTCACCGAGTCGGTGTCGGGTCTCAATGTGAATGCGCCGGTCAAGTACCGCGGCGTCGACGTCGGCGTCGTGCGCGAAATCGGCCTCCGTCCGGGCAACCCCGAGCAGGTTCGGCTGCTGATGGCGATCGAGCGATACACGCCGGTGAAGGAAGACACGGTTGCGATCCTCTCCGTGCAGGGTCTGACCGGCATCGCGTTCATCGACCTCACCGGCGGCTCGCAGCACTCGCCGCTGCTCGAGGCGCGCCGTGGTGAGGCATACCCGGTGATTCAGACCGGTCCATCCCTGCTCGCGCGGCTCGACACCGCTGCATCGCAGATGTTCACCAACATCGAGCGCGTGTCGGACGCGCTGTCGGCGCTCGTTGACGAGCAGAACCAAGTGGCGTTCCGCGAGGCGCTGCAAAGCATCCGCGCGTTCACTGCACGCCTCGAGCAGGTCCTGAATGAGGAGAATTCGCAGCAGCTCGAGGAATCACTGGCGGCGTTGCACCAAGTTTCGACCGCGCTGGCCGGGAACGCGGGCAGCATCGAGGAGATGATCCAGAACCTGCACGCCGCGAGCGAGGGGCTACCGACCGCCGTCGACAACTTCACAGACGCCGGCGCGAAATTCACGGAAACCATGGACGCGACCCAGGCTGAAATCCGCTACCTGTCGCAGCAAATCACGCCACAGGCAGCGGCGGTGCTCACCGATCTGCGGCGCGCGAGTGCGAGCCTCGAGCGGTTCGCGGACAATCTGGAAAATGACCCGGCCCTGTTGCTGCATGGCCCACGGGAACGGTCACGTGGACCGGGAGAACGATGATGACGACCAGAATCTTACTCGTTGGCGTACTCGCGGCTGTCATCGCGGGCTGCGGAACGCTCGCCCGGCCGCCCGCGGTGAACATCATCAAACTGCAGCTCCTTGGCGAAGACGCGCGTATCCAGACCATCGAGCCGGTCGGCGCGAGCATCGCGGTTGCGGAGCCGACTGCGCTACCCGGTTTTCTCAGCGCGCGGTTCGCCTATCTGGAAGAAGGGCTCGCTTTGCGATATTACGGAAAGCACGAGTGGACCGCGAGCCCGGCGCGTCTGCTACAGCCGGCGCTCGTGCGAGCGCTCGACCAGAGCGGCGGCTTCGACTCCGTGACCGCACCCCCGTCGATCGCGCTCGCGGACCTGCGGCTCGACGTCCAACTCACGCGCCTCGTGCACGATTTTCGCCAAAGCGAGGGTGGTGAAATCGTGCTCGAGGTGCGCGCGCAGCTCACGTCCCTGCAGGACCGGCGAGTGCTCGCGACCCGCTCTTTTGAATATCGTGAGCCCGCGCAGGCGCACCCGGTGGCCGGCGCAGAAGCGGCCGACCGCGCGCTCGCACGACTGCTCGAGGATGTCGTGGCGTTCGCTGCAGAAAATGCCAATCGCTGAATTCGCGCCGCCCCGCTGGCTCAGTAATCCGCACGTCCAGTCGCTGCTCGCGACGACACGACTGCGCAAAGCGTTCATCGACAGCGCGGCGCTGAACGCAGCGTCGCAGTGGGTGATGCTCGATTGCGGCGACGGCGTGCGCCTCCTCGCATCGCACGCCATCCAAGGTGACGCGACGCCCGATACGCCGCTCGTCATCATGATCCATGGCTGGGAGGGGAGTTCGGAGTCCGCGTACCTCGTTTCTGCGGCGTCGGCTCTCTACCGCGCGGGCGCCGAGATTGTGCGGCTGAACTTGCGGGACCACGGCGACACCCACCATTTGAACGAGGATTTGTTCCATTCTTGCCGGCTCGACGAGGCGGTCGGCGCGGTCCGCGCGATCGCCGAGCGAAACCCAGGCCGACCGCTCTATCTCGTCGGCTGGTCGCTCGGCGGGAACTTCGCGGTACGCATCACCGACCGCGCCCCGGGGGCCGGCGTCACGCTCGCGCATACCGTCGCCGTCTCGCCTGTGGTCAATCCGGCGAACAGCTTCAATGCGATGAACAACGGCATGTTCTTCTATCGGTACTATTTCGTGCGCAAGTGGCAGCGCTCCCTGCGTCGCAAGCAGCAAGCGTTTCCCGCAAAATACGACTTCGCCGAAGTCCTGCGGATGAACGACCTGCACACGATGACCGCGCACCTGATCGGACGGTACGGCGAGTTCGCCAACGTCGAGGATTATTTCGATGCGTACGCGCTCGACCGCGGTATGCTGGAGGGCGCGAAAACGCCGCTGACGGTCATCACCGCCGCGGACGACCCGGTCATTCCAGGTCAGGATTTCGCGCCGTACGAAAGCCGCGGAAACTTCACGCTCGAGGTGTTGCCGCACGGCGGACACTGCGGGTTCATGGAGCGCGTCGGCGCCCACAGCTGGATAGACCAACGACTATGTCACACGATCATCGAAAAGCATCGGATTGGCCTGAACTCATAGCCCAAGCGCGCGCGCTGGTGGACGGCGAGCCGAACGCGATCGCGAACGCCGCGAACCTGTCGGCGCTGCTCTACCACAACCTGCCCGACGTGAACTGGGTCGGGTTCTATTTCGTGGACGGCGATGGCCTTGTCGTCGGTCCGTTCCAGGGCCTGCCCGCGTGTGTGCGCATCCCGATGGGGAAGGGCGTGTGCGGTACCGCGGCAGCACGTAAAGAAACCGTCGTGGTCTCCGACGTCAATGCATTCGAAGGTCACATTGCGTGCGATGCCGCATCGCGCTCTGAAATCGTGGTACCCCTTATTCGCAATGGTGAGGTGTTCGGCGTACTTGACGTCGATAGTCCGGTTCACGGGCGGTTCGACAATGCCGAGGATCGCGCGGGACTCGAGCGGGTTGTGCAAAGTTACGTCGCCGCGCATGACACTACGGCTGCGGGTGGTGTAGATTGAACTGATGCAAGGTTTCATCGCATGCCTGATGTCGGCGTTCCTGATTGCGGGATGTAATCTCTCGCCGCCCGGGGACGAAGCGCTCGGCGCGTCCATCGAAGAGAAATACGGGTACACCGTCAATATCGTCGCGCGGGGCCCCATCGCTGCCAGCATCTCGATATACGATACCGACGCGTTCCGGCTGCGCGATGACCTACGCAGGGAGCTCGCGGATTCTGCCGCCCAAGACCTGGCGAACGCGTACCGCGACGGCATCGAGATCATCTCCGTTCTCATCGGCGAGGATTCTAGGAGCCGAGGGCGTGTCTACCACTATATCTACGAGCCCAGTGCCGGAGAGCTGAGATTCGTCGAACTTGCTGTTCCCACCCGCGACCCGTAAAACGTTCCCCGCTTACCGCGCGTATTCCCCGTTGACCGCACGCTGATGTCCGTTCGCCGCGGAGACACGCACGGAAAATTCGCGTGGCATACTGGCGCCTTTCATGGGGGCTTCGAGCGCAACAATGGAGACGCACCGTGCCTCGATTTCAATGAGGCCGTTCTTCCACGATTGGCTGCGTTATGCGGCATGGACCGCGGTGGCTGTTTGGTTCGGCGCTGGACTGCTCGCGCTCGTCTATTTCGTATTCATCACGTCGCTTGCCGGTCCAATCTCCTATTTTGAGGTACACCGCTGGCAGTTCAGCTCGTGGTCCATTTTCATATTAATCGCCCCAACGGCAATGGTGTTATTCAAGCGGATATTCGCCGCCGACGGCCGACTTCGTTGGCATCACGTCTTGAGCGTCGTGTTGGTCGCGTGCGCCGCATTCGGCCTGCATGCGCTTTGGAATGGGGTCGTCTCCGGGATGTTGAGCCCCTATCCGACGTTGGTCTGGTTCCGGGACTCATTAGGCTTTCACGTTCGCTTTGGGTTGCCCGTCGACATCGCGATGATCACCGTGATTGCTGTCTTGGCATCTCGTGCCGTGGTTCGGGAGGGCCGATTGATGGCTGAACGCGCGCTGGTGGCGTCCGAGCGGCGTTTCACGGAATTCTTCGAAAATGCGGTGTTCGGGATTTACAGAAGTACGCCCGCGGGACGCTTTGTGGCACTGAACCGCTATGCCGCGAACGCGCTCGGTTATGACAGCGTCGATGACGCGATCTCATCCATCACCGACATCGGGGCGCAAGTTTACGGTGACGCCAGCGAGCGCCAGCGCTACCTCGACGCCATCCAGCGCGACGGCAGCGTCGAGAATTGGATATGGAAAATGCATCGACGAGACGGCACGGTGATGTGGAACAGCGAGACCGCGCGCGGGGTGTTCGATGAGCGCGGCGAGCTGGCGTTCATTGAGGGGACCGTAAAAGACATCACGCGCGAAATCGAGGCGCGCGACGCGCTGCAACAGAGCGAACGGCGCAGCGCGGAACTGCGCGCGCAACTCGCCGATGCCCAACTGCACGCGTTGAAACTACAGATAAAGCCGCACTTCCTGTTCAACATTCTCAACACCATAGCGATGTTGATCCGCACCGGCGATACGAATGAGGCGCGTAACGTCGTCACATTACTCGGGTCGATGTTCAGGCAGACGCTTGAGTTCGACGGTGAGCACACCGTGTCACTCGAGCGAGAGTTGGCCTTCGTCGAATCTTATCTAGAACTCGAGCGGTTCAGGTTCGCAGACCGGCTGATGTTCACCAAAAATGTCGACGCCGAGGTGCTGTCACTTCATGTACCGACGCTGATTGTGCAGCCACTGGTCGAGAACGCCGTGAAACATGGTTTGGCGAAAATGCAAGGCACTTGCCGGATCAGTGTCATGGCCAGACGTGTCGGCGACATGCTAGAAATCGAGGTCGCGAACGACGTTGGTTTGCACGCGAGCGAGGGTATGGGCCGCGCCGCTGGGATTGGTATCCGCAACACGCGGGCGCGGCTCCGCGAGACTTTCGGCGATGGAGCGGACTTTGAATTGATCCCCGATGGCGGACGGGTCCGTGCGGTGTTGCGTATGCCAACCGGAGTGAAAATGGAATGACCAAGATACGGGTCTTCATTGCAGACGATGAGCGACACGCTCGTAATGGCATCGTTTCGTTGCTCGCTGCGGAAGGCGACGTCGAAGTGGTGGGTCATGCGAGCAACGGAATGCATGCAATCGCCGGTATTCGCCAACAACGTCCGGATCTCGTGTTCTTGGATGTGGAGATGCCCGGCAAGAGTGGCATCGAGGTCGTCGCGGAAGTAGGGCCTGACGAGATGCCGATGGTCATATTCATCACTGCGTTCGACCAATACGCGGTGGCCGCGTTCGAAGCCAATGCGATAGATTACGTGCTGAAACCCTTCAGCGACGAACGCTTCCACGAGGCATTCGCGCGCGCGCGGGAGCGACTCGACCTCCCTGCCACGCGCGGCTTTACCGAGCGCCTGAAGCGCATGCTCGACACGGTCGGGGAACAACAGCGGGGCATCTCCCGTTTCACGGTGCGCACCGGGGACGTACTTTCTGTATTCAAGATCGACGACATCGATTGGATAGAGGCGGATGTTTATTATGCGAAGCTCCACATCGGCGAAGCCGTTCATCTAATCCGCGAGAGCCTGCGCGCACTCGAGGGCATGTTGCCGCCGGACCGATTCGTGCGGATTCATAGAGGCACCATTGTGAATCTCGATCGAATCGTCGCGCTCGAGCCGATGTTCAAGGGAGACTTCTCGGTGATTCTCGCGGACGGCACGCGCCTGCGCATGAGTCGCCGCAGGCGGGAACTACTCGCCGGCGCTCTGACCAATTTTTCATGATGTTGTGCAACTGCAACAGCGGCTTGTTTCCGGCCAGCATCGCCATGGCTGAATGATCCGTTCACCACAATAAGTTCGCCGTTCCCCGGCGTGATGCGCCGTTCGTTGCATTTGTGTTGAGGTGTTGCACCGGCGCGTCAAACTGAATGTGGGCATACCGCCTTCATTCAGGGGGATACATGAAAACAGCAACGACGTTTGGAGCGAATGCGCTCCGGTGGTCGGTGTCGCTGGCGCTCGGCGTCGGTATGACATCCACCGCGGGTGTCGCTTTCGCGCAAGACGCGGATGCAGACGACGAGGACCTCACGGGTCGCGTCGAAGTCACGGGTTCGCGCATCAAGCGTGCGGACATCGAGGGCGCGCTTCCGGTCACGGTCATCGACCGTAACCAGATCGAGCTTTCCGGTGAGACGTCGGTCGCCGATCTGCTTCGCAACACCACCTTCAACAGCTTCGGTTCGTTCCGTCCGGCATCGGGTAGTTCGGCGCAGAGCTGGGCAGGCTTGAGCCTGCGCGGTCTCGGCGAAGGCCGCACCCTGATCCTGATCGACGGCCGTCGTGCTCCGGTTGCGCCGCAGATTGGTGGCGCACAGGACTTGAACACGATTCCGCTCGCAGCGGTTGAGCGTATCGAAATCCTGTCCGACGGCGCATCGGCCATTTACGGCACGGACGCAATCGGCGGCGTGGTCAACATCATCACCCGCAAAGACTTCACCGGCGTGCAGATGACCTACGGTCTGAGCAAGCCGACGCAGGAAGGCGGCGACACGGAAGAGGGTTCGATCCTCTTCGGCGCGTCGAGCGACCGCGGCAGCGTGATGGGCGGCGCTTCGTTCAACAAGCGCGACATCGTGTTCCAGCGTGACCGACCGTGGTCCTCGGGCGGTGCGTCCGTTTACGGCAACAATCTGCTCTACGCGGGCAATGGCGCACGAGACTTCGGGTTCGTCGACGATCCGGTTCATGGGTCAGCGTACCCGGGCGCGTGCGCAGGTTTACCGGGATATTCGTTGACCGGTACCGGTGCCGGCACCCGTTGCGTATTCGACTTCACGTCGGTCGCTGCGGACGAAGCATCCATCAACAACCAAGCCGTGTTCCTGCGGGGGAACTACCGCATCAACGACCTTTGGTCGACGTACGTCGGCGCAGGCGTCACACGCGTCAAGTCGTTCGGTCGTTATGCGCCGGTGCCGGACTTCGGATTCATTCCGACGACCAGCCCGAACCACCCGTACGCGAATCCGGCGAGCCCGTACTACGACCCGACCCACCCGGCTTTCGCGGAAGACCTGTACGTCTACCACCGCTACGCGTCACTGGGCAACCGCGATACGTTCATCGACTCCAACGTCTATGACTTGAACGTCGGCTTCCAGGGCACCATCGGCATGTTCGACATCGATGTCGGCATGCGCCGGAACGAGTTCAAGTACATCGACCTCGGCCGGAACTACCTGGTCCGCGCGACCGCGCGGAACTTCATCGGGAGCGGCCAGTACGACCTGTCCGACCCGTTCGGCAACCCGCCCAGCATCCTGAATGCGATGAAGGCGACAATCAGCCGCGAGAGCCTCACCCGGCTCGAGGAGCTGTATGCGATCGCGAACACCGATCTGCCGTTCGAAATGTCGGGCGGCGTGGTTGGCTTGGCCTTCGGTGCGGAATACCGCGAAGAAGACTACAGCGACCAGTACGACTCGCTGTCGGAAGCCGGCCAGATCGGCGGCTCCGCGGGTAACTCCGCAGGCCTCGGCCGTGACGTCACCGCGATGTTCTTCGAGGTGCTGTTGCCGGTCATGCCGGACCTCGAGGTCTCGGTTGCCGGTCGTCACGACAAGTACAGTGACTACGGCAGCGACTTCTCGCCGAAAATTTCGGCGCGTTGGCAGCCGATGGACACCGTGACCCTGCGCGCTTCGTATGGCGAAGGTTTCGCGGCGCCGTCGCTCGACCTGCTCAGCCTGTCGCCGTCGTTCGCGGCGGACTTCACCACCGATGCCGCGACCTGTACCGCACTCGGCTTGACGCCGATTCCCGGGGAGAACCGCTGCGTGAACGCGGCCGGCCAAAACCAGGCTCCGCAGGTCACGATGTTCGTGATTGCGAATCCGAACCTCGGCTCGGAGCAGTCGAAGCAGTTCTCCATCGGTGGTGCATGGGATGCCAATGAGTGGCTGAACTTGTCGCTCGACTACTACAACATCAGCATCGACAACCGGATTGCCGGCATTTCGCTGAACACCATCATCAACTGTTTGGCGGGGCTCACGCAGTGTCCTCCGGGGGTCTCCACGTTGCCCACGGCACCATTCGTGCCCGGGTTCAACGGTGACCCGTCGCTCGGACTCGGCATCGCGCGGGACGCGAGCGGCCGAATCGTCGGCGGCCAGCGCGGCTTCGTCAACCTCGGCACCATCGACACGTCGGGCGTCGACCTGAATGTGCGGACGAATTTCGCATTCGGCGGGTTCGGCACCCTGCAAAGTCAACTGCAGATTGGCTACGTCCAGGAAATACGGGTGGACGGTGGGGCCAACTCGGTCGGCCAGTCGGTGGGTGGGGCGAACGGTGGCGGTCAGCCGCAATTCCGGGCCCAGTTGGGCAACATGTGGAGCTACGGAGACTTCTCGGTCGTGGTCAATACGAGCTACGTCGACAGTGTCGTCAATACCACCGGCACCGGCGACGTTCCGTCATGGACGACCCACGATGTGCAGCTCAACTACCACACGCCGTGGAATGGTCGCCTGACCGTCGGTGTGGATAACGTCGGCAACAAGGCGCCGCCGCTCGACGGTAGCCTGGCCCGTGGCTTCGATACGAGCAACTACGATCCGTTCGGCCGCGTGCCGTACATCCGTTACACCCAGACTTTTTAAATCTCCTCTGAAGTCTGGACACTTGAGGGGCCCTTCGGGCCCCTCTTTTTTTGCGTCTATAATCGTGCGTATGAAAATAAACCTGTGCTTGCCCACCGGCGACGAGGTCAAGACGGATTTCGCGCTTTCCTTGTCACGCCTGTTGCTCCGCGGCGCTGCCGCGGGTTTTTCATTCGAATTCACGAACGTGAAGACGTCGAACGTCGCCCAGTCGCGCGAGCAGACCGCAGAGCAGGCGCTGAAGTCTGATTGCTCGCACATGCTCTGGCTTGATTCGGACATGGTGTTCCCGGACTGGCTTCTCGACCGACTTCTGTCCCACGACGTCGATATCGTCGCGGGTAACTACTGCATGCGCGGTGCGCTGAGTCCGCTACCGACTGCAGTTGTCGATATCCAGCCGGACGGACGGTGCCGCCGCACGTTCGCGGCGCAGGGCGACGCGTTGGTCGAAGTCGAAGGGGTCGGATTCGGCGCGCTGTTGATGAAGCGTGCGGTGCTGGAGAAGCTCGCGCTGCCGCGCTTTCCGATCACTTGGAACGCGCTCGGCGGCTACCATGAGGGTGAGGACGTCAGCTTCTGCGCGAACGCGCGCAAGGCGGGCTACAAGCTCTACATCGACCCGCTGGTGTCGCGGCATCTCGGCCATGTCGGCTCGTACCTGTACACGCTCAATGCGACCCCGCTGCCGTATGGCAAGGCGAAGGCTATGTGCTGGGGCGATTCGTAACGCCGATCCGTTCGCCCATCTGCACGCGCGTCTGGTCACGCAGCATCTCGTCGAATCCGGCTTTGCCCGGACCGAATGCGAGAATCACCGTCGAGCCCATGTTGAACCGCCCGATTTCGTCGCCGCGCCGGAAGCGCGGCGCATCGTCGCCGTCGTAGCGCCACTGGGTGATCTTGCGCGCGGTCGGCGGGGTCACTTCGCCGGCCCACACCGTTTCAATGCTGCCGACGAACAACGCGCCGACCATCACGACGGCCATCGGGCCCGCGTCGGTATCGAAGATGCACAACACGCGTTCGTTGCGCGCGAACACACGATCGATGCGGCGCACGGCGGGCGGGTTCACCGCGAACAGCCGGCCCGGTACGTGCGTCATGCGGCGCAGCGTGCCGTCGAGCGGGATGTGGATGCGGTGGTAGTCGCGCGGCGCGAGGTACAGCGTCGCGAATGAGCCGTTGAAGAACGGCGCAGCGACGCTCGGCACGCCGCCGAGCAGCTCGACGATCGAAAACTCGCGGCCCTTCGCCTGGAAGATGCGACCTTTGCGGATTTCGCCGGACTGGCTGCAGGTCCCGTCCACGGGCGACGAAATCGCGTCCGGTTCCGCGGGAAGCGGGCGCACGCCATCCTTCAATGCGCGCGTGAAGAACGCATTGAAGCTCCGGTACGCGCGCGGGTCCGGCTCGACCGCTTCGTTGAGCTTGATGCGGAAGTTGGCCATGAAGCGGCGGATCAGCAGGTCCTTGAACCAGCGCGCCTCGCGGCGTGTCGCCCAATGCACGATGCGCGACAGCGCGTGCGTCGGGAGGATGAACTGCAGCACGACGCGCGCGTAGTCGCCGAGCCAGGTCCCCGGGGGTGTGTAGATGCGCTCCATCAGTCTGCCGTGCGCACGGGCGCGGTGACTTCGAATGTCCAGCCGTTGTCGAAGGTGAGTACGAAATAAACCGTCGTGCCCGGCGCCATCGAACCGAGCGGGTCCATCAGCATCAGGTGCAAGCCGCCTGGCGCGAACACGACGTTGCCGCGCGCGGGGACTTCGACAGACTCGACCGGTTCCATCCGTGAGACGCCGTCGACGACGCGGGTCCGGTGCATCTCCACGCGCGCGAAGTTCGGGCTCTCGACGCGCGTCAGCGTCACGGTTTTGCGCGCGGCGTTCTGTACGGTGAAATAGCCGGCCAGGACCTGCGCCGCCGGAGGCGCGGCGCGCACCCACGCGTCGTCGACGGTGATGGGGGCTTGGGCGAGGGCGATCGACGGTGAAAGCGCGAGCGTGATTGCGAGGATCATCGCGACGCCAAGAGCGTCGCTCCCACCGGTGCGGACCACCGACGGTGACGTCATCAGGTGGGAGCGACGCTCTTGGCGTCGCGATAAAAACAATGAGGTCATCGATTTTTCTCCAACCAGGGGATGAGGACCGCGAGGTCTTGTGCGAGCTTTTGTGGTTCGTGTGGCGCGGTGAACACGGCGCGTACGAGCCCGTCCGGGCCTGTGAGGAGCAGCGAGGCACCATGCTCGACGGTGTAATCGTCGCCGTCGCGCGCGACGTACTGCACGATGATGCCGAGGCGCTCCGTGAGCGTCAGGACTTCGGCGGTCGTGCCTGTGACGCCGACGAACGTATCATTGAAGAAAGGGACATACGCGGCGAGCTTTTCCGGCGTGTCGCGCTGCGGGTCCACGCTGACCATCACGACGGTCGGGCGTGCCGCGCCCGCGTCGGCGAGCGCCTGGTCGGTGAGGTTCAGCGCTGACAGTGTCATCGGACAGATGTCGGGGCAGTGCGTGAAGCCGAAAAACCACAGCGTCCACTGATCGCGGATTTCAGCGGGACCGAAGGGCTGCCCATGATGATCCACGAGACGGAACGAACCCGGATCACGCGGCGTATCGAGAACGATGGCACCGGTTGCCGGCAGTTCGCCGCCGCGCAGGCCCGACGCGACCCAGAAGCCCGCGCCGAGCGCGAGGATGACCACCACTGCCACAATGAGCTTGAATCGCATGCGCGGATTATCGCATGCTGGCGCGATGCAGAACCTACGCACGGTCAATGATCTCATCCGCTGGGGCGCGAGCCGCTTCGGTGAGGCCGATATCCATTTCGGGCACGGCACCGACAATGCCATCGACGAAGCGGCGCAGCTGACGCTGCATGCACTGCACTTGCCCGCGACGCTACCGCCCGCGCTATACACCGCCGCGCTGACCGACGACGAAATCCACCGCGTCATCGCGCTGCTCGAGCGGCGTATCACCGAGCGCAAACCGGCCGCTTATCTGACCGGCGACGCGTGGTTCTGCGGCCTGCCGTTCCACGTCGACGAACGCGTGCTCATCCCGCGTTCACCGATTGCGGAAATGATCACGCGACAGTTCGAGCCGTGGGTTGATGCCGACCAAGTCGAGCGCGTACTGGATATTTGCACCGGTAGCGCGTGCATCGCGGTCGCTTGCGCGTACGCGTTCCCGAACGCTGCGGTCGATGCGAGCGACCTGTCGCCGGGCGCACTCGAAGTCGCTGCGATGAACGTCGAGCGCCACCACGTCGCGGGACGCGTGCACCTGTACCAGTCCGACCTGTTCGCCGCGCACGCGGGCCGTCACTATGATCTCATCGTCGCGAATCCGCCGTACGTCGATGCGGACGAGATGGATGCGCTGGCACCTGAGTTCCGCCACGAGCCCGAACTCGGCCTGACGGCGGGCGCCGATGGCCTCGACCTCGCGTTGCGCATCCTTGATGAGGCGCCCGGGTACCTCACCGATGACGGCGTGCTCGTCTGCGAAGTCGGCGCGAGCGCGCCCGCGTTGGCCGAGCTCCTGCCTGACCTCCCACTGTCGTGGGTCGAGTTCGAGCACGGCGGTGACGGCGTGTTCGTCATCGACGCGCAAGGGTTGCGGGCGCACAAAACCGCGGTCGCCGCCGCATTGAAAGCGCGCTGATGTCCGGCAACAGTCTCGGTCGCTTGTTCGTCGTGACGACGTTCGGCGAGAGCCACGGACCGGCCATCGGCTGCGTGGTCGACGGCTGTCCGCCTGGGCTCGCCTTGACCGAAGCCGACCTGCAGCGCGATCTCGACAGGCGTCGTCCGGGCCAGAGCCGCCACGTCAGCCAACGCCGCGAACCCGATGCGGTGCGCATCCTGTCCGGCACCTATGAAGGCGCGACGACCGGCGCACCGATTGGCTTACTCATCGAGAATACCGACGCGCGGTCGAAGGACTACGACGAACTCGCCGACCGGTTTCGACCGGGGCACGCGGATTGGTCGTGGTGGAAGAAATACGGGGTGCGCGACCCGCGCGGCGGAGGCCGTGCGTCGGCGCGTAATACCGCCTCGTGCGTCGCTGCAGGCGCGATCGCGCGCAAGTTGCTCGCCGAACGCGCGGGCGTCGAGATTCATGGCTGGCTCGCGCAGCTCGGTCCGCACGCGCTGCCGCGTCCGGACGATTGGTCGGTCGTCGACGATAATCCGTTTTTCTGCGGTGACGCGTCGCGCGTCGCCGAACTCGAGTCGTGGATGGATGCGCTGCGCAAGCGCGGCGATTCGGCCGGCGCGCGCGTGAGCGTCGTCGCGACCGGTGTGCCGCCCGGCCTCGGTGAGCCCGTGTTCGACCGGCTCGACGCGGACATCGCGCACGCGATGATGGGCATCAATGCGGTGAAGGGCGTCGAGGTCGGCGCGGGCTTCGCCGCGATCGAGCAAGCCGGCAGCGAACACCGCGACGAGCTCACGCCGGACGGGTTTCTGTCGAACCACGCGGGCGGCGTGCTCGGCGGCGTGTCGTCGGGCCAGGAAGTGCTCGTGTCCATCGCGGTCAAGCCGACCTCGAGCCTGCGTCTGCCCGCGCGCAGCGTGGACATCCACGGCAACCCTGTCGAGATTTCGGTCGGCGGCCGCCATGACCCCTGCGTCGGTATCCGCGCGGTGCCGGTCGCCGAGGCGATGCTCGCCATCGTGCTCGCCGACCACTGGCTCAGACAGCGCGCGCAGAACGGATGACGCTGTACTGGCGGCTCTCCGGCCTCTACCTTTTCTATTTCGCCGCCCTCGGGGCGATGATTCCGTACATCGGGCTGTACCTCGACGGCCTTGGCTTCACGGCGAGCGAAATCGGCGTATTGCTCGCGCTGAAGCTCACGGCGCGCATCATCGCGCCGAACCTGGCCGCCTGGTACTCCGACCACATCGGGCGCCGCATGGTGATGGTGCGGCTCGCCGCACTCGGGTGTTGCGTCGCGTTCGCCGGCATGTGGTTCGGCACGGGTTTCGCCTGGCTCGCGTTCGTGCTCGGTGCATGGGCGTTTTTCTTCAGCGCGATGCAGCCGCAGATGGAGGCGACCTCGCTCAATCACCTCGGCCCACAGCGCTACGGCTCCATTCGTCTGTGGGGGTCACTCGGATTCATCGTGTCGGTCGCTGGCCTCGGCCCGCTCCTCGATCGCTACGGCACCGAGACGCTGTTGCCGGTATTGCTTGCGCTGCTGTTCGGTGCGTTCGTCTGCAGCCTGCTCGTGCCCGAGAAGCACCATCCGGTCGATGCGCCCGCAGCTTCTGGGCTGTTCGCAGTGCTGCGCCAGCCCGCCGTGCTCGCGCTGTTCGCGGTCGGCCTGCTCGCGCAGTTTTCGCATGGGCCGTATTACTCGTTCTTCAGCCTCTACCTTGAAGGCCATGGCTACAGCCGTGCGCTGATCGGTCAACTGTGGGCGCTTGGCGTGGCCGCGGAAATCGGCGTGTTCATGTTCATGGGCCGGTTGCTCGCGCGTTTTCCGTCGCGCGTGCTGCTCGCCTGGTCGCTCGCGCTGTCGACGCTACGCTGGCTTCTGATCGCGGCATTTGCTGATAAGATGGCGGCACTCGCGTTCGCCCAGATTCTCCACCTCGCGAGCTTCGGGATCTTTCATGCGGTGTCGATCGGGCTCGTTCACCGATTCTTCCCAGGGCGGCTGCAGGGCAGGGGCCAGGCACTGTTCTCCAGCCTCACGTTCGGCGCGGGCACAGCGCTCGGCAGCCTTGCGGCCGGATATCTTTGGGATGGCGTTGCACCCGCCGCGGTCTGGATTGCGTCGGCGATGAGTGCGGCGGCGGCGCTGGCCGTGTTGGCGATGACCGGGCAATCGCGGCGCAAAGGTGCCGACTGATTCGCGGCGCGAAGGCGCCGCTCCTACACTGAGAAAGCGACTGATGGACAAGATATACGACATAGCAATCCTCGGTGCGACCGGACTGATCGGCGAGGCGATGATCGAGATTCTCGAGGCCTCGTCGATTCCGGTCGGCAAGCTGTTCCTGCTCGCGAGCGAGCAGTCGAGCGGCGAAGGGCGCAAGTTCCGGGGCAAGACCGTGGTCGTGAAGGACGCGGCCAAGTTCGACTGGTCGCTGGCGCAGCTCGCGCTGTTCTCCGCCGGCGCCGAAGTCTCCGGTGACTATGCGCCGAAGGCCGCAGCGGCCGGCTGCGTCGTGATCGACAATAGCTCGCGCTGGCGCGAGGACCCGGAAGTGCCGCTCGTCGTGCCCGAGGTCAACGCCGACGCGTTGAAGGACTGGCAGCGCCGGCGCATCATCGCGAACCCGAATTGCTCGACCATCCAACTCGTCGTTGCACTGAAGCCTTTGCACGATGCCGCGGGCCTCACCCACGTGAACGTCGCGAGCTACCAGGCGGTTTCGGGTGCGGGTCGTGCGGCGGTCACCGAACTCGCCCAGCAGACCGCACGCATCTTGAACGCGCAGGCGGTCGACGACCCCACCGCGTTCCCGGTGCAAATCGCGTTCAACCTGATTCCTCATATTGATGTATTCGACGACGCGGGCTTCACCGGCGAAGAACAGAAGGTCATGCGCGAGACCCGCAAGATCATGGGGCTGCCTGATCTCGCGATTGCCGCAACGGCCGTACGGGTGCCGGTTTTCTTTGGGCACTCCGAAGTGGTCGCGGTCCAGACCGAGCGCCCGCTCGGCGCCGATCGCGCCCGGGAACTGCTCGCGCTGGCGCCCGGCGTGGTGGTCGTGGATGCACGTGGGCCGGGCGGATATCCGACGCCGGTGACCCATGCGGCCCACGCTGACGGGGTCTTCGTGGGGCGCCTGCGGGACGACCCAAGCCGCGAAAATGGCCTGTTGATGTGGGTCGTCGCGGACAACGTGCGCAAGGGCGGGGCCCTGAATGCGGTCCAGATTGCCGAAGCATTGGTGAAAAGCCATCTATAAGCTATAGTTAGCCGAGCATTGTGAAGGACAATGTTAAGCGGGGACGGGGTCACGGAGTCCGAAATGCTGCGAAAAGTTGCAATACTGCCGCTGCTGGCGCTACTTCTTAGCCCCGCAGTTGGGCACGCTTTGGGCCTCGGCGAGGTCCGCGTGCTGTCGTCGTTGAACGAACCGCTCGCGGCGGAAATCGCGTTGACCGACCTGCGTTCCGGCGAGCTCGACGCATTGCAGGTGCGGCTTGCATCCGTCGAACAGTTTTCGCGTGTCGGACTCGACCGCGCGTTTCTCCTGACCCAGCTTCAGTTCAGCGCCGAACACAATGCAGCCGGCGAACCCGTCATCAGCGTCACTACGCGCGAAGCCGTGCGCGAGCCGTTCCTGAGTTTCTTGATTGAAGCGAACTGGTCGCGTGGCCGCTTGCTGCGTGAGTACACGATCCTGCTCGACCCGCCGGTGCTGATGCCCGCCGTCGCGAGCACGGTACGGCCGGCGTGGACCGAGCCGGTGCAGCCGCCCGCGCGGGTCGAAGCGACCGAGCCGACGCGCCGCACCCCGCCGTCGCTCGAGGGGCGCATCCCTGAAGACCGCATGCGTGCCGGCCCCGGCAGCTACGGCGCGATTCAGCGAAATGAGACGCTGTGGTCGATCGCGGAGCGTGTCAAGCCGTCCGCGGACATCACGACTTCGCAGATGATGCTCGCCTTGTTCGAGGCAAACCCGGACGCGTTTTACGGCAACATCAACCGGATGAAGACCGGCTACATCCTGCGTGTGCCGGAGCGGGATGCAATCACGCAACGGTCCGCCGCCGCCGCGGTGCAAGAAGTCTCGCGCCAGAACGATGCATGGCGAACCGGTGAAGCCATCGATTTCCAGATTTCCGAAGCGGGCCCGTCGGGACGCGACGACCAACTGCGCCTCACCGCGCCGGACAGCGGTGCTGATGGTGATGACCCCGCGGGGAGCGCAGACGGCGCCGACGGCGGGCTGCAAGGCCGCCTGGCCGCGGCCGAAGACGCCGTCGCCGAGGAGCGCGCCGCACGCGAGTCGCTGACCGATCGGCTCGTCGAGCTCGAATCCGAAGCCGACCGCCTGCGTCGCGAACTCGAAATCCGCGATGCCGAACTCGCCGCGTTGACGGGCGTCGTCCCGGACCGTGTCGAGACGCCGGTGACCGAGCCCGATGGAATGGACGAGCCGGGCACGGACGAGCCCGTCGCCGATGAACCGGCTGAAGAACCGGCAGAAGAACCGAAGCCACAACCGCCTCCGGTCGTGGAAGAGCCGACGCTGCTCGACCACCTCACCAATCCACTGATTCTTGCGCTCTTGCTCGGCGTTCCGATCGTTCTTGCAATCGTGTTCGTCGCGCTGCGCCGACGCCGCGCGTCGACGGAAGCGAATCGCATGCTCGCGCCCGAGGCGGACGAGGACGACGCGACCCAGTTCGGGGCCATGGCCGATGCCGTGGACGCCGAGGGCGAGCAGACCGTCATCCGCGAAGAAGAAGTTGATGCGGCAGCCGCCGCGGCGAGCAAGCCCGAGCCGGCAGCGCCAGCGGTCGAAGACGACATGGACACGAGTGCCGTGATGTCGCTCGACGATGGCGACCCCGCGTCAGAAGCCGATTTCCATCTCGCGTACGGCCTGTACGACCAAGCGGCCGACCTGATGGAGGGGGCGTACAAACAGCACCCGGAACGCGTCGATTACTTGATGAAGCTCCTCGAGATTTACTTCGCCTGGGGCAAGCCGGACGAATTCATCGCGCATGCGCGAGAGGGCAAGACGAAGCTTGAGGCGGCCGGCGAGTGGGCCAACGTAGCGATTCTCGGTCGCCAGATGAAAGGCGATGAGCCGCTGTTCAGCGAGATGATGAGCTCTGGCACGCGCTCTGGCGCGATTGACCTTGATCTCGAAGGCGACGACGGCGGCGAGGCCGAAATGGATCTCGACACCGGAACGTTCGAGGGCGATTTCGACCTCGGCGAGCCCGAGGCGGATGCCGGAGCCGATGCCACCCCAGCCGAGGCGCCTGCCGGCAACGAAGTCGAGTTCGACCTTGGGGATTTCGAATACGAAACCGGCGCAGCGGAATCCGAGCCCGAGCCTGAGTCTGAGCCTGCGCCCGCGCCCGCGCCCGAGGAAGCGCCGGCCGACGACGACAACGCAATCGACTTTGGCCTCGACGATGAGGGTGAGGACGCGACGCAGTTCAAGGTCGCGCCCACGGAGGACGATGGGGCGCTCGACATGGATATTGATTCCGCGCTCGAGGGCCTTGAGAGCGATGGCGACAGCGCCGACGTTGAGAGCGCGTTCAGCGACGAAGCGACGGCGGACACGAAGTTCGAATCCCCGAGCGCCGACTCCGCTGAAGGCGCGGACGACGGCATGGACCTCGATTTCGACGCATTGCTCGCGGACGACGGCGGGCCAGAGCCAGAGCCAGACGCAGATGCCGAGGGTGGCAGCGGCGACTCGCGGCTCGACCTCGCACGCGCGTACATCGACATGGGCGACGCCGATGGCGCACGCGGGCTTCTGAACGAAGTGCTTGCCGACGGCGACGACGCGCAGAAACAGGAAGCGCAGGAACTCCTGAAGCTCATCTAATTGCGCCGCGTGACACCGACGCTTCGAATCCTGCTGCTGTTCATCACCGTCGCGGTGCTGCCATTTCTCCCGTTGGCCGCGCCGCCCGCGCTGCTCGTGGGCATCGTTGTGGCGCTGCCGTTCCTGACGCCGACGCTTCGCGACAAGATCCTCACTGGCACTTGGCGCCTACGATGGCTCCTCACAGCGTTGGTGGTTCTGTTCGTGTTCTTCAGTGCCGCGCCGTGGCTCGAGATCGTCGCGCGCATTGCGGTGCTGGTGTGCGCGGTGAGCGCGGTGCAGGTCGCGTTGCACGGCGTGCCGCCGGATGCCCTCGCGTCGGGACTCGCGCGCGCGCTCACCCCGCTTGAATGGCTCGGCGTCCCAGCGACGCGCTTCGCGACCCGCCTCGTCGCAACGCTTGATGCGGTCCCGCAGATCCAGGCGCTGATTGCCGCAACGCCCGCACCCGCGACCGGTTCGCCACTTGCCCGCCTTGCCGACCGGGCCGCGTCCGTCATCACCGCCATCGACACAGGCCCCGCGCCTACCAATGTAGGAGCGGCGCCTTTGCGCCGCGATTAGAAAATGAGAATCGCCCTTGGCCTCGAATACAACGGCACGCCGTTCGCCGGTTGGCAGGACCAGCCGGACCAACCGACTGTGCAAGGCGCGCTGGAGCGTGCGTTGAGTCGCGTGGCCGATCATCCGGTGCAGGTGCAATGCGCGGGTCGCACCGACGCCGGGGTCCATGCGACGGCGCAGGTCGTGCATTTTGACAGTGACGCGGCGCGGTCGCAGTGGTCGTGGGTGCTGGGCGCGAATGCGAACCTCCCGCGCGCGGTCAGCGTCAACTGGGCGCGTGCCGTGCCCGACGATTTCCATGCGCGCTTCAGTGCGCGTTCCCGCAGTTACCGCTATGTGCTGCTCAACCGGCCGACTCGCGCAGGTCTCGACGCCGACCGCGTCGCATGGCTGCATCGCCCCCTTGATGCGGACGCGATGCATCGCGCCGCGCAGCAGCTGCTCGGCGAGCACGATTTTTCGGCATTTCGTGCGCAGGGGTGTCAAGCCAAGACGCCGGTCCGAACGCTGCATCGGCTCGATGTGATGCGGGCGGGCGACACGGTGACCTTCGAGGTGCGTGCAAACGCGTTCCTGCACCACATGGTCCGCAACCTCGTCGGTTCGTTGTGCCAGGTCGGCGGCGGTGAACGCGATGCAGATTGGCTGCGCGCGGTCCTCGACGGCCGCGACCGTACTCAGGCCGCCGCGACCGCGGCGGCCGCGGGCCTGTACCTCGTTGCAGTCGAGTATCCCGGGCACTACGAGTTGCCCGAGGGTGCGGTATCATCGACTCCGGCATGAACTGGTTCCAGAAACTCATACCGTCTCGCATTCAGACGGACAGCAGCGCCGCAAAGCGCCAGGTCCCGGAAGGACTGTGGCTCAAGTGTCCGTCCTGCGGCGCGATGCTGTATCGCGCAGAGGTCGAACGCTGCTGTGACGTGTGTCCGAAGTGTGCGCACCATCTGCGCATCGGCGCGCGGGCCCGACTGTCGCAGTTCCTCGATCCCGATAGCGCGAGCGAAATCGGCGGCGACATCACGCCCGTTGACGCGTTGAAGTTCAAGGATTCGAAGCGTTACCGAGATCGCATCTCCCAGGCGCAGAAAGCGACCGGGGAAACCGACGCGTTGATCGTCTGCTCGGGCACCCTGAAAGGCGATCCACTCGTCGCGGCCGCATTCGAGTTCTCGTTCATGGGCGGCTCGATGGGCGCCGTGGTCGGTGAGCGCTTCGCCCGTGGCGCTGCCGTGTGCGTCGAACGCCGCATCCCGCTGGTGTGTTTCTCCGCGAGCGGCGGCGCGCGTATGCAAGAGGCGCTTTTCTCGCTGATGCAAATGGCGAAGACCAGTGCAGCGCTGAAGCGTATGTCGGATCAAGGTATTCCGTTCATTTCTGTGCTCACTGACCCGACGATGGGCGGCGTGTCCGCGTCGTTCGCGATGCTCGGGGACGTGGTCCTCGCAGAACCGAAAGCGCTCATCGGCTTCGCGGGCCCGCGCGTCATCGAGCAGACGGTGCGCCAGACCTTGCCCGAGGGCTTTCAGCGCGCGGAATTCCTGTTGGACCATGGCGCAATCGATCAGATTGTCGACCGTCGTGACATGCGTGACACCATCGCTTCCATACTCTCGATGCTCGGTGGCCGCTAAAACCCTTCAGGAATGGCTTTCTTGGCAGGAATCCTTACACCCCCGCTCGATTGATCTTGGGCTCGACCGCGTCGCCGCGGTGCGCGATGCGCTTGGCCTGCGCGAGCCGCCGTTCCAAGTCGTGACGGTCGGTGGCACGAACGGCAAGGGCTCCTGCGTCGCATGGTTGACTGCATTTCTTGCAGCGGCCGGTGCGCGCGTCGGCTCGTTCACGTCGCCGCACCTCATCCATTACAACGAACGTATCGTCGTCGACGGTCGCGAGGCGGACGATGCTGCGCTCTGCGCGGCGTTCGAAGCCGTCGACCGCGCGCGCGTCGCGACGAGCCTGACCTATTTCGAGTTCAGCGCGCTCGCGGCGCTCCACCGTTTTCGCGAAGCGGGTGTCGGGATCGCCGTGCTTGAAGTCGGGATGGGCGGTCGCCTCGATGCGACGAATACGGTCGACGCCGATGTCGCCGTCGTGACGTCGGTCGGCATCGACCACGCCGAGTGGCTCGGCACGGACCGTGAGGCGATCGGTTTCGAGAAGGCAGGCATTTATCGCGAGGGGCGCCCCGCGGTGTGCGCGGATATCGACCCGCCGGCGAGCGTGCTGCGGCACATCGCGACCATCGGCGCTCGACCCATTCTGGCCGGCGTGCACTATCGACACGACGTGCATGACGATGGCCGCTGGGATTTTGCAGGCATGAACCACGCGTACCGCGGGCTGCGCGCGCCGTGCCTGCCCGGGGCGGTGCAATACCAGAACGCTGCGGCCGCGCTCGCGGCGCTCGATGTGTTGCCCGGGTTCGATCCGCCGGATTCAGCATGGCTGGAGCGTGGGCTCGGCGATGCGCGACTGCGTGCGCGCTACGAGCGTATCGCCTCCGCGCCCGACCTGATTGTGGATGTCACTCACAACCCGGCAGGCGCCCGAGTGCTGGCCGCGCAGCTCGCCCGTGATGCGCGCGGCGGTCGTACGTTCGCCGTCTGCGGCATGCTCGCTGACAAGGCCATTGCGGAGACGCTGGGTGAGCTCGATGCAGTGGTCGACCAGTGGCTGTTTGCGCCGTTACCCGGCCCACGCGGTGCGGATGGCGCAACCCTACTTGCGCACGCCGCGGGGCTGCGCGGCACGACCCACGAATACGCCGACGTCGCCGAAGCCCTCGAGCACGCTCGCTCGCTCGCTGGGCCGGACGACCGCATCATCGTGTTCGGGTCGTTCCTGACGGCCGCCGCCGTGCTGTAGTATCGAACGCCATGGACCCATTGCTCAAACAACGCATGGTCGGCACCGCAGTGCTGGTTGGTCTCGCCGTCATCTTCGTGCCGATGATTCTCGACGGGCCCGTCGAACAGAATGCGGAGCCTGCCCACTCGGTCGGCATGCCGCTCGAGTTGCCTGCGCAGCCGGAGGAAGCGACGCCCGGGGCGATCGAGCCGCCGGCCTCGACGCCGACCGACGCGCCAGTTGAAAGCGCCCCGCCCGAGACCGAAGCGGGCGCCGGGTGGGCCGTACAGCTGGGTAGCTTCTCGGCCGCGGGAAACGCGGAAGCGCTGGCCCGCAAGGTGAGCGATGCGGGTTTCGCCGCATTCGTGCAGCGAGTTCAGGTCGACAACGGCACGATGTACCGTGTGCGGATCGGGCCATTGGTCGATCGTGATGCGGCCACGGCGCTCGCCGCACGCGTGACCCGCACCACCGAGGAGCGCGCAGTGGTCGTGCCGCACCCCTGATATAATGCGGCCCCTATGCTCTGGGTAGATGTCGCGATTCTGGCGTTGATTGGCGTATCGACGGTCATCGGCCTCATGCGCGGCCTCGTGAAGGAAGTGCTGTCGCTCCTCGCCTGGGTCGCCGCGTTCTGGGTCGCCATCGTTTTCGCGGCCGAACTATCGCCGCACCTCGGCTTCGTTTCGGATTCCGAGGTGGTGCGCGCCATCGCCGCGTTCGTGACCCTGTTCCTCGCTACGCTGGTGGTGGCCGCGCTGTTGAACCATCTGATCGCGATGCTGGTGAAGGGCACCGGACTCCACGGCACCGACCGGGTCCTCGGCATGGGCTTTGGGTTGTTGCGCGGCGTCGTCGTCGTCGCCGCGCTGATGGTCATCGGCCTCGTCGCCGAACAGCAGACTGAGGACTGGTGGCGGGGCTCGTTCATGATCGATGCACTGGACCCAGTCGCCGTGTGGATGCACGGCTTTCTTCCATCCGACATAGGTGCATGAAATGTGTGGAATCGTCGGCATCGTCGCCAAGGGCCCGGTCAACCAGGCAATCTATGACGCGCTGACGGTGCTGCAGCATCGCGGGCAGGATGCAGCTGGCATCATCACCTTCGACGGCGATCGCCTGCATCTTCGCAAAGAAAACGGGCTCGTTCGCGACGTGTTCCAGCGCGAGCACATGCTCCAGCTCACCGGCAACGCCGGCATCGGTCACGTCCGCTACCCGACGGCCGGCAGCTCAGACTCGACCGAGGCGCAACCGCTTTATGTGAACTCGCCGCACGGCATCGCCCTCGCACATAACGGCAACCTCACGAACAACCGCGAGCTCAAGGACGCGCTGTTCCGCGATGACCTGCGGCATTTGAACACCGATTCGGACTCGGAGGTGATTCTCAACGTGTTCGCGCACGAACTCGCGCGCACCGGCGGCAAACACATCACGCCCGAGCAGATTTTCGATGCAGTCGCGGCGCTGCACAGGCGCTGTTCGGGCGGCTACGCGGTCATCATGCTGATCGCCGGCCAGGGTATCGTCGCGTTCCGCGACCCGCACGGAATCCGCCCGATCGCGTTCGGCAAGCGCGAAACCCCCGAGGGTGACGAATATATGGTCGCCTCGGAGAGCGTGGCACTCGACGCCGCCGGTTTCGAGCTCGAGCGCGATGTCGCGCCGGGCGAGGCAATCTTCATCGACCTCGACGGCCAACTCCATTCGCGGCAGTGCGCTGAAGATGCGCACTCCACACCGTGCATTTTCGAATACGTGTACTTCGCGCGGCCCGATTCGATCATCGATCGCGTGTCTGTCTACAAGGCGCGGCTGCGCATGGGCGAGAAACTCGCCGAGAAAATCATGCGCGAATGGCCCGACCATGACATCGACGTCGTGATTCCGATTCCTGATACGAGCCGCACCAGCGCGCTGCAACTCGCGACGCTGCTCGGCGTGAAATACCGTGAGGGCTTCGTCAAGAACCGCTACATCGGTCGCACGTTCATCATGCCCGGCCAGACCATGCGGCGGAAATCCGTGCGGCAGAAATTGAACGCGATCGACCTCGAGTTCCATGGCAAGAATGTGATGCTCGTCGACGACTCGATCGTGCGTGGCACCACGGCGCAGCAGATCATCCAGATGGCGCGCGACGCGGGCGCAGAGAAGGTCTACTTCGCGTCGGCCGCACCGCCGGTGCGCTATCCGAACGTGTACGGTATCGACATGCCGAGTGCGTCGGAGCTCATCGCGTCCGAGCGGAGTGACGAGGAAGTCGCCAAGATTATCGGCGCCGACCGCCTCGTGTTCCAGGACCTCTCGGACCTCATCGACGCTGTACGCCGTGGCAACCCGACCCTCGAGGGCTTCGACACGTCGTGCTTCTCGGGTGAGTACGTGACCGGCGATGTGAGCGCCGAATACCTCGAGCGCATCGACGCCGAGCGCAAGGACGCCGCCAAAAAAGCCTCCTGATTCCTCATCGCGGCACAAAGGTGCCGCTCCTACAGGTGCCAGAGTTGTAGGAGCGGCGCCTTTGCGCCGCGAATAAGCGCGCCAGCGCCAAGGTTGTGCAGGTGGGAGCGACACTCTTGGTGTCGCGATATATCCTCAGACAATGTACGACCCTCGGCAAGACCTCCTGACCCGCTTCCAATCCGCGCTCACCCGCGTCCACGGCACCGCGGTCACCCGCGCGGCGCTGTCCCACCTCAGCGGCCCGCACGCGCTCGCCGCGCTCGGCAAAGCCGCACCGGCCATGGCCATGGGCGCCCGCGCGATCGCGAGCCTTGAACTCACCCATTCGTTCATCGCCGCGCCGCGCGGCTACGGTGACGCTGACCACCTCGGCGGTCATCCCGTGCCTGACGACTCGAGCCTCGCGGCCGGCGCTGCATTCGCCGCCTGGTTGGACGCCTTACCGCACGGTCTGCCGCTCATCGCGCTCGTATCCGGTGGCGCGTCCGCCTGTATCGAACACCTGAAACCCGGCCACACGCTCGAAGAACTCGCCGCGCGCACGCGCGAACTGCTGGCGTTCGGCGTCGATATCGCCGAAATCAATGCCGAGCGCGGCCGCTGGTCACAGCTGAAGCACGGTGGTGCCCGTGTCTTCGCGGGTGAGCGCGAGGTCGTCGTGTGGGTATTGTCCGACGTACCCGGGGATGACCTGTCGGTGGTTGGCTCGGGACCGTTCACGCCCGTTGCCGCGAAAGTGTTGGCGACGAACGGCGATGCCGCGCGCGCAATCGGTACGGAGCATCCGATCCAGAAATTGGCGGGCGACGCCGCGAAGCAGGGCAAACTCATCGCGCGCCTGCTGCGGGGCGCGAAATCGGGCATCTGGGTATGGGGCGGGGAGACGACCGTGTCGTTGCCGGCCACGCCCGGGCGCGGTGGCCGCGCGCAACACCTCGCACTGGCGGCCGCGATGGAACTTGACGGTGTCGAGGGCATCGCGCTGCTGTCGGCGGGCACCGACGGTATCGACGGCAACAGCGACGACGCCGGCGCGTTGGTGGATGGCGGTACCGTTGCGCGGATGCACGACGAGGGCATCGACCCGGTCGACGCCCTCGCGCGCGCCGACAGCAACACCGCGCTGGCGGCTGCGGGCGACCTCATCCATACCGGCCCGACCGGCACCAATGTCATGGACCTTGTGATCGCGCGCAAGGACTGATCGCGGCGCGGAGCGCCGCTCCCACCTGTGCTTATCACCGCCGGCGGTTATTTCAGGCGCCAGGTTCGAGCAGGTGGGAGCGACACTCTTGGCCGTTCTTTTCCTGCCGGCGCCAAGTTCGAGCAGGTGGGAGCGACACTCTCGGTGTCGCGATTTCAGAGCCTAGAAAGCGCCGCGCCGTCGGTATCAACGCGCAGCACCGACCCTTGCTCGTACCAGTCGCCGAGCACGATGCGCTGCACGGACTCGCCATCGATCTCGAACTCATGGACCGCGGGCCGGTGTGTGTGGCCATGGATCATGCGCCGTACGCCGTGCTCGCGCATGACCGCCGCAACGGCATCCGCGTTGACGTCCATGATGGCCTCGGGTTTCATGCTGTTCTGGATTGCACTCTCGTCACGCGCCGACTTCGCGATCAGCCGTCGCTCCGCGAGCGGCTTCGCGAGCATGCCGCGCTGCCACTCTGGATTCCGCGCCATTGCGCGGAACTGCTGGTACGCGACATCGTCCGTGCACAGGCTGTCGCCGTGCATCAGCAGCGTCGGCGTGCCGTACAGGTCGACGACTTCAGCGTCGCCCATGAGCCGGCAGTTCGCCATCAGCGCAAAGCGATCGCCGAGCAAGAAATCGCGGTTGCCGCGCATCACGGCGACGGGCACCGCGCGCGACAGGTCCTGAAGCCGCGCAATCACGGCTTGATGGTGGGGGTCATCGTCGTCGTCGCCGATCCAGGCCTCGAACACGTCGCCGAGGATGTACAGCGCGTCGGCCGCCGTCGCCTCGCCCGCGAGAAACTCGAAAAACAGCCGGGTAATCGCGGGCCTGCTGGAATCGAGGTGCAGGTCCGAAACGAACAGCGTCGTCAAACGACCTCGACTCGCTCGATCTTGACGGTTTCCTTCGGGACGTCGCGGTGCATTCCACTCGTGCCGGTCGGGATCTGTGCGATTTTTTCGACGACATCGAGCCCGTCAGTGACCTTGCCGAACACCGCGTAACCCCAGCCCTGCGGCGTATCGGACGCGTTGTCGAGGAAGTCGTTGTCCTTCAGGTTGATGAAGAACTGCGCGGTCGCGGAATGCGGATCGCTGGTACGCGCCATGGCGATGGTGCCTTTCTCGTTGGAGAGGCCGTTATTCGCTTCGTTCTTGATTGGCGGGCGCGTCGGTTTCTGCTTCATTTGCTCATCGAATCCACCGCCCTGGATCATGAAGCCGGGGATCACGCGATGAAACACGGTGCCGTCGTAATAGCCGTCCTTCGCGTACGCGCAGAAATTGGCGACCGATCCCGGCGCCTTTTCTTCGTCGAGTTCAAGCGTGATGACGCCCAGGTTCGTGTGAAGCTTGATCATTGCGTGGCCTCGTATTCGATGACGCGCATGCTGTGGACCAGCACGGGCTTTTGCGGGACTTCAGCGGGAAGCGGGCCGGCGGCGCCGGTCTCGATGGCGGCGATTTTCTCGAAGACTTCCATGCCCTCGACGACGCGGCCGAACACCGTGTAACCCCAGCGACGGCGGTTCGGGTCGAGCGCCTTGTTGTCGTTGAGGTTCACATACCACTGCGAAGTCGCCGTGTGGGGATTGTCCTGGCGCGCCATCGCGATGGTGCCTTTCTCGTTCGAGAGCCCGTTGCCCGACTCGTTCACGATTTCGCCGCGCGTGGGCCGCGCCTTGAAATCCACGTCGTAACCGCCACCCTGCACGACGAAGTCGGGAATCACGCGGTGGATGATCGTGCCGTCGTAGTGGCCCGAGGCGACGTACTTCAGGAAGTTGTCGACGGTGATGGGCGCTTTCGGGCGATCGAGTTCGATCACCGCGCGGCCCTCCGAGGTCACGACCTCGACGGCGGGGTAGGGCATCTGGGCGGACACGGGTGCGGCGACAAGCGCGAGAAGCGCCAGAATTGCGGTCGATTTCATCGCCAAGATAATACTCCTCTGAGCCCGAAATCCAACCGCAATGCTAGAATTCGCCGGATGCCGACCGTCACCCGATTCGCGCCCAGCCCGACCGGCCAGATCCATCTGGGCAATGCGCGTACCGCGCTGTTCAACTGGCTCGCGGCACGCCACGACGGCGGTAAGTTCCTGCTTCGTATCGAAGATACCGATGCTGCGCGCGAGATGACTGGCGCGACGGATGCAATCCTCGCGGACCTCGCATGGCTCGGGCTGGTGTGGGACGGCGATGTCTTCCACCAGTCCCGTCAGCGCGCGCGCCATTTGGACGCTGTCAAAGCGCTGACCGAGAAGGGACGCCTCTATCCGTGCTTTTGCAGCGAGCGAACGCTCGCGCTTGCGCGCCGAGCACAGGAGCGGGCCGGTAAACCGCCTCGCTATCCGGGTACGTGCGCAGCGCTCGACCCTGCGGAGGCCGCGCGTCGTGCAAACGCGGATGAGCCGTACACGCTCCGGTTCCGTGTACCGGCGGGTCGTATCGTGTCGTTTGTCGACCGAGCGCACGGCGAGCAGAGCTTCGCGACCGATGACATCGGCGATTTCGTCGTCACGCGCAGCGACGGATCGCCCGCGTTTTTCTTCGTGAACGCGCTCGACGATGCGGCGCAGGGCGTGTCGCTCGTCCTGCGCGGCGACGATCACTTGAGCAACACACCACGCCAGCTGTTGATCCTCGAAGCGCTTGGCCACGCCGCACCCGAGTACGGGCACGTCCCGCTGATGCTCGGCAGCAGCGGTCGACCGATGTCGAAGCGCGACGGCCTCGATGGCGAACCTGAAACGCGCGCGAATCGTGCAGGCGCCTACGCCGTGAGCCACTTGCGTGATGACGGCTATCATCCACTCGCGCTCGTGAATTATCTTGCACGCGTTGCCGGCCATGTGGACAGTGTCGATGCGCTGCCGCTCGCAGACCTCGCGCGCGCGTTCGACCCCGGCAAGTTCGCGCGCTCCGCGGCGCGCTTCGACAGCGACCAGCTCGACCATTGGCAGCGCGTCACGCTCGATGCACTTGCCCCGGATGCGTTGTGGGCATGGATGGGCGAGCCCGTGCACGCGCGCGTGCCGGTCACCGAGCGCGATGCGTACATCGCGGTCGTACGACCCAATGTCTTGTTCCCGGGCGATGCACTGGACTGGGCGTTCGTGCTGTTCGATGACAACCCGATGCCGCAGAAAGCCGCGGTTGCACTGCTGCAGGACGCCGATGCCGCGTTCTTTGAGCGCGCGGCATCTGCTTACGACGACGGCCTCGAATGGGGTGCGTGGCTCGCCAAGGTGAAAACCGCGACCGGCGCGAAGGGCCCTGCGCTGTTCAAGCCGCTGCGCGCCGCGCTGACCGGCCGCCTCGACGGCCCCGACCTCGCGGGCGTGTTCGCCCTACTGACCCCTGCTCGAATCCGCCAGCGCCTCGCGCTTGCAGCATCGCTGGCATCACCATCTGTTGGAGCGGCGCCTTTGCGCCGCGAGTAAAACGATGCAGATCTACAACACGCTGACCGGCAAGAAAGCCCCGCTCGAGCCCCTCGAGCCCGGCAAAGTCCGCCTGTACGTCTGCGGCATCACCGTCTACGACTTCTGCCACATCGGCCACGCGCGGATGGCGGTGGTCTTCGACATGGTGTCGCGCTGGCTGCGCGTCGCGGGCTACGACCTCACCTACGTGCGCAACACCACCGACATCGATGACAAGATCATCAAGCGCGCGGACGAGGTCGGCGAGTCCATTACCGCATTGAGTGAACGCTTCATCGAGGCGATGAACGAGGACTTCGAACGCCTCGGCATCATCCGGCCGGATGCCGAACCGCGCGCGACGCGTTCGATGCCGGCGATACTCACGATGATCGAGACGCTGATCGAGAAAGGACACGCGTACGCGGCCGACAACGGCGACGTGTACTACGACGTGTCGACCTTCGACGGTTACGGAAAATTGTCCGGCAAGAAGGTCGATGATTTGCGCTCCGGCGCGCGCGTCGATGTGAACGAAGCGAAGGACGACCCGCTGGATTTCGTATTGTGGAAAGCCGCGAAGGCCGGCGAGCCCGCATGGGAATCGCCGTGGGGACAGGGTCGGCCGGGTTGGCACATTGAGTGCTCGGCGATGGCGACCGAATGCCTCGGTGATACCTTCGACATCCATGGTGGCGGCGTCGACCTGAAGTTCCCGCACCACGAGAATGAGATCGCGCAATCCGAAGGCGCGACCGATGCGCCGTTCGCCACGACCTGGATGCACAACGGCTTCGTGAACGTCGACAACGAGAAGATGTCGAAGTCGCTCGGCAACTTCTTCACGATTCGCGACGTGCTCAAGCGTTATCGCGGGGAAGAAATCCGCGCGTTCATCCTGCTCAGCCATTACCGTAGCCCGGTCAATTACTCCGACGCGTCGCTCGACGCCGCCCGCGCTGCCCTCACGCGCCTCTACACCGCCATGCGCGGAATCGACCCGACCATCGCGACGCCAAGAGCGTCGCTCCCACCTGTTCTCGCAGAGCGCGGAGGAGCGTCAGGTGGGAGCGGCGCTCCGCGCCGCGATTCGCTGGAAGATTTCCAGCGTCGTTTTTTTGAAGCGATGAACGACGACTTCAACACGCCGGTCGCGTTCGCCGTCCTGTTCGACCTCGCGCGCGAAGTGAACAGGCTTCGCGATGAAAACCCCGCCGCGGCGAGCGCTCATGTCGCGCTGATGCGCGAGCTCGGCGGCCACCTCGGGTTCTTGCAGGACGACCCCGACGCGTACCTGCGCGGCCAGGGCGCGGCCGGTGGCCTTGATGACACCGCAATCGAAGCGCTGATCGAGCAACGGACCGCCGCACGCAAGGCAAAGGACTTCGCCGAGTCCGACCGCATCCGCGACGAACTCGCCGCCGCCGGCATCACCCTTGAAGACGGCGCCGCCGGCACCACCTGGCGAAGGGGTCAGAACAAAGTACCGGATACAGAATGACCCGCCGAGTCCACTTACCGCGATACGCGAAACTGTATCCGGTACTTTGTTCTGACCCCTTCGATATAATGCCGCGATGACGGCTCGACTCCTCGACGGCAAGGCGTGCGCAGAGCGATTGAAGGCCCGCGTCGCCGAGCAGGTCCGCGCACGGGTCGCCGCGGGCAAGCCGGCGCCGGGCCTTGCGGTGATCCTTGTCGGCGACGATCCGGCGTCCGAGGTCTACGTGAAGAACAAGCGCAAGGCGTGCGAACAGGTCGGCATCATCTCGACCGCGTACGACCTTCCCGCGTCCACGCCGCAGGTCGAACTCCTTGCGCTTATTGACAGCCTGAACGACGATCCCGCCATCCACGGCATCCTCGTGCAGCTACCGTTGCCGAAGCAAATCGACCCGCCGACCATCATCGAACGCATCCGCGCCGACAAGGACGTCGACGGCTTCCACCCCTACAACGTCGGCCGGCTCGCGCAGCGCATCCCGGTCCTGCGCCCGTGCACGCCGCGCGGCGTGATGACATTGCTGGAAGAGAACGGCGAGACGTTCAAGGGCCGACACGCGGTCGTGGTCGGCGCGTCGAACGTGGTCGGCCGGCCGATGATGCTCGAGCTGCTGCTCGCGGGGGCGACCACCACGAACTGCCACCGCTTCAGTGGCGACCTTGAGCCGTACGTGCGCAGCGCCGACATCCTCGTGGTCGCGGTCGGAAAGCCCGGTCTCGTGAAGGGCGAGTGGATCAAGGACGGCGCCACGGTCGTGGACGTCGGCATCACGCGCGGTGCCGACGGCAAGCTTGTCGGCGACATCGAATTCGACGCAGCCGCGCAGCACGCGGCGTGGATCACCCCGGTCCCCGGCGGAGTGGGGCCGATGACCGTAGCGACCCTGATGCAGAACACCGTCGAGGCTGCAGAAATCCAGGAACCCTGATACTGTTTCCGGGCCGCAGCCCATTGCGGCAGGGAGGGGGTCGATGCCTGGTCGGGCATTGTCGGTCCGTTCGGATCTTCCGCGGCATCTGCCGCGAACCCTTCGTTTTGCCTTCCGCTTAGCCGTTTCAGGAGTCCCCGATGAAAACTTCGTTTACCGAGGTCACCCTCGGCGCGTTGCTGTTGCGCCAACTCGCGACGTCCGTTGAAGCCGGAGCGGACATCGATACCGCCGCCGACAACCTTCGCGGGCGGTTGCCCGAGGCGTTGCGGGCACGCCTTGACGCGTTGCTGTCAGCGCTCAAAGCACCGAGCTCGGAACGCCGTGGTCGTTCTCGCACGGCATTCGAGACAATCATCACGTTCGCGAAGGCGAGTAGCGCCGATGCGTTGAAATCGATGTTGCGGTTGGCGCGACACTCGGAACGATTGGTTCCGCTTCATTATCGTGTCGATCGCGAGATGGGCGAACGGTACTTCTACCTTCTGGCCGTCGGTGTCGTCGTCTTGCTGGTCGTCGTGGTCGGCAACCAGTTCATCGCTCCGTTCGTCGCCAATGTGTTCGGGGACGGCAATACAGCGTTCGGCATCGTGCGTATGCCGTGGTTGACACGCGTGGTCTTCTACAACGCAGGTGGATTGGTCGGCTACCTCCTGGTACTGGCGCTGGTGCTTCCAGCCCTTGCGTGGGCGAAGTTCTCCCGGGACGTACGCCGTTCGGTCCAAACGCTGTCACCGCTGCCCGCTTATTGGTCGCGATGGCCGACGTTTCGGCGCAGCGCGGCGCGCGTGAACCATTTGGTGCTGGTCCTCGTCGCGGACTGCCTTCACGCAGGCGGATTGTCGGGCCAAGAGGCGCTCGATGCCGCCGCCGCCGGGCCGCTTCCCGACGAACCGCCGGAGATGCTGGGGCTCATGCTCGCCCGCAACGGCGGCGACCTCGAGCGTGAGCTCGCATGGCAAACAGATGTCGCCGGCGACCTCCTATGGGCCGACATCCAAGTGCTCGTCGAGCAGGGGACCGGGATTTTCATTGCGATTGCCGGTGTGGTCGTCGGCGTGATCGTCATCGCGATTTACCTGCCGATATTCAAGCTCGGCAGTCTCAGCTTCCTTGGGGGGATGGGTTAATCATGAACCAAAAAGGATTCACTTTGATCGAGCTCATGATCGTCGTTGCGATTATGGGCATCATCGCCACGATGGCGATCCCGAACATGATTCCGCAGCTCACGCGCGCGAAAATGGTGGAGATCAACGAGGTCACGGCCGCAATCAAGCCCCAAATCGTCGGTTACTACCGCGAGCACGGACGCTTTCCGCGCAACAACGCCGAGGCCGGGCTGCCGCCGCCCGACAAGTTGATCAGCACCTACATCGCGGCCATCGAAGTCGTCGGCGGCGCGCTGCACGTCCAGACACGGTCCATCGGCCACGGTTATGACGGCGTGATTTCGATCCGCCCGCAGGTCGTCGACGGCAGTCCGCGCAGCCCGGTTACCTGGATTTGCGGCCACCGGCCGGCCGCCGATGGGTTGACGGCGGTCGGCGACAACCGGACGACGATTCGCGGCGGCGGTCTGCCGTTCCACTGCATTTGAACGAAGCTTCGACACTCCCGGGCCTGGTCGGCGAACTCTATCGTCGAAGGGTGCTGCGCGTGGCGACCACCTACATGGTCGTCGCGTGGCTGCTCGTCCAGGTTGGCGATGCACTTGCGCCTGTGCTCCGTTTGCCCGACTGGGTCGTCGCGTTCGTCGTGTACCTGTTGGTCCTCTGTTTTCCGATTGCGCTGATCCTCGCGTGGGCTTACGACGCGGGACCGACGGGTATCTGCGCGACGACCACGACCCACAAAACGCCGCCACGCCAGATGGCGCTGCTCGGCGTGCTGACGGTCGGCGCGACAGTGCTGCTGTTCGCGGTCCTCTCCGTGACGATCGGTGGCGTTCCTGCACGCGCGAGTGCGACGCCCTGGCAGTCGGGCGAACTGCGCGAGCGCTCGATCGCAGTGCTCCCGTTCGAAGACCACAGCCCGGGCGGCGGGCAGGCTTGGCTTGCGAACGGCCTGGCGCAAGAGTTGCTTGTTTTGCTGTCTGCGATCGAGCGATTGCGTGTCGCTGAGGCCTCCGAGGCGCATAGCGTGCGCGCGGGCAGCGACGTGCGTGCAGTCGGTCAGCAACTCGGGGTCGCGACGTTGCTCGGCGGAACCGTCCAGCGGGTCGGTGCACGGGTGCGCGTGAACGTTCGCCTGACCGACACGGGCAGTGGCTTCCAGATTTGGTCACAGTCCTACGAGGGCCAGGTCGACGACGTGTTCGCGTTCCAGAGCGAAGTCGCCGGCCGGATCGTCGCGGACCTCGAGGTACAGTTCGCGGCGGCGCCCCAACATGCATTGGATGGGCCGGCGTTTAATTGACCGGGTGTGGCGGTACCCGTAGAATCCGCACCCTTGCGGGGTGTAGCGCAGCCTGGTAGCGCGCCTGCTTTGGGAGCAGGATGTCGGAGGTTCGAATCCTCTCACCCCGACCAAGAGGCGCCTGTAGCTCATCTGGATAGAGCACCGGCCTTCAATAGGAGCCCCTACCGGGAAACTGAACCGATAGGGTGGACTGCACTGTAACGGGGAAACCTTAACAGTCGAAAGTGACACTCGAGCTGATGGCAATCCCGTGGAAACCACATGATCGCGCTGACCTTAGGTGTATGCTTGTACAGTATGCATCACACCAAGGACAAAGGCGATTTGGGGGTGTTGAAGGCTCAGGTTGATTTGTGTGAGCAAGGATTCATCATATTGAATCCGTTGACGGAGCACGCAGCGTTCGATTTGGCTGCGTACAAGGGCGGTAAGTTTTATCGGATACAGGTGAAGTACAGAAAGCTCGATCGTTCAGGAAAGTTGGACATCAAGTTTTCGACCTGCTGGGCAGATCGTGTCGGTGTCCATACAGTGCCGATTGATAAGTCAGAAGTTGACTTGTTTTGCATCTACTGCCCGGAAACCGATGAATGTTACTATCTCGCTCCGCAAGATTTCCGCTCGCACGTCAGCTTGAGGGTAGACACTCCAAGGAATGGTCAACGGCTGGGCGTGAAGTTCGCCGCTGATCACCGGAGGGTTCCGTAGAGACTATACGTGCGGCGCCTGAGATGGCGAAGAGATAGTCCAGACCACAAACGCGCCTCAAAGGGCGGCCGCGAAAGCGGTAGTTGGTAAGCTAAGCCGGCGGTAGCAGGTTCGAATCCTGCCAGGCGCGCCATATGTTGCAGTATCAATTTTGACCGATGGTGGGCGTAGCTCAGTTGGTAGAGCCCCGGATTGTGATTCCGGCCGTCGTGGGTTCGAGTCCCATCGTCCACCCCATTTTGTATTGATCGCGGGCCGTTAGCTCAATTGGTAGAGCTGCTGACTCTTAATCAGTAGGTTGTAGGTTCGAGTCCTACACGGCCCACCATCTTTCTAAAGATATCAATCGCTTACGAACCTCTCTTTAAGCACTTTGACTCTGTATAATGACTTGGCTTGTGTCCGCCCCGCGCGAAAGTGGCGGAATTGGTAGACGCGCTGGATTTAGGTTCCAGTGGGGTAACCCGTGAGAGTTCGAGTCTCTCCTTTCGCACCAACCGACATGGAAACAGAAATGCAAGTAACCGTTGAAACGAGCGCTGACAATTCGCTGGAGCGCAAACTACGAATCCAGGTGCCCGCCGAGCGCGTCGAGGGCGCCGTGTCCGAACGCCTGAAGGCGATGAGCCGTCGCGCGAAGCTCAAGGGCTTCCGACCCGGCAAGGCGCCGCTGAAGGTCATCGAGCAGCAGTACGGTCCTCAAATCCGCCAGGAAGTCTTGGGCGACCTGATCAGCTCGAGCTATACCGAGGCGCTCGTGCAACACAAATTCCAGCCGGCCGGGCAGCCGCGCATCAACGATACGAAAGCGGAGCCGGGCGAAGCGCTCGAATACACCGCCACGATCGAGCTCTACCCAGAAATCGAACTCAAGCCGCTCGATAAGCTCACGATCACGCGGCCGGTCGTCGAGATCGAAGTCGCCGACGTCGACAAGGTACTCGAGAGCCTGCGCAAGCAGCGCGCGACGCATCAACCCGTGGATCGCGCGGCCGCCGACGGTGACCGCCTGATGGTCGACTTCGAAGGCACGCTCGACGGCGAGTCATTCCAGGGCGGCACCGGCAAGAAAGTGCCGCTCGTGCTCGGCGAGGGCCGTTTCCTGCCTGGTTTCGAATCGAATCTCGTGGGCGCAACGAGTGGTGACGAACGGACATTCGACCTTGATTTCCCCGATGACTATCCCAATAAAGAATTGGTCGGCAAGACTGCCCAATTCACCGTGAAGGTCATCGAAGTCGCTGCCGAGCAGTTGCCCGAGATTGACGACGAATTCTGTGCCGCGTTCGGCATCGCCGACGGCGGCCCCGATGCGCTGCGCGACGCGGTGAAGGGCAACATGCAGCGCGAGCTCGATCAAGCCGTGCGCCGCAGGATGAAGCAGCAGGCGCTCGACGGGCTCGTCGATCTGCACGATTTCACGCTGCCGACGGCGTTGCTCGAAGACGAGCTGAACCGCCTCAAGAACGAGGCGCTCGAGCGGATGGGCGCAGCGGTCAAACAGCAGCAGCCGGATCTGCCCGACGCGCTGTTCGAAGAGACGGCGAAGCGACGCGTGAAGCTCGGCCTGTTGCTGCGCGAGACGATTCGCGTGAACGAGCTGAAGCTCGACCGCCAGCGCGTGCACGCGACGATCGAGGACATCGCGCAGGGCTACGGCGATCCGCAGCGTGTGCGCGACGCATACGCGCAGAACCCGCGCCTGATGGAGGGCGTCGAGGCGATGGCGATGGAGGAGCAGGTCGTGGACCTGATCCTGGAAAAGGCGAACATCACCGACAAGCCGGCGAAGTTCGACGAGCTCATGAACCCGAACAAGAACGAGGATTGAGAATGACGATACAGGCAAACCTGGTTCCGATGGTGGTCGAGCAGACCGCCCGCGGCGAACGCGCGTACGACATCTATTCGCGCCTGCTGAAGGAGCGCCTGATATTCATCGTCGGTCCGATAGAGGACCACATGTCCAATCTGATCGTGGCGCAGCTCTTGTTCCTCGAATCGGAGAACCCGGACAAGGACATCCATCTGTACATCAATTCGCCGGGCGGCTCGGTCACGGCCGGCCTTGCGATCTACGACACGATGCAGTTCATCAAGCCCGACGTCAGTACCCTTTGCATCGGCCAGGCGGCCAGCATGGGTGCGGTGCTGCTCGCAGGCGGAACCAAGGGCAAACGATTCTGTCTACCTCATGCGCGGGTGATGATTCACCAGCCAATGGGGGGTTTCCAGGGTCAGGCATCCGACATAGACATCCACGCACGTGAGATTCTGTTCATTCGCGAACGGTTAAACGAGATTTTGAAGTCCCATACTGGCCAGGATTTGGAAACCATCCAACGCGATACCGAACGGGACAAGTTCCTGTCGGCGGAGCAGGCGGTCGAGTACGGTATGGTCGACAAGGTACTGAACAAGAGGTAATGACGAATGACTGACGAACGACAGGGCAAGGGTAACGACGGCGGCAAGCTGCTGTATTGCTCTTTCTGCGGCAAGAGCCAGCATGAAGTCCGTAAGCTGATCGCCGGACCCTCCGTGTTCGTCTGCGACGAGTGCGTGGAGCTGTGCAACGACATCATCCGCGAGGAGATGCAGGAACGCACCGAGGGCGGTCGCAACAAGTTGCCGAAGCCCGCCGAGATCCGCAAAACGCTCGACGATTACGTAATCGGTCAGGACCGCGCGAAGAAGGTGCTGTCCGTCGCCGTGTACAACCACTACAAGCGCCTAGAGTCACGTGCCGAGAAGAATGACGTCGAACTCGCGAAGTCGAACATCCTTCTGATTGGGCCGACCGGCTCGGGCAAGACCTTGCTCGCCGAGACGCTCGCGCGGATGCTGAACGTACCGTTCACGATCGCCGACGCGACGACGCTGACCGAAGCCGGTTACGTCGGCGAGGATGTCGAGAACATCATCCAGAAGCTCCTGCAGAAGTGCGATTACGACGTCGAGAAGGCACAGACCGGCATCGTGTACATCGACGAGATCGACAAGATCTCGCGTAAGTCGGACAACCCGTCCATCACGCGCGACGTGTCGGGCGAGGGCGTGCAGCAGGCGCTGTTGAAGCTCATCGAAGGGACCATCGCGTCCGTGCCGCCGCAAGGCGGTCGTAAGCACCCGCAGCAGGAGTTCCTGCAGGTCGACACGTCGAACATCCTGTTCATCGTCGGCGGTGCGTTCGCGGGCCTCGACAAGATCATCCGCAACCGGTCGGAAGCGACCGGCATCGGCTTCTCCGCCGACGTGAAGAGCAAGGACGAGCGCCAGCAGACCGGCGAGCTCCTGTTCCAGGTCGAGCCCGAGGACCTGATGAAATTCGGCCTGATTCCCGAGTTCGTCGGCCGCCTGCCGGTCGTTGCGACGCTCGAGGAGCTCGACGAGGATGCGCTGATCACGATCCTGACGACGCCGAAGAATGCGCTGACGAAACAGTACCAGCGCCTGTTCGACATGGAAGGCGTGGAGCTCGAGTTCCGCGAGGAGGCGCTGCGCGCCGCCGCGAAGAAGGCGATGAAGCGCAAGACCGGCGCGCGTGGCTTGCGCACGATCCTTGAATCGGTGCTGCTCGACACGATGTACGAGCTGCCGTCGCAGGATGGCGTCAGCAAGGTCGTGGTCGACGACGCGGTGGTCAACGGCGAGTCGCGCCCCTACCTGATTTACAAGTCGGAGCAGCAGTCGGCGCCGGACGTCGAGGTTGACGACGACGATTCGGACGACACCGACGACACCGACAGTTATCCGCGGCGGGTGGGTACCTCCGACTGATTCGGCAATCGCGGCACTAAGGTGCCGCTCCTACAGGTGCCTGGTTTGTAGGAGCGGCGCCTTTGCGCCGCGAATAAACGGCGCCTTTGCGCCGCGAATAAACGGCGCCTTTGCACCGCGAAAAGCCCGCTTTGTTGGGAATCAGGCTGTACAAGCAGGTCCCACTTGATATAGTCCGGAAAAGACCGCATATCTGTCAGCAGCTGCTGACTTAAAGGAGATTCCGTGGCGGAAATCCAGAAAACGGTCGTGCCGGTGCTCCCTCTGCGGGACGTGGTCGTCTACCCCCATATGGTGATCCCGCTGTTCGTCGGTCGCGACAAGTCCGTCGTCGCCCTCGATCAGGCCATGAGCGCGAACAAGCAAATCCTGCTGGTCGCACAGACCAGCCCCGAGACCGATGACCCCGGCACCGAGGACCTGCACTCGGTCGGTACGCTCGCCGGCATCCTGCAGCTCCTGAAGCTCCCGGACGGCACCGTGAAGGTGCTGGTCGAGGGCGCGGACCGCGCGCGGATCGTCGAGCTCCGGACCGACGGCGACCATCTGCTCGCCGAAGTCAGCGTTTTGCCGCCGGTCGTGGACACCGACGAGCAGGAAACCGACGTGCTGATGCGCTCGGCGTTGATGCTGTTCGACCAGTACGTGAAGCTCAACAAGAAAATCCCGCCCGAAATCCTGACGTCGCTCGCCGGTATCGAGCAGCCGGGCCGTCTCGCCGACACGATTGCCGCGCACATGGCGCTGAAGATCGAGGACAAACAGCGCATCCTTGAGCTCGAGAACGTGCACGCGCGCCTCGAGATGGTGATGAGCATGGTCGAGGGCGAAATAGACGTTCTGCAGATCGAGAAGCGCATCCGCGGCCGCGTGAAACAGCAGATGGAGAAGAGCCAGCGCGAGTACTACCTGAATGAGCAGATGAAGGCCATCCAGAAAGAGCTCGGCGACATGGACGACGTGCCGAACGAGCTCGATGACCTGTCGCAACGCATCGAGGAGTCGGGCATGCCCGACGACGTGATGGTCAAGGCGAACGCAGAGCTCTCGAAACTCAAGATGATGAGCCCGATGGCCGCCGAGGCGAGCGTGGTGCGCAACTACCTCGATTGGTTGGTCGGCGTGCCGTGGAAGAAGCGCTCGAAGGTCTGCAAGGACCTCGCGAAGGCCGCGCAGGTGCTGGAGGACGATCACTACGGCCTCGACAAGGTCAAGGAGCGCATCCTCGAGTACCTGGCCGTGCAACAGCGCGTGAAGAAACTCAAAGGGCCGATCCTGTGCCTGGTCGGCCCGCCCGGCGTCGGCAAGACCTCGCTCGGACAGTCGATCGCGCACGCGACCGGCCGCAAGTTCGTGCGCATGAGCCTCGGCGGTGTGCGCGACGAAGCCGAAATCCGCGGTCACCGCCGGACCTACATCGGCTCGCTACCCGGCAAGGTCATCCAGAACATGTCGAAGGTCGGCGTGCGTAACCCGCTGTTCCTGCTCGATGAAATCGACAAAATGTCGATGGACTTCCGTGGCGACCCGTCGTCGGCGCTGCTCGAAGTGCTCGATCCTGAGCAGAATGCGACGTTCTCCGACCATTACCTCGAAGTCGACTATGACCTGTCCGACGTGATGTTCGTGTGTACCGCGAACACGCTGCACATCCCGGGGCCGCTGCTCGACCGTATGGAGGTCATCCGCATCCCCGGTTACACCGAGGACGAGAAACTCAACATCGCATCGCGCTACCTCTTGCCGAAGCAGATGAAAGCGAACGGCGTGAAGAAAGGCGAACTCGAGGTGAGCGACAACATCATCCGCGAGATCATCCGCCACTACACGCGCGAGTCCGGCGTGCGCAACCTGGAGCGCGAGCTGTCGAAGTTGTGCCGCAAGGTCGTCAAGGAGTCGCTGCTCAAGTCATCCGACTCGACCGTGAAGATCACTGCGAAGTCGCTGGAGAAGTATCTCGGCGTGCTGCGGTTCCGCTACGGCCGCGCCGAGGAGCAGGACCGCGTGGGCCAGGTCACGGGACTTGCGTGGACCGAAGTCGGCGGCGAGCTTTTGACCATCGAAGCCGCGGTCGTGACCGGCAAGGGCAAGCTGAACCTCACGGGCCAACTCGGTTCCGTAATGCAGGAATCGGTGCAGGCCGCCATGACGGTCGTGCGCTCACGCGCCGCGAGTCTCGGCATCGATCCCGATTTCCACCAGAAGCTCGACGTGCACGTGCACGTACCCGAGGGCGCGACGCCGAAAGACGGACCGTCGGCAGGTGTCGGCATGTGCACCGCGCTGGTCTCGGCGCTCACCGGCGCGCCGGTGAAAGCGAATGTCGCGATGACGGGCGAGATCACTTTGCGCGGAGAAGTGCTCCCGATCGGCGGGCTCAAGGAAAAGCTGTTGGCCGCGCACCGCGGGGGTATCGAGATCGTGCTGATTCCCGAAGAGAACGAAAAGGATCTTGCGGAGATTCCGAAGAACATCAAGAAACAGCTTGATATCAGGCCAGTTCGTTGGATTGACCAAGTGCTGGAAGTGGCGCTCGCGAGCCACCCGACGCCACAGGTCGACCCGCCGCCGGCGGAGCCGGAAGCGGCCAAAACGGCCGAAGAAAAGGGCGCCAGAGCGCATTAAAAATGCGCGGTTGACCTTCGCACGCGGCCGCTGGTATAAAACCGGCAGGCCGCAAGAATCCTAGAAAAACCAAGGTTTATCCACTAAAGGGGACACCATACACATGAACAAGGCAGAACTGATTGATGCCGTCGCAACGTCGACCGACTTGTCGAAAGCGGACGCAACCCGCGCTGTGGAGTCGACCTTGTCGGCGATCAGCGGTGCACTCTCGAGAGGTGATTCTGTCGCGCTCGTAGGCTTCGGAACATTCACCGTGAAACAGCGTGCTGCGCGCATGGGCCGCAACCCGAAAACCGGCGCCGAAATCCATATTCCGGCGAGCAAAGTTCCGGGCTTCAAGGCTGGCAAAGCGCTGAAGGAATCAGTAAACTAGCGCGCTCTTCCAAGGGTGCTTAGCTCAGCTGGGAGAGCGTCGCCCTTACAAGGCGAATGTCGGGGGTTCGATCCCCTCAGCACCCACCAGCACGCGGGAGTGGTAGTTCAGCTGGTTAGAATACCGGCCTGTCACGCCGGGGGTCGCGGGTTCGAGTCCCGTCCACTCCGCCACCAACGAACAAGGGGCGCCTGATCGGCGCCCTTTGTATTTGGATTAAGAGAAATGCTGCAGAACATCAGAGAAGCAATCACCGGTTGGATGGCGTATGTCGTCATCGCCGTATTGGTCGTGCCGTTCGCACTGTTCGGCATCGGCGACTATTTCGGTGTATTCGGCGCCGAGTTCGCGGTCAAGGTCGGTGATACCGAGATTCCGGCGACGCAGTATCGCGACCGCTTCAACCAGCGCTATACGCAGCTGCGCGATGCCTATGGCGACCGCTTCGACCCGGCGCTGATCGACGAGCCCCGGCTTCGCCAGGAAGTCCTCGACCAGATGGTCGACGAAGAACTCCTGTATCAATACGCCTACCAGCGCGGCTTCCGCGTGTCCGACACGCGCATCGTGCGCGAGATCCATTCCATCGAAGCGTTCCAGGACGCGGGTCGATTTTCGCAGGAGCGTTACGTGTTCGTGCTGCGCAGCATCGGCGAGAACCCCACGTCGTTCGAGCGCGGCCTGCGCCGGTCGCTGGCGGTGTCGCAGCTGCAGCAGGCGCTGACGGGTAGCGCGTTCGTCCCGCCGGCGCGCATCGACGCGATCATCCGGCTCGCGGACCAGCGCCGTGAGTTCGCGTGGGCGGAAGTCACCGCGCAGACCTTCAGCGACGCGATCGAGATCACCGACGAACAGATCGCCGCATACTATGAAGCGAATGCGCCGCGCTACATGACCGATGAGACCGTCACGGTCGAGTACCTGGCCCTCGACGCCGCGATCGCCGGCGAAGCGGTCGAAGTCGACGAGCAGGGCTTGCGTGCGTTCTATGAGGAGCAGCGCCGCGCCGCGACCGCGGGCGAAGAACGCCGTGCGAGCCACATCCTGATCACGGACGAGGGGCGCACCGACGACGAGGCACGCGCGCTCGCCGAAGGCCTGAAAGCGCAGCTCGACAGCGGCGCGTCATTCGCCGAGCTTGCGGCCGAACATTCCGACGACGTGGACAGCGCGGAGCAGGGCGGCGACCTCGGTTGGATCGAGCGGGGCGCGTTCATGGAGGCGTTCGAGAACGCGTTGTTCCAGCTTGACGAGGGGGAAGTGTCCCCGCCGGTCCGCACTGGCTTCGGCTGGCATCTGATCCGCGCGGACGAAGTGCGCGCCGAGACGTACGCGGCGTTCGAGGACATGCGCGAGGAACTCATCGGGCCCTACCGCCAGCGGGCGGGCGAGCAGCGCTTCCACGACCTCGTCGAGCGGCTCGCCGCGCTCGCGTTCGAGAATCCGGACAGCCTCGAACCTGCGGCTGACGCGCTTGACCTCGAAATCCAGCGTGTCGAGGGAGTCACCGAGAGCCGCGGCACCGGCGCCCTCGCACAGGTTCCATTGCGCCGCGCCGCGTTCTCGCCCGAAGTCCTCGAAGAGGGCTACAACAGCGATTTGATTGAGCTCACCGACGGCAGTGTCGCAGTCGTTCGCGTCGCCGACCGCCAACGGCCGCGCCTGCGCGACCTCGCCGAAGTTCGTGACCGGATTGAACAGACGCTGGTGGCGCAGGAAGCGCGCCGCCGCGCGGCCGCCACGGGCGAGCAGATCGTCGAACGGGCACGCGCCGGCGAAGCGCTGGTCGAAGTCGCGCGCGCGCTCGACGCGGAATGGCATTCAGCGCGTTCGACCGGCCGCTCCGATACCAGCACACCCCCGGAAGTCCTGGACGCCGTCTTCCGCGCGCCGACGCCGACCGACGAACAGCAGGTCATCCGTGGCCTGCAGACGGCCGGTGGCTATGCCGTGTTCCAGCTGTATGACGTCGCGCCCGGCATGCCCGAGAGCCTTGACGAAGACCAGCGCGCCGGCCTGACCCGCGCAATGGAATCGCGCGTCGCCAACGCCGAATTCGAGGCGCTGCTCGCGTCGCTGCGCGCCGAAGCTGACATCCAGTACGGCACCAACCTCTTCGACGACTTCTGATTCTATCGCGGCACAAAGGTGCCGCTCCTACAACGCTGCCTCGCGGCACAAAAGTGCCGCTCCTACAACGCTGCCTCGCGGCACAAAGGTGCCGCTCCTACAACGCCCCTGTAGGAGCGGCGCCTTAGCGCCGCGAATGAACGGCGCCTTGGCGTCGCGATGAAATTCCCCTAGCATTTAAGGGAAACACCCGAGTTACCTGAAGAGTAAGTAACAGCACTCTGGGCCCACCCCGCCAAACAGAAAGGTGAAGCCCATGAAGTCGAAAGTCATCGTCAGTGCATTGGTCGCGATCGGCATCGGCGCCATCGTCTCGCTCGGCACGACGCCTGCGTACGCGCATCCGTGCACCTACGGCTCGTACACCGACCACGCCAGCGGTACGACCTACTACTACTGGTTTCACAACGGCGAGTACGTCGGGTCGTCAACCTCCCTGAACTCACCGCCGGCCGCTTGTCGGCCGCATTGACAATCGCACCCTTCGCGGCACAAAGGTGCCGCTCCTACAACCCAGGCTCAATGTAGGAGCGGCGCCTTAGCGCCGCGATTACCGGTGCGGATCCACCGATTCGCCGAACAGTCCGGTCTCGCCCTCAAGGCGCGCGACAACGATCGCGCACACCGCGTCACCGTAGATGTTCACCGCGGTGCGCATCATATCCAGCAGGCGGTCGAACACGAACAGCACGCCGAGCGCCTCGAGCGGCAGCCCGATCGCCGTCAGGATGATGCCGATCGCGACCATCGACGCGGCCGGGACGCCGGCGACGCCGATGGACGTCACCAGCGCTGTAACCACGATCACGAACTGGATGCCGAAGTTTAGGTCGAGCCCATAGGCCTGCGCGATGAACATCGCAGCAACGCACTCGTACAGCGCGGTGCCATTCATGTTCACGGTCGCGCCAAGCGGCAGTACGAAACTCGTCGTCCGATCGGAGACGCCGACGTTCTCGCGTACGCAGCGCAGCGTGAGCGGCAGCGTCGCCATCGACGAAGCCGTCGAGAACGCGGTCAGCAGCGCCGGTGCCATCGCGCGCAGCGTCGCGAGCGGACTCACGCGACCGACCAGCGTCAATATCGTGGACATCGTGATGAACAGGTGGAACAGCAGCGCGGTGGCCACCGTAGCTGCAAAGATCAATAACGGTTGTGCTGCGTCGAACCCGGTCGACGCCACGACTTTCGCGACGAGCCCGAAAATGCCGATCGGCGCGAACAGCATCACGAAATTGGTGATGCTCATCATCACCTGGAACACGCCTTCCCAGAAGTTGTACAGCGTCTCCGCGTACGCGTGCTCGGCCCGCGCCATGAAGTAACCGAACAAGAGCGCGAAGAAAATCAGCCCGAGCATATCGAGACTCGCCGCGGACGCGACGATGTTCTCCGGGACGATGCGCACGAACAATTCGGTGAGATCGCTGAGCGAGCCCTCGCCGACGCGCTCGCGCACGTCGATCGTCTCCGCGGTCAGCGCGAGTTCATCGCCGAGCGCGCGGCCATCGCTGGACAGGCCGGGGTCGACGATGTTCACGAGCACGAGACCCGCGAGGACCGCGAGCAGGGTGGTGGTGAGGTAGAAGCCGACCGTCTTCGCGCCGAGCATCCCGAGCCGGCCCGATTTCGCGATTCCCGCGATCCCCACGATGATGGAGGATACGATCAACGGGACGATCAACATCTTCAATGCATTCAGGAAGATACGACCGACGAAGTCGTAGACCGAGTACCAGTGGATGCCGAGGGTCCGGCCGTCTTCGCCGGTCGCCCAGCCCGCGGCGATGGCGAGCAGGATGGCGGCAAAGATCTGCCAGTGGAGCTTCCACTTCAGCGGATTGACAACCATAGGTTCCCCTTATTTTTTATCGCGGCGCAAAGGCGCCGTCTTATTCGCGGCGCAAAGGCGCCGCTCCTACGGGTGCCAGGGTTGTAGGAGCGGCGCCTTTGCGCCGCGAATCCTAAATCACCATGCCGACGGTATTGAAGCCTGCATCGACGTACAGCGTTTCGCCCGTGATGCCCGACGCGAGGTCCGAGCACAGGAACGCGGCGGCATTGCCCACTTCCTCGATGGTCACGTTGCGGCGCAGCGGCGCGGTGTGCTCGACGTGATCGAGCATCTTGCGGAACCCGGAGATGCCGGCCGCTGCGAGCGTCTTGATCGGACCCGCGGAGATTGCATTCACGCGTGTACCCTCGATGCCAAGGTCGAACGCGAGAAATCGCACGTTCGCTTCGAGGCTCGCTTTTGCGAGGCCCATCACGTTGTAGTTGGGGAGCGCGCGCACCGCACCGAGGTAGGTCAGCGTCAGGATTGCGCCGTTGCGGCCGTGCATCATGTCGCGTGCGCCGCGCGCAAGTGCGGCGAGGCTGTACGAGCTCACGTCGTGCGCGATGCGGAAGCCCTCGCGGCTCACACTGTCGATGAAGTTGCCCTCGAGCTGGTCGCGCGGCGCGAAGCCGATCGAGTGAATCAGGATATCGAGGCTGTCCCACTGCTTGTTCAACTGCGAGAACAAGTCGGTGATTTGCTCATCGTCGCCGACGTCGCATGCGTACACGAGCTTCGATCCAAGCTCCGCGGCCATTTCCTCGGCGCGCTGCTTCAGTCGATCGCCCTGGTAGCTGAAGGCGAGCTCGGCGCCCTCACGGTGCATCGCCTGCGCGATGCCCCAAGCAATGGAACGCTGCGACGCAACGCCGCAGATCAAGGCCTTCTTGCCTTTGAGAAACCCCATGCTGCCCCCTAAAAATCGCGGCGCAAAGACGCCGCTCCTACAATCTTTCGCGGCGCAAAGACGCCGCTCCTACAACTGTTGTGTGACGTCGACGTACAGCAACAGACGTTGCCCAGGCTGTAGGTACCGGTCCGGGTCGATATTATTCCATTGGCGAAGCTGGTTCACGCTCACGCGGAACCGCTGCGAGATGCGGCCGAGCGAGTCACCGCGGCGCACCGTGTAGTTGATCTTGCGCATCGTGTGCTCGGCCATCGGCCCGTTGCCGCGCGGTGCAGCGCCGGTCGGCAGGTAAATCACGAGCTTTTGGTTTTCGCGCAGCGTGTCGCTCGGGGTCATCGCATTCCAGTCCGCGAGCGTCGCGACACCGACTCCGTGCTGCTTGCCGATTTTCCACAACGAATCGCCGCGGCGCACCGTGTACTCAAGCTTCTGGCCGTCGCCCGAGGACGAAGCGACGGTGCCGCGGTGACCGCGCGCGGCGCCGGGTACGAGCAGATCCTTGCCGGCGCGGATCAGCGTGCCGTCGAGTTGGTTCAGTCGCTGGAGCTCCGCGACGCTCGTGCGGTAGCGCTGCGCGATGCCGCCGAGGGTCTCGCCGGACCGCACGCGGTGCTGCATCCAGCTGACACGCTCGACGACCGGAACCGCCGCGATCTTCGCCTGGAAGGTCTCGATGACGGGTAACGGCAGCACGACGCGATGAGGACCAGCCGGGTCGGTCGCCCAGCGGTTGTAACCGGGATTCAGCAGGTACAACTCCGTGAGCGGTAGCTCGCTGAGCTCGGCGACGAGTTCGAGGTCGACCTGCGTGTCGATTTCGACGATGCCGAGGTACGGCTCGTTCGCGATTGGCTTCAGCGTGACGCCGTAATTCTCGGGTTGCGCGACGAGGTCGCGAAGTGCGAGCAGCTTCGGCGCGTAGCTGCGCGTCTCGGCGGGCAGTCGCAGCGAGAAGAAATCGGTCGGTTTGCCGGCGGCGTGGTTGCGGCGTACTGCGCGCGCGACGTTACCCTCGCCGGTGTTGTACGCGGCGAGCGCGAGCAGCCAGTCGCCGTCGAAATATCCGTGCAGGTATTCGAGGTAGTCGAGCGCGGCGCGCGTCGACTCGACGACGTCGCGTCGACCGTCGTACCACCAGTTCTGTTTCAAGCCATACTGGCGCCCGGTCGCAGGGATGAACTGCCACAGGCCCGACGCGCGCCCGTGCGAATACGCGTACGGGTCGAAGGCGCTCTCGACGACGGGCAGCAGCGCGATTTCCATCGGCATGCCACGCTTTTCGATTTCGTCGACGATGTAATGCAAGTACGGTGTCGCGCGCGTCGCGACGCGATCGAGGTAATCCTGGTGGCGCTGGTACCAGCTGCGCGCGGTGACGACGCGACCGTGGTCGGACGCCTCGAGCTTGAAGCCTGCGCGGATGCGAACCCACAGGTCCTCGACGGCCGGCTCGGCCGCGGTTTCGACGACGATGGGTTCGGGGATGCGGGCGAGCTTGATGAAGCTCTCGTCGTTGTCGGCTTCAGAATGGAGGACTTCTTCTTCGAGCGAGAAGTCGGTCTCGTTGGAATCCGGGTCGGTCGGCGCGGGGACGGGCTCGATTGCAATGTCGTCGCCACCGCCGAGCTGGGGCAGTATCGAGCAGCCCGTGAGCAGGAACCCGAGAATGACGGCGCCAGTGATCGCTTTGAGGGACTTCATCTTTCCGTTACCCAGTTGTGTCCTTCCAGAGCCGTACTGTAGCAAAAACATCTACCGCATTCCTCAGGGGAACGCCTGCATGCTTCGCCGCCGCCACCTGAATCGCGGGTGTCTCGCAGCGGAGGAACGGATTCGTGGCAAGCTCGTCGGAAAGGGTCGACGGAACCGTCGGTTCGCGGCGCTCGCGCTGCGCGCTTGTGTGCGCTATCCGCGACACGATGTCAGCATTTTCGGGGTCGACAAGACGCGCGAACGCGAGGTTCGCGACAGTGTACTCGTGCGCACAATAGATTTTCGTGGCCGGCGGAAGTGCCGCGAGCTTGCCGAGCGAACGGAACATCTGCTCAGGTGTTCCCTCGAACAGTCGACCACAGCCGCCGGCGAACAAGGTGTCGCCGACCAAGGCGATCCCCTCGCCGACGTATGCGATGTGCCCGGCCGTGTGGCCAGGGATATCGAGAATGCGAAAGCGCAGCCCCTCGACGACGATGTCCACGCCCTCGTACAGCGCGTGGTCCTGCACCGGCGCCGGCTCGCGCGCGGGTCCGTACACCGGACAGCCCCACCGTGCGGCAAGCGGCGCGATGCCGTCGACGTGATCCCAGTGGCGATGCGTGTTCAGGATCGCGGTGAGTGCGCGGTCCTCGCGCTCGAGGTAGTCGTTGACCGGTTCGGCGTCGCCGGGGTCGACCGCGATGAGGCCGCCGGCCGGGGTGTGTAGCAGCCAGATGTAGTTCTGGTTGCAGGCCTCGACATAATCAATTTTCATCGATTAATCGCGGCGCAAAGGCGC
>JBBEAN010000005.1:0-82867 GCA_040882865.1 Gammaproteobacteria bacterium
CAGTCGAGGGAAGCGGCAGCGGCGCGTTCGGTCCGGCCGTCGCAGCAGGCCGCCACCGAAGCAATCGCGGCGCCGAGAGCGCCGCTCCCACCTTAAACAGCGAACCCCGGCAACCCGACCGTAGCGGCGCCGCGATATCAGTAGCGAATCACCTTCGAGAAATAGAGCGTGTTCAGGAACACGCGGTTGGTGCCAAACCAAAAGCCGCGGAAATTCAGGTTGTCCGCGCTCGCGACCACCGTGCCCGACCCGACCCGCAACGCGACGACGGACGCAGTGCCCGCGAGACGCTTCGCGTTCTCATCCGACGAGTAACCCGACAACAGCGGCGATTCCGTGTATTTGGCAACCGTCGCATACGGGTTCTTCGGGCGCTGCATCACGTGCGGCGAATCACGGAACACCGGCAGTGAGCGCCGCGCGATCCCCCACGCAAGCGGATGCGTCACGTCGACGTCGGTTTCGAAAATCGCGCCGCGTAACAGCGTCAAGTCCGAGTCCGGCCGCGCGTGCGCATAGTCGCGTCGCTCTGCGTCCTTGTCCTTCTCATCCTCGGCGAATTCGATCTCGACAATGCCCTCCTTCGCCGCCCATCGCGCAGCACCTTTTGCGACGAACAGCGTGCCACCGGCCTTGACCCAGTCCCCGAGTTTCGCGGCATCGGTATCCGCGTAGCGGCCGTCCACCATCACGATGTGCGTATAACGGTCGAGGTCCGCCCGAGTCAGCGCATCGCGCTCGATGAGCGACACCGGCATGCCGAAGCGCTCATCGAGCAAGTGCCACGCCTCGCCCGCCTCGTACGGTGAGACGCCCGCACCGATGATCAGCGCGACACGCGGTATTTCGAGTGTGCGCATGCTCGGACTACCGAGGTCGATGCCGGTCGGTGCAAAACCGGTTGTCAGCGCATGCACGGTCACGCCATCCTCGCGAGCGGCCGTCTCCAGCGCGTCGCGGACAGCCGCTTTCATGCCGTCATCCTGCACGCCAAGCGGGACGACCACCGAGCCGGCGCGGAACTCGCGGCGCTCGCCATCGACGTCCGCGCTGAACGGCGCCGTCGCGACGCGTACGCGTGCGCCCGCAGTCAGGAGCCGGTGCGCGGCGCGTGGCGAAAAGTACGAGTTCCACTCGAACACGTACGCGAGCGCATCCTCGGCGAGCGGCGCCGGCGGCGCCACAGTCGCGTCGTCGCCCAGCAACCGCGTATTGAATCGGCGCCCGAGCTCGTCGTACGGGAGCCCGAACGCAAGCGGCAGCGTCCACGTCGAGACGTCATAGAAGGTATTGTCGCCGAACTCGGTGCGCGTCTCGAAAATCCCTCGCGCGAGTCGGTACTGGGGCTGCGCAGTCGGGACAACCCACGCGTGGCCAGGACGATAGGTGTGCTCGTTGACCGTGACTTCTCCCGCGAGCGGATGCACCTCGATGCCATGCGCCTGCAGGATTTCGACGAGGTGCGCCGCACGCACCGGGTCGCCGTCATCGCCGAACACCCAGCCGCGCGCCGCATCGCGCGAGCCGTCCCGCAGCGCCGCGTCATAAAACTCTCGCTGCCAACGCAGCAACTCCGCGCGCTTGTCCTTGACCGCGCGCAGGGTCGAGAACGAGGTCACCACCTGGTTGCGGATCGTGAACGAGAACGCCACGTCACCGTTCACCGATTCCTGCAGGTGCCCGCGCGAACTCGCCTGTTCGAAAAGGATGCCGATCGCGCCCTGGATGTCCGGGTACGTCGAACCCTTGCCGAGGTAGAAATCGTCGAAACCCTCACGCGAGTAGTACAGCGAACCGATCTCATCGAGCGCCGCGGCGTGGTATTCGGCGATTTCCTTCGTGAGGTCGAAGGTGCGCGCGGGGAACAGCGGGTTTTGCCGGCTGCGGACGCCGGGCTGGAAGAAAAACGTCTGGTCGGTGCCCATTTCGTGGTGGTCGGTGAGCACGTTCGGGCGCCAGCGCTGGAACTCGGCGATGCGCGCGCGGGACTCGGGATGCACGAGCAGCAACCAATCGCGATTCAGGTCGAACCAGTAGTGGTTGGTGCGCGCGCTCGGCCAACCCTCGTTGTGCTCGCGGCTCTGACGGTCGGCGACGAGCGTCATGCCACGGTGGCTGTTCGCCCAGGTCGCGAAGCGCTGCAGGCCATCGGGGTTCACGCTCGGGTCGAACAGGATCACGGTGTTCTCGAGCAGCTCGCGCGTCCAGGTGTCCTGCGCCGCCGCCAAGTGGTACGCGACCACCGGTGCGGCGTTCGAACCAGAGGGCTCGTTGCCGTGCACGCTGTAGCCCATCCAGACCACCGCCGGCATGCCGCCGGTCGCGGGCGCGTCGCGACGCGGGTCACTGAGCGCGAGGTGCCGCTCACGGATTTCGTCGAGCCGAGCGAGGTTCTCGGGCGAACTGATGGCGAGCAGCAGCAGCGGCCGCCCCTCGTGCGTCTTACCGGTCTCGCGCCACATCACGCGGTCCGAGGACTCGGCGAGCACGCGCATGTAGCGAATAAGGCGGTCGTGTGTGATGTGCCATTCGCCGACCTCGTGGCCGATGACGGCCGCCGGCGTCGGGATGGCCGCGTTATATTCCGCATCGCCCGGCAGGAAGTACTCGAGCGGCTCGGCGCCAGCCGCCGTCGACACGAACAACGCAAAACCCAACAGCACACCCTTCAACATTGAAACCCCCAAGAAATCCATGAACGGCCGATTATACCGAGAGCGAGGCACTCTGAGCCGGCGAGGTCGGTGCCGAGCGACAGGGAATCGTGCGAGGTGGTGGGCCGTGTAGGATTCGAACCTACGACCAACTGGTTAAAAGCCAGCTGCTCTACCAACTGAGCTAACGGCCCTGCAGACAAATGGAAGGAAGGCGATGATACCGGAAACCGCTCATGCGCGGTACCGCGTCGGGTCGTCGACGCGAGCTTCGGCGAACCCGTGCGCGCGGATTCGGCATGCGTCGCAATGGCCGCAAGCGCGCCCGTCGTCGTCGGCGCGATAGCACGACACGGTTTGTGCGTAGTTGACGCCGTGCGCGAGTCCGGCCTTGATGATCTCGGCCTTGCTCAGCTCGATCAGTGGCGCATGGATGGTCATTCGGCCACCTTCGACGCCGGCGCGCGTCGCGAGATTCGCGAGTCGCTCGAACGCGGCGATGTACTCGGGCCGGCAATCCGGGTAGCCGGAGAAATCGACTGCGTTCACGCCGATGAACAGGTCCCCGGCGCCGAGCACCTCGGCGAGGCCAAGTCCGCACGACAGGAAAATGGTGTTGCGCGCGGGCACATAGGTCACAGGGATGCCGGTACCGCCGTCGTCAGGGACCTCGATTTCGCGATCGGTCAGCGCCGAGCCGCCGATGATGCCGAGGTCGATACGAACTACGCGGTGCGACGCGACGGCGGCCTCGTCGGCAAGCCGCGCCGCGGCCTGCATCTCCGCGCCGTGCCGCTGGCCGTAATCGAACGTCACCGCGTGGCAGCGGAACCCGTCCGCCTGCGCGATCGCGAGCACCGTCGCGGAATCGAGCCCGCCGGACAGCAGCACCACCGCGTCGCGCGCGCTCATCGGCCCGGCTCGTTGCCCCACAGGGCCTTGTGCAGCTGCAACTGGAAGCGCACCGGTGCGCGGTCGGCGAGAATCCAGTCCGCGAGCTCGCGCTCGTCGAGTTCGCCGAACGACGGTGAGAACAGGACCTGACACCGGTCGGCGAGCGCGTGCTCGGCAAGCTGCGTGAGCGCCCAGTCGTAATCAGCGCGACCACACAATACGTATTTCACTTGGTCGGTCGGCTTGAGGTGGGCGAGATTCTCGAGGCGGTTCTTAGAGTGCTCGCCGGAGCCGGGTGTCTTGACGTCCATCACGATTGAAACCCGCGGGTCGACCGGCGCGATGTCGAGCGCCCCGCTCGTTTCAAGCGACACCGCATACCCGGCGTCGCAGAGCGCAGTGAGCAGCGGCAGACATTCAGGCTGCGCAAGTGGCTCGCCGCCGGTCACACACACGTGGCGCGTGCCGAAGGTGGCCACTTGCGACAGAACATCGGCCTGCGCGAGTTTACGGCCGCCGTGGAACGCATACGCGGTGTCGCAGTACTGGCAGCGCAACGGGCAGCCGGTCAGGCGCACGAACACGGTCGGCCAGCCGACCGCATCCGCCTCACCCTGCAGCGAATGGAAAATCTCGGTGATACGAAGGATTTACCGACCCTCTTGGCGCATCCGCTGCAGACGCTGCTCGGCGAGCCGCGCAATCGTCGTGCCCGGCACGCGTTGCGCAACGGCGGTCAGCGTGTTGCGCGCATCGTCCCACTGCTTGAGCTCGTAATGCACGTAGCCGATCTTCAACATCGCGTCGGGGACTTTCTGCGACTCCGGGAACTCCGCGACCACGCGATTGAACTCACCGAGCGCGGTCGGGAAATCGCGCGTCACGTAGTACGCCTCGCCGAGCCAGTACTGCGCGTTGTCGACGAAGCGCCCCTCGGGATACACCTGCAGGTACTGCTGGAATGCGGCAATCGCCTGCGGGTAGCGGCCTTCCTGCAGTAGTTTGAACGCCTGGTCATACGCCGTCCGCTGCGCGCCGTCGTCGCCCCCGCCGGCCGCATGTGCGGTGACCGGTCTCGGGTCGATGGCGGCCGCACCGGCCGCACCGCCTTCTGCACCGCCGGCGGGCCGCCCGCCCGCCTCGATGCCCTGCAGCCTGCGGTCAAGGTCGAGATACAACTCGCGCTGGCGCCGGTTCAAGGACTCGCTGTCGTTGCCGAGCCGCTCAACCTCGCCACGCAGCTCGCGCAAGTCCGCCTGCAGTCGCTCGACCGTCTGGATGAGGTCGAGCATCTGCCCGCTCTCCATCCGGTTGTCGAGCCGCTGCACATGCGATTCGAGCATTTCGACGCGCTCCGCGAGCGTGGGGCCACTACCTGCTTGTCGCGACGCCGGGCCTGCACAACCCGCGGCCAACACGGCCGCCATCAGCAACGCGATACGCATCAGCGGGCGTAAACGATCTCGACGCGGCGATTACGCGACCACGCCTGCTCGCTCTCCCCGCGTGCCGCCGGCTTCTCTTCGCCGTACGACACCGTCGCAATCTGGCCGTCCGCAACGCCGTGGAACATCAGCATGCGACGGACCGCCTGCGCACGCCGGTTACCGAGGCCGATGTTGTATTCACGCGAACCGCGCTCGTCGGTGTGGCCCTCGAGCGTGATGCGCGCGTTCGGGCGCTCGGCGAGGTACTGCGCATGCGCCTGGATGACAGCCATGAATTCAGGCTTCACGTCGGCACGGTCAAAGTCAAAGTAAATGACGCGCTGCGCGAGCACGCTGTCCGGGTCGTCGAGGGGGTTCGCGCGCAGGCGCTCCTGTTCACGCACGCGTTCGGCTTCGGCGCGCGCGCGCTCGCGTTCAGCGGCGGCGCGTTCTTCGGCAGCCTGTTGCGCGGCGCGCTCGGCATCGGGGTCTTCCTGCACCTGCTGGCGCGATGGGCAGCCAGCGAGCACCACAGCGGCGAGGAGCAGGATTGCGGTATTACGTAAGGTCATCATCAGGGCGGTCTCCGTTAAAGGGGGCGGAATAAAAAAGATTCTATCACCGGGCGGCGTCGGCGTACGGCGCCCACGCGGGTTCACGCACGTCGCCCTGGGCGAGCCCAAGGCGCTGGCGGACGCGGCCATCCACCGATACGGTCGCGAGCACGCCAGTCCGGTGGTCCTCGGTCGCATAAATCACGAGCCGGCCGTTCGGCGCGAAGCTCGGTGACTCATCCTGGCGACCATCGGAGAGGATACGGAACGCGCCCGACTCGAGGTCGTAAAGCCCGATCCGGAACCGGCCGTCATCGCCGTTCACGACCGCGAGCAGCCGGCCATCCGGCGACAACGCGGGCCGCGAGTTGTAATTGCCCTCGAAGGTCACGCGCTGGGCACTGCCGCCGCCGGCTGGCGCGCGGTACACCTGCGGCTGGCCACCCCGGTCCGAGGTGAAGTAAACGGTGCGCCCGTCCGGCGAGAACACGGGCTCGGTGTCGATTGCCGAGCCGTTGGTGATGCGGCGCAGCTCGCGCGTCTCGAGATCCAACGTATGGATGTTGATGCGGTCACCCTCGTTCAACGCGAGCGCAAGTCGCTTTCCGTCTGCAGACCAGGACGGCGCGCCATTCACACCGTTGCCGAGCGTCGAGACACTCTCGCGCTCACCGGTCGACGGTCTCTGCACGAACACCTCCGGCATGCCGGTCTCGAACGAGACGTACGCAATGCGTTGACCGTCCGGCGACCATGCGGGCGACATCAATGGTTCCGGCGAACGCAGCATCACTTGCTGGTTCTCGCCATCGGCGTCTGCGACCAGCAGCACGTACTCGTTGCCCTCGGGGCTACGCGTCGCGCTCACGAACGCGATGCGCGTCGCGAACGCGCCCCGCTCTCCTGTCAACTTCTCGTACACCATGTCGGCGGCCATGTGCGCGGCCCGGCGAAGGCCGGCGCGCGACGCAGGAATCGAGAACCCCAGCAGTTGCTGGCCGCGGTACACGTCGAACAACTGAAACTGCAGTGCGAACTGATCGGGGCCGGTCTCGCGCACGCGGCCGATCACCAGATTGTCGACGCCGAACGCACGCCAGTTCTGGAAGTTGACGTTCGCGGCGTCGCTCGGCCGTTCGGCCATGTCGGCTTCGGGAAACAGTTTGAACCGTCCGCTGCGCGCAAGATCGGCGCCGAGCACTCCCGACGCGTCGACGGGCGGGCTACCGCTGCCTTCATACGCGAACGGTACGACCGCGATAGGTAGTGCCCCGCTCACGCCCTGGGTGATTTCGATGCGCAGCACCTGCGCACCCGCGGGCAGCGCAAACAGCGCGAGCATCAATCCGACAAACAGTTGTCTCATTTAGCCTCCTGGCTTGAAGACGAATTCGATTTCCCGCGCGAACACCGACGGATCGGGCGGCGCGGGCAGCGGCGAGGCGCGGAGCACCGCGTTCTCCACAGAGCGATTCAGGAACGGGTCGCCGCAGCTGTGCACGACGCGCGCTTCGATGACCTCGCCACCCGGAATCTGTGACACCCGGACCGTGCAACTGGTTCCCGCGGGCCAGTTATCGGGCTTCGTCCAGTTCGCCTCGACCTTGCCGGTGATCGCGCGCACATACTGCGCAAGCTGCTGCTGGCGCTGCGCAGCGACACGCTCACGCTCGGCCGCTTCAGCCTCTGCTTTTCGCTTTCGTTCAGCCTCGGCCTCGGCCTCGCGCTGGCGCGCGAGTTCGGCCTGGCGCCGGCGCTCGGCTTCGGCCTGTCGTTCGCGCTCCGCCTGGGCCGCGCGTTCGGTGGCTTCGCGCTCGCGACGCACGCGGTCGGCTTCCGCCTGCGTGGCCTCGCGTTCACGTTGCTGCTGCAGCGCCTGCAGGCGCTGCTCCTCCTGCTGACGCTGTTCGGCCAAGCGCTCGGCCTCGACGCGCTGCGCTTCGATTTCGCGCACGCGCGCGCGTTCTTCTTCCTGGATGCGTTCGAGTTCAGCCTCGACGAGCGCTTCGTCGACGACCGTCGCTTCGATGGCCTCGGCGGGCGCCTCGTCGGGCAACACCAGCACACCGCGGTCGAGGTTGATCACGAGGAACGCCGCGAGCGCGACGTGGATGATGGCCGCGACCAGCAGGTAAGGCCAGAACTGGCGCACGAAGCCAGACATCAGCGGTCCTCCGGCGGCTCGGTCATCAGACCGACGCCCTGGACACCCGCGGCCTGGAGGCTCACGAGTACATCAATCACGTGCCGGTATTCGGCGCCGCGGTCGCCCCGGATGACCACCTGGGTCGACGGCCGGTGGCGCCGCATCGCAAGTGCGCGCAGACGCACGGCATCGAGCGTCACCGGCGACTCGGGGTCCTCGTTGACGCTGAGATAGAGATTGCCCGCCGCATCGACGGTGATGACGAGTGGGGTGACGTCCGGGTTCGGCGGCAGCGGTTCGGCCTCTGCCGACGGCAACGCGACCTCGACGCCCTGCGTGAGGAGCGGCGCCGTCACCATGAAGATGATCAGCAGCACCAGCATCACGTCGATGTACGGGACGACGTTGATCTCGCTGACGAGCCGACGCTTACCGCGACGCGCCATGTCAGGCCTCGGTCTGCGCGTGCGCGTGGCGCTGCAGGATGCTGGAGAACTCATCGGCGAACGTGTCCCAGCGCGTCTCGAGCCGTTCAACCTGGTTCGCGTAGCGGTTGTAGGCGATGACCGCAGGGATCGCCGCGAACAGGCCCATCGCGGTCGCGATCAACGCTTCTGCGATGCCGGGCGCGACCATTGCGAGTGTCGCGTGTTGCACGTCGCCGAGCGCGCGGAACGCGTTCATGATGCCCCACACCGTGCCGAACAGGCCGACGTATGGGCTCGTCGAGCCGACCGTCGCGAGGAACGGCAGGTGCTCCTCGAGGCGGTCCACTTCGCGCACCTGGCTCACGTGCATCGCGCGCGACGCACCCTCGACGGCATCGGCGGGCAGCGCACCGGGCTGCTTGCGCAGGCGCGCGAACTCGCGGAAGCCGGACTCGAACATCCGTTCGATGCCACTGCGCTCGTCTTCGTCGAGCGCGGCGATTTCCTTGTACAGCGTCGCGAGCTCGGCGCCAGACCAGAAGCGCTTTTCGAACGCTTCGGTGGACGACGAGATGTCGTTGAGGACACGACGTTTCTGCAGGATGACTGCCCACGATGCAACCGATGCGAACAGCAATAGCAACATCACCAACTGGACGACGAGGCTCGCTTCGAGCAATAAGCTGATGATGGACAGGTCGGTACTCATGGCATTCCTCTGGGTATCGGTTGCGGCTTGAACGTCGCGGCGTCGATGCACGCGGCGCTCACGGTACCCGACACAAGCAGCTCGGCGCCGCGGCGCACTTCCTGCCGCACGGTGAACCGGCTACGGCCGCGGTCGACCGGCACGACGGTCACGTCAAGCAGGTCGTTGAACCGTGCCGGTTTATGGTAACGCACGTTGACTTCGACGATGACAAACAAAAGACCTGAATCGGCGAGGAGTTTATCTTGTTCAACGCCGGCGGCACGCAGCCATTCGGTGCGCGCGCGCTCCATGAATTTAAGGTAGTTCACGTAGAACACGACGCCACCGGCATCCGTGTCCTCATAATAAACGCGTACGGGCCAGACGAATTCAGCCATCGAACAGATCCGGCACCACCGAGCGTTGTGGGGCGGGCAGCCCGAAGTGCAGGTACGCCTGGCGCGTCGCCATACGGCCGCGCGCGGTCCGCATCAAAAAGCCCTGCTGGATCAGGTAGGGCTCGAGCACGTCCTCGATGGTGCCGCGTTCCTCGCCAATCGCGGCGGCGAGGCTATCGATGCCGACCGGCCCGCCATCGAATTTCTCGATCACTGCGAGCAACAGCTTACGGTCCATGATGTCGAAACCATGCTTGTCGACTTCGAGCAGGTCCATCGCGTCGCGCGCCACCGTGCCGTTCACCGTGCCGTCGCCCTTGACCTGCGCGAAATCGCGTACGCGGCGCAGTAGCCGGTTTGCGATACGCGGCGTGCCGCGCGCACGGCTCGCGATTTCCGCTGCACCCGCGTCGTCGATCGCGAGCGCGATGATGCCTGCCGAGCGCTTCACGATTGCTGCAAGGTCTTCGCGGTTGTAGAACTCGAGTCGTTGCACGATGCCGAACCGGTCGCGCAGCGGCGAGGTCAAGAGGCCTGCGCGCGTGGTCGCGCCGACCAGCGTGAACGGTGGTAAATCGATCTTGATCGAGCGCGCGGCCGGGCCCTCGCCGATCATGATGTCGAGCTGGAAATCTTCGAGCGCCGGATACAGTACTTCTTCGACCACCGGGCTCAGGCGATGGATCTCGTCGACGAACAACACGTCGCGCGGCTCGAGGTTTGTGAGCAGCGCCGCGAGGTCACCGGCTTTCTCGAGCACCGGGCCCGAGGTCTGGCGCAAGCCAACGCCGAGTTCGTTTGCGATGATGTGCGCGAGCGTCGTCTTGCCGAGGCCGGGAGGTCCGAAGATCAGCGTGTGGTCGAGCGCCTCGCCGCGTTGGCGCGCCGCGCCGATGAAAATCTCCATCTGGTTGCGCACAGCGGGCTGGCCACGATAATCGGCGAGCAGCCGCGGCCTCAGCGCGCGGTCAATCGCGGCGTCGTCGGTGCTCTCGTCGGGCGTGACGAGCCGGTCGAGATCGTTCATCGTCGCGCGACCGCCTTGAGCGCCTCGCGGATCAGCGCCTCGCTGGTCGCTTTATCATTCTTCACGGCATCCAGCATACGCGCCGATTCAGCTGGCTTGTAGCCAAGCGCGACCAGCGCGCTGAATGCCTCGTCGCGCGGAGTCTGAGTCGCGCCGGCCGTCAGCGGTACGTCGCCCGCCGTGACCGCCGCGCCGCTGCCCACGCGATCGCGCATCTCGACGACCAGCCGCTCGGCGGTTTTCTTGCCGATACCCGGCACGCGAGTCAACGCGCCGACGTCGTTGTCGAGTACGCAGCGCGAGAAGCCCTCGACGCTGATGCCCGACAGGATGGCGAGCGCGACTTTCGCACCGACCCCGGTGACTTTCAGCAAGCCGCGGAACAGCGAGCGCTCGGACTCGGTCGCGAAGCCGAACAGCTGCTGCGCGTCCTCGCGCACCACGAGGTGCGTGTGCAATCGGACTTTTTCGCCGACCGCCGGCAATGAGTAGAACGTGGACATCGGCGCTTCGACCTCGTAGCCGACGCCGCCGACCTCGAGCAGCAGCCGCGGTGGATGCTTCGCGGCGATGACACCTTGCAGTGACCCGATCATCGCACCCCCACCGCCGCGAGGGTGCGGCTGTGTGCGTGACAGACCGCGACCGCGAGCGCATCGGCTTGGTCAGCCTGCGGCGGCGCGTCGAGTTTCAGGATGATGCGCATCATGTGCTGGACCTGCTCCTTGCTCGCGCCGCCGGTACCGACCACCGCGAGCTTGATCTCGCGCGGCGCATACTCGGCGAGCGGCAAACCGTCGGCGAGCGCGGCGCAGATCGCAGCGCCGCGCGCCTGACCGAGCTTCAGCGCGCTGTCCGCGTTGCGCGCCATGAACACGCGCTCGATCGCAATCTCCGTCGGTCGGAATTCCACGATGAGCCGGGTGATGCCTTCGAAAATGGTGCGCAGACGCGGGCCGAGGTCGCCGTCGCCGAGCTTCAGCACGCCGCTCGCGACGTGCACGCTGTGGCGCCCGTCACCGTCGATGATGCCCCATCCGGTGGCGCGGGACCCGGGGTCGATACCGAGTACGCGCACCGTGTTCACAAGGCGGCCAGCACCTCGTCCGGGATGTCTGCGTTCGAGTACACCTGTTGCACGTCGTCGAGGTCTTCGAGCATGTCGATGAGCTTGAGCATCGTCATCGCGTCGTCACCATCGAGCGACACCGATGTCGACGCCCGCATCGTCGTTTCCGCGCTGTCGGGCTTGAGCCCGGCCTTGGTGAGCCCGTCACGGACGGCTTCGAAATCTTCGGGCGCGGTCAACACTTCGCGCGAACCGTCGTCGTGATCGACGATGTCTTCGGCGCCCGCCTCGAGCGAGATCTCCATGAGCTTGTCACCATTCACGCCGGGCCCGAAGAAAATCACGCCCGAATGGTTGAACAAGTAGCCCACCGAGCCGTCCGACCCCAAGTTACCCCCGAATTTGGAGAACGCATGTCTCACTTCGGCGACGGTCCGGTTACGATTGTCGGTCATCGTATCCACCATCACCGCGACGCCGCCGGGCCCGTAGCCCTCGTATCGAACGTCCTCGTACGACACGCCATCGAGGTCGCCGGTGCCACGCTGGGTTGCACGATCAATCGTGTCACGCGTCATGTTGGCGCCAAGCGCTTTGTCGATCGCGGTGCGCAGGCGCGGATTCGTCGCCGGATCGCCGCCGCCGAGGCGCGCGGCGGTCGTGATCTCACGGATGAGCTTCGTGAACAGCTTGCCACGCTTCGCGTCCTGTGCGTTCTTGCGGTGCTGGATGTTCGCCCATTTACTGTGGCCGGCCATCAGAACGTGAACCGCATTCCAAGGTGGATGCCGCTGTCGAGTGCGATGGATGGAGTGCCCTCGAAATCCGCGTCCGAGCGGCGATAGCCCGCGTACACCCACGCGCTCTCGAGCACTTGGTATTCGCCGCGCATCGCGATTTCGAAGAAGCGGTCGGCGCGGCCGAATGACGTGATGCTCGGCGCGAAATACGCGTGCGCCGTCACCGCGAAGCGATCCATGTCCGGCATTGCCACTCGTCCGTTCGCACCGAACGCCAGCACCGTGCCGCTCTCGAGGCCGCCGTCGACCCACAACAAGCGGCCGCCCAACCCCACGAAGACCGGCGTCTCGACGGTGTAGGCATTGTCGACCGCGTGGAAGCCGACACCGAGTGCCTTGCGGTCGCTGTTGCCGATCAGCGCCGAGCCGGACACTTCGTACTGACCCGTCTCCGATAGATCGAGCAGCGTGCCGTAGCGCGCGCCGAACGCGTTGTCGCGCACGTCCATGCGGAATTCCTGCGCGGACACGACCGCGGGCGCCGCACAGAAGACGATGACCACAAACTGACGGATTTTCATGATGTTAATGATACCCAACTCAAGCCCCTGAAATGTATTTTTCGCGACGGACACGCTGGGCGGTGAAGCCCCGCGCGGTCAGCCACCCCATTGCCTCATCAATCATATTCGGATTGCCGCACAGGTACACGACATCGGTGTCCGGGTTCAGTCCCAAGTCATCGAACGCGTGCTGCACGTAACCCGCCCGCTCCCACGGTTCCGGCGCGTCAGGCATTTCGCGACTGTAGTGCGCCGTGAACTGGAACCGGGCATGTTCCTCGGCAAAGCGCACGAACTCGTCACCGTACAGAAGGTCCGCCGGCGTACGCACGCCCATCATCAGGCGCACCTCAGGCGCACCCTCGTCGAGCCGCTTCGCGATTTGCGGCAACATCGCGCGGTACGGCGTGACGCCCGTCCCGGTCGCGACCAACACATAACGCGTCGCGGGTTCGTCGCGCAGCACCAATCTTCCGAACGGGCCCAATGCCGGCACGCTGTCGCCGGGCTTGAGCGCCCAGAAACGGCGCGTCGCAAAGCCATCGACGACTTCGGAAACCGCCATATCGATTGTCGTGTCGCGGCCCGGGATGCTCGCGATCGAATAGCTGCGTCGCTTCGGCTCGCCCTCGTCGTCCTTGAACCACAGCTGGATGAATTGACCCGGCGTGAATTCAAGCGGCTTGCCGTCCTCGCGGGTGAACGCAAAATGTTTGACCCCGGGCGCGATGTCGCGCACCGAGTCGAGGACGATGTTGAACGGTTCTCTGACCACAAAACTCCTATGTCATTTCGCGGCGCAAAGGCGCCGCTCCTACAGGTGGCAGGGTTGTAGGAGCGGCGCCTTTGCGCCGCGATTGATCCGACTCACTTCTTGTTGACGGCGTGCAGCGCCCTGCCATCCACCGCGAGCGCCGCTTCGTGCACGACCTCTGCGAGGGTCGGATGCCCGTGGCAGATGCGCTGCAGATCCTCGGCGCTCGCCGAGAATTCCATCGCAACCACGGCCTCCATGATCAGTTCCGACACCATCGGTCCGACCATGTGCACACCGAGAATCGTGTCGTGCTCCTTGTCGGCGATGATCTTCACGGAGCCTGCGGCAGCCTCCATTGCCTTCGCGCGCCCGTTCGGGGCGAACGCGAACGTGCCGACCTTGTACGGGCGACCGCTCTTCTTGACCTGCTCTTCCGTCTTGCCGACCCAGGCGAGTTCCGGCGCCGTGTACATGATCGACGGGATGGCGTCGTAGTTGACTTCGGCATGATGGCCGGCAATCAACTCCGCGACCATCACGCCCTCTTCCGACCCTTTGTGCGCCAGCATCGGGCCGCGGACCAAATCGCCGATTGCCCAGACGCCGTCGACCGCAGTCCGGCAATGCTCGTCAACCTCGACGAACCCGCGCTCATCGACTTTCACGCCGGTGTCTTTTCCAAGGATGGGCGCGCTGTTCGGACGACGGCCGACTGCGACGATCAGCTTGTCGAATTCCATCGACTGCTTGCCGTCCTTGTCCTCGTACTCGACCTTCACGCCGGACTTACCGGCCTTCGCGCCGGAAACCTTCGCACCAAGCTTGATTTCGAGACCCTGCTTCTTGAAATTGCGCAGCGCCTCTTTCGCGATGCCTTGGTCGCACATGAACAGGAAGTCGGACTGCGCCTCGAGCAGCGTGACCTCGGCGCCGAGTCGCTGCCACACGCTGCCGAGCTCGAGGCCGATCACCCCGGCGCCGATGACGCCGAGTTTCTTGGGCGCGGCGTCGAACTCCAGCGCACCCCACGAGTCCACGATCTGTTTCCCGTCGAACGGCGCGCTCTTCAATTCGACCGGCACGGAACCGCCGGCGAGCACGACATGCTTGCCCTCGATCGTCTGTGACTTCTTCGCGTCGTCGAGTTCAGTGACTTCGACCTTGCCTTTGCCGACAAAGCGGCCAGTGCCCTTGAACGTCGTGATCTTGTTCGCCTTGAGAAGCTGGCCGATCCCGCCGGTGAGGCCCGTTACGATTTTCTTCTTCCGCGCCTGCATGGTCTCGACGTCCATCGACACCTTGCCGCCGATCTTGATGCCGTGCGCTTCGAAGTCGTGCGTGGTCTTGTGGAACATCTCGGACGACTCGAGCAGCGCCTTCGAAGGAATACACCCCGCATTCAGGCAGGTGCCACCGAAGGCATGACCGTCCGGATTCAACCAATTGTCGACGAGCGCAGCGTTCAGACCGAGCTGCGCGCAACGGATTGCGGACACGTAACCCGCAGGTCCCGCACCGATTACAACCACATCAAATTTGTCTGCCATATTCCCTCTACTTGACTGAAGGGGTCAGAACAATTGCTCTGACCCCTGCGGTTAGACGCCCAGGAGGAGGCGCGACGGGTCTTCGATCGCTTCCTTGATCGCGACGAGGAACTGCACCGCATCCTTGCCGTCGATGATTCGGTGGTCGTAGGTGAGTGCGAGATACATCATCGGCCGGATGACGACCTGCCCATCCACCGCGACCGGCCGGTCCTGGATCTTGTGCATGCCGAGAATCGCGCTCTGCGGCATGTTCAGGATCGGCGTCGATACGAGCGAGCCAAACACGCCGCCGTTCGTGAGGGTGAACGTGCCGCCGGTCAGGTCGTCCATGGTGAGTGTCCCATCGCGACCTTTCGTCGCGAGGTCGCCAATCGTTTTCTCGATTTCGGCAAAGCCGAGCTGATCGGCGTCGCGCACGATGGGCACCACGAGGCCCTTCGGCACCGACACCGCGATGCCGACGTCGTAGTACTCGTGGTACACGACGTCGCCCGCCTCGACCGATGCATTCACGACCGGGAACTTCTTCAGCGCCTCGACCGCGGCCTTCACGAAGAATGACATGAAGCCAAGTTTCACGCCGTGTGCCTTTTCGAACGGCTCCTTGTATTGCTTGCGCAGCGCCATCACCGCCGACATGTCCGCCTCGTTGAACGAGGTCAACATCGCCGTCGTGGACCCTGCTTCGACCATGCGCTCCGCGATGCGCGCGCGCATGCGCGTCATCGGCACCCTGCGGTCCTCGCGCGCACCAGAAGTGGGTGCCTTGGTTGGGGCCGACTTCGTGGGAGCGACACTCTTGGTGTCGCGATTCAGATATTTCTCCACGTCAGCCTTCGTCAATCGCCCATGCCGACCCGTGCCCTTGATTTTCGATGGGTCCACGCCATGCTCGTCCACCAACCGTCTAACCGAAGGGCTCAGCTTTCCGCAATCCCCCTCATCTCCATCCTCTTCCCGCGCTTCCGATGGTGTAGGAGCGGCGCCTTCGCGCCGCGATTCAGCCTTGTCCGGCTCAGCCTCTTTAGAAGGAGCCTCCTTCGATGCCTTACCCTCCCCTTCCTCGATCACCGCAATCACCTGTCCGCCCATGACGGTCGCGCCGTCCTCGACCTGGATGTCGGCGAGCACGCCCGACACGGGCGCCGGCACCTCGAGCACGACCTTGTCGGTCTCGATGTCCACGAGGTTCTCATCGCGCTCGACCTGGTCGCCCTTCTTCTTGTGCCAGCTGACCAACATCGCGTCGGCGACCGACTCCGGCAGCTGCGGAACCTTCACTTCAGTGCTCATGCCTTTCTCCGTTTAGCGGCCTTTTTGGCGTTGCGTTCGAGCGCGCCGTCGAGCAGTCGCTTCTGCTCCTCGACGTGTAGCGCATGGTATCCAGCCGCGGTGGAAGCAGACGCCTGGCGGCCGACATAAGTCAGCGAATGGCGCTTCGCGAGCGGCTCCTGCAGGCGGTGGCGGATCTGGTACCACGGCCCTTGGTTCTCAGGCTCGTCCTGACACCAGACGATATCGTCGGCATTCGGCCAGGCCTTAAGTTGTGCTGCGTATTCGTCCTGCGGGAACGGATAGAGCTGCTCGACACGCACGATCGCGATGTCGTCGATTTCGCGCGTACGGCGCGCCTCGAGCAGGTCGTAATACACTTTGCCGCTGCACACGACGAGCCGTGTGACCGCCTTCGGATCGAGTTCGTCGACCTCAGGAATCACGTTCCAGAACCGCCCTTCCTCAAGGTCGGACAGCGGCGATGTCGAGAGGCGATGGCGCAGCAGCGATTTCGGGGTCATCACGATCAGCGGTTTGCGGTACGGCCGGATCATTTGCCGGCGCAGCATGTGGAACATCTGCGCAGGCGTCGTCGGCTGACAGACCTGCATGTTGTGCTCCGCGCACAATTGCAGGTAGCGCTCGAGGCGCGCCGACGAATGCTCGGGCCCTTGGCCCTCATAGCCGTGCGGCAAGAACATCACGAGACCGCACATGCGGCGCCACTTCGCTTCACCAGCGGCGATGAACTGATCGATCACCACCTGCGCGCCGTTGCCGAAGTCGCCGAATTGCGCTTCCCAAATCACGAGCGTGTTCGGGTCTGCGGTCGCGTAGCCGTACTCGAAGCCCAGCACTGCCTCTTCGGAGAGCAGCGAGTCGATCACGACAAAATCCGCTTGACCCGTGTCTAGATGCTGCAAAGGCACGTAGGTGCTGGCGTCGGCCTGGTTGTGCAGCACCGCATGGCGGTGGAAGAACGTGCCGCGCCCGCTGTCCTGCCCGGTCAGCCGCACGGGGAAGCCGTCCTTCAGCAGCGTCGCGTAGGCCATCGTCTCCGCGAACCCCCAGTCCATTGCTTGCTCGCCCTCGCCGATCTTGCGGCGGTCATCGACGATGCGCTCGACGCGCGGGTGCAACGGAAAATCCTCGCCGACGGTCGTGAGTTTCGTGTTCAGCGCCTTCGCGACCGACAGCGGCACGCTTGTATCCGACTCCTCCGCCCAATCGACCTTGTTGAACTGCGACCAATCGGCGGTGTACTCGTTACCGACGGAACTCATCTTCGCAGTCGCGACGCCGCGGCCCTCGTCGACGCCCGCGCGGAACGCCTCGGCGAGCGCTTTCACCGCGCTGTCGTCGAGCTGGCCGGACTCGACCAGCTTGTCCGCGAACAGCGTGCGCGTGGTCGGGTGCTTGCGGATACGCGCGTACATTTCCGGCTGCGTCGCCGCGGGCTCGTCGGCCTCGTTATGCCCATGGCGCCGATAGCAGACGAGGTCGATGACGACGTCCTTCTTGAAATGCATGCGATAGTCGAGCGCAAGCCGCGTGACGAACACGACAGCCTCTGGGTCATCGCCGTTCACGTGAAAAATCGGCGCCTGGATCATTTTCGCGACGTCCGTACAGTACAGCGTCGAGCGCGCGTCGAGCGGGTTGCTGATGGTGAACCCGATTTGGTTGTTGATCACGATGTGGACGGTGCCGCCGGTGTGGAAGCCGCGTGCCTGAGACATCTGCAGTCCTTCCATCACGACGCCTTGTCCTGCGAACGCGGCGTCGCCATGTATCAGCACCGGCATCACGCGCGCGCCTTCCTTGTCGCGGCGCCGGTGCTGGCGCGCGCGGACCGAACCCTCGACCACCGGATTCACGATTTCGAGGTGCGATGGGTTGAACGCGAGCACGAGGTGGACCGTGCTGCCGTCTGGCGTTTCGTAGTTCGACGAGAAGCCGAGATGGTACTTAACGTCGCCCGAGCCCTCCTGCACCTTCGGGTCGTAGATGCCCTCGAACTCGCTGAACAAATCTTTCGGCGATTTGCCGAATACGTTCACAAGCACGTTCAGCCGGCCGCGGTGTGCCATGCCGATGACCATCTCCTCGACCTTCTGTGAGGCTCCGCGCTGCACAAGCTCATCGAGCAGCGGGATCAACGCCTCGCCACCTTCGAGCGAAAAGCGCTTCTGGCCGACGTAGCGCGTGTGCAGATACTTCTCGATGCCCTCTGCGGCGGTCAACTGTTCCAGCACGACCATGCGGTCATCGGCACCGAGTGAGTACGACACGGCAGGGTCCTCGAGCCGCTGCTGGATCCAGCGCGATTCCTCGCCCTCGATGGTGTACATGTACTCGGCGCCGATCGTGCTGCAGTAGATGCGTTTCAAGCGATCGAGAATCTGGCGGAGCGTCGCGCGCGACGGCCCCACCAGTGTGCCCGTATTGAACACCGTGTCCATGTCGGATGCATCGAGTCCATGGAAGCCAGGGTCGAGTTCCGGTACGGGTTCCGTTTCGGTCCAGCCGAGTGGATCTAGGGTGGCGTGCTGGTGGCCGCGCGTGCGGTAGAGGTTGATCAGCCGCAACACCGCCGCCTGCTTTTCAGCGGCGGCCTCGGTCAGTGAGGCGTCCCCGCCGGAAACAGTGGACACGCGACGTTGCTGCGCCCGCGCGCGCAATTCTTCACGGATGGGATCGTGCGGCTGGTCGCCCGCGGCGTCCGCCCCGTGCTGGAAACCGGCGAAGTAATCTCGCCAGTAGGCGCTCACGGACGCGGCGTCCGTGAGGTAGGCCTCGTATTGGCCTTCGACGAAGTCGGCGTTGTCGCCAAAAAACGGCGAATCCTGGTACTTGTCCTGCAGCGAGTCAGTCATGTTTTCAAGGACTTGTCTGTGCGGCCCTCATCGGCTTCGCGAGTGTAGCCCACGCCCCCGCTATTTGAAACGCTGAAATGATAAATCCTGGCATTCGGGTTTTGTAAACACCCGAACCTGTGCAACCGGTACGCCATCGAACCAACACCGCGCCCGGCGAGGGCTACCGTCGAAATCAACGATGGAGAAGGCGACCAAAGGATTGGTGCTCATCGCGGGCGTGCTGTTCCTGGCCGCCTGCGGTGGTTCATCGTCGCCCGCGACGCCGTCCGCCACCCCACCACAACAACCGTCCCCGCCGCCGCCTCCGCCTCCGCTTCCGCCCCCGCCTCCGCCTCCGCCAAAGGAGACGACGATCGCGTTCTCTGCGAATCCGACGCTCGTCGCCCCGGGTGCAGCGACGGAATTGCGCTGGTCGTCGCCGAACGCCGAGCACTGCACGGCGCTCGGTGCTTGGTCCGGAACACGGGCAACCGGTGGGCGCGAGATCAGTTACGTCATCATCGAAGCGACCGAGTTCCGCCTGCGCTGCGAGGGCCCCGATGGCATCGCCGAGCGCACCGCGCGCGTCGAGCCTGAACCACCATTGCGCATCACCGACAAATACGGCCGGACTCTGGGTGGCGACCGCGAACTCGTGCTGGTCGACTGGGAGGGCCAGATGGCGAACCCGGCAATCGAGTTTTATCTGCATCCGACAGAGCGACTCGCGTTGCCTGCGACGGTCTTGATTCAAACAGACCATCCGCGCCTGTACCTGGACAACCCGCGCAGCGGTACGGAGACCGGCGCGCAACGAACCATCAAGCTCGAGTCGGGCGAGCCCGTGCTGGCCCGAATCTCGAGCTTTTCGGACGATGACACAACGGATGGCGATCACCAATTGCACATCAAAGCGACCGGCGCCGGCGGAGAAACCGCCGAGTGGTCGATTCGCGTTCGTGAGATCGACCACGATCGAGCACGTCCATTCGATTTTCCGGTCACCGTCGACTTCGCACAGGACACCGAAGGGTATTTCGATTCCGAGAAAAAGCGCGGCCTGATGAGGAAGGCGCTGGAGAACTGGGCCTACTTCATCGCGGATATGGAGCTTGATACGGTCTCTGCAGGATCCGAGAAAACGACACTCTGGCACTCGCACCCCACCGGTTTTGTCGACTCGTACCAAGTCAGCAATGGTTCCGAGTACAACGGATTCCTGCTGTACGCACAGGGCATCACAAGTGGCGCACGTCGATCCGGTGGCGATGCGTCGAAGCATGCGTTCCAGGCGTCCCGTGGTACAGAGCTCCCCCTGCGCCGTTCAGGGTCGGTACAAATCGAGGTCGAGGGCGAATACCGCGTTCCGGGTTGGTTCCTGTCGGATGGCGCCGACGACGCGTGGCATCCATGGTGGGAAACCGCCGATCTGCTGCATACGGCACAGCATGAGATCGGCCACGCGATGATTTTTTCGGATGCACTTCCGAATGCCAAGACATTCCGTGAGTCGCGCCAGGTCACCGATGAGCGCGTGCGCGCCTACTTCGGCGCGTATCCGAGCGTCGACCGCAACCTGCATTTGCACGACGCCATCGACCCCGAGAGTCTGAAGGGCGCATTTGGCAATCACCTCGGCGGCCCGATGCTGACGCGCCGCTGGATGATCACGAAACTCGACCTCCTCGTCGCGCAGGCCATCGGTTACAAACTCCGGCCCACCTCCGCGTTCCGTGCACTCGCCGTCACGACTGCGTCCGCATTGCCGGGCGGCTACGCCGCCTTGCCGTACGCCGCGCCGATCGAGGCCGTCGGCGGCATCCCGTTCTACCACTGGACCGTTGCAGTCGGCGCACTGCCCGAGGGACTGGAGCTCGACGCGTTCGACGGCGTGCTGTACGGCACGCCGTCGGAGACCGGCACGTTCGAGTTCACGGTGGAAGTCGAGGAATACGGGGGCCAGACGATGACGCGCACGATCACGCTCGAGATCACGTGAGTGGTGCCCCGGGCAGGAGTTGAACCTGCGACCTTCCCCTTAGGAGGGGGACGCTCTATCCAGCTGAGCTACCGGGGCGTTGGGGTCGAAAGATACCACGCCTCTCTCGCAATCAGGTCATCACCCGATACGAATTAGGGAATCTCCCGATGGCGTGCGCCGACAGGTAAGCACTTAATGAAGGCATCCAATACCGGTTGGGGAATTCGCGCATGCGACCGATACACGGAACATTGTTAATGAGTGTCATCCTGCTACTCGCCACGGCGCCGGCCCATTCGCAGACGGTGTCCGCGCAGACGGTCGATGACCGGTATCAAGCGAGCATCGCGCTCAGCGGAGGCGTCGCCGCAGAGCTTACGCTGCGTTTCGAGGGCGTCGTCGGCCTCGAGCCGGCGGCACTCGGCGTCAGCGTGCAGTTGGTCGATCCGCTTTCACCGTCGTTGCTGGCACGCCTCCCGAACTTGACGAGCTTCACGATTCCCGCCGCGTTCCCGATGCTGATTCAAATCGCGCCGCCGGTCGGCGGCGGTTTCGCGTTTGAGGGCCTCTACGAAATCGAGTTGTACACCCGCAACCTTCACTACACGGCCGGCACGCCGTTGCGCATATTCCGCGCACCGTCCGGCGGTGTGTTCCGGGACGTGACAGAAAACGTCTCGGGCGGCAGCTATCGGCCACGCGGCAGCGGCGGGGATTTCTCGGAGTTCCTGATCGTCGCCGACTTGCGTTCGCTCTCAACCGTGGTGAATGACAAGTTCGCCCGACTCTCGGCGCTTCTGAATGAGCATGGCGCGGAAATCGCGTCGGCACCGCGTCTCACCTTGGAACAACTCGCTGCACAAGCACATCAGCGATGGCTCGCCGGCGATACGGAAGGCGCAGCGGATACCCTCAGTGATTTTGAGGCGGCAGTGGTCACCGCGGCCGCGGCCGGGGAACTCCCGCGCGTCTGGCGGTCTGCTCGCGATATCACAAATGTCGACGGCGGTCTTCGCGCCGCATCAAGGACGCTGCGCTTCAGCCTGAATCAAGTCGCAAACGGGCTGTAACCACACCCGGTGCCGTTGCGCCTCACGTTGTTCCTCCCTAGCCGGCCCGGCGTCGAGCGGCGCCTCGACGACGGGCGGCGTTACCGGCTTGGGCGGGATTCATCCGCTGACCTCGTCGTCGACGATGCGCGCGTATCGCGCGAACACGTGTTGATAGACGGAACGAATCCTGTCTGGCGTGTTCGCGACCTCGGCAGCAAGAACGGGCTCCGCATCGACGGCTTGCCCGTCGCCGCCGCAGCGATCGAGAAACCCGTCTGGTTGAGCATCGGTGGCATACCGGTATTGACGGAACCCGTGTGCGCACCGGATCCGGACACCGCGAACGACGAACGCCGCGTGGCCATCAAACGAGCGCTCGCCGACTTACATCAGCCCGATGAAGTCGTGGTGCGCGCCCTGGATTCCTTTCGACGCGTCGCCGAATGCGACCGTGCGGGAGTCTGGCAGACCGACCGGGATGGCGCTCTGGTCTGTCTGCGCCGAATCGGTCGTACAGAGCCTCCGCCGAGTCTCGGCGTCATCGCCAAAGTCATCGAAAACGGCGTTCCCGTATTTTGCTGCGACACGGCCGGGGCGACAGCGATCGCCATGCGCGCGAGCGTCATCAGCGGGGGGCTACGCGCGATTGCCGCATTGCCACTCGTGGCTGCGGGCCAAACAATCGGCGTCGTCTACGCGGACAGCGGCTCGCCTGGCAAGTTGTTCACCGAGTACGACGCCGACCTCCTTCGAAATGTCGCCGACCAATTGTCGATTGCCGTCTCAGCGATGCGGGTACGCGACGAATGCACGCTGTTGTGAAGGAAACGCAAACGCTCGCGACCGAGCGGGAGATGCTCGCGCCGGGGACGACGCTGGCGGGACGGTACCGAATCGAGCGGGTCAGCGGCGCGGGCGGCATGGGCGTCGTCTACTGCGCACGCGACCTCCAGCTCAACGTCGACGTCGCACTCAAATTGCTGCATCCGGATGGCCACGACACCGAGGACTCCCTCGCGCGTCTCCGACGTGAGGTCTTGCTCACACGCCGCGTCAGTCATCCGAATGTCGTTCGTTTGCACGACATCGGGCGCGATGGTGCGCTCACGTTCATCACGATGGACCATATCGCCGCGCCCACCCTCCGCGACCGGCTCGCGGATGGGCCGCTCGGGGTCCAAAGGTCACTGCGAATCGCTCACCAGGTCGCGCTTGGGCTCGGCGCGGCACACGCTCAAGGTATCGTCCACCGGGACTTGAAGCCGGCGAACGTGCTGGTCGACGATGACAATCGGGCATGGCTCGCCGATTTCGGTATCGCGCGCGGCGGCGGGGATGGCACGACGACGCGCGCGGAAGCACTCGTCGGCACCCTGGACTATCTCGCGCCCGAACAGGTGCGTGGCGATCCGGTCACGAGTCAGGCGGACATCTACGCGTTCGGCCTCATGTTGTGGGAGATGCTCACAACCGAGATTCCAATGACCGGCGCAACGCGGGAAGAAACGCTCGCGCGACGTGCGGCCGGCCGACTCCCTGCGCGTCTGCCGCGCGGTGACACAATTCCGAAATCGGTCGAGTCCGTCGTGCGTCGTTGCCTTGCGGATGACCCCGCCGACCGTTACCCGACCATCGAGGCGGCCGCGGCCGACCTCGCACTCGGGAAGCAGAGCAGCGGCGTTGCCCGACGGATCGGAACCGTCGGGGTCGTGGCCGGGCTCGCAGCCGCGGCCGTCTTCGGCTGGACGTGGTTCGTCACCCCGCAAGGGGAACCCGAGCCGACCGTGGTCCAAGCAGAACCCGCACGAAGACTCGCTGTGCTGCCGTTCGTCAACGCGACCGGCGACCCTGGCTTCGGCTGGGTCCAGCGCGTGCTCGCCGAGCAGATTTCGATCGCGCTCGCGGCGAACCCGACGGTCGAGGCCGTCGATAGCGTTCGAGTGTTCCGGAGTCTCGCGGATTTACGTTTGCAAGCCGACGATCTCGACCAGCGGAGTTTGGGCGAGATGTTCGAGCTCTTCAATGCCTCCGCGCTGGTGCGCGGTCATGTCATCGGGTCGGGCGATGGGATGCGGCTGCAAGTCGCGATGCTCGTGCGCGGTGAAACGGATTATCGGTATTTCGAGCGCCCTGTCACCCCCGCCACTTTGCTCGACGGTGCGGAGCGCATCAGCGCATCACTCCTGGACGCACTCAATGTGCAGCGCGACCCGCAAGATTCCGTCACGAATCTGTCCGCACACCCGGCGGCGCTCGCTTCGTTCGATGACGGCGTCGGTCGCCTGGCGCGCGGGGAGCGCGCTGGCGCAGTCATCGCCCTTGAGGAGGCCGTTTCGGTCGACCCGGAATTCGGGATGGCCTGGCTCCGACTGTCCGACGCGTATGTCGCGGCGGGCGCTTATGACCGCGGCGTCGATGCAGCCCAACGCGCGTGGGCACTGCTGGAACCGATCGGTGGACGGTACGCGCTCTGGGCGCGCGCGCGGCATGCCGCGTTGTCAGGTGACCACGCGAATGCAATCACCGTGCTCGCGGGCCTGACCCGGCGCTTCCCGCAAGATACTTATGCGCAAGTCGCTTATGGCGAAGCGCTCGCAGCGGCGGGACGCTTTCCCGAAGCCATCGGAAGACTGCGGGCGGTGGTCGAGACGGACCCGCAACACCCACGCGCTTGGTTCCTGCTCGGAAAGTTCGCGATTCAATCAGGCGACCCGCGCCGCGCCGCCGAAGACTGGCTGGTGCGTGCGCTCGTCGTCCAGAACCGATTCGGCACGGACGAAGGACGCGGCGAGGTGGTGAACGCACTCGGCATCGCCAACGAGCACCTCGGTTCGCTCGATATCGCTGCTGCGCATTATCGCGAAGCGGCCAGGCTGCGCGCCGCCGCCGGCGACCGTCGCGGAGAAGCCGGCAGTCTGGCCAATCTCGCGCGTGCGATGATGATCCGCGGCGAACGGTCGCTTGCGCGCGAACATCTCGCGCGCGCGCTGCACATTCGCGATGAGATTGGCGACCTCCCTGGAATCGCGAACTTACGCAACGAATTCGGCGTACTCGAAGAGGAGATCGGCGATTACCGTACGGCGCTCACCCATTACCGTGAAGCGCTGCGATTACGCACCGAACTCGGGGATACTCAAGGCATCACTGAGAGCCACGCGAACCTGGCGTTCACGTATTTCCTGCTCGGCGAGTACGAAAACGCCGATGCATTCGCGAGTCGTGCGGTCGCGTCCGCCGAAGAGCCGTTGATGCCGATGCTCACGCAGGGCCAATTGGGCATCGTGCGCGGAGACTGGGTCGCCGCGCAGAATGCGATCCTCCGGACGATTGAACGCAGCCGGGAGACCGACAATCCATACGCACAGGCGGCGGCGGAGGGACTCATCGGTGAAATGAGCCGCTTGCAAGGACGCTTCGGCCCCGCCTTGCAGGCATTCGACCGTGCGCTTGACATCGTCACCACACTCGGCGACACGCGTGGCCAAGTGGAATTCCACTTGCAACGCGCGGCGCTCTGGCTCGATATGGAACAAACGGATGCAGCGGCGCAGGACCTCGATGCCGCGATGGCTGCCGGCGGCGGCAGCATCGCACAGCGTGCAATGCACGCGCGGCTCGTCGGCATCGTCGCGGCGCGGCGCGGTGACGACGGCGAGGCGCGTGCCGCTTACGATCGCGCCGTCGCCCTCGCGACTGAATCAGGAAGCGCGGCCGAATCCGCGGCAACCGCGCTCGCGCGAATCCGATGGCTCCCCACCAGTCGCGCGGAAATCGAGAACGTCGTCGCGCAAGCCGCGCAGCTGGGCCACCGGACCTTGCGTCTCGATGCAATGTCGCGCCTCGCCGAGCATCAGTCCGCTAGCGGCGAGCACGAGGCGGCCGCACACACCGTGCGCGACGCACTGAGTCCACCGCTTGGCCTGGCGCTGTGGGCGGGGAACTGGCGGCTGTACGCGCTCGCGGGCGAGCATTCGCGCTCACGGAGCTCATTCGATGCTCGGTGGTCGGGCGTTCCGGACAAATTTCGGCATGGGTGGGACGATGCTGTGGCGAACCCATAAGTCCGTCGACCTCGAAGGTCTTCGCGCGGAAAACACGCGCCTCTTCGCCGACCTCGCTGCGATGCAAGCGCGCTTCCAACGCATCACGCTGCGCATGTGGGAAATCCAAGAGGACGAACGGCGCCGGCTCGCGCGCGAATTACACGACGAACTTGGCCAGGTCTTGACGACGCTTTTGCATCGACTCGACCAGCCCGGCGAGGAGGCCCGGCTCGCGGCAGTCGGCCTCGCGCGCGGGGCACTCGAGGACGTGCGTGAACTGTCGCGCCTGCTGCGGCCGCCGGTGCTCGACGACCTTGGTCTGGGGCCGGCGCTGCATTGGCTCGGCCGCCGCACGCGCGAACAAACGGGGATCGACGTCGTCGTCGTCGCGCAGGCGTTGGATGCGCTGCCGCAGGCGATAGAGACACTGTTCTTCCGCATCGCGCAGGAAGCAGTGACGAACGCTGTCAAGCACGCAACGCCGTCGCGTGTCGAATTGCGACTTAATCGCATCGGCGACCGTGTCGAATTGCGCGTCCGGGACGACGGCGTGGGCTTCGACCCGTCCACGATCGAACGAGGAATCGGACTGAGCGGCATGCAGGATCGCGTCACGTCATTCGACGGTTCGCTCGCCGTGGTCTCAACGCCGGGCCGGGGCACGACCGTGACGGCGGTCCTATGAAGCCCGTGCGCGTGTTGGTGGCCGATGACCACGGCGTGGTGCGCGAGGGCCTGGTCGCCCTCATCGAAGCGGATGGCGCGTGTGTCGTGGTCGCACAGGCCGCCGATGGCGTCGAAGCGGTCGAGCGCGCGCAAGCGTCCCGGCCCGACGTCGCCATCATCGACATCGGCATGCCGCGGCTGAACGGGCTCGAAGTCGTGCGACGCCTGCGTGCCACCTTGCCGGAAACGGCGGTCCTCGTGCTCACCCATCACGACGAAGCGGAGTACGTGCTCGCGCTCGTTCAGGCGGGTGCGACAGGCTACCTCGTGAAGGACACGGCGGGCGCCGAGCTGCGCAACGCGGTGCGCAAGCTCGCAGCCGGGCAGGGCTACCTCGGCCCGCAAGCCGCGAAGGCCCTCGCGGCCGCCCACCAAAAGCCCGGGCGCCGATTGGAAGATCCGTATGGCGACCTCTCCCCGCGCGAGCGGGAAGTCATGCACCTGATGTGCGACGGCCGGACGACCAAGGAAATCGCGCGCACGCTCGACATCGGGGTGAAAACCGCCGAGAACCACCGTGGCCGCGTGCTCGCGAAGCTCGGCGTCGGAAACGCTGCAGAACTCGTCCGCTACGCGGCTCGCCGCGGACTCGTCGAGTGAGGGATTTCCCCGACGCCCCGTGAGGGGTTGCCCAACTGCCGCAACGGTCCAACCCGTGGCTTGATGGACGCAGACCCATCATCAAACCCGGAGTTGACCATGTTCCGTTTCCGCCTCGTCCTCGCTCTCGCCCTCCTCCTGCCGAGCGTCGCACTCGCGACGACCGTCGGCACCAGCCTCGAACACAAGCTCGACACAGTGGATGCGTCCGAACTCATCGAGGTCATCGTCAGTTTCGACGGTGAAGGTGGACCCACCGACGCGCAATTGGCGACGCTGCGCGATCTCGGACTCACCGGCCGTTACTTGCACACATTGCCGATTGCGGGAGTTCTCGCGACGCCAGCGCAGATCGAGTCGCTGCGGACGGCCGAAGGGATACGGTCACTGTGGCTCAACGAGGCGCTGACGTTGGACAACGGCGAGACGACCGCGTTGACCGGCGTGAAAAAGCTGCAAACGGACCAGAACCTGCGGACCCCAATGGGGCTTCCGGTTTCTGGCAAGGGCATCGGCATCCTGATCAACGACTCCGGTGTGGACGGTAACCATCCCGACCTCCAATTTCCGACAAAGACCGTCCAGAACGTCTACGGCGGCGCGAATCTCCATGCACAGGACGAACTGCTGCCGATCACCTGGGTGGAAGGGGTACCCGACACAGATATCGGTTCCGGCCACGGTACGCACGTCGCCGGCATTGCCGGCGGTACCGGCGCCGCGTCCGGCGGCCGCCACGCGGGCGCCGCTCCCGGTGCCGACATGATCGGATACGGTTCGGGTGCCGTGCTGTTCATCCTCGACACGCTGGGCGCATTCGACTGGGCCCTCGTGAACCAGTTTCGTTACAACATCCGCGTCATCAACAATTCCTGGGGTTCGCCTGGCGACATGGCAACGCCGTTCAACCCGGACGACCCAATCAATATCGCAACCAAGCGACTCGCGGACCGCGGCGTCGTCACCGTGTTTTCCGCGGGCAATTCGGGTTCGCTCGACAACACGATCTCCGGCAATTACAAGAAGGCGCCATGGGTCGTGAATGTGGCGAACCTGCTCAAGAACGGGACACTGTCCGGCTCCTCGTCGCGCGGCGCGCGTAGCGGTGGCGGTGAAGTGACAATCGACGGTGACACGTTCACATGGGTGGATCGTCCGAACGTCGCGGCCCCTGGGACCGACATCGTGTCCGCAATGTCCACGACGAATGCCCTCGGTAGCATGGTCGAACCGCGCTACGCGAGCATGAGCGGCACCTCCATGGCGGCGCCCCACGTCGCCGGCGTAGTCGCGCTGGTGCTCGAGGCGAATCCATCGCTCGGCTGGCGCGAGGTCATCGAAATCCTTGAGGCGACGGCGACGAACCTCCCCGGTTACGCAGATTGGGAAGTCGGAGCCGGCATGGTCAATGCGCATGCCGCCGTCGCGATGGCGATGGAGCGCCGCGATGATTACGGCTTGGTGCAGAACCTGACCCGCGACTTCAACGCCGTCGTCCATGAGAGCCCGGTGGCGGGTCAAGCCTTCGAGCTCTTCTTCAGCCCGCTGGTGCTGACGGACGTGCAATCGTTTGAGGTTCCGGCTGGGATGTCCACAGTGATCGCGCGTGCGGACGTCCCCGAAAACACCGTCGCGTTGGTGCTGCACGACCCGAACGGCAACCGTTATGGTTCTGCGATCTCGCTGCCGCTACTCGGCTCACGCATCGGCGTCACGGCGCCTGCGGTCGCCGGCACCTGGACCATCGAGGTGCGCGGCATCGGCGCCGTTTCCGGCGTCGTTCTCGACCCGCTTGGCGTCACCAACGGCACCGCAGCGCCAGGCTACGTCAATGCACGGGTCGACTACGTCCGCGTCGACGGTTTTACCGGCCTCGACGACGTCGAGGGCCACCCCGCACAAGGCATCATCGAGCACGCGGTCGCGATGCGCCTGGTCGACGGACGCGACAGCGGCGTATTCGAGCCCGATGCGCCGGTCACGCGCGCTGAAGTCGCGAACTACCTGGTGTCCGGCAATGCTGTGCGCCAATTCCGCCCGACCGACGGATCGGACTCGCTGTTCGACGTCAGCGGCACGGATCTCGCCGCCGCTGAAGCGGTGAGCGCGAAAGGCGGCGCGGTGCGTGACCTCGCCCACGCGCAGGCCCCGGTGTTGCCGGCGGCCGCCGCAGCGACATTCAATCCGGCAGGGACCCTCGAGCGCGCGGCGTTCGCGTACAGCTTGGTCCAAGCGCTGGGCCTCGGCCCGCAGGCCGCGGAAGTCGCCGCCGCGCTCGCCGACCAGCCCATCACCGTCGCATACAAGGACGAACGCATCGAGATCGCGGACGACAGCGACGTTCCCGCCGAGTATCGCGGTCACGTCCAGCTTGCGCTGGATCTCGCCCTGCTCGGTGCGCGATTCAGCCTCACGCAAGGCCCGTTCGAGCTCGAGCCGACCGTCCACGCCCATTTCCATCCGACCGAGGTGGTGTCGCGTGCGCAATACGCATTCGGCGCAGTGAACTACCTCGACCGCTTCCGCCAAGGTGAATGAGATGAAGAAATTTCTGGCTGCAGTCATCGTTTCGTACGCGGGGTTCGTCCACAGCGCACCCTCAGTGGATCCGCTGCTCCGCTCCGCGGTCGACGCGGCGCCCCTGTCGCCGCATCCCGTCGTCATCACCTATGGCGCGAAGCCGACGTCCAGTGATCTCGCAGCGCTACGGTTGATCGGGATCACCGACGGTTGGGTACTGCAGCAGTTGCCGATTGTCCTCGCGCGGGCCAACGCCGCACAGCTGTCGACACTCCAGAAGAAATCCAATATCGCGTCGCTTTACGGCAACCGAATCATGAAGCCGCTCACGAATGCGAGCCGGGAATTCATCGGCCAAGCGGCGTTACAGCGCGATGATGAGGTGCGTGCCGCAAACGGCGGTTTGCCGGTCAGCGGCAAAGGCATCGGGGTCGCGGTCGTGGACACCGGACTGGATGCGACCCACGGCGACCACCAGCTCGGCAACAACGTCCGGCAGAACGTCTATTTCGCGCTCGGCGACCTGCATCCCGCGCTCTGCACGGTGACCGGCGAACTTGGCCTATGTCCTGACATCCCCGTCGGACTCGTGCCGCCGCTTTACGCGGAAGACCAGCCGATGACGGACTACGAAGGCGGCCACGGCACCTTCGTGACCGGCGTCATCGGCGGCACGGGCAACCATTCCGGTGGTTTCTATGGCGGCGTCGCGCCGGGCGCGGACTTGATCGGGCTCATCGCCGGCAACGACCTCGGACTCACCTATTTCTCCATCCTCCAGGCCTATGACTGGATTCTCGTCAACCAGTGGCGCTACAACATTCGGGTCGCCAACAACTCGTTCGGCTCCGACCTCGGTCCGGCCGACAACTACGACCCGATGGATCCAATCAACGTCGGCACGCGCGCGATGCATGACCGTTTCATCGCGGTCGTCTACGCCGCTGGCAACAGCGGCGACGTGCCGGGCGCGATCAACCGCCTCGCGGTCGCCCCGTGGGTGATTTCGGTTGCCTCGGGCATGAAGGAGGGGCTCGGCACGCCATCGAGCTTCTCGTCACGCGGCTGGGACAACGGCAGCGGCGTCGAGTCGGCACCCCACCCTGCCGACCCATTCCAGGCGCCGAACCTGCGACCGGACATCACCGCCCCGGGCGAAGACATCAAGAGCACCCGCTCGAAGGGCCCGGGCGTGACCAACCTCGCGGGCACGGCCTTGCTGCAGGACCTCGACGTCCCACCCGCGTATTTGCCGTTCTACACGACCTCGCAGGGCACCAGTTTCTCGGCGCCGCACATCGCCGGCGTCGCCGCGCTGATGCTGGAAGTCGACCCGATGCTCACACCGCAGAGAATCATGCAGATACTGCGCGCAACGGCGATGCCAATGCCGTTCGAGGAGCGCGTCGTGGGCGCCGGCATGGTCGATGCGCACAACGCGGTGCGCATGGCGATGGGCCTCGCAGCGGTCGAACCACCGGTCGACCTGATTCCAGGTCCGGACACACCGACCATCATCGACGCGCGTAACGACCAGATCGGTACGCTGGCGCAAGATATCGTCAGCGGTGAGTTCGGGTACGACGCCGACAGCCATAGCCTCGTCTACTCGCTCGAGGTCGCCGATATGGACGAGCGCACGCCGAACAGCCGGTGGACCCAGAGCTCGGTATTCGACGGCATCCGCGTATTCGTATCCACCAATGTCAGCGAAACGGGTGCCGTCACGCATACCTACGGGACGATCGCACCGGACCCCGATACCGGCATCAATACCCAGACCAACCTTGGCCCCACCGACGCCGGCGCAATCGACGGCAACACCATTTCGGTGGCGCTCTCGTTCGAGCGGATCAACGCCGCCGTCGGATTCGACGCCTATGGTCGCGTGTCAACCGCGCCCCAGGCACAGGCGCAAATCCTCATCGGTACGAGCGCGACAGGCGGGCTGTTGCTGAATGCCGATAGTGCATCCGGTCGAGATTACGTGGCCGGTGGCGAGGCGGCCACGGACGAGGAAGGCGACGGAAACGGCGGCGATGACACGACTGTGGCCGCGGACTGCGCGGGCCCCGGGCTGCGGGAAGTCTTCGCCGGTGTCACGGAGCCCGGTTTCGAGACCGGCATCGCGTTCAACGTCGCGTGCGACTCATTGACCGCACACCTGTCCTATCAACCCGGAAATTTGGGCCTGACGCTATCGCTTCTCGACTCGGCGGGCGCCGTGGTCGCGCACGCAGCTGCCGCAAACGGGCGCCGTCTCAGCATCGAGGGTCTCGCCGCGGGAACCTATCAACTCCGTATCAACGGCGAGGCCGGTACGGCCGACTACGCGGTCAAGGTGAGGCAGCGCACACCCTAGCCTCGCTGCTATTCGGTCGTTTTGCCGTCGAAGTGCTCGTCATACTCGTCGGCCTTGGTGGCCTGCACGACGCCATCACGGTGCTCGGGTGGACCGTACAGGGTGTAGAGCTTCAACGGCGTCTCGCCGGTGTTGATGACGTTGTGGCGCGCGCCAGCCGGCACGATGATCGCGTCGTCGTCCGCCACGGCGTGCTTCTTGCCGTCGATGTCCGCCTCGCCGCGGCCTGATTCGATGCGCAGGAACTGGTCATGCGTCTCGTGGACCTCGGCGCCGATTTCTTCGCCGGGTTGCAGCGTCATCAGCACGAGCTGTAAATGCTTGCCGGTGTACACCACGCGACGATAGTCGGTGTTGTCGGTAGTGAGCGTTTCAATGTTGTCGACAAAGCCTTTCATCGGGGCCTCCTTCTTTTCGCAGACCCCCAGTATCGCACGCATCAATTCCGGCGCAATCGCGGCGCGGAGCGCCGCTCCCACCTGTCCATCTGGACGGCGGTGGTATCTTCCGGTGGGAGCGACACTCTCGGTGTCGCGATTCGGCAGGCGTCGCCGCCACCAACGGCTGGCCCGCTCCAACGAGCAGGACGCTAAAGCTTAAGGGTGCTTGTGAAGAAGGCCCGCGCGAAGCGCGAAGGAAGTCAAAAACCGCGTTTTTGACGACCGTGGAGGCGCGCCGGCAGGCGTCGCCGACTTAGAAATGGTGGAGCGGAGGAGGATCGAACTCCCGACCTCTGCATTGCGAACGCAGCGCTCTCCCAGCTGAGCTACCGCCCCAATCCAGACGCGTATGATACACGCATGATTTCTATCCGAGAAGCCAACCCCGGGGACCACGCGCTGATCTGCGCATGGAACGACGCGCTCGCCCGCGAGAGCGAAGACAAGCAGCTCGACCTGGCGGCACTGGGCCGCGGCGTCCAGCGTGTGCTCGACGATGCCGCGCTCGGCCGGTATTTCGTCGCCGAGATTGACGGCGAGCCGGCCGGCCAGTTGATGCTGACGCGCGAGTGGTCTGATTGGCGGAATGGGATGTTCTGGTGGATCCAGAGCGTGTACGTCGCCCCGGCGTTCCGCGGCAGCGGTGTGTTCAAAGCGTTATACCGGCACGTCGAGCGCCTCGCGCACGACGACGGGCACGTGTGCGGGCTCCGGCTGTACGTCCATGACGGAAACCAGCGCGCGATGGACGTCTACCAGCGGCTCGGGATGGTGGATGCCGAATATCGGGTGCTCGAGACGCCAGAGGAATAACTGGGCCACGGTGGCCCGACCATCGCGACGCCGAGAGCGTCACTCCCACCTGTCGGTCCTTAGCGCTGTGCAAGAACAGGTGGGAGCGACGCTCTCGGCGTCGCGATTCAAATTACCGCCAGCGCTTAATCAACGATTCCATCAATTCGACGCCGAGCGCCTGCGCGGCGTCGCCGACCGTCGGCATCTCGTCGTACGCTTGGTAGCCCGTCGAGCTCGCCGCATACACGCGACGCGGCTCGTCGACGCCATCGCCGAACGTCCTGACGGTCGTGACCAATCTGCCGGAGTCGAGGTCCTTCACCTGCGCGCGGAATTCATACCCTACCGGCGATTCGCTGCTGCGCACGACCCAGAGTTCCAGCAACAAGTCCGCGTACTGATCGAGCGCCTGCATCTCGAGCGTGCGTGCCGACGTCTGAGCATTACCGAGCATTTCGTCGCCGGACGCGGCCTGGCGCCGCATCACGACGGCACGGTCGATCAGGTTCACGCGCGCATCGAGTAGCAGGTCCGCAATCGCCTGCTCGAACTCCCACATCCAACGCTCACCGGGGCCGACCCGCCCACCATCGCTGTTCGCGTACTGGCGCGAGATCGCGACGCCGCCTGCTCGGTCGGTGCGCTCGTCGCCCTTCACTTCGCGGCTTTGTCCTTCGATCGCGATGCGCTCGCTCGCCACCCATGCCTCGACTTCGGCCGACAGTTCGCGGTTGAAGAAAACCATGACGCGCGGCGAATCCTGCGCCGCGTACGCGGCGGCGAAATCTCGGACGACCTTGTCGACGTCGACGGCGGCGCCCGTGGCGCGCTGCGCCACCATGCCGGTTTCGCTGGGCAGCTCGCCCGCGCTCGTGCGGCTCGCAGGCGGCGGAGGCACGCGGCCAGCGGGTGTCTCTTCGGTGTTCTGTGCGTACGCGGGCGCGACCACGAGCGCGGCGATAAGCAATGCAGGCAGCGCTTTCATGTCAGCGGCCCTCGCGGATTTCGATGAGGAAATGCGCGACGTCGTGCACGCGGGTCGAGGCCTCGCGGTAGCTGTTCACGGAGTTTGCCTCGAGGTAGACGCGCTGCCACGCGGTCGGTCCCTCGACGGGTACCTTGTCCGCGTCGAAGAACTGGATACGCGCTTCAATCTGCAGCGGAAAATCGGTCCGGTTGCGGATGACGGCGAAGCCCTCGACCGTTCCGGTCGGGCTGCGGCGCGCACCCTGGGATTCGATCGCGATCTTGCCGCCGCGACGGTTCTGCAATGAATCATCGAGGATCACCACGCGGTCGTACTGGACGGTCGCGTTCGGCGCGCGCGAATCGTCGACCCGGATGCCCGGCGAAGCGCCTTCATCGACCGCGCAAGCGCTGAATGCCAAAGCCGAGACTGCCACCACTGCAAAGCGACCGAGACTACCCATGATGCCCCCTAGTTTTCGATTGAATAACGGGATCTGACCCAGACAAGACCGTTGCCGCGTTTGTCCCAGTGGACGTCGGCGGGACCGCCGAGACCCGTAACCGGGTTGCCGGCGCGGTCGAGGTACTGCACACCCCACTCCGGCTGCACACCGCGCGCGAGCTTGCGGCTCGACACGTGAACAACATCAGGTAGGTTGTCCCAGTAGCGCGTGTCGGCCTGCGGCTTCGAACGCGCCGCGAGCGCGAGCGCGACGATGCCGACGGCGCCCACTACGTTCGCCGTCCCGCTGCTACCACCGGAACCATAAAAGTTGTTCGACTCCGTCACCGACGCAGACACCTCCGTGAGCACAGAACCGACGCCGGCCGCGGTGTTGCGGAATTGAAGCTGGCCTTCGAGAATCGCGTCGACCGGACGGCCGCCGCGCGTGCTCGCCTGCCAGAAAATGTCCTCGAGCGGATACAGGCGCTCGCTGCCGTCCGGCGTGACCAGCGCAGCACGCTGTTCGGTGAAGCGCTTGCCTCTGCGGTACACGAGCTTTGCGTGGCCGATGCCATCGGCGAGTTTACGCGGCGACGGCCCACTCTCGGCGATGACCAACACGTTGTCGCCCTCAGCGGGCAATGGCAGGTCCGGCCGCAGCACGCGCGCTTCCGCGAACGCTTCGTCCGCGAGCGAGCGGTCGCCAAGCAGGTACGAACTCCAGCCGTCGAGGTACAGCAGCATCGCGAAGTCGGCGCGGTGCTGTTCTTCCTCCGCGAACGCGTCCTGCAACAGGCCCGCGCGGAAACTCGAGCGTGCGGTGTCGTATTCACCGTCCATGAGGTCGAGCAGACCGCGATAATAGAACGCCATCGCGCGCTCGTAGGGTTCGCCCCGGAAATCCTTGGAACCTTCCTCGATCCACAGGCTGCGGGCGCGCGCGGCGCTCTCGCTGTCCGCGTACACCGACGTGATCACGCCCAACGCTTGGTCGAACGAACGTGCCGCGACGTCGCGCTGGCCGATTTCCAGGGCCTGCACGCCGAGGCGAAGATGGTTCAACACAAAATTGCGGTCCCCTTCCTGCAGCAGCTGCTGCACGACGGGCTGCAGGCGTGGATCGAACTCGTTCTGCGAAAAAACTGCCGCCGGCTGGCTCAAGGCCAGCGCGACGGCAACAACCTTAACGATAGATGATGTCATCCTGCGCCGATTTCCGCATTTCGTAGATTCCCGACCACACGATGGTGCCGTACTCGAGATCGACCATCTCGAAGATCACCTGGTGATAACGTGATGCCTCCCCGCTACTCGTATCCATCGCGTCGAGCGACGTGATGCGGCCAGCAAGGCGGAAGTCCGCCCCGGCAGTCGCCTGCGTCTGGCGGATGGTACCGGCATCGGTGACGCCCGAGCGCTTCAAGTCGCGCTCGGATTCCACCATGTCCGAGTAGTGCCGACCCACGAACACCATGCGACCATTCGCGGCTCGGTTCAGCTCGACGCGAAGACGGTCCGTGATGGAGTTCTTGTTGATGCGCGACGAACTCTCGTTGCGGAAGTGCTCGGAGTCGATGATGATCCGCGGCGACGGCGAGCGACCCGCGAGCTGCGGGTTCTGCATCATGTCGCGCATCATCCGGTCGGTCATGCTGACCAGGTCCTGGGACTCGAGGCCGATGCCCTGCACGCGACCCGAAGTGCCCGGATCCTCGTACACCGTCGACCGGCCGGCGCTGTTGTTGACGCGCGTGCCGCCGCCACAGGCGGATACAGTCACCACCGCGACGAGCGCGATAGCCAATGGTTTCAAGTTCATCATGTGACTCCCTTACTGGACGAGGCGCGAAGCGTTCACCAGCGCCGGCATGTAGGCGGTCTGCAATTCCGGGTAAATCTCCCAGGTCGCCTCGAGCACCTGTTGGTAATCCGGGTGCGACGAGTGGTGGGCATACATATAGACGGCGAGGTCCTCGATCTTGTTGAACGACAGATCCGAGGTCTCCTTGATGTACTCCCAACCGCCCGACGCTTCGATCGCGATCTTGCGACCGGCTGCGTCGCCGACCTTCTGGCCGAGCATGCCGCCGAAGAACGGGACGTTCTCCATCAACTTGCGCCCTGCGTACGCGCCCGCCTGCGAACCGATTGCGGCGCCGAGCTTTGCGTTGACTGCCTTGTCCACCCAGCCGGCGACCACGCCGTCTTCGGTGTACGGCGACATGAATTCGCCGGTGTTGCCGTAAATCGGTTGCGGCGCGACCGCCGCGAGCTGCGCCGGCTGCGCCATCTGCGGGCCGCCGAGGCCTGCACAACCGGCGAGGAGAATCACAGCAAAGAAAATCGACAGACCCTTGGTCTTGTGCGCAATCATGGACAGCCCCCAGTGTGTGTTGTGTGTTACTGACCCGTTACCGCTGCGTGCAAAATGTAACGTGTTATTCAGGTTTGAGCAATGGGAAAAGCAACACGTCGCGAATCGATGTTTGACCCGTGAGGAGCATGACCAGACGATCGATTCCGATACCGAGGCCTGCTGTCGGCGGCATTCCGTACTCCAGCGCCCGGATATAATCGTCGTCGAAGAACATGGCCTCGATATCCCCCGCATCCTTGTTCGCGACTTGTTCGCGGAAGCGCTCCGCCTGATCGTCGGGATCGTTCAACTCCGAGAATCCATTCGCTATTTCCCGACCGCCGACGAAGAATTCGAAGCGATCCGTCACCGACGGGTCGTCATCGTTTCGTCGCGCGAGCGGCGAGACCTCGGTCGGATAGCGCGTGATGAACGTCGGTGCAAGCAGCCGGGATTCGACGGTCTTCTCGAACAGCTCGTACTGGAGCCGGCCCGCGCCCGCCCGGTCGTCGACCTTGATGCCGGCTTTGGCACATGCGCCGCGCAGATACACAATGTCGTCGAGGCGCGCCGCGTCGAGCCCCGGGTTGTACTCGAGGAGCGCATCCTTCAGTGTGACGCGCGCGAACGGCGGTGCGAGGTCGACGGGCTGGTCCTGCCAAATCAATTGCTGGGTCCCACAGATCGCCGCGGCAGCACCGCGCACGAGCGTCTCGGTCAGGTCCATGAGGTCGGTGTAGTTCGCGTACGCCTGGTAAAGCTCCAACATCGTGAATTCGGGGTTATGCCGCGTCGACACGCCCTCGTTGCGGAAGCTGCGATTGATTTCGTACACGCGCTCAAAACCGCCGACGACCAGCCGCTTCAGGTACAGCTCCGGCGCGATTCGCAGGTATAGGTCGATGTCGAGCGTGTTGTGGTGCGTGATGAACGGCCGCGCGGTCGCGCCGCCTGGAATCGGCTGCATCATCGGCGTCTCGACCTCCATGAAGCCGAGCGCGTCCATGAACTGGCGGATGTGGCGGACGATGCGCGTCCGCGTCTCGAAAACCTCGCGTGCTTCGTCGTTCACAATCAAGTCGACGTAGCGTTGTCGGAATCGTGTTTCCTGGTCGGAGAGACCGTGCCATTTGTCCGGGAGCGGTCTGAGCGCCTTGCTCAAGAGCTGCAACCTGTCGGCGCGGATCGAAAGCTCGCCCGCCTTGGTGCGCATCACCGTGCCCTCGACGCCGATGAGGTCGCCGACATCCCAAGTCTTGAAAACGGCGTACGCGTCGTCGCCGATCGCGGCGCCCTGCACGAACAACTGGATCGTGCCGGTCATGTCCTTCAGCGACGCAAAACTCGCCTTGCCCATCACGCGCTTCGCCATCATGCGGCCTGCGACTGCGACATGCACGGGGTCGGCGTCTAGCGCGGCGGCGTCTTTGTCCCTGTAGAAACCATGTAGCTCGCCCGCGTGTGCGTTGCGGCGGAATCCGTTCGGGTATGCGTTGCCGCGCTCGCGCAACGCCGCGAGCTTGGCGCGGCGTTCTTTGATGAGGCTGTTTTCTTCTTCTGACATGCGTGTTCCTTTTATTCGCGGCATTCTTCGCGGCGCAAAGGCGCCGACTTGTTCGCGGCGCAAAGGCGCCGCTCCTACAACCCTGGCCCTTGTAGGAGCGGCGCCTTTGCGCCGCGATTCATTATAGTCCGGACTTCAGCGATGCCTCGATGAATTGATCGAGGTCGCCGTCCAGCACCGCCTGGGTGTTGCCGGTCTCGACGCCGGTGCGAAGGTCCTTGATGCGCGACTGGTCGAGCACGTACGAGCGAATCTGGCTTCCCCAGCCGATGTCGGCCTTGCTGTCCTCGATGGCCTGCGCCTCGCCGCGGCGCTTCTGCATCTCGAACTCATACAATTTCGCCTGCAACTGTTTCATCGCGTTCGCGCGATTTTTGTGCTGCGAACGGTCGGTTTGGCACTGCACGACGATGTTCGTCGGCAGGTGCGTGATGCGCACTGCGGATTCGGTCTTGTTCACATGCTGGCCGCCGGCGCCGCTTGCGCGGAATACGTCGGTGCGAAGATCTGCGGGGTTGATTTCAACTTCGAAACTGTCATCAATCTCCGGAGAAACAAACACCGCAGCGAAGCTCGTATGCCGGCGATTGCCCGAATCGAACGGCGATTTGCGCACGAGACGATGCACGCCGGTCTCGCTACGCAGCCAGCCGTACGCGTAGTTCCCTTCGACGCGGATGGTCGCGCCCTTGATGCCCGCGACCTCGCCCTCGCTCAGCGACAGGATTTCGGTTTTGAAGTCGTGCGTCTCGGCCCACTTCAAGTACATGCGCAGCAGCATGTTCGCCCAGTCCTGCGCCTCAGTACCGCCCGATCCGGCCTGGATGTCGACGAAGGCATTGGTCGGGTCCTGTTCGCCGGAGAACATGCGCTGGAACTCGAGCTTTGCGATGCCGACCTCGATGCGGTCGACATCGCGCGAGACCTCCGTGACAGACGCCTCGTCACCCTCGTCCGCGGCCATGGTCAGAAGGTCCGCTGCGTCATCGAGCGACCGGCCGACGCCGCGCAGCATGTCCACGATCTGCTCGAGTTGCGCGCGCTCGCGGCCGAGCGCCTGCGCGCGCTCGGGGTCATTCCAGATGTCAGGGACTTCGAGCTCGCGCTCGACCTCAGTCAGCCGTTCCGCTTTGCCTGCGTAGTCAAAGATACCCCCGGAGTGATTCCGAGCGGGCGCGCAGGTCTTCAATCTTGTTCGTGATGGGGTTCGTTTCAATCATGTCCAAATGTTACCAGAGCTCAAGTCAGAACAGGTGGGAGCGACACTCTCGGTGTCGCGATTCATTTTATCCACTTCAGGGAATACAGGTCGAGCCGGCGGTCCTGGAAATTGCGGACCGAGCCCTGCGTGCGCAGCTCCTTGAGCTTGTCCATGTCGAGGTCGCAGATCAGTGTGGTCTCGGTATTCGGCGTCGCCTCGGCCTGGATCGCGTCGTGCGGGAACGAGAAGTCCGACGGCGTGAACACGGCGGCCTGACCGTATTGGATGTCCATGTTCTCGACACGCGGCAGGTTGCCGACGCTGCCTGCAATGACCACATAACATTCGTTTTCGATCGCGCGTGCGGCCGCGCAACGCTGTACGCGCAGGAACGAATTGCGGGTATCGGTCCAGTACGGCACGAACAGGAGGCGCATACCACGCTCGGCCATCAGCCGCGGCAACTCCGGGAATTCAACGTCATAGCAGATCAGGATGCCGATCTTGCCGGCGTCCGTCTGAAACACCTTAAGCTCGTCACCGCCCGTCATGCCCCAGTACGTCGCCTCGTCCGGCGTCACGTGCAGTTTGTATTGCACATCCCAGGTGCCGTCGCGGCGCGCAAGATAGGCAGCATTGCGCAGCACGCCGTCCTCGTAGCTCGGCAACGAGCCGCCGATGATGTTGATGTTGTACGCGAGCGCGAGCCGCACCAGTTCCTCGCGCAATTCCTTCGTGAAGGCCGCGAGCGCACGGATGGCGTCGGGAGGGTCGAGGTGATTGAACTGCGCCATCAACGGCGCATTCCAATACTCCGGCAGCAGCACGAAGTCGGATTTGTAACCGGATACCGCATCGATGAAGAACTCGAGCTGCTGCTTCGTCTCGTCGATGCCGGTCGCGGTGCGCATCTGCCACTGCACCGCGCCGACTCGCAGCACGGACTTGCGTCCGCCCACGAGCTTGATCTTCGGCTCGTAATAGATGTTCACCCACTCGAGGAGCGTCGCGTACGCGCGCGATGCACGGTCGCCTGGCAGGTAGTCGTCCAGCACACGTCGGACGTGGAACTCGTTGTTGATCTGGAACGTGAGGATCGGGTCGTGCAGCTCGCGCTTCTTCACGAGCTCGATGTAGCGCGCGGGTGGCATCTCATCGGCATGTTCCCGGTAGCCGGGGATTCGTCCACCAGCGACAATCGCGCGCAGGTTCAGGTTCTCGCAGAGCTCTTTGCGCGCATCGTAGAGACGGCGGCCGAGGCGCATGCCACGGTAATCGGGGTCGACGAACACATCGGCGCCGTATAGCGTGTCGCCATCGGGGTCATGGGTCGTGAGCCACGCGTTGCCGGTTATCTCAGCGTAGGTATGGTTGTCGCCGTAGCGCGCGTAGTCGACGATGAGGCTCGCCGCGCAGGCGACGACCTTGCCCTTGTCCTCGATGCAGATCTGCCCTTCCGGAAACCGTGCGAGTTGCGATTGGAACTGCTCGTGCTTCCACGCGCCCATGGTCGGGTATACCCGGGTCATCAGCTCCGCAATCTGCTCGAAATCTTCCAGCCGGGTGTTGCGCAGCTTGAGCTTGTGGCTTTCCATCCGGTCAATGCTACCGGATGCGGGCTAGTTCTGCCGAACGTCTCCGCCCGGTCGCGACACGTCTTTCACCAATTCCGCCGTATGCCGTGAACTCGCATGGCGCGCGATATCCGCCTGTGAAACGATGCCGCAAATCCGCCCTTGGGCGTCCACGACCGGCATGCGGCGCACCTGGTGGTCTTCCATTTTTTCGCGGCACTCGCTCACGCCAGAGTCCTCGTCGACCCACTGAACATCGCGCGTCATGAGATCGCCGACGGCCGTGGTTGCATCGAGGCCAGCGGCCACGCCCCGGCATGCGATGTCGCGGTCCGTCACCACGCCAACCAGCTTCCGGGATTCGAGATCATCGACGATCGGGATCTCGCCGCAATCGTTGTCCTTCATGAGCTGCGCGACGTCTCGCAAGCTCGTATCGCTCGTACAGCAGGCCGGGTCGGCCGTCATGATGTCCGTGACTTTCACTTTAAATCACCTCCGCGGGCGTGGGTTCTTCGTTACCCCGCAGTGTGGGGACGGGGCGTCCGGCGGTCTGTGCGGGCACCAACTATCGCGGCGTTGATCGCGGCGCGGAGCGCCGCTCCCACCTGTCGATGCTGCCGTCGGTGGGTTGGTCAGGTGGGAGCGACACTCTTGGTGTCGCGACAGGTCAGGCGGGCTCCAGATGTTCCACGATGAGCTGCACGCGTCGGTTCCCACGCCATTCGTTCACGTCGAGCCGGTAGACCAGGCGCGAGCGGCCCCCGGCCACCCCGGCATCCGCCGGCGTGTTAAAGGCAATTGCGTCGAACTGGCGCCGGACCCCGGCCGGCTGGACCGAAAGCTTCAGATGGCGTTCACCAACCGTCCGACACTCGAGCAGGTCGAACACGCCGTCGAACAGCGGCTCCGGGAACCCCTGCCCCCACGGCCCGCCGTCGCGTAGCGCGTCGGCGAGATCGAGGCACAGCTCTTCGGCCGTGAGCTCGCCGTCGGTGACCAGCACCTGCTCAAGCGCGGCCGCGTCGAGGCGCTCGCGCGCGACCTCGTCGAACGCGGCCGCGAACGCGGGATAATCCGACTCCTCGATCGATACGCCCGCGGCCATCGCATGCCCGCCGAACTTTGTCAGCACGTCCGGGTGGCGCGCCGCGACGGTGTCAAGGGCATCCCGCACATGAAAACCTGGAATCGACCGCGCCGAACCCTTGAGCGCACCTGGCCCGCTGCGTGCGAACGCGACCACAGGCCGATGCAGTTGCTCCTTCACGCGCGCGGCCACGATGCCGATGACGCCCTGATGCCACGCCGGCTCGTACAGGCAGACGCCGACCGGCGCCGTGCGCGCGTCGACGCGCGTCCGTTCGAGTATTCGGTTCGCTTCGTCGTGCATCTCACGCTCGATGTCGCGCCGCTCGAGGTTCAGCGCATCGAGTCGTGCGGCGAGCGCCTCCGCTTCGGCGTCATCGCCCGTGAGCAGGCATGCGATGCCGAGCGACATGTCTTCGAGCCGCCCCGCCGCGTTCAGGCGTGGCGCGACGGCGAACGCGAAATCCGCCGCGCATGCGCGCGTTGGGTCGCGGCCCGCGACGCGCAACAGCGCCGCGATGCCGGGGCGGGTCCGGCCGGCTCGAATCCGCTTCAATCCCTGCGCGACGAGGATCCGGTTGTTGCGATCGAGCGGGACGACGTCGGCGACGGTGCCGAGCGCGACAAGGTCGAGCCAATCCGCAAGCCGCGGTGCGGTACGCCCGCGTTGCTCGAGTTCACGCCGCAGCGCGAGCATCAGGTAAAACACGACGCCGACACCGGCGAGCGCCTTGCTCGGGAACGCATCGTCCGTGAGGTTCGGGTTCACGATCGCTGCGGCGTCGGGCAACGTGGCGCCCGGAAGGTGGTGATCGGTCACGATCACCCGTATGCCGAGCGCGTTCGCAGCAGCGACCCCGGCGTGACTCGAAACACCGTTGTCCACCGTGATCAGCAACTCGGGATTGAAGCGCTCCTGGGCGAGCGCGACGATTTCCGGGGTGAGTCCGTACCCATAGTCGAACCGGTTCGGTACGAGATAGTTGACCCGGGTCGCCCCGCACGCGCTCAGCACGCCGACCGCGAGCGCGGCGCTCGTCGCGCCGTCCGCATCGAAGTCGCCGACAATCAAGATACGCTGGTCGGCGAGCACGGCGTCCGCGAGTATCCCCGCCGCGCGCTCGATGCTGCCAAGCGCCTGCCAGTGCTCAAGGCACTCGAGCGCGTCATCGAGCGCGTCATCGTCGAGCACCCCACGCGCGCGATACACGCGCGCGACCACCGGGTGCACGCGCGTCGGCGCGTCTCCGGGCGGGCATGGGCGTCGTTCAATGCGCCGCGGCAAGGAATCCCCCTCGACGCCAGACGCGCCACCGCATTCCCCGTCGCAACGTGTGCGCCGTCTGGCCGTCGTACAGGATAAGCGACGCGAGTTCGTCGGCGTCCAGCGCGTGCACGGCGGGCGCAAGCCAATCCTGCACGAGTGTGCGCAGCGCGTGGACCCATGTTTCGACCGCGCCGAGCCGGCCGGCTTCGAACAGCGCATCGAGTTCGACCAGCGTATCGCCCTGATGCGGCGTGTCCGCGAATGTGCGCGGCACGGCCGCCACTTCGAGGCCGTGGAATCGCGCTGTGCCCTTGAGTTCTGGGCGCAGGGTGCACACACGCGTGAACGGCATCGCATCCGGCGCTTCGATCACCCCGCCACCCCACGGCCAAACGCAGTTGATGGCGGGTTCGCCGTGGTCCGCGCGTCGTTGGTTGACCGGGTGTTGGTGCAGCACCATTTGCGCCTCGTTGATCCAGCGCAATAGCCCGGAATCGCGCGGCAGGTACGCGTCGATATTGCGACCGAGCACCTCGGAAGGCGCGTGCAGGCGCTCATCGTAGGGCGCGAAGCGTGCATACCAGTGGGTCGCATCCGCCCGAAAGATTGGCAGGTCGAGTTCGTGCGCAAGATAGGCGACAAGCGTGGCCGAATCATCGTCGTCCAGCGTCGGCGGCGCCATGCGCAGACTGTCATTGCCGGCGACGAGGTGTACCGGGTCGAGTCGGGCCCACCACGCATCGCCGGGTTCGTCACCGGCGGCGAGCGCTGTCAGTGCCCCCGCAGCGGTCGGCGCGAGCGACCAGGCAGGCTCAGCGCGGTCAGCGCGGACAAACCGATCGAGCGCGGTCGTGGGTCCAAGATGCTCGCGCAGCGACGCGAGCGGCGCGGGCGGTTCCCGAAGGCCGCGGACGGAGAGCGTTAGGGAACTCACGCGCGCGGCGGGTAGAGCACGGCGACGACGCGGCGCTCTTCGCCGACGAGTACGTTGTACGTGCGAGCCGCGGCGAGCGTATCCATGACTTCGAGACCGATGCCGCGCTTGGCCAGCGCGGCGACGAGGCGCGGGGCCGGCCAGCGCTGGCGTTCACCCGTACCGAGGAGCAGTACTTCGGGCTCGAGCGCGAGTGCATCGGCGAGCGCTTGCTCCTCGAGGTCGCCGGGTTCGCCGAGCGACACCGGCCGAAGGGTGTCTGCCGAGACGATCACCGGGCCAGAGAACACCTGCTCATTGATGCGAAGGCTGTCGTCGTCCCAACCGTTGATCCGGTTGACGCCGGCGGCGCTTTCCTTGGTGAATTTCATACCGCCGATTGTACCTTGTAGGCGCGGCGGCTTCGTTCGTCGCGGCGCAAAGGCGCCGCTCCTACAGGCGCCACGCCCACTCCCACAGGCGCCGAGTTGTAGGAGCGGCACCTTTGTGCCGCGATAGCCGGGCCGCCGTGATTTCGTTCATCGCGGCGCGGAGCGCCGCTCCCACTTGTCGCACCACCCACGGTGGCCATTGCAGGTGGGAGCGATCACCGGCGCGCCGTTCGAGCAGGTGGGAGCGACACTCTTGGTGTCGCGAAAGCCGGGCCACCGTGGCTTCGTTCATCGCGGCGCGGAGCGCCGCTCCCACCTGTCGCACCACCCACGGTGGCCATTGCAGGTGGGAGCGATCACCGGCGCGCCGTTCGAGCAGGTGGGAGCGACACTCTTGGTGTCGCGAAAGCCGGGCCACCGTGGCTTCGTTCATCGCGGCGCGGAGCGCCGCTCCCACCTGTCGCACCACCCACGGTGGCCATTGCAGGTGGGAGCGATCACCGGCGCGCCGTTCGAGCAGGTGGGCGCGACACTCTTGGTGTCGCGAAAGCCGGGCCACCGTGATTTCGTTCATCGCGGCGTGGAGCGCCGCTCCCACCTGTCGCATCCAAGTGTCGGTGTAGCGAGCACGCCGCGAAGCCGCGAAGCGTGGCTCGCACCTCGAATGTGAGTCGGGTTCCCGGAGGCCACCAGTGGGTTTTAAAGCCTGACAGCGAACGGCTCGAGGTGCGCAGCCCGTAGCGGCCGCGGGGTACCACACGCGCGACCTACCTGAACAGTGCGTCTTCGTCGAGGCCTTCGGCTTCGAGGATTTCCCGCAGCCGTTTCAATGCATCGATCTGGATTTGCCGCACCCGCTCGCGCGTGACGCCGATTTGACGGCCCGCTTCTTCAAGCGTCGCGCGGTCGTTACCATCGAGACCGAACCGCAACTCGACCACCGCGCGCTGCTTGTCGTTCAGTTGGTCGAGCCAGCCGGCCAGAACCGCATTCACGTTCTCGTCCTGCAACAGTTGTGACGGATCGGCGTTGTTCTCATCGGCAATCGCATCGAGCAGCAGCTGATCGCCGCCTTCGCGTCCACGCGGCGCGTCGACCGATGTCACGCGCTCGTTCGAACACAGCGCGCGCTCGACCTCGTACAGCGGTTTTCCAAGATGGGCGGCGATCTCGTCCAGCGTCGGCTCCCGCTCCAGCGATTGCCGCAAAAGATGCGCCGCACGCAGCACTCCATTGATCTCCTTGATGACGTGGATCGGCAGGCGCACGGTCCGCGTCTGGTTCATCAGCCCGCGTTCGATCGCCTGGCGTATCCACCAAGTGGCGTAGGTCGAGAATCGAAACCCCCGCTCCGGGTCGAATTTGCCGACGGCGTGAATCAGGCCAAGGTTGCCCTCCTCGATGAGATCGAGCAGCGGCAATCCCCGGTTGACGTAGCGCCGCGCGATCATCACGACGAGCCGGAGGTTGCTCTCGATCATGCGGCAGCGCGCGCCTTCGTCGCCGGCGAGCGCGGCGCGGGAGAATGCGACCTCCTGTTCGGCGGTCAGGAGTTCGGACGCCCCGATTCGCGACAGGTACAACTGCGTCGCGTCGAGCGCGTCGGGCTCTGTCGGTTCCGGGATATCTTCGAGGTCGGTGACTTCGTCGTCGGTCATCGCGTCAGCGCGGCGGCAGATATTGCATCGGATCCACGGCGCGGCCGTCGACCCGGATTTCGAAATGCAACATTGCGCGTCGCCCGGGTCCCTCCCCCATCGTGGCGATGCGTTGCCCAGCGGTGACGTCGTCGCCCTCGCGCACGAGTATCTCGTCGTTGTGCGCGTAGGCGCTGAGCAATTGGTTGTTGTGCTTCACGATAATAAGCTTGCCATAACCGATGAGTCCACTGCCGGTGTACACGACGCGTCCCGCTGCGGATGCGATGACCGGGTCAGCGATGCGTCCCCTGATTGCAATCCCTTTGCCGTCCGCCGGCACCACCTCGCCCACAGCAGGCCACCGGAATTTAACCGCGAGCGTTGCGGGCGTCGGTGTCGGAGTGGATTGCGTTCGGCGCGCCGTCTCCCGCGGCGCGACGGTCGTCGCCGGACCGCTCAATTTCAGCGTGTCGCCGACGTGGATGACATACCGCGGCGCGCGCACACCGTTCCAGCGCGCGACATCCCGCCAATCAAGCCCGTGACGGAATGCGATGGAATAGAGTGTGTCGCCACGGCGCACCACGTAATCAGCGGGCTCGCTGGCCCAATGCGGCGGCCGGCTCCCGCACGCGGCGAGCACGAGCACCACCGCGACGGCCGCGAGCGCCGCGCGCGTGTTCATCCGCGCAATACGAACCACGCGACAACCGCCACGACGACCGTGATCCAACCGATCGTGTCGATGTACTTGCGGAGTGTCGGCTCGATGCGCGGTCCGATCGCGCGTACAAGCGCGGCGACCAGGAAAAACCGGGCCGCGCGGCCGACCAGCGACGCGGCCACGAATGGCAGGACCGCCATGCCCGCGGCGCCGGATGCGATGGTGAACACCTTGTATGGAATCGGCGAGAACCCCGCGAGGAGCACGATCCACACGCCCCACTCGACGTACAACTCGCTCGCATAGACGAAATGGTCGTACCAGCCGAGGCGGTGCAGCAACGGAATGACGGCATCGATCGCGAAATACCCAATCGCGTAACCGATGAGACCGCCGACGACCGACGCGACGGTGGTCAACAGCGCGAACCGCCACCAATACGGCGGCCGCGCCAGCACCATCGGCGCGAGCATCACGTCGGGCGGAATCGGGAAGAACGACGATTCGGCGACACTGAGCCCGCCGAGGTACCACGGCGCGCGCGGGTGTGCAGACCACACGAGCACGCGGTCGTACACCGGGCCGAACAGCTTCATCAGCCCTTGCCGCCCACGAGCGGCACGAAGCTGACGCCGCCGAGCACAACCTGCTCGTAGGCCTCATCGCCGTGCGTGATCTTCAGAAGTTCCTGCGCGCCGGGCGGCCCGACCGGGATGATCAGCACGCCGCCGGGGGCGAGTTGCTCGAGCAATGAGGCCGGAACCTGCTCCGGCGCCGCCGTGACGATGATGCCGTCGTACGGCGCGTACTCGGGCCAGCCCCAGCCGCCGTCGCTGTGCTTGAGTTTTACGTTCCGGAGGCCGAGCTCGCGCATGCGCGCGCGCGTCGGGACGAGCAAGGCATTGATGCGCTCGACGCTGTACACGTCGCCGACGAGGCCGGCGAGCACGGCCGTCTGGTAACCGCAACCGGTGCCGACCTCGAGCACGCGCTGCGGCATCTTGTCGGCAATGAGCGCTTCGGACATGCGGGCGACAACCCACGGCTGCGAGATCGTCTGGCCGTGGCCGATCGGCAGCGCGGTGTCCTCGTACGCGCGCGATGCGAGCGCCTCGTCCACGAACAGGTGGCGAGGTACCTGTCGGATGCGCTCGAGGACACGTACATCGGCGATGCCGTGGTCCATCAGGCGCCGGACCAGCCGCTCGCGAGTGCGCGGCGACGTCATGCCGATGCCACGCGCGTCGTTCATGGCTTCACGCCGTCGAGCCAGCCCGCGACTTTGTCGATGGCCGCGTAACGCGTGAGATCGACCTGAAGCGGCGTCACTGACACGAAGCCGTTCGCGACCGCATGGAAGTCGGTGCCGGGACCCGCATCGGACTCGCCGCCGACCGGGCCGACCCAGTAAATCGTGCGGCCCTTCGGGTCGGCGCTCCGGATGGCGGGCGCCGAGCGATGACGGTGGCCGAGGCGCGTCGCCTCGAAGCCCGCGAGGCCCTCCCAAGGAATGTCCGGCACGTTCACGTTCAGGATCGTGTCGGCGGGCAGCGGGTCACTGAGTAATCGCTGGATCAATACGCACACCGCCCGGGCGGCCGTCTCGAAGTAGCGTGGCTCCTCACACACCAACGACACAGCAATCGCCGGCAAGCCAAGAAAACGACCCTCCATGGCGCCTGCGACCGTACCGGAGTACAGCACGTCGTCGCCGAGGTTTGCGCCGTGGTTGATGCCCGAGACCACCATGTCGGGTTCCTCGTCGAGCAACCCGGTGATTGCGAGGTGGACGCAATCCGTCGGCGTACCGTCGACGGCATAAACGTCTTCACCCTCCGCGCGCAGGCGCAGCGGGTTGTCGAGTGTCAGGGAATTGGACGCGCCGCTGCGGTTGCGGTCCGGCGCGACGACCACGACCTCACCGAGGTCCTTGAGGTGGCGCGCCATGCAGCGCAGTCCCGGCGCGTTATAGCCGTCGTCGTTTGAGAGCAGGAAGCGCACGGGCGCATGATACCATCCGGCCATGGCGCGGCCGCGCATCACCGACGAAGAACGCAAGTTGTTCCGCGACGCAGCGGAAGGCGTCCGCCCGCTCAAACCGGGGTCACGGTCTCTTGACGCCGAACCCACCCGCAAACGCCCGAAGCCGATTCCGAAACAGTCCCGCGCCGACGAGCGCGCGGTGCTCGCGGAGCTCGCAGACGCGATCCCCGACGGCGAAGTCGAGATGGGCGACGAGCTGAGCTGGCGCGTACCGGGTTTGCAGGACTCGGTTCTGCGCAAGCTACGTCGTGGTCAGTACCGGGTCGATCGCGCACTCGACCTGCACGGCCACACGGCCGCGAGCGCGAAACTCGAAGTCGCTGGGTTCCTGCAACGCGCGGCCGCAGACGGCATCGGTTGCGTTCGCATCGTGCACGGCAAGGGCCGCGGCTCGAAAGAAGGCCGCCCGATATTGAAGCAACTCGTCGGCGGCTGGCTGCGCAATCACAAGGGCGTGCTCGCGTACGTGTCCGCGCGGCAAGTCGACGGCGGGACCGGGGCAGTGGTCGTGCTGCTGCGTAAGAAATGAATCGCGGCACAAAGGTGCCGCTCCTACAGGTGCCAGGGTTGTAGGAGCGGCGCCTTTGCGCCGCGATGGTCAGTCCACCCGGCGCCCGATCAACCGCAGCGTCGCGACCAACACCACCACCCCCACCGGCAGGCTCAGCCACCACGGCACCCCGAAGCCGACCGGCAGCAGTCCGACCACAATCGCGGCGGCGCCGACGAGCAGCGCGTACGGCAGCTGCGTGCGCACGTGGGCGATATGGTCGCAGCCGGATGCCATCGAGCTCAGGATCGTTGTGTCGGACAGCGGCGAGCAGTGGTCACCCCATACGGCGCCCGCGAGCACCGACGCGATGGATGCATACAGCACGGCGCCCTCGGCGCCGCCGATCGCCCACGCAAGCGGCACGACCAGCGGCATCAAGATGCCCATCGTGCCCCAGCTCGTCCCCGTCGCGAACGCGGTGATTGCCGCGAGCACGAACACCAGCGTAGGCAACACGCCCGGGTGCACGGTATCGCCGAGCGCGCCGGTCAAGAACGCGGCCGTATCGAGCGCGCCACACACCGCGGACAGCCCCCAGGCGAGCGTCAGGATCACCATCGCGGGAAACACCGACTTCACGCCGCTGAACCACGCATCGACCACTTCTTCCATGGTCATCAAGCGCTGACCCACGCTCATTGCGAAGGCGACGACGACGCACAGCAGCGAGCCCCAGAGCAGCGCACGGTAGGAGTCCGCGCTACCGATGATGTCCTGCAACCCGGCATCGGCACCTGCCTCCGCGCTGCCGGTAATCCAAAGCCCGCCCAGCGTCGCAACAACCAACGTGACGATCGGCAGCAACGCGTTGCGCGCGCGGCGTGGTGTCGCGTCGTCCGGCGTCATCGCGTCGAGTTCGGCGGCGAGGCGTAAGTTGCGCTTGCCGGCTTGCGCCTGAACGCCATCGCGGCGCGCGGCGCGCTCGGCGGTCAACATCGGTCCGAAGTCGCGACCCGACCACGCGACGGCAAACACGAACGCGAGCGCCAGAAGCGGATAGAAACTGTACGCGAGCGAATGGATGAACACCGAATACGCGGACTCGTCGTAACCGTCGATCTTGCCGACCGCATCGCCGATTAGCCCGACCTGCATCCCGATCCACGTCGTAACGAGCGCAATCGACGCGACCGGCGCCGCTGTCGAGTCGACGAGGTATGCGAGTTTTTCGCGCGAGACCCTGAGGCGGTCGGTGACCGGACGCATCGTGTTGCCGACGACGAGCGTGTTCGCGTAGTCGTCGAAGAAGACGCCGAGGCCGAGGCCTGCGGCCGCGAGCTGTCCTCGACGCGGAGATGAGGTCCAGCCGGCGACGCGGTCGACGATGCCGAGCATGCCGCCATTCCGCGAAATGATGCCGACCATGCCGCCGATCATCAGGGAAAACAGGATGATCGCGACGTGGTCCGCATCCGCGAGCGCCTCGCGCAAGTAGACCGCCATCGTGTCGAGCAGTCCCGTCCACGCGGCGGAGAAGTCACCGCCGTTCACGAAGAACGCGCCGAGCCAGAGGCCGGCGAACAGCGCGACGATGACCTGGCGGAACGCGAGCGCGAAACCGATCGCGACGAGCGGCGGCAGAATTGAAATCCACGTCCCAGTCATCGAGCCCTCCCCCAAGGAGAAAAATCGCGACACCAAGAGTGTCGCTCCCACCTGTAGCGACCACCGGCGGTGGTTCGACCATCGCGACACCAAGAGTGTCGCTCCCACCTGTTACAACCACCGGCGGTGGCCCACACCTGTAGCGACCACCGGCGGTGGCCACATCAGGTGGGAGCGGCGCTCCGCGCCGCGATTATTTTTTGGCGGCGAGCTGCGCCAGCACGGCCTTCATCGTCGCCTGCGTCTCGTCACTGAACCAGCCGGTGTTCATCTCTTCCGCGAAGCCACCTCCCACGCGCTCGAACGCGGCCGCGAGGTCCGCCCGACACAGCGCACGGGTCTGTGCCATTGCGTTCGGGGGCAACTGGGTGAGCGCGGTCGCACGCGCGACCGCGCGGGCGACCACGTCGTCCGGCGCTGCGACTTCGTCGACCAGGCCGATGCGCAGCGCCTCGTCGGGACCGATCAGCAGCCCGCCGACGCACAGCCGCTCGGCCTCCCGCGTGCCAACGACTCGCCCCATCGCGACATGGATGATGGCCGGCATCGCCATACCGACCTGCACTTCGTTCACGCCGAGCTTGAATTCGCCGGCGGCCGCCACTCGCTGGTCACAGAAGATCGCCATCACAGCACCGCCGGCCGGGCTGTGCCCGGTGATCGCGGCGACGACCGGCACGCGCGAAGTCGCGAGTCGCTTCAGCAGCGCGAGGAACGAAGCCCAGAACGCCGCCATTTGCGCACGGTCGCGCGCCAACAACGCCTTCATGTCGAGGCCAGCCGAGAACAGCCCAGGCTGACCGGACAGCACGATGGCGCGCGCGTCGTCGCCGGCCTCCGCGAGCGCCTGCTCCAGCGCGACCACAAGCTCCGGGTTCAGGGCGTTGACGGGCGGTCGGGCAAGTCGGATTTCGCGGACCACGCCGTGATCAATCTTCTCCAGCATCGGGCTCTCCTTCGGTGTCGTCGGGTACGCGCCATTCGACGAGTTCATCGAGCACACTGGTCGCATAGGCGCCCGGCGGCAGTTCAAACTCCAGACGCAGCGTCGCGCTGTCGATGACCGTTGCCTTGACGTCGCGCGGCATCGCCCGTAACGGGCGCCGGTCAGCAGTCGCAACGTGCTCAAGGCCCGCGGCCAGCTTAGCGTTGCGAGCGATGACCGAGCGTTCGACTTGCGCCGCAGCGCCGGTCGCCTCGCTGCCGCCCTCGCCCCACAACGGGCCGCTCGGGTGAATCTCGCCCGCCGCGCAGCGCGAGAGAAGCGTGTCATCATTGAAATCGGCTGTAAAACGGCTGCCACGCCGGTCGAGCGTCATGATATCGCCGTCCAGCGGTGTCGCCCAGTTGCCGTCTTCGACGCGCACCTCGAGGATCTCGTTGAACAGCGCCGACCGCGCCGCGGAAATCATCATCGCCCGCTGGGTACGGTCGCGCGGTGCCGCGCCGCCATCGAACCAGCGTTGTGCGCGGACGAGGTTACGCCCGCCGCGGCCGAACCGCTGCGGCCCGAACCGATTCGGGACGCCGTCAGCGAGCGAACGTGATCGCGCGGCAATCAACTCCGCGTCCTCGGTCAGCTCGCGCAGCACGATCGCGAAGCGATTCCCGTTCAGGGCGCCGCGCCGCAGCTTGCGCGAGTGACGGTGTACCTCAAGTATCGTCGTACCGGCGGCGTCGAGCGCATCTGGGTCGGGCTCCGCCGCGAAGCAGTGGATACTGAACCATTGCTCGGTGACTGCGCGACGGTCCTTCATACCCGCGAAACTTACGGCACGCGCCGGCACGCCGGCCCAGCGCGCGAGCTGCGCGGCGACCCACTGCGTATTGGCATCGCGCTTGCGCACGCGCACCAACAGGTGCTCGCCGCGCCCGTCGGGCATGACTTTCGGTAGCTCGGTGACCTTGAAGTCGTCGGCGTTTTCGCGAATCAGCGCGCCGGGGCGTTCACGCATCGGTAATCAGCACGACCGCCGTGGCGGCGACGCCTTCGCCGCGGCCGATCGCGCCGAGTTTCTCGGTGGTCGTTGCCTTCACGCTGACCGCGCCGGCCTCGATGCCGAGATCCGCAGCGAGGTTCGCGCGCATCGCGTCGATATGCGGCGCAACGCGCGGCACCTGCGCGATCAAGGTCACGTCCGCATTTGACGGAACGAATCCGTGCGCCGCAAGCTTCGCGACACACTCGCGCAGCAATGAGCGGCTGTCCGCGCCCTTCCACTGAGGATCGGTGTCGGGGAAATGCGCACCGATATCGTCGAGGCCGGCCGCGCCGAGCAGTGCATCGCACAGGGCGTGGATGATGACGTCGCCGTCGGAGTGCGCGACCAGGCCGCGCGCATGCGGAATCTCCACGCCGCCGAGGCGCACGTGGTCGCCGGGCCCGAACGCGTGTACGTCGAAACCCTGGCCGACGCGCACCCTCACCGCGCAGCCAGAATTGCGTCCGCGACGAGTAAATCGCCGACGGTCGTGATTTTCAGATTGTCCGTGCTCCCACGAACCATCGCGGGCGCAACACCGGCCATCTCCATTGCCATCGCCTCGTCTGTCGCTTCCGGGCCTGCCGCGCGCAGCGCACGCTCAAGCGGCCCCAGTTTGAACATTTGCGGCGTCATCGCGTGCCACACGTCGTCGCGTCGCATCGTGCCATGCACCTGACCGCCGCTCGATCGCTTCAGCGTATCTGCGACCGGCACACCGAGCAGCCCACCGACGTCATTCTGCTCGCATTCGGCGATCAGTGCATCGAGGTCGGCGCGCGCGAGCAACGGCCGCGCCGCGTCGTGCACCAGCACCCAATCTTGGTCCGCCGCCGGCCCGTTCTGCAGCCACTCGAGCGCCGCAAGCACGGACTGCGCGCGCGTCGCCCCACCGATGGTCGTGTGCACCGGCAGGTTCGGAAGCGTCAGCTTTCCGAAAATCTTGTCGTCAGCGGCGAGGGGTACGACGATGCCGGCGAGGCCCGGGACGCCTGCGAAGCACGCAAGCGTGTGCTCGATCACCGTGCGGCCGCCGAGCTTCGCGTACTGCTTCGGCAGCGAGCCACCGAAACGCTCCCCTCGCCCGGCGGCCGGTATCACGACCCACCGCCTATTTCTCATCGGGTTCCACGACCTGATAGAAGGTTTCACCGTCTTTGACCATACCGAGTTCGTTACGCGCGCGCTCCTCGATCGCCGCGAGCCCGTCCTTGAGGTCCGCGACCTCCGCCGCGAGCGCTGCATTCCGCTCCACGAGGCGCGCGTTTTCCGCTTGCTGTGCTTTGAGTTCCTGCCGCAGGAGCCATGCGTCGCGTGCGCCACCGTCGGCAATCCAAAGTTGGTACTGCAGCACGAGGACGAGCGCCGCGAGGATGGCGGTTATCCAGCGCATCGCCATTCTTCATTCGCGACGCCGAGAGCGTCGCTCCCACTTGGCATCACCAACCTCGGTGGAACCCAGGTGGGAGCGACGCTCTTGGCGTCGCGATTTAACGTCCAGGGAAGGCACTGAGCCCCGGCCACGACGCGTTGACACCCAGCGCCGATTCGATGCGTAGCAGTTGGTTGTACTTCGCGATGCGGTCGGAGCGCGAGAGCGAGCCGGTCTTGATTTGCGTTGCGGTCGTCGCGACAGCGATGTCCGCGATGGTGGCGTCTTCGGTCTCGCCGGAGCGATGCGAAACCACCGAGCTGTAACCTGCATCCGTCGCCATTTCGATCGCGGCGAGCGTCTCCGTGAGCGTGCCGATCTGGTTCGGCTTGATCAGGATTGAATTCGCGATGCGCTGGTCGATGCCCTCGCGCAGGATTGCTGTGTTCGTGACGAACAGGTCATCGCCGACGAGTTGGACGCTGGCGCCGAGCCGCTCGCTGAGCAGCTTCCAACCGGTCCAATCGTCCTCGGCCATCCCATCCTCGATGCTGATGATCGGGAAGCGTTCGGCGAGGCCTGCGAGATAGTCGCAGAAGCCGGGCGCATCGAAGTGACGCCCCTCCGAATCGAGGTGATAGGCGCCGTCACGATAGAACTCGGAGCTCGCGACGTCGAGCCCGAGCCACACGTCGCCGCCCGCCTTGAAGCCGGCGCGCTCGACGGCCTCGAGGATGGTCTCGAGCGCGGCCTCGTTCGACGGCAGGTCGGGTGCGAAGCCGCCCTCGTCGCCGACCGCGGTGTTGAGCCCGCGCTCGCGCAGCACTTTTTTCAATGTGTGGAACACCTCGCAGCCGATCCGTACCGCGTCGGCGAAATTCTCGGCGCCGACCGGAAGGATCATGAACTCTTGGATGTCCACGGAATTGTCCGCGTGCGCCCCGCCATTGATGATGTTCATCATCGGGACGGGCATCGCGAACTCGGTGCGGTCGCGCGCAAGCCAGCGATACAAGGGCATACCCGCCGACGCCGCGGCCGCATGCGCATTCGCGAGCGACACGGCGAGCAGCGCGTTCGCGCCGAGCCGCGACTTCGTCGCGGTACCGTCCGCATCGATCATGCGCTGGTCGAGTGCCGCCTGGTCCGCTGCGTCATGGCCCGCGAGCAGCTGGCTGAGCTCGCCATTCACGTTCGCGACCGCGTTGCGCACGCCCTTGCCGAGGTGGCGCGCATCACCGTCGCGCAGCTCGACCGCCTCCCGTGTGCCGGTCGACGCGCCGGATGGGACCGCGGCACGGCCCCGCGCGCCGTCGTCGAGCACCACTTCGGCCTCGACGGTCGGATTGCCGCGGGAGTCGATGATTTCGAGGGCGGTGATGTTTTTGATCTTGGCCATGGTTCCTCTATCGCGACGCCAAGAGCGTCGCTCCCACATTGACTTCACGACCCACGTCGAACTTCGAGACGTGGGAGCGACGCTCTTGGCGTCGCGATTACAACAAATCGGTTTCGGCGAACGCGCGCGCTTTCACCGCGCGGTCGAGCTCGACCAGCGTCTCCAATAGCTCTGTCATGCGGTCGAGCGGCCACGCGTTCGGACCGTCGGATTTCGCGTTCGCGGGATCCGGGTGCGTCTCCATGAAGATGCCGGCGACGCCGGCCGCGACCGCCGCACGCGCAAGGACCGGGACGAACTCACGTTGTCCGCCCGACTTACTGCCCTGGCCGCCCGGCAGCTGCACCGAGTGCGTCGCGTCGTACACGACCGGACAGCCGGTTGCACGCATGATGGCGAGGCCTCGCATGTCGGACACAAGATTGTTGTAACCGAACGAGACGCCGCGCTCGCAGACCATGATGGCGTCGTTGCCGGTCGCACGCGCCTTGTCGACGACGTTGACCATGTCGCCGGGGGCGAGGAACTGGCCTTTCTTGATGTTCACGGGCTTGCCCTGGCGCGCGACGTTTTGGATGAAGTTGGTCTGCCGACACAGAAACGCGGGCGTCTGCAGCACGTCCACGACCGCGGCGACTTCCGCCATCGGCGTGTCCTCGTGCACGTCGGTGAGCACCGGCACGCCGATCTGCGCGCGCACTGTGTCGAGCGTCTTCAAGCCCGACTCGATACCCGGTCCGCGGAAGCTGTCCGCCGACGAACGGTTCGCTTTGTCGAAGCTCGACTTGTAAATGAACGGGACCCCGAGTTTCGCAGTGATCTCTTTCAGCATCCCGGCGGTGTCGAGCGCGAGCTGTTCGCTCTCGATGACGCAGGGCCCGGCAATCAAAAAAAGCGGGTGCTGGATACCGGCTTCGAAGCCGCAGAGCTTCATTTCACCCCTACCCGTTCAACCGTAGGCGCGGCGCCTTCGCGCCGCGATTCGGCCGAGTGCTCCACCGCTGCTCTCACGAATCCGGTGAAGAGTGGATGACCGTCGCGCGGGCTCGACGTGAATTCCGGGTGGAACTGGCAACCGAGGAACCACGGGTGGTCCTTGAGCTCGATCATCTCCATCAGCTCGCCGTCCTCGGACGTCCCGGAGAATACGAGCCCCTTGTCCGCGAGCGGTTTCAGGTAGTGGTTGTTGAACTCATAGCGGTGCCGGTGCCGTTCGCAGACCGAGTCGGCGCCATACACGCGCGCCGCGAGCGAGCCCGTGCGCAGCAAGCACTTTTGCGCACCGAGGCGCATGGTGCCGCCCTTGTCGGAATCTTCATCGCGTCGTTCGACGACACCCTTCGCGTCGCGCCACTCAGTGATGAGTGCGATGACCGGGTGCGGGGTGTCACGTTCGAACTCGGTCGAGTGCGCGCCTTCGAGGCCGGCGACGTGCCGCGCGTATTCAATGACCGCGACTTGCATGCCGAGACAGATGCCGAGATACGGGACGCGGTTCTCGCGCGCGTGCCGCGCGGCGGCGATTTTGCCCTCGATGCCTCGCTCGCCGAAACCACCGGGGACGAGGATCGCATCCATCTTGGCGAGCACGTCCGCGCCGTCGCGCTCAATTTGCTCGGAATCGAAATAGTGGATATTCACGCGTGTGCGGTTGTGGATTCCCGCGTGGATCAGCGCCTCGTTCAGCGATTTGTAGGCGTCGACGAGGTCGACATACTTGCCGACCATCGCGATGTCGACCGCGCCGTCCGGGTTGCGCTTGGCGTCCACCACACGCTGCCAGTCGGACAGGTCCGCAGGCGGCAGGTCGAGGCGGAGCTTCTCGAGCACGATGTCATCGAGCTTTTGTGCGTGCAGCAACAACGGGATGCGGTAGATGTCATCGGCGTCGATGGCCGAAAACACGGCGCGCTCCTCGACGTTCGTGAACAGGGCGATTTTGCGGCGCTCATCGGGCGGCAGCGGCTGCTCGGAGCGGCACAGCAGGATGTCCGGCTGGATGCCGATCGAGCGCAGCTCCTTCACGGAGTGCTGCGTCGGCTTCGTCTTGATCTCACCGGCCGCCGCGATGTACGGGACCAGGGTCAGGTGCATGAAGATCGCATTGTCGCGGCCGAGCTCGACGCCGAGCTGGCGGATGGCTTCCAGGAACGGCAGCGATTCGATGTCGCCGACCGTGCCGCCGATCTCGACCATGCAGACGTCGGAGCCGACCGCGCCCGCATGCACGCAGCGCTTGATCTCGTCGGTCACGTGCGGAATCACCTGGACCGTCCCGCCGAGGTAGTCGCCGCGCCGCTCGCGCCGGATGACGTTCTCGTAGATGCGCCCGCTCGTGTAATTGTTGTGGCGACCCATCCGGGCATGGATGAAGCGCTCGTAATGACCGAGGTCGAGGTCGGTCTCGGTGCCGTCATTGGTGACGAAGACTTCGCCGTGCTGGAACGGGCTCATGGTGCCGGGGTCGACGTTCAGATACGGATCGAGCTTCACCATCGTGACTTTGAGCCCGCGGGCTTCGAGGATGGCGCCAAGCGAGGCGGCGGAGATGCCCTTGCCCAAACTGGACACGACACCACCCGTCACAAAGATGAATTTCGTCATTACTGGTCCCGGCTATGTGCCGCAGGAGGCCCCACGGCAAGACGGGAAGCAATGATACCTGAAAGTGACCGCCGGTTCGCCCTCCGCGGCCTGCCAATCGGCGCTCGAGAACAGCTTTCCGACCGCGACGAGGGCATCGTCTGCGAACAAAAGCGGAACGTGGTCGCGCTGCCACGGCGGTACGCCCGCCTCCGCGAACAAAAGCTTCAAGGGCCGGTGCGGACCGCCCGGGTGGATGCGCAACGTCTCCCCGCCCGTCCGGTGGCGTACCGTGAGCGCAGCCTTCGCCAGACGTTCGGCCGAAAGTCCCGCTTTGGCCGGCGCGAGTTCCCATTCGGGGGGGCCGATCGGTTCGTCAGTGTCCACGAACAGCCGGCCGTCCCAGCGCCGCAGAACGGCACCCGGCCAGTCGACGGCCGGGACGCGATCGGGTGCGGCCGCCCGAATCTGGCGCAGCGCCTCGACCAGGCGTTCGTACGGCGGCGTAGGCAGGTCGCGCGCCGCGATCCAGTGCCGGAGCAGGTTCCTGGCCCGCGCGTCGGAGCGCGCAGTCACCGCGGTCGCATCGAGCGCATCGCCAAGCGCACACGCCGAGAGGTCGTCAGCTGCCAACGCATCGAGCAGCGCATCGGCGTCGGCCGCGTGCTGCGCGCTGCGCCCCAGTGCACGTGCGAACCCTGGCCAATACTCGCGCAACGCAGGCGTCACGTTCCGCCGCAGGTAATTGCGCGCGTAACCGGTGTGTTGGTTCGACGGGTCCTCGACCCAAGTAAGTTTCTGCGCTCGCGCCCACGCGTCGAGCGCATCGCGGGTGATGCAGAGCAGTGGCCGCATCAGCAAACCCGCGCCGAGCGGCGCGCATTCGGGCATCGCCGCAAGCCCGGCCGGTCCGCTGCCGCGCAGGAGCGCGAGCAGGACGGTCTCGGCCTGGTCGTCCGCGTGTTGCGCGGTCAGCATGGCCTCGTCTGCACCGACCTCGGCCGCGAGCGCCGCGTATCGCGCATCTCGCGCCGCGGCCTCGGGTCCGCAATCGGCGGCTGGATCGACCGTGACACGCACCGCGACGCACGGGACCGACAGCGCCGCGGCCTCATGGATGCAGTGCTCTGCCCAGCGCGCGGAATCCGCGTGCAGGCCGTGGTCGACGTGCACGGCGCGAAGCGCAAAGCCGCGTTCATTGCGCAGCGACGCGAGCGCATGCAGTAAAACCGTGGAATCGAGGCCGCCGCTGAATGCGACGCAAAAACGGGTGCCCGGGTACCGGTCGAGAACAGCGCCGACCGCGTCGGGCGAGAACGTCACTCTTTGAATTTGCCGAACTTCATCAACTTTTCGTAGCGCGCGGCGAGCAGCGTTTCGAGCGGCTGGCGTTCGACCTGGCGGAGGGTGTCGTTGAGGGTCTTCTTCAGCGTTTCGGCCATCCCGTCGGCGTCTCGATGCGCGCCACCGAGCGGCTCGTCGATGACGGCGTCGATCAGGCCGAGCTGCTTCAGGCGCCGCGATGTGATGCCCATCGCTTCGGCCGCGTCCGACGCCTTGTCGGCGCTCTTCCACAGGATGGACGCACAGCCCTCCGGGGAGATCACGGAGTAAATCGCGTACTCGAACATCAGCATGCGGTCGCCGACCCCGATGGCGAGCGCACCGCCCGAGCCGCCCTCGCCGATGACCGTGCAGACGAGTGGCGTGCGCAGATTCGACATCTCGAACAGGTTCTGCGCGATCGCCTGGCTCTGGCCGCGCTCCTCGGCGCCGATACCCGGGTACGCACCCGGCGTGTCGATCAGCGTGATGATCGGAAGCCCGAAGCGCTCCGCGAGTTTCATGATGCGCAGCGCTTTGCGGTAGCCCTCGGGCTTCGGCATGCCGAAATTCCGCTTGAGCTTCTCCTTGGTGTCGCGCCCTTTCTGTTGCGCAATCACTGCAACGGCACGGCCGTCGAGACGCGCGAGCCCGCAGACAATCGCGGGGTCGTCGCGGTACATGCGGTCGCCATGCAGTTCCTGGAAGTCGGAGAACACGCGGCCGATGTAGTCGAGCGCATACGGCCGGTGCGGGTGGCGCGCGAGTTGCGCGACCTGCCACGCCGTGAGGTCCGAGAAAATCTGCTTCGTCAGCGCGCGGCTTTTCTCCTGCAAGCGCTCGATTTCCTCGGAGAGATTGATCTCCGAGTCGTCACCGACGAAGCGAAGTTCGTCGATTTTCGCTTCCAGTTCGGCGATGGGCTGCTCGAAATCGAGAAAGTTCATGTTCACAGGCCGAATCTTACAACATGCGTGCTCATCGCGGCGCTAAGGCGCCGCTCCTACATCCAGGGCACCTGTAGGAGCGGCGCCTTTGCGCCGCGAATAAACGGCACCTTTGTGCCGCGATTAGGTCACGCCGCGCCCATGGCGACGGGCCCGCCGTCGTAGATCATGCGCACATTCCCCGCGCCGACCAGCGCGACGAGCCGCTCGAACAGCGCGTCCTCAGGGCGCACACGCCATTGGGCGCCGAGGTCCACCGGCACGCCCGCCGACCAACCGCGGTAGTTGACCCACACCGGGCAGCCGCCGCGCCGGTACGGTTCGAGCGTTTCCTTCAGCCGGGTCGCGAACGACGGATCGGCGTCTGCGCCGCGCCAGTCGATCTCGATCCGTCGGCCCCACGCCTCGCGCGCCTGCGCGATGTCATACATCTGCTTCTGTGCGATGCGGTAGCCACCGCTGAACTCGTCGAAGCTGATCTTGCCCTCGACCACGAGCAACTGGTCGCGGGTGACGATGTTGCGGTATCGCGCGGCGACATCCTCGAACAGCGGCAACTCGACACGACCGCTGCGGTCATCGAGCGTGAGTGCGAGCCGGCCGTTGCGTTTCTTGAGATCCACGACGAGACCCGCAAGCGTGACGTTTTTCTGGTTGCCGCGGTTGCGCCACCGCTCTTTGGGATCGTCCGAACCGTTCGCGCTGCCACCCTCGCCGACTTCCTCCGCGAGCGCAGCGATCTTTCCGCTGACAAAACACGCGAGCTCTGTCTCGTAGCGCTGGATCGGGTGGCCGGTCAGGTAAAGACCAAGCGTTTCTTTCTCGCCGCTGAGCCGTTCCTGCTCGCCCCACTCGATCACGGCGGCATCCGGCACGGGTAACGGAACCACGACCGGCGCGTCGCCACCCCCGAGCCCGAACAGGTCCTCTTGCCCTGTGGTCTCGGCGCGGCCGTGCTGCTCGGCGAGTTTCACCGCGTGCGGGAGCTGCGCCATCAGCGCGGCGCGACTCGCGCCGAGCGCGTCGAGCGCACCGGCCTTGATCAGCGCCTCGAGCACGCGGCGGTTGGCCTTGTGCAGGTCGATGCGACGACACAGGTCGGCGAGGTCCATGAACGGGCCACCCTCCACACGCACCGCAGAAATCATCTCAATCGCGGATTGACCGACGCCACGGATCGCACCGAGCCCATAGCGGATCTGTTCGGCGTCCGCGACCGTGAAGCCGTACTCGGATTCGTTGATGTCGGGCGCAAGTACCGCAAGCCCAAGCTGGCCGCACTCGTCAATCAGCGTGACGACCTTGTCGGTGTTGTCCATTTCCGTCGAAAGCACCGCGGACATGAAAGCCGCGGGGTGATGCGCTTTGAGCCAAGCCGTCTGGTACGACAAAAGCGCGTACCCGGCCGAGTGTGAGCGGTTGAACCCGTAGCCGGCGAATTTCTCGATCAAATCGAAGATTTGCGTCGCGAGACGCTCGTTCACGCCGTTGGCGACCGCACCCTCGGTGAACACGTTGCGCTGCTGCGCCATTTCCTCGGGCTTCTTCTTGCCCATCGCACGGCGCAACAAATCCGCGGCGCCGAGCGTGTAGCCCGAGAGTACCTGCGCGATCTGCATCACCTGCTCCTGGTACAGGATCACGCCGTACGTCGGTTGCAGGATGGGTGCGAGCGATGCGTGCGGGTATTCGACTTTCTGGCGACCCTGCTTTCGGTTGATGAAGTCATCCACCATGCCCGACTGCAACGGGCCCGGCCGGAACAACGCGACCAGCGCGACGATGTCCTCAAAGTGGTCGGGCTTAAGCCGTTTCACCAGCTCCTTCATGCCGCGCGATTCGAGCTGGAATACCGCGGTCGTCTGGCAGCGCGCGAGCAGCGCATAGGTCGCGGCGTCGTCGAGCGGGATCTTGGTGATGTCCAAGGCGGGGTCAGAGGCGAGTTTGATGGTGCGCACGGCCCGGTCGATGACGGTCAGCGTGCGCAGGCCGAGGAAGTCGAACTTCACAAGGCCGATCGCCTCGACATCGTCCTTGTCGTATTGCGCCACGCGCTGTTCAGAGCCCTGTTCGCAGTACAGCGGCAGGAAGTCGGTCAGCTTCGACGGCGCGATCACGACGCCGCCGGCGTGTTTGCCGGCATTGCGCGCGAGACCCTCGAGCTTCATCGCGAGGTCGATCAGCGCGCGCGCCTCCTCGTTCTGCGCATACTCCTTCTTGAGGTCCTCGTCTTCGAGGGCAACCGCGAGCGTCATGCCGAGTTCGAACGGCACGAGCTTCGCGAGCTTGTCCACCTCACCGAACGGCATGCCGAGCACACGGCCCACGTCGCGTACGACCGCGCGCGCCGCCATGGTGCCGTAGGTGATGATCTGGCTGACCTGCTCACGACCGTAGCGCTGCGCGACGTAATCGATGACGCGGTCGCGACCTTCCATACAGAAATCGATGTCGAAGTCGGGCATCGACACGCGCTCGGGATTCAGGAAGCGCTCGAACAACAGCTTGTAGCGGATGGGGTCGAGGTCGGTGATCCCGAGCACCCACGCGACCAGCGAACCTGCGCCCGACCCGCGACCCGGGCCGACCGGTACACCATTGTTGCGCGACCAGTCGCAGAAGTCGGCGACAATCAGGAAGTAACCCGCGAATCCCATCGTGCCGATGACGCCAAGCTCGAAGTCGAGACGCGCCTCATACACGGGGCGTGGCTCAATCGGCGGCTCAGCGGCGAGACGGCGGTCGAGACCCGCCCGGGCCGTGTCACGCAGATAGTCTTCGGGCGTCTGCCCCGCCGGCACTGGAAAGTCGGGAAGGCTCGTCTTTCCGAGCTCGAGCCGGAAACTGCAGCGGCGCGCGATCGCAGTTGCGTTCGCGATCGCCTCGGGCAGGTCGTCGAACAGCCCCGCCATCTCCTCGCCGCTGCGCAAGTACTGCTGGCGCGAGTAGCGGCGCGGCCGACGCTTGTCGTTCAGTTGGCGGCCGTCACGGATGCACACGCGCGCCTCGTGCGCATCGAAATCGTCGCTTTCGAGGAAGCGCACATCGTTGGTCGCGACGACGGGCAGACCGTGGCGCGCCGCAAGCTCGACCGACGCGTGCACGCACGCCTCGTCGCCGGGTCGGCCGGTGCGCATCAACTCGAGGTAATAACGACCCGGGAACAGCGCCCCCCACTCGGTGGCAAGTTGGTCCGCGAGCGCTGCGTTGCCGGCGAGGAGCGCGCGGCCGACGTCGCCGAGGCGGCCACCGGACAACGCGATCAGGCCGTCGCTGTGTCCGGCGAGCCACTCGCGCTGGATGCGCGGCTCACCGCGGTGCTGACCCTCGGTGTAGCTGCGCGACACGAGGTGCGTGAGATTCAGGTAACCCGTCCGGTCCTGCGCGAGCAGCGCCACACGCGTGGGCGCCTCCGGGTCTTCGGGATGCTCGACGAGCAAGTCCACGCCAAGGATCGGCTGGATTCCCGCCGCCAGTGCCGCGCGCTGGAACTTCACCGCGGCGAACAGATTCGACTGGTCAGTGAGCGCAATCGCGGGCATACCCGCAGCGACCGCGGCCTCGATGAGCGGCCCGATGCGCACAACGCTGTCGACCAGCGAATACTCGCTGTGCAGATGCAGGTGGACGAACGGCGACGTCACAGGCCGACCAGATCCAGGCAGCGCGCGACCGGCGCGAACGAGCGTCGGTGCACAGGGCAAGGACCGTGCTGGGCGAGCGCGGCGAGGTGGTCGGGCGTCGAGTAGCCCTTGTGCGTCGCGAACCCCCACTGCGGGTACTGCTCGTGCAGCGCGCACATCTCTGCGTCGCGCGTGACTTTTGCAAGAATCGATGCCGCGGAAATCTCGCGCACCGTCAGGTCACCGCCGACAATCGCCTGACCCGGGCACGGCAGTCGGGGCAGCCGGTTGCCGTCGACGAGTACGCGCGACGGCGCGTGCGTCAGCGCCAAGACGGCACGCTCCATCGCGAGCATCGCCGCATGCAGGATGTTCAGTCGATCGATTTCTTCATGGCTCGCGCGGCCGATCGCCCAACACAGCGCGCGCTCGCGGATTTTGTCGGCGAGCACTTCACGCCGCGCGGCGGTCAGGAGCTTCGAATCGGTGAGGCCGCGTATCCTCGGCTTCGAAGTGTCGAAAATCACCGCGCAGGCGATGACCGGGCCGGCGAGCGGGCCACGCCCCACTTCATCGACTCCGGCGATGTGACACTCGGGGTCAGGCACCAACGGGACACTCGGCGTCATAACGTGTCCCCTTGGTGCCTGACCCCATGCGTCCCGTTGGGGGTGGTGGCGACGGTGAGGACGGCGGCGGCGGCCCGCTCGTCGGCGCCGGTCTTCAGTTGCTCGCGCACGCGCGCGAACGCCGCGTGCTGGGCGGCGCGTGCATCGCCGTCCTCGAGCAACAGGCCCAACGCGACAGCAAGCCGGTCGGGCGTCGCATTCTCTTGGATGAGTTCTGGCACGACGCGCTCGCCGGTCAGCAGGTTCGGCAGCGAGAACGTTTCGATCTTCAGCAGGCCGAACGTGCGCAGCACCCAGGCGGTCAAAGGCGCGAGGCGGTATGCGACGACCATCGGCCGGTCGAGCAGCAGGCATTCGAGCGTCGCGGTACCCGACGCGGTGAGCACGACGTCGGCGGCTTCGATGATGAGGCGCGAGTCCTCGCGCGTCACGACCACCGGCACACCCGGCGCGTGCCGCTCGCATTCGCGTGCGAACCGCGCCGCGAGCCGGTCGTTGACCATCGGTGCGACGACGCGGTCGACGCCGAGCTTGCCGACGGCGCCGGCGAACACCGCGCCGAGATTCTTGAGCTCACTGCCGCGGCTGCCCGGCAGCACCGCGACGACCGGTGCGTCACCGGCGAATCCGAGCCGCTCACGCGTCTGCGCGCGACGCGCGTCGTCGAACGCGAGTCGGTCAGCGAGCGGATGACCGACGAACTCTGCGATGCCGTCGTAGTAGTCCGGTTCGAACGGCAACAGACAGAGCACGCGGTCCGCGGCGCGCGCGACGGTCGCGACGCGGCCCGGGCGCCACGCCCACACTGTCGGGCTGACGTAGTGCACGGTGCGCAGGCCGGCGCGCCTGAGCCTGGTCTCGACCGGCAGGTTGAAGTCAGGGGAGTCGATACCAACGAACACGTCGGGCCGCCACGTCGTCATCGCGGCGACGAGTTCGCGCCGCACGCGCAGCAGGCGCGGCAGCCGGCCGAGCACTTCGAACAAGCCGATCACGGCGAGTTCGTCCGCATCGAATAGTGGGACCACCCCCGCCTCCACCATGCGCGGGCCGGCGATGCCGCGGAATTCCGCGTCGGGGTAGCGTGTTTGAATCGCGGTGACGAGCCCCGCGCCGAGGATGTCGCCCGACGCCTCGCCCGCGACGAGCCCAATTCGAAGCGTCACCTAACTATGCTGCGCGTCGCGCGCGCAAAAAAGGCGGCGAAGAGTTCGAGCTCCGGTTGTGTTTTCGCGAGCACCGCGATCCGGTTGCGCGCCTCCTCGAGTTTCAGTTTCTCGCGGTAAAGCCACCGGTAAGCCTGCTTGATCGCGCGCATCTGCTCGAGCGTGAAGCCGCGGCGGCGTAGCCCCTCGCTGTTGATGCCGTGCGGATCCGCGGGGTGGCCGGCGACCGTTACGTACGGCGGCACGTCGCGCGTGACGCCGCAGTCCATACCGCAGAACGCGTGCGCGCCGACGTGACAGAACTGATGGATTTTCGCGAAGCCGCCCAGGATCGCGAAATCATCGATGTGCACATGGCCCGCGAGCGTCGCGCAATTGCCGAGAATCACGTTGTCCCCAACGACGCAGTCGTGCGCGATGTGCACGTACGCCATGATCCAGTTCTTGTCGCCGATGCGGGTGACATTGGCGTCCTGGGTCGTGCCGCGGCTCACGGTGCAGTACTGGAAGAACGTGTTGCCGTCCCCGATTTCGAGGCGCGTCGGCTCGCCCGCGTACTTCTTGTCCTGCGGCGCGATACCGAGCGATGAGAAGGCGTGGATTGTATTGTCGCGACCGATGACGGTCGGGCCTTCGATCACGACGTGCGGGCCGACGGTCGTGCCCGCTCCGATTTCAACGTCGGCACCGATGACGCTGAACGGGCCGACGGTTGCGCCATCCGCGATGCGCGCGCCCGGGTCGATGACCGCGCGCGGGTCGATCACGCGAACGGCCTTGCCGCACACATGAGCTGCGCGTCGCACACGACTTCACCATCGACGTACGCGTAGGCCTCGAACTTCCAGATGCCGCGCGAGTGCCTCAGGAGCTTCACCTCCATGCGCAACTGGTCGCCGGGCTCGACGGGCTTGCGGAAGCGCGCGCTGTCGATGCCGACGAAGTAGTACAACATATTGTCCTCGGGCGCGGTCCCCGCCGTCTCGAACGCGAGCAAGCCGGTCGCCTGCGCAAGTGCCTCAAGAATCATCACGCCGGGCATCACCGGTCGATGCGGAAAGTGGCCGGGGAAGAACGGTTCGTTGATGGTCACGTTCTTGATTGCGACCAGCGACTCGCCCTTCTTGCATTCGAGCACACGATCGACCAACAGGAACGGGTATCGGTGCGGCAGCTGCGTCAGGATGTAATGGATGTCCATGGTCATTTATCCTTGCCGACAATCTTTTCGAGTGCTGCGACGCGTTTCGCGATGGCATCGAGGTTCCTGAAACGCGCGCCGTTGCGCCGCCAGTTCGGCAGCGTGTCGAGGGGCAGACCGCTGGCATACTGGCCCGGCTGATGAATATCGCTCGTGACCATCGACATCGCCATGATCATCACGTCGTCGCAAATCTTCAGGTGACCGGAGATACCCGATGCGCCGGCGATCATGCACCGCTTGCCGATTGTCGTGCTGCCCGCGATACCGACGCAACCCGCGACGACGGAATGCGCGCCGATGTGCACGTTGTGGGCGACCATGATGAGGTTGTCGAGCTTCACGCCCTCCTCGAGCACGGTGTTCTCGAGCGCGCCGCGGTCGATCGTGGTGTTCGCACCGACCTCGCAGTCATCGCCGATCTCGACGATGCCGAGCTGCGGCACCTTGATCCAGCGACCGCCGTCGTTCGCGATGCCGAAACCGTCGGCGCCGATGACGACCCCCGGGTGCAGGATCACGCGCGCGCCGATGCGGCAACCGTGCAGCACGGTCACGTTCGCGACGAGCCAGGTACCGGCACCGATGACCACGCCGGCGCCGATCACACAACCGGGCCCGATGCACGCATCCTTGGCGACGTCGGCAGAAGCGTCGACGACCGCGCTCGCATGGACGCCGGGCGTCCAGCGTGCCGGCGCGAGCCGCTGCGCGACTTTCGCGTACGCGAGATAAGGGTCTGAGGCGACCATCACGGGCACAGGCGATGCGTCCGCATCGGCGGCCGTGACGATGACCGCTGCGGCGCGCGTACCTTCGAGGAACTTCCGGTACTTGCTGTTCGCGAGGAACGTGATCTGGTCAGGACCCGCGCCTGCAAGGGTGCCGACGCCCGTCACCTCAGCGTCGGGCGCCCCGCGCCACTCGCTGCCGGTCAGTTGGGCGAGCTCCGCGACGCGCACGCCCGTCATGTCAGTTCTGCGGGGTGTTGCGCGACTGCAGTCGCTGGAGAACTGCCGCCGTGATGTTGACCTTGTCGCTTGCAAATATCACGCCTTCGACGAGCACGAGGTCGAAGTTCTGCTCGCGCGCGTACGTTTGGACCTCCGTGAGAATCTGTCGCTGCAGCTTGCTCAGCTCTTCGTTACGGCGCAGATTCAGGTCTTCCTCGTACTGGGAGACGTTGCGCTGCAGGTCGCGCTGGCGATTGCGCAGGTCGCGCTCGAGCGTCATCGCCTGCTCCTGGTCGGCGAGCACGTCGGCTTCGCGTGTCAATCTCTCCTGCAGCCGTTGCACCTGTTCCTGTTCGGCGATCAGCTCGCGCTGACGCGACGCGAATTCGCGCTCGAGGGCGGTGCTCGCTGCCTGCGCCTGAGGCGCTTTCGCGCGCAACTCAGCGAGATCGGCGACACCAATCTTCAACTGCTGTGCGGCGACAAGGCCGGGGGCGAGCGCGAGCAGCGCCGCAGCGAACATCATCGGCCATGTTCTATTGGATTTCATTACAACCTCCATGCATCAGAATGACGACCCGAGCGAGAACTGGAAAGTCTCCACCTCATCGCCCGGCTCGTCGTTGATTGGGTGGGCAAAACTGAGTTTCATGAGCCCCATCGGTGCGAGCCATGACACCGCGACTCCTGTCGACATCCGCAGTTCGTCCAGGTCAACGGAATCGCGCCCCATAAACACATTACCAACATCATAAAACAAACTGAAGCGCATACTGTTCTTCATACGCTCCCAGGGCGGCGTGATCACGAGTTCGGTCTGGTTCGAAAGACGGATATTTCCGCCGAATGGCCGACCCAGTGAATCGCGCGGCCCTAGCCAGTTGTCCCGGAAGCCACGCACCGAGTCCGGCCCGCCCGCGTAGAAATTCTTGTACGGCGGGATCGTTCGCGTGTCGCCGAAGCCCGTGCCGACGTTCAGTTCCGACCGCACCATCAGCGACATCGAACCCGAGACCGGGAAGTACGACTGGTTCAGCAGCGTACCCAGCCCATAGCGGACCTCGCTCGGCGGGACCGCGATTTCGAACCCGACGCGGCGCAACGATCCGGCATCCGGAAAGATGCCGCGGTTACGCGTGTCCTTCGCCCAGCCGCCGGTCAGTTCGAGCGTCTTGAATCGCGTGCCCCAAGTGGACAGGAACGGGTTCGTTTCGTCGATGTTCTCGAACGTGTTGCCGTGGCCGGGCTCCTGGACCCAGTCGATCATCTGCGCGGACGACGCGAACGAGGCGATGAGTTCGGTCTGGCGCACCGCGAGCCCGACGTTGAACGCATTGAACTCCGTGACCGGAATCGTGTAGCCGAGATTGGCGCCGTACGAGTTCATGAACAGCGGCGAGCCGCGCGCGAAAATCTGGTCAGCTTCCTGGAAGAAAACGCCCCAGGTCCGACCGATACCGTTCACGGTCGAATACGGGTCCGTGAAGCTGAATCGGTAGTGCTCGCTGTAACTGCTGCGGTTCAGGTCAATATTCGCGCGCTTGCCCTCGCCGAGGAAATTCGCATGCGTGACGCCGGCGTTGAGCATGATGCCGTAGCCATCCGAATAGCCGAGGCCGACGTTGAAGTTGCCGGGTGTGCGTTCCTTGATCTCGACGTCGATATCTGCGAGGTCGGGCGTGCCGGGCACCGGCACGGTCTCGATTTCCACCGACTCGACCCACGGTAAGCGCTGGAGGCGTGTCTTGGAGCGCTCGATCGCCGACGTGCGGAGCCAGCCGCCCTCCTGCTGGCGCATTTCGCGGCGGAAGGTCTCGTCATTCGTCGTGTTGCCGCCGGTGAAGTTGATGCGGCGTACGTAGACGCGACTGCCGGGCTCGAAGAACAGTAACAGATTGACGACCCTGCTCTCCTCGTCGATGTCCGGCACCGGCGTGACACGCGCCTGCGCGTAGCCCTCCTCGCCCAAACGGCTCGAGAGCCACTCGGTGGTCATCGTGATGGTGCTGCGATTGAACACGTCGCCTTCCTTGACCAGCACCATCGGGCGCAACTGCGACTCCTCGACAATCATGTTGCCGCCAAGCTCGACCTTGCCGATCGTGTAAAGCTCGCCCTCGGAAACGTTTGCCGTCACGAAGACGTGCTGCTTGTCCGGCGAGATCGCGACCTGCACGGAATCGATGTTGAAGTCCGCGTAGCCCTGATTCATGTAGAACGAGCTCACCGACTCGAGGTCGCCCTCGAGTTTCTCGCGCGAGTACTGGTCGTCCTGTCGGAACCACGATAACCAGTTCCGCTCGCTGAGCTCCATCTCGCGCACCAGGCGCGCGTCCGGGAACCGCTCGTTGCCGACAAAATTGATGTCCTTGATGAGCGCGACGTCGCCCTCGCTGATGACGATGGTCACCGCGACCATGTTGTTTGCGAGATCGGTCACGCTCGAGTCGACGCGCATGCCGTACTTGCCCCGATTGAAATATTGTCGGCGCAATTCGAGTTCGACGTTCTCGAGCACGGCGAGATTGAAAATGCGCCCCTCGGCGAGCCCAACGCCGCGCAACACGTCGCGCATGTCCTCGTCTTCGATGTCTTTGTTGCCGGACACGGAGAATCGCGCGATTGTCGGCCGCTCGGCCACAACGACAATCAGCGTGTTGCCGTCACGCCGCAATTCCACATCGTTGAAAAAAGAGGTATCGAACAGTGCGCGCATCGCCTGGGCCGAACGCTGCGGGGTCAGCTCATCGCCGATGTTGATGGGCAGATAGTTGAAGACCGCGCCGTCCGTGATGCGCTGGAGGCCGACGATTTCGATGTCCTCGACGACAAAAGATTCCTGGGCCGTGCTCGCGCAGGTCCAGGCGAGGCACAAGGCCGTCAGCAGCCACTTCAATGCAGTTCCCCTATCCAAGGATTCGAGCCAAGTCGTTGAAAATTGCGAGGCCCATGAGCGCCGCGAGCAGCCCGATACCGACACGCTGGCCGATGGCCTCGGCCTGTTCGGACGCCGGACGGCCCGTCACCAACTCGGCCAGATGATACACGAGATGCCCGCCATCCAATATCGGAACGGGCAGCAAGTTGATGATTCCAAGGCTGATGCTGACGATGGCCATGAACGCGATGAACGGCAGCAGACCGATGGATGCGGTATAGCCCGCATACTGCGCAATGTTGATGGGTCCGGAGATGTTCTTGACCGAAACGTCGCCGGTCAGCATCCGACCGAGCATCTTCACGGTGAACACGGACATCTCGCCAGTCCGGACGACGCCTTGGCCAAGCGCCTCCAACGGCGCATAGCGAAGCTCCGCATTCATGTTTGTGAGCAGGTCGTCCGGTACCCGCACGCCCGCGCCGATCCGGCCGTTGCCGTCCTCTCCCGCGCCGATGGTGAGCGGCACTGCGCGTTCGCGGCCGTCACGCATCACCGACAGCGTCACGCGCGCGTCGGGCGCGCCACGCACGCGCTCGACGAGCGCAGTCCAGTCCGCCACGGGTTCGCCGTTGAATGCGGTCACGCGATCACCGGGCGCGAGGCCCGCGATCGCAGCCGGGCTGCCCGCCTCGACCGATTCAATGACGGCGGGTAGCACAGGGATCCACGGCGTGATGCCGAGGCCCGGCAACAACGCGCCGGGGACGGTCAGCGGATGCGGCTCTCCCGCTGACAGCGAGAGCGTGCGCAGCACACCGTCTTCGTTCGCGACCTCCAGGGGGAACGGCGCCCCGGTGATCACACCGTCCAGCATCGCAAGCAGCGCCGCTTCCCAAGTCGGGGTGTCGTCGCCGGCGATGCGGACGAATTGGTCGCCGCGCTCAAGGCCCGCGGCCGCAGCCGGCGTCCCGGGTGCGACTTCACCGACCACGGGTTTGAGACCCGGGATGCCGACCATGAACATCACCCAATACGCGAGGATCGCGAATGCGAAATTCGCCGCGGGGCCCGCGAGCGAGATTGCAATCTTGCGCGACGGCCGCGCGCGTCGGAACGCGTCCTCGTCCATCTTCACGTAGCCGCCCAGCGGGATGCGCGCGACCACAAACTCGGTACCGTCACCCGCCGTGCGCGACCAGATCGGCTTGCCGAACCCGACCGAGAAGCGCTCGACGAACACGCCGCAGCGTCGCGCGACCCAGAAATGGCCGTATTCGTGCAACGTGACCAACACCCCGAGGGTCACGATGAATGCGAGCAGCGAAATCAGGACCGTCAATGTGCGGCCCGCCGGACTTCACGCTCGGCGACCTCACGCGACTCTGCATCGACCGCGAGCACCGCGTCGAGGTCATCAACGCGGGCGGCGCCGACGGACGTGAGCGTCGCGCGTATCACGCGCGCGATGGCGGTGAAGCCGAGTCGACCATCAAGGAATGCGGCCACCGCGACCTCGTTCGCCGCGTTCAGCACGGCCGGCGCTGAACCGCCGTCGGCAAGGGCGTCGAACGCGAGTTGCAGGCACGGGAATCGGCCGTGATCGGGCGCACTGAACTCAAGCCGTGCGAGCGTGGCGAGGTCGAGCCGTTGTACGCCGGCATCGATGCGATCCGGCCACGCGAGCGCATGCGCGATCGGCGTGCGCATGTCGGGGTTGCCGAGCTGCGCGAGCATCGATCCGTCTGCATACTCGACGAGCGAGTGCACGATGCTCTGCGGATGCACGACCACCTCGACCTGGTCGGGTCGCGCGTCGAACAGCCAGCAGGCTTCGATCACCTCGAGCCCCTTGTTCATCATCGTCGCAGAGTCCACTGAAATCTTTTTCCCCATCACCCAGTTGGGATGCGCGACCGCCTGTTCGGGCGTCACGGTCGCAAGTTGTGCGAGTGGCCAATCGCGGAACGGCCCACCCGACGCCGTCAGCAAGATGCGCCGCACGCCCGCGCCCGCGAGCCCGCCATCACGAGGATGCGGCAGGCACTGGAACACCGCGTTGTGCTCCGAATCGATCGGCACGATTTGCGCACCGCTCGCGCGTACCGCGTCCAGGAACAGCGCGCCCGACATCACCAGCGCTTCCTTGTTCGCAAGCAGCACCCGCTTGCCCGCGCGCGCCGCGGCAAGCGTGGGCAGGAGACCTGCGGCGCCGACGATGGCGGCCATCACGACGTCCGATTCGGGGGCTGCGGCGACTTCGGTGAGCGCCTCCGCGCCGGCCATCACGACCGTATCGCCCCCGTCCTCGGTCAGGGCTGCGGCGAGGTGCTCCGCAGCTCGCTCATCTCTCATGACAGCGATTGCCGGCCGATGTTCCCGGCAGAGCACGGTCATTTGCGCCCAGTTGTCGTTCGCGGTCAGCGCGTGGACCTTGAAACGGTCGGGATGGCGAGCGACGACATCGAGCGTGTTGCGCCCGATGGTGCCCGTCGCGCCGAGGATCGTCAGGCGAGCCATAACATTCCGCCTACGAACAGCGGCCCCGCCGAAGTCAGCGAATCGATGCGGTCGAGCAGGCCGCCATGGCCGGGGAGCAAGGTGCCGCTGTCTTTCACGCCCTGGTGACGCTTGAACATCGATTCCGCGAGATCGCCGACGATCGACAGCGCGACCGTCGCCAGCGAGAACACCGCGAACGCGACCGGGCCGCCGAAATCGAGCGAAAAGTAGAACCCGGCCGTGATGACTAACGCCGCCACGACGAACGCGCCCGCCACGCCCTCCCAAGTCTTTCCGGGGCTCACCCGCGGTGCGAGTTTCGTGCGCCCGAACGCGCGGCCGAAGAAGTACGCGCCGATGTCAGCGAGCCAGACGAGCGCGAGTAGATAAAGCAGCCGCCACGGTCCGAACTCGTCCCACGCGTGCAGCGCGGTCAACGCCGCGAATGCCGGGACAAGCGTCAAGACGCCACAGAGCCCTGCGATTGCAGTGCCCGGCTGGCGCGCGGGGCCGATGGCGAGCCAGGCGAAGGCGAATGCCCACCACGCGAGCGAGACCACAATCAAGTAAGTGAACGCGCGACTGTCGTCGGCCATCCACACGCCGGCGGCAATCACGAGCATCGCGACGACGAGCGTGTACAGCACGCGACCGATGCGTGACGCGCAGCCCATCAATCCGCTCCACTCCCACGCGGCGCCGATGATCACTGCGCCGACCAGCGCTTCAAACAGGAACGGCGGCGCGAGGAACATGACCGCGAGAACCGGTGGCGCGACGGCCAGCGCCGTGAGGATACGCGCCTTAAGCATCGTGCACCGCGCCGAAACGGCGCTCACGGCCCGCATAAGCGGCGAGCGCATCGCCAAACTCGGCATCCCCGAAATCAGGCCACAGCGTGTCGGTGAAATAGAGCTCGGTGTAGGCGAGATGCCACAGCAGGAAGTTCGACAGACGCTGGTCGCCGCCCGTGCGGATGAACAGGTCAGGCTCCGGCATGTCAGCGAGATGCGCGGTGAGCGCAGCTTCGTCGATTGCGTCGGGCTTTATTTCACCGGCGGCGGCCTGTCGCGCGAGTTCACGCGCGGCGTTCACGATTTCCCAACGCCCGCCGTAGTTCACAGCGACGTTGAGGTCGAGCCGACTGTTCGCGGCGGTGAGGTCGACGGCCTTCGCCATCTCTCGCTGCAGCTTCGTGGAAAACGCGGTCCGGTCACCGATGAAGCGAATGCGCACGCCGTTGTCGTGCAATTTCTGCGCTTCGTCGCCGAGCGTCGAGACGAACAGCTCCATCAAGCGATTGACTTCGGTCGGCGGTCGACGCCAATTCTCGCTCGAGAACGCAAACAAGGTGAGCGCGCGGACGCCGTTGCGCACCGCGGCCTCGATCACTGTGCGGGTGGATTTCACTCCGGCCTGATGACCGGCGTGGCGCGGCCGGTGACGGCGACGCGCCCAGCGACCGTTCCCGTCCATGATGATCGCCACATGGCCCGGTACGGACACTGTCAGATCTCGATGAGCTCGGCTTCCTTCGCGGCCAGCAGCTGGTCGACTTCCGCGATGAAGCGGTCGGTCAGCTTCTGGATATCGTCGGCGGCGCGGCGCTCGTCATCCTCGGTGATTTCCTTGTCTTTCACCAAGGCTTTCAAATCATTGTTCGCATCGCGACGGATGTTGCGGATCGCGACGCGCGCGCCCTCACCCTCGGATTTGACGACCTTGATCAATTCGCGACGGCGCTCTTCGGTCAGCACGGGGAGCGGCACGCGGATGACGGTCCCTGCGGTCGCCGGCGTAAGCCCGAGGTCGGAGGTCATGATCGCCTTCTCGATCGGGCCGACCATGTTCTTCTCCCATGGCGTGATCATCAGGGTGCGCGCGTCGGGCACGGTCACGTTCGCGACCTGGTTCAACGGCATCGGGCTGCCGTAATACTCGACGGTGATGTGGTCGAGCAGGCTCGTGTGCGCGCGGCCCGTGCGCAGCTTCGTCAACTCGCCCTTCAGGCTCTCGATGCTCTTGGCCATCCGGCTCTCGGCGTCGCGTTTGATGTCCGAAATCATGCGGCGTCTCCGTTGTCTACGATGGTCCCGACCGTCTCATCGCCGCCGATGATGCGCATCAGGTCGCCTTTGCGATTGATGTCGAAAATACGCAGCGGAACGTTGTAGTCGCGGCACAGCACGATCGCGGTCGCATCCATGACCATCAGCTTGTCCGTGATGACCTGGTCATACGACAGTCGGGCGTAGCGTTTGGCCTTTGGATTCTTGTGCGGGTCAGAGTCATACACGCCGTCGACCTTCGTCGCCTTGAGCAGAAGGTCGGCGCCGATCTCGACCGCGCGCAGGCTTGCTGCGGAGTCGGTGGTGAAGAACGGGTTGCCGGTGCCGGCCGCGAAAATCACCACGCGCCCCTTTTCGAGGTGGCGCACCGCACGACGGCGGATGTAGTCCTCACAGACTTCATTGATGCGCAGCGCGGACATCACGCGCGCGAAAATGCCGAAGCCCTCGAGTGCATCCTGCAGCGCGAGCGAATTCATCACCGTCGCGAGCATGCCCATGTGGTCGGCGGTCACTCGGTCCATGCCGGCGCCGGCGAGGCCTGCGCCGCGGAAGATGTTGCCACCGCCGATCACCACGCCGACCTGGACGCCGGCCGCAGCGACTTCCTGGATTTCCCCGGCCAAGCGCTTGATAACCTTGGGATCGATGCCGTAGTCGGCCTCGCCCATCAGCGCTTCACCGCTGAGTTTCAGGAGGATTCTTTTGTATTTTGGGTCGCTGTCGGGCATCCGGCCGATTCTACCCTAATGAAATCGCGGCGCGAAGGCGCCGCTCCTACGGGTGCTAGAACTGTAGGAGCGGCGCCTTTGTGCCGCGAATTAAACTTTGGACGCCTTGCGGACCTCTTCGGCGAAGTCCTCGGTCTTCTTCTCGATACCTTCGCCGACTTCCATGCGCACGAATGCGTTGACGGTGCCCTTCTGCTCGGCGACCAGCTTGCCGACGACCATGTCCGGGTCCTTCACGAACGGCTGGCCTGACAGCGTGATCTCGGCCAGGAACTTGCGCAGGCGTCCTTCGACCATCTTCTCAATGATGTTCGCGGGCTTGCCTTCCTGTTGCGATTGCGCGGCGATGATCTCGCGCTCCTTCGCGACGAGGTCGGCTGGCACGTCAGCTTCGCCGACGCACACCGGGCGGCTCGCGGCGACGTGCATCGCGAGGTCGCGCGCGAGGTCATCGGTGCCGCCGGTCAGGTCGACCAGTACACCGATGCGGGTGCCGTGCAGGTAGGTGCCGATACGGTCGCCCTGCGCGGTCATCACCTCACAGCGCCGCACCGTGATGTTCTCACCGATTTTCGCGACGAGCTCGCGGCGCGTCTCTTCGACGGTGCTGCCACCGAGCTTCAACGCGAGCAGCGCGTCGAGGTCCCCGGGAGTGTGCTCAAGCGCGGCCTTCGCGACCGATTCCGCGAACGTGCGGAAATCGTCGCCGGTCGCGACGAAGTCGGTTTCGCAGTTCACTTCGACCATCGCGGCGCTACGGCCGTCGGTCGACTGCTCGATCACGATGGTGCCCTCGGCCGCGACGCGGCCTGCCTTCTTGTCGGCTTTCGCAAGGCCCTGCTTGCGCATCAGCTCCGCCGCGGCATCGAGATCACCGCCCGTCTCGACGAGCGCCTTCTTGCATTCCATCATCCCCGAGCCCGTACGCTCGCGGAGTTCCTTCACCATCTGTGCAGTCACTGCCGTCATCATTTACCTACCTAATGTTTGTACAGGTGAGAGCGACGCTCTCGGCGTCGCGATTAGGCGCGCCGCCGTGGCTTCGTTCATCGCGACGCCGAGAGCGTCGCTCCCACAAAGGAGTAGCGAGCTTTTACTCAGCCTTGGTGGCGGCCTTCTTCTTGACCGTCGCCTTCTTCTTTACCGTCGCCTTTTTCTTCGGCGCGGCGGCGACCACCGTCTCTTCCTCGGCACTCGCCTCCTTCGCCGCAGGCGCGTCGGGCGCGTCGGGCGCGTCGTCGGCCGCGTCAGCCTTCACCGTGGCCTTCTTCGCCGGCGCCTTCTTCGTGATCGCACGTTTCGGCGCAGCCTTCTGGGCCTTCACCTTCGGGCTGCCGCCTTCGTCGAGTTCGACGAATTCGTCGGTGCTGTTCGCGAGCTGCGGCAGCGAATCGACACCCGTCAGAACCGCGTCGGCGACGCCAGCCGAATACAACTCGATTGCGCGAATTGCGTCGTCGTTGCCCGGGATGATCCAGTCGGCGCCGTCCGGCGAATTGTTGGTGTCGACGACCGCGATCACGGGGATGCCGAGCTTTTTCGCTTCGGCGACGGCGATGCGCTCGTGGCCGACGTCGATCACGAACAGCGCGTCGGGCAGCGTGGTCAGCTGCTTGATGCCACCGAGGGTCTTCTCGAGCTTCTCCATCTCGCGGCGACGCATCAGCGTCTCTTTCTTGCCGAGCTGGCTGAAGCCGCCTTCCTTCTCCATCTCTTCGAGATCGGTCAGGCGCTTGATCGACAGCTTCACGGTCTTGAAGTTGGTGAGCATGCCGCCGAGCCAGCGCTGGGTCACATAGGGCATGCCGCAGCGAATCGCTTCGCGCTGCACGACATCGCGCGCGGCGCGCTTCGTGCCGACGAACATGATTTTGCCGCGGTTCGCGATCAGGCTCGCGACGAAGTTCTGCGCCTCGATGAACATCGGGAGCGACTTCTCGAGGTTGATGATGTGGATCTTGTTGCGCTCGCCGAAAATGAACGGTTTCATCTTCGGGTTCCAGAAACGGGTCTGGTGTCCGAAATGGACGCCCGCTTCCAGCATTTGCCGCATGGAAATGCTAGCCATTACTGTTTCCTCATTGTAGGGGTTTGGCCTCCATGTACCCTCACCCGACGACCCCTCTCGGGGCACCCCGTGGGTGTGCCGGTACATGTGTGGTTTGCCTTTATGGCGCGCGCTTTATACCATACCGGGCTCGCCAATTCCAGCGAATCGCGGCGCGAAGGCGCCGCTCCAACAGAGCATAATCAAGGCATGGCTGTCACGATCAAGACCCCCGAGGAGCAGGACAAGATGCGCGTCGCCGGCCGGCTGGCCGGCGAGGTGTTGGATTTCATCGCGCCGCATGTCCAAGCCGGGGTCACGACCGGTGAGCTCGACAAGCTCTGCCATGACTACATCACCGGGGTCCAGGGCGCGATTCCCGCCCCCCTCAACTATAAGGGCTTCCCGAAATCCATCTGTACGTCGGTGAACCATGTCGTCTGCCACGGCATCCCGGGCGACAAGGTCCTGAAGAACGGCGATATCGTGAATGTCGACGTCACCGTCATCAAGGACGGCTACCACGGCGACACGAGCGTGATGTTCGAGGTCGGCGAGCCGTCGATCCAGGCGAAACGCGTTTCCAAGGTCGCCCGTGAGGCGCTTCTGCTCGGCATCGACATGGTCAAACCCGGCGTCCGACTCGGTGACATCGGTCACGCAATCCAGCAGCACGTCGAGGGCCAGAACCTGTCCGTGGTGCGCGAGTACTGCGGTCACGGCATCGGTCGCGTGTTCCACGAGGACCCCCAGGTGCTGCACTACGGCACGGCGGGGACCGGCGAAACCCTGGTCGAGGGCATGACGTTCACGATCGAGCCGATGGTCAACGCCGGCAAGCGTTTCGTGAAGCTGCTCGGGGATGGATGGACGGTCGTCACCAAGGACCACGCGCCATCGGCGCAGTGGGAACACACCATCCTCGTCACCGCCAACGGGCACGAAGTCCTGACCGCACGCCCCGGCGGCGTCATCTGAACAACGCCGCATCGGCGCCGCTGCGCCGGTCGCTGAGCGCGCTGAACGCCGATCAGCGTCGGCGCTTCGAGGAGGGAGAGTCCGCAACCGTCCTCGTGCGCGAACGCGCCGCGGCGGTGGATGAAGTTTGCCGCGCGGCCTACGTACGCTTTCTTGATTCGCGGCACAAAGGTGCCGCTCCTACCGTTGCCCTTGTCGCCGTTGGTGGCTATGGCCGGGGTGAGCTGCACCCCTATTCCGATGTTGACTTGCTGGTCCTGGTCCCCGACCCATCGCGGCGCGAAGGCGCCGCTCCAACAGTTGGCAACCTGGAGGCGTTCGTTGCCTTCCTCTGGGACTGCGGCATCGAGATCGGCCACTCCGTGCGCACGGTCGCGCAGTGCGTGACCGACGCGGCGGCCGACATCACCATCGCGACCAACCTCATGGAGTCGCGCTTGCTCGCGGGCCCCGTCGCGCTGTTCGACGAGATGCGCGCGGCGACCGGACCCGACCGCGTGTGGCCGGCGCGCGAGTTCTTCGCGGCCAAGGTTGCCGAACAGCAGGCGCGACACGCACGTTTCCACGACACCGCGTACAAGCTCGAGCCGAACGTCAAAGAAAGCCCGGGCGGTCTGCGCGACATCCAGATGATCGGCTGGGTCGCGAAACGCCACTACGGCGACCTGAAGAATTTCCTGACCGCGTCCGAATACCGCCAGCTGCAGGCGGGCCAGGATTACCTGTGGCGCGTGCGTTTCGCGCTACACGTCGTCACCGGCCGCCGCGAAGACCGGTTGCTGTTCGACCACCAGTTGAAACTCGCGCGCCTGTTCGGTTACGAGGACGTCGGCCACTCACTCGGCGTCGAGCAATTCATGCAGAAGTACTACCGAACCATCATCGAGCTCAGCCGCCTGAACGAAGTACTGTTGCAACTGTTCCAGGAGGCGATCGTGCATGGCGACACCGCGCCGGCGGCCGAGCCGATCAACGCACGCTTCGAGGCGGTGAACGGCTTCCTGCAGGTCAAGGATCCAGCGCTGTTCGAGGAGCAGCCATCCGCGCTGCTCGAGATTTTCCACCTGTTGCAGCAGCGGCCCGAACTCAACGGCGTACGCGCAGAAACGATCCGGCTGTTGTTGCAGGCGCGCGATCGCGTGGACGATGCGTTCCGTGCGGACCCGGCGAACCGCGCGCTGTTCATGGCGATCCTGCGCGAGTCGGAGGGCATCACCAACGAGCTGCGCCGTATGAACCGTTACGGAATCCTCGGCCGCTACATCCCCGCGTTCGGCCGCATCGTCGGCCGCATGCAGTACGACCTGTTCCATGCGTACACCGTCGATGAGCACACGCTGTTCGTCGTCGGCAACCTGCGCCGCTTCGCGTTGCCGCGATTCCGCGACGAATTCCCGTTCGCCGGTGACGTGTTCGCCGCGCTGCCGAAACCCGAGCTCGCGTATATCGCAGGCCTGTTCCACGACATCGCGAAGGGCCGCGGCGGTGACCATTCCGAACTGGGCGCGGAGGATGCGGAGGAATTCTGCGCCGCGCACGGCTTGTCCGGGTATGAGACCCGGCTTGTTGTCTGGCTCGTGCGCAACCACCTGTTGCTCTCCATGACCGCGCAGAAGCGCGACATATCCGACCCGCAGATCATCCATGAGTTCGCGACGCAGGTCGGCGACGAGGCGCACCTCGATTACCTGTTCGTACTCACGTGCGCGGACGTACGCGGTACCAATCCGGACCTGTGGAATTCCTGGAAGCGCATGCTGTTCGAAGACCTGTATCGCCAGACGCGCCGCGCGCTACGCCGCGGCCTCGCGAACCCGATCGACAAGGACGGCCTCGTCGCTGAAACCCGCATGACGGCCGCCGCACTCTGCGAGCAGTACCAAGTCAACGACGAAACGCTGAACACCCTGTGGGCGCGGTTTCCGGACGAGTACTTCCTGCAGCACACACCCGACGAGGTCGCGTGGCATGCATCAGTCCTCGCCGACGAACTCACGCGCGACTCGGTCGTCGTGATGGTGCGACAGGCCTCCGAGCGCGGCGGCACCGCGGTGTTCGTGCACGCCTATCAGGACGCGGCGGCGTTCGCGCGCGCGACCGCGACCCTCGACCGGCTTAGGCTCACCGTCGTCGATGCTCGCCTGATCCGCGACCGCGACGGGCGCAGCCTTGCGACGTACATCGTGCTCGAGGATGACGGCACGCCAATCAGCGGGCGCGACCGCATCGATGAGATCCGCCGCTCGGTGCACGCTGCGATGCAGCGCGACACGCCGCAGGCTGTCACGCGGCGCGCGCCGCGCCAGATGCGCGCATTCCGCACGCCGACACAGGTGAGCACGTCCGACGACCTCCATAACGGCCGCACCGTCGTCGAACTCGTGACGGGCGACCGGCCGGGTCTGCTCGCGGAAATCGGCAAGGTGTTCGCCGCATGCGGCGCACGCGTCCAGAACGCCAAGATCACGACCGTCGGCGAGCGCGTCGAGGACGTGTTCTTCATCACCGCGAACGACGCGCCGCTGACCGCCGAGGCCCAGGCGGCGCTCGAAGCCGCCCTGCTCGCCGCCCTTGGCGACTAAGACCAATCGCGACACCAAGAGTGTCGCTCCCACCTGACCAACTACCGTCGCAGTGTCGCTCCCACCTGACCAAC
>JBBEAN010000005.1:82967-96163 GCA_040882865.1 Gammaproteobacteria bacterium
AGTGTCGCTCCCACCTGACCAACTACCGTCGCAGTGTCGCTCCCACCTGACCAACCACCGACGCTGGCATCGACAGGTGGGAGCGGCGCTCCGCGCCGCGATAAATGGAACCCGCTTACAATACCGGCCCATGAACCCGGACCTCGCCAAACTCCACCCATATCCGTTCGAGCGCCTCGCCACCCTGCTCGACGGCATCGCGCCGCCGACGGACCTTGCACCGATTTCGCTTTCAATCGGCGAGCCGCGCCACACGCCGCCGGCGTTCGTCGTGGAAGCGTTGAAGAACAACCTCACCGGGCTCGCGAGCTACCCGATGGCCCCGGGCCTGCCCGCATTGCGCGAGGCCATCGCCGGCTGGGCGACCCGCCGCTTCGGCCTGAAACCGGGCCAGTTCGACCCCGCGCGCCACGTGCTCCCGGTCAGCGGCACGCGCGAAGGCCTGTTCGCGTTCGCGCAGGCGGTCGTGGACCGCACGAAGCCGAACCCGATCGTCGCGATGCCGAACCCGTTCTACCAAATCTACGAGGGCGCGGCGCTGCTCGCAGGCGCCGAGCCGTACTACCTGAACACCACCGCGGACAACGCCTTCATACCCGACCTCGACGCGGTCCCCGACGACATCTGGCATCGCTGCCAACTCGTGTACGTGTGCTCGCCCGGCAACCCGACCGGCGCCATCTTGGACCGCGCGTTCTACCAGCAGTTGCTCGCGCTCGCCGACCAGCACGGCTTCATCGTCGCGTCTGACGAATGTTATTCCGAGCTCTACGGCGACGAGCGAAACCCGCCGCCGGGGCTGCTCGGCGTCTGCACGGAACTCGGCCGCGACGACTTCGAGCGTTGCGTGGTCTTCCATTCGCTGTCGAAGCGCTCGAACGTGCCCGGCTTGCGCTCGGGCTTCGTCGCCGGCGACGCCGGCATCATCGCGAAGTTCCGGCTGTACCGCACCTACCAAGGCTGCGCGCTGCCGGTACCCGCCCAACTCGCATCGATCCCCGCATGGAATGATGAAGCGCACGTCGCCGAGAACCGCGCGTTATACCGACAGAAATTCGACGACGCGGTCCGCATCCTCGACGGCGTGCTGCCGGTCGCGCGCCCACCGGCCGCGTTCTACCTGTGGCTGCCGGTCCCGGGCGGTGATGATGAATTGTTCACGCGCGAGTTGTACCGCAAGCAGAACCTGATTACGCTGCCTGGCTCGTACCTGTCGCGGAACACGCCGACCGGCAATCCTGGTCACGGCTACGTCCGCGTCTCGTTGGTGCCCTCCGTCGCCGAGTGCCGTGACGCGATGCAGCGCCTCGCCGCGTTTTTAGGTTGACGTCATGCTGATCACACTCATTACGATATTGGCAGTGCTGGTCGCGCTCGCAGCGACGCGCATCGCGCCGGACGTTCTGCTCATGGGTGCGGTGACCGTACTCATCCTGACGGGCGTGTTGACGCCCGCCCAGGCGCTGAGCGGGTTCGCCAACACCGGGCTCTGGACCGTCGGCTTGCTCTATGTAATCGCAATCGGGCTGCAAGAATCGGGAGGCATCCAATGGATTGCGCAGACCCTGTTCGGGGAGCCGCGGGGTTCGACGACGGTCCGCGCCCGCCTGCTCGTCCCGGCCGCGGGCTTGAGTGCGTTCCTGAACAACACCACCGTGGTCGCGATGCTGATTCCCGCGGTCCAGCAATGGGCGCAGAAACTCGGTATCTCGCCATCCAAGCTGCTGCTGCCGTTGAGCTATGCAGCCATCATCGGCGGGACCTGTACGCTGATTGGCACCAGCACCAACCTGGTCATCGATGGCTTGTTGCGCCAAAGCGGTCACCCGGGACTCGGCATCTTCGAAATCGCTTGGGTCGGCGTGCCGCTCGCCGTTACCGGCCTCGCTTATTTGATCTTCTTCAGCGACCGGTTGCTCCCGACCCGCGGGGGCGTGATCGATGAACTCGAGCGCGTGCGCGAGTACGCGGTTGAATTCGAGGTCGACCCGGCGGGTTCTATCAAGGGCCGGACGATTGCTGCCGCCGGCTTGCGGAGCCTCGCCCACGGCTATCTCGCAGAGATCATCCGAGGCGATCAGGTCCTTTCGGCGGTAGGTCCCGACACACGGCTTGAGGCCGGTGACCGGCTGATGTTCGTCGGCAGCCCTGACTGTGCAAAGGAGCTCCGGAGCATTCAGGGCATCTACCCCGCAAGCGCTGGCGCACATAAGCTAGATATCCAGCATCACCAACGATGCCTGGTGGAAGCCGTCATTTCCCCCGATTTCCAGGGAATCGGCAAGAGCATCCGCGAATTGCAGTTCCGCACACGCTACCGCGCCGCGGTCTTGTCGGTATACCGGGCGGGAGAGACCAGCGAGCGCAAGATTGGCGACGTCCGGCTGCAGGTCGGCGACACCCTGCTTATGGAAACCGACCGTGCTTTCGTGAAACAATACCGTTCTCGGCGCGATTTCCTGTTGGTGAGCGCGCTGAACGATTCAACCCCGCCTGATTTCAGCAAGGCTCCACGCGCGGTCATGATCCTCGTCGCGATGGTCACCACAGCTGCGCTTGGCGTTTTGAGCATGCTCGAAGCGGCGTTGTTGGCGGCGGGCGCGATGTTGGTGTCGGGGTGCATCACCGTCGCCCGTGCGCGCAACGGTATCGACTATTCGGTGCTGATTGTCATCGGCGCATCGTTCGCCCTCGGCGCGGCGATGACCGAGACCGGGCTCGCAGCGTCCGCGGCGACGATGTTGACGAACAACATCGCGACGCCGCTGCTGGCACTGGCGGTCGTTTATATATTGACAGCCGTCTTCACGGAGCTGATTACGAACAACGCTGCGGCAGTGCTGATGTTCGGCATCGCGGTGGCGGTCGCAGAACAACTCGGGGTCAGCCCTATGCCATTTGTGGTCGTGGTGATGTTTGCCGCGTCCGCGGCGTTCATGACGCCGATTGGCTACCAGACCAACTTGATGGTCATGGGTCCTGGCGGCTACCGACTCGCAGATTACCTGCGCGTCGGTGCGCCGATGAGTTTGCTCGCTTTTTCGGTAACGATGATTTTTGTACCACTAATCTGGAAATTTTAGGAGAGTAGAAAATGGAGTTGATTCAACCGCACGGCGGCACACTCGTCGACCTTTACATTCCCGTGGCCGAGCGCGATGCGCTGAAGGCCGCGTCCGTCGACATGCCGTCGTGGGACCTGACCGAGCGCCAGATTTGCGATCTCGAATTGCTGCTCAATGGCGCGTTCAGTCCGTTGACCGGTTTCCTCGGCAAGGCGGACTACGACGGCGTTTGTAAGGAAATGCGCCTCGCCGATGGCACATTGTGGCCGATGCCCGTCACGCTTGACGTTTCGCAGGCCTTCGCCGACTCCATAAAGCCCGGTCAGCAAGTCGCGCTGCGCGACCCCGAGGGTGTGCTCATCGCGATCCTCGATGTCAGCGACCTCTGGCAGCCCGACCTGAAGGCCGAAGCGAAGCAAGTGTTCGGCACCACCGACACCAAGCATCCGGCGGTGAACTTCCTCTTGACCCGATCCGGCCCCGTGTACCTCGGTGGCAAGCTCACGGGCATCGAGGCGCCCCGCCATTATGATTTCAACAGCCTGCGAGACACGCCCGCCGAGATGCGCGCGAAGTTCCAGAAGTGGGGCTGGCGGCGCATCGTCGCGTTCCAGACGCGCAACCCGATGCATCGCGCGCACCTGGAGATCACGCATCGCGCGGCGCGCGATGTCGAAGCGAACCTCCTGATCCACCCGGTCGTCGGCCTGACCAAGCCCGGGGACATCGACCACTACTCGCGCGTGCGCTGCTACGAGCACTTGCTCAAGCGCTACCCGGAGCAGACCACGACGCTGTCTCTGCTACACCTCGCGATGCGTATGGGTGGTCCGAGAGAGGCGGTGTTCCACGCGATCATCCGCAAGAACTACGGTTGCACGCACTTCATCGTCGGCCGCGATCACGCGGGCCCCGGCCAGGATTCGAACGGCAAGGATTTTTACGGCCCGTACGAGGCGCAGGAACTCGTCGAAAAGCACAAGGACGAACTCGGCATCGGCATCGTTCCATTCCAGATGATGGTGTACGTGCAGGAGCGCGCGCAGTACGCACCCATGAACGAGATCAAGGAAGGCGAGACGGTCCTCAACATCTCCGGCACCGAGTTCCGGCGTCGCTTGATGGAAGGCCTCGAAATCGACGATTGGTTCTCGTACCCCGAAGTCGTCGACGAACTCCGCAAGACGCATCCGCCGAAGCACAAGCAAGGGTTTACCGTGTTTTTCACCGGCCTGTCCGGCGCCGGCAAATCGACCATCGCGAACGCGCTGATGGTGAAGCTGCTCGAGCTCGGCGGTCGCTCCGTGACGCTGCTCGACGGCGACCACGTGCGCAAGAGCCTGTCGAGTGAGCTCGGATTTTCGAAAGAACATCGCGACTTGAACATCCGCCGCATCGGCTACGTCGCGAGCGAAATCACGAAGGCCGGCGGCGTCGCGATCTGTGCGCCGATTGCGCCTTACCGTCAGACCCGTCGCGACGTTCGCTCGGCAATCGAAGCACTCGGCGGTTTTGTCGAGATCCATGTCGCGACCTCGATCGAGACCTGCGAAGAACGTGACCGCAAGGGGCTGTACGCGAAAGCCCGCGCCGGCATCATCAAGGAATTCACCGGTATCTCCGACCCGTACGAAGAACCCGAGCAGGCCGAAATCGTGATACAGACCGAATCCTGCACGCCGGAGGAAGCGGCGCAGCGCATCATCCTGAAGCTCGAGGCGCTGGGATACATCAAATAATCGCGGCACAAGGGTGCCGTTCTATTCGCGGCGCAAAGGCGCCGCTCCTACAGGTGCCATGGTTGTAGGAGCGGCGTCTTCGCGCCGCGATTTCGGTACAATCCGCCGATGCAGGAAACCATCGAGCAAGCGTTCGACCGCCGCCAGGATTTCTCGCCCTCGTCCTGCCCCGACGACGTGCGCGCCGCGGTCGACGCGGTCCTCGACGGACTCGATGACGGCACGCTGCGCGTCGCCGAACCGCAGGGCGACGGTTGGGTCGTCAACGAGTGGGTGAAGAAGGCGGTCCTCCTGTCGTTCCGCATCAACGCGAACCAAATCGTCGACGCCGGTTTCACCCGCTTCTGGGACAAGGTCCCCCTCAAATACACCCACCACAACGCCGCCGACTTCACGAACGAAGGTGTCCGCGTCGTGCCACACGCGATCGTGCGACGCGGCGCGTACATCGAACGCGACGTCGTGCTGATGCCGTGCTACGTGAACCTCGGCGCACGCATCGGCCGCGGTACCATGATCGATACTTGGGCGACGGTCGGCTCGTGTGCGCAAATCGGTACGAACGTGCACATCTCGGGCGGCGTCGGCATCGGCGGCGTGCTCGAACCGCTGCAAGCCGCCCCCACGATCATCGAAGACGACTGCTTCATCGGCGCGCGCTCGGAAATCGTCGAGGGGGTCATCGTCGAGCGCGGTGCGGTGATCTCGATGGGCGTCTACATCGGGCAAAGCACCCGCATCTACGACCGCGAGCGCGACGAAATCATCCGCGGTCGCGTCCCGGCCGGCGCGGTCGTCGTGCCCGGCGCATTGCCGTCCAGCACGGGCGACTGCAGCCTGTATGCAGCGATCATCGTGAAACGCGTCGATGCCAAGACGCGCGCGAAGGTCGGCATCAATGAATTGCTCAGAAATGCTGAGTGAACTTCAATCGCGGCACAAAGGTGCCGCTCCTACATCCATGGCACCTGTAGGAGCGGCGCCTTTGCGCCGCGATGAACCAGTCGCGACACCGAGAGTGTCGCTCCCACCTGAACTTCCGCAGCGCTGTGCCAGAACAGGTGGGAGCGACGCTGTGCCAAAACAGGTGGGAGCGACGCTGTGCCAGAACAGGTGGGAGCGACGCTGTGCCAAAACAGGTGGGAGCGACGCTCTTGGCGTCGCGATAAATAAATGACACCGACGCTTGAACTCGCCTGCGACCTCATCCGTCGCCCGTCGCTGACCCCTGACCAGGCCGGCTGCATCGACCTCATCGCCGCGCGCCTCGAAAAAATCGGCTTTGTGTGCGAGCAGATGCGCTTCGGCAATACCGACAACTTGTGGGCGCGCCGCGGGACGACCGGCCCGGTGCTCGCGCTCGCAGGCCACGTCGATGTCGTGCCGCCCGGCGACCTCGCCCAATGGCAAACGCCGCCGTTCGAGCCCCTCGTCCAGGACGGCTGGCTGCACGGGCGCGGCGCCGCCGACATGAAAGGCGGGCTCGCGGGCCTCGTGACCGCGGCCGAGCGCTTCGTCGCCGCACACCCGGACCACAACGGCACGCTCGCGTTCCTGATCACTGCCGATGAGGAAGGCATCGGCAGCGACGGCACGGTGCGCGTGGTCGACGCGCTGACGGAACGCGGCGACACGATTGATTGGTGCGTGCTCGGCGAACCGTCGAGCAAGGCGCGTGCAGGCGACCAGCTGCGCAACGGTCGTCGCGGTTCGCTGACGGGCCGGCTCACGGTGCACGGCGTCCAGGGCCACGTCGCGTTCCCGGAACTCATCGATAACCCGGTCCACCGTGTCACGCCTGTGCTCGCCGAGTTGTGTGCGATCGAGTGGGACCGCGGGAATGCGCATTTTCCGCCGACGAGCCTGCAAGTCGTCACGCTCGAGGCCGGCTCACGCGGCGTGGACAATGTCGTGCCGGCGTCTGCACACATCGTATTCAACTTGCGATTCTCGACCGAGCAGACCGTCGACAGCATCGAGGCGCGCGTCGCCGCCCTGCTGAACCGCCACGGCTTCCAGTACGACATCGAGTGGCACATCTCCGGCCTGCCGTTCCTGACCGAGGGCGGCCCGCTCATCGATGCGACGATCGCAGCCGTCACCGAAGTCGTCGGCATCACGCCGGAACTAAGTACTGCGGGCGGCACCTCCGACGGACGCCACATCGCACCGGCCGGCGCGCAGGTGATCGAACTCGGCCCCGTCAACGCGACCATCCACAAGCTGAACGAGCGCGTGCGCGCGGCGGAGCTGGACGAACTGTCGGCCGTGTACGAGCGGATCCTCGAAAAACTTCTCGTATAATCCAGCGATGATCGCCCGCCGTCACTTCGCTCTCATATCCCTCACGTGCGCCGGCCTGCTGGGCTATGCGTACTACTCGCAGTATGCGCTCGGCTACGAACCCTGCCCGCTGTGCATTTTCCAGCGCATCGGCGTGTTTCTGGTCGGCTTGGTCGGGCTCGTCGCCGCCATCCATGGCCCGGGCCGCATCGGACGGCGCGTGTACGGTGGAGTCGCTTCGATGTTCGCGACCGCGGGCGCCGTCGTCGCCGGCCGCCACCTGTGGCTGCAGAGCCTGCCGCCGGATCAAGTGCCCGATTGCGGCCCCGGCCTGGACTACATGCTCGAGGTGTTCCCGCTGCTCGACGCGTTCCGAATGGTGTTCGAGGGTTCGGGCGAATGCGCGGAAGTCGATTGGGCACTGCTCGGGCTGTCGATGCCGGGGTGGGTGCTCATCGCGTTCGTTGGGTTGGGGGTGTATTCGCTGTGGGCGGGTTTCAAGAAATAAATAATCGCGACGCCAAGAGCGTCGCTCCCACCTGTTCTTGCAGAGCCCCGTGGAAGTGCAGGTGGGAGCGGCGCTCTGCGCCGCGATAAATTTGCCGCGGTCAGCCGGTGACCTTGTCCCTGAGATAAACCGGCATCGCGTTTTCTGGGTCGATCGCCCTCCCCGCTTCGACTTCTCGCGCCGCGAGCCGCGCGATCGCCGCCGCATTCGGCAGCGCGGTCGGGTCGACATCCGAGATTTCCACCTTGAAGTCGTCGCGGTACGCGCCGAAGCCCGTGCCTGCGCCGAACCAAGCGCCTCTCGGCGCAGTGAACTCGGCCGCCTTGCCGAGCCATTCCTCGCCCGTGCGTTCCGCAAGTCCGTCCGCGTCGGCGGTATAACATGCGGCATACACCTCGCCCATGCGCGCATCGATCGCGGCGATCACGCGCTTCTCACCCGCGTTGAGGGCGTCCTGCGCGAGCGCGGCGAGCGTCGATACCGGAACGACCTTGAGTCCTGCGCCGTAGGCGAGCCCCTGCGCCGCGGCAATCGCGATGCGCACACCGGTGAATGCGCCCGGCCCACGGCCGAACGCAATAGCATCGAGGTCAGTGAGTTTGAGGCTCGCGGCAGCGAGTAGCTGCTCGATCGTGGGGAGCAGTAGCTCCCCGTGCCGGCGCGGCGCGACTTCGTGGTGCGCGTGCACGGTGTCGTCAATGAGGACGGCGACGGACAAGGCCTCGGTGGCGGTTTCAAGCGCGAGGAGTTTCATTGCGGGGATTGTAACCATCGCGGCGCAAAGGCGCCGCTCCTACAGGTGCCAGAATTGTAGGAGCGGCGCCTTTGGGCCGCGATAATTATTTTTCGGCGACGATATAGCAGATCCACCCAGCGTCGGCCTCGCCATGCTCCGCCGGCTCGAAATCCTTCGGCTCGTCGTCCTCGTCCCAGCCTTGCCAGTAGATGGTCACTTTCGCAAAGCCGGCCTCGAGCAACAGCTCCTTGATCTCCGGCAGCGACCACAGACGCCAGTGGTACGTGAACGCCTCCTTGATCTTCGAGCCGTCGGGGAAACGGAACTCGATGCGCGTGTCCATGTCGCCCGTGATCGGGTCATAGCGCTCGTGGTGCCACACGTAGGTGAAGCCGCCGCAATCGCGCTTCTCGTTCAGCTCGCGGTACGCGTCGTAGCCGCCGAACGCGTCGAGCATCAACATGCCGTCGTCGGCGAGCGACGTATGGGCGCGTTTGAAGTACTGCTTCAATGAATCGCGCGTCTTCAGCATCCAGTAAGAGAAGTTCATGGCGAGAAGCACGTCGACTTTCGGCGTACGCGCGGTCATCACGTCGCCCTCGATTTGGTGCAGACGCTTCTGGCCCGACGGCGTGAGCTTCGACACCCGGTGCTCAAGGCCCCACGCCAGCACGCCCGGGTCGTGATCGACCGCCCACGCCTGGTTTGTGCGGCCACGCCGCACGAACTCGCACGACGTCGCGCAGGTGCCGCTGAAATCCTCGCGCAGATTGCGCAGCGGGCGCTTGCGCAGCGCGGTCCAGGTCGCGATGACGAAATCGATTTCCGACTCGACGTCCTGAACGGCCTGCTCGTACAGGTCGTGGCGGTCAGCGCGCTGGGCCTGGGTGGGTTTTTTATTTTTGGTGGTGGTCATTCTGTTCCTACGTTCGATCTGTCAGGTGAGAGCGACACTCTCGGTGTCGCGATGGTCGGGCCGCCGCAGCTTCGTTCATCGCGACGCGGAGCGTCGCTCCCACCTGAAATCTTTACCGTTGGTTGTGGCGTCAGGTGGGAGCGACGCTCTCGGCGTCGCGAATAAATCAAGCCAGGCGTTTGTCGGCCGCGTCGAGTTCTTCGCGCAATTTCTGTGGCACGCGGTCGCCGAAGCTCTCGATGTACTCGCGGATCGCCTTGAACTCGTCGCGCCACGCATCACGGTCAACGGACAGAATCTCTTCCATCACCGATTTGTCGACGCCGAGCCCCTTTGTGTCGATCGCGCCGTCGGCCGGAAGGTAACCCACGGGCGTCTCAACGGCCTTGCCGTCACCCGCGCAGCGGTCAAGGATCCAGCGCAGGACACGCAGGTTCTCGCCGAAGCCCGGCCACAGGAACTTGCCATCCTCGCCCTGACGGAACCAGTTCACGTGGAAAATCTTCGGCAACTTTTCGGAGCGCTCGCCGAACTGCAGCCAGTGCGCCCAGTAATCGCCGAAATTCGTCCCGCAAAACGGCTTCATCGCCATCGGGTCGCGGCGGACGACACCGACTTTTCCGGTCGCCGCCGCGGTCGTCTCCGACGCGACCGACGCGCCGACGAGCACGCCGTGGTTCCAATCGAACGCCTCCATCACGAGCGGCGCGAGTTCCTTGCGACGGCCGCCGAACACGATCGCCGAGATCGGAACGCCATTCGGGTTCTCCATCTCGGGCGATGCGCTCGCGCACTGCTTCGCGGACACGGTGAAGCGGGAGTTCTGGTGTGCAGCCGGACCGTTCTTGGGGTCGTACTTACGGCCCTGCCAATCAACGGTCGGCGTCTGCTCGTCCTTGCCTTCCCACCACGGCTGCTTGTCGTCCGTCAGCGCGACGTTCGTGAAGATCGCGTTGCGGTTCAGCATGTCCAGCGCGTTCGGGTTGGTCTTTTTACCGGTGCCAGGCGCGACGCCGAAGAATCCGGCTTCCGGGTTGATCGCCCACAGGCGGCCGTCTGCACCGAGCTGCATCCACGCGATGTCGTCGCCGACCGTCCAGACTTTCCAGCCTTTGTGCGACTCGGGCGGTATCAACATCGCGAGGTTGGTCTTGCCGCACGCAGACGGGAACGCCGCGGCGACGTACTTGATCTCGCCGGCCGGGTTCTCGATGCCGACGATCAGCATGTGCTCGGCCAGCCAGCCCTCGTCCTGCGCCTGCCAGCTCGCGATGCGCAGCGCATGGCATTTCTTGCCGAGCAGCGCGTTGCCGCCGTAGCCCGAGCCGATGCTCTTGATGGTGAGCGCCTCGGGGAAGTGCGTAATCATGCGGTTTTCGATCTTGAGGTCGCCGGTCGAGTGCAGGCCCTTCACGAACGCGCCCTCCGTCTCGATCCGGGCGAGCGCTTCCGCACCCATGCGCGTCATCATGCGCATATTCACGACCACGTACGGGCTGTCGGTGAGTTCGACGCCGCAACGGGACAGTGGCGACAGAATCGGACCCATGCAGTACGGGATCACGTACATCGTGCGTCCCTTCATGCAGCCTTCGAACAGCGCGTCAACTTTCTTGTGGCCCTCCTCGGGCGACATCCAGTTGTTGTTCGGCCCGGCATCGACCTCGTCGGTTGTGCACACGTAGGTCAGGTGCTCGGTACGGGCCACGTCGGACGGGTCGGAACGGTGGAGGTAGCACCCAGGGTGGGTATCCTCGTTCAATTGGATGAGGTCGCCGGTTTCGAGCATCTGCTCGATGAGCGCATCGTTTTCTTCAGCGGAACCGTCGCACCAATGGATGCGATCGGGCTGGGTGAGGCGGGCGACTTCGTCAACCCACGCGAGCAACGCCTTGTTCGTCGTGGCCATTACTACCTTTCTCTGGAGGGTGAGTGAAACGGTGCATTATACTCGACCGGTGAATCATATTGCCGACCTTCTCGGCGCCGGCGGGCCGCTGGCCCAGTCCCTCGATGGCTTCAATCCGCGTCGCGACCAGCAGACAATGGCCGCCGCGGTCGCTGACGCGCTCGAAAACCGTCGCGCGCTCGTGGTCGAAGCCGGTACCGGTACCGGCAAGACGTTCGCGTATCTCGTGCCCGCGTTGCAATCGGGTCTCAAGGTGCTTGTGTCCACCGGCACGAAGAACCTGCAGGACCAATTGTTCACGAAGGACTTACCCGCTGTGCGCGACGCACTCGGGCTGCCGGTGTCCGCTGCGCTGCTAAAAGGCCGTGCGAACTACTTGTGTCCGCAACGCCTCGAGCAGGCAAAACTCACCGGCCGCTTCGACTCGCGCGACCGCGCGAAGGATTTCGCGACGATCGAGCGCTGGGCCGGTACGACCGCCGACGGTGACGTCGCCGAGGTCGAGGGCGTACCCGAAGACTCGTCGGTCTGGCCGTGGGTCACATCCACTGCCGAAAACTGTCTCGGTCAGAAATGCGCGCACTACGATGACTGCTTCGTGTTGCAGGCGCGAAGGCGCGCACTCGCCGCGGACGTCGTCGTCATCAACCATCACTTATTGTTCGCCGACCTCGTGCTCAAGGAATCGGGTTTCGGCGAACTGCTGCCCGGCGCCGACGCGGTCATCGTCGACGAGGCGCACCAACTCGCGGAGACCGCGAGCCAATTTTTCGGCACCGTCGTGACCGGTCGTCAGATTTCCGACCTCGCGCGCGATGCGACGGCCGCGTTCGTGAACGACGCGTCCGACACACCTGCGATTCGCGACGCCGCCGACCAGCTCGAACGCGCTCAGCGCGAGCTCGCGATGAAAATCATCGGCGGCGGCGGTCGTGATGGCGGTGGCACCCGCAAGCCTTGGCAGTACTGGCCCGGTATCGCGCAAGTCGAGTCGGCGCTCGACAACGTCGCGTACGCCCTCGGTGAGTTGTCGCAAATACTCGGCGCGCACGCCGGCCGCGCGACTTCGCTCGAACAGGCCCTCGAGCGCACAGAGAACGTGCGCGCGCAGCTCGCGCTGATCCGCTCGGAAGCCGCGCTCGGGGAAGTACGCTGGATCGAGTCGTTCCGTTCGAGCTACGGCCTGCACCTCACGCCGCTCGATGTGTCGGAACCGTTGTCGAAACTGTTCAGCGACCCGCCGCGCAGCTGGGTGTTCACGTCCGCGACGCTCGCGGTCGGTGAGCGCTTCGAGCACTTCACGCAGGCGCTCGGCCTCGTCGAGCCCGATACGCTGTTGCTCGGTTCTCCGTTCGACTACGAGCACAACGCGATGTTGTACGTGCCGCCCGACCTGCCCGCCCCGAACACTCCGGATTTCACACGCGCGGTGCTCGAGGCCGCGCTGCCGGTGCTCGCCGCGAGCGGTGGGCGCGCGTTCCTATTGTTCACGAGCCACCGCGCGCTGCGCGAGGCCGCCGACTTCCTCGAGGGTCGCTCGGCGTTCCCGTTGCTGGTCCAGGGCAGCGCGCCGCGTGACGCGCTGCTGCGCGAGTTCCGCGAGCGCGGCAACGCAGTGCTGCTCGGCACGGGGAGTTTCTGGGAAGGCGTCGATGTGCGCGGGCCGGCGCTCAGCGTGGTCGTAATCGACAAGCTGCCATTCGCGTCGCCGGATGACCCGGTGCTCGCTGCGCGCATCGAAGCGATCAACCGCGGCGGCGGCAACGCGTTCATGGAGTATCAGCTGCCGCGCGCAGTGATCGCGCTGAAGCAAGGCGTGGGGCGTTTGATCCGCGACGCCGAGGACACCGGCGTGATGATGCTGTGTGACCCACGGCTCGTCAGCAAAGGCTATGGCCGCGCGTTCCTGGATTCACTGCCGGCCATGAGCCGCACCCGAGACCCCGACGAAGTCCGGGATTTCATCCGCCGCCGGCTTTGACCCAGCAGGTGGGAGATTCTATGTTCCCGGTCAAGCCGCCTGTCGGTTCGCGGCGGGCC
>JBBEAN010000006.1:0-9933 GCA_040882865.1 Gammaproteobacteria bacterium
TGGCTGGGGCGCCAGGATTCGAACCTGGGAATGGCGGGATCAAAACCCGCTGCCTTACCACTTGGCTACGCCCCAATGTTTCCCGAGATGTAGAGGGGCGACCGGTTCATGCCACGTGCGACCACGCCGCGCCACTCGTCAGGCAACCGGGCCAGCGCGTCGTGCGCCGGTTCCGGTGCGTCGAAAGTCGCGAACACGCACCCGCCGGTGCCGGTCAGACGGGCGCCGACCCCGCCATCGGCGTAATCGTCAAGCCAGTCAAGCGCCGCGGCCACCTCTGGATAGCGCGCGCGCACCAGGGGCTCGAAATCATTGCGTCCGGCACCCGAAACAAAGTCGGGTATTGTCAGGCGCGGCGAATCCCGTGTCAATTCAGGCGCCTGGAATAAGTCGCGGGTCGAAACGGCCACGCCGGGATCCACGACGAGATACCACGGCTCTGGAAGCTCGATCGGCACCAGCCGGTCGCCGATCCCCTCGGCCCAAGCGGCCGTGCCGCGCACGAAGACCGGCACGTCGGCCCCGATGGTCGCGCCGAACGCGCACAGCCGGTCGCGATTCCAGCCGAGATCCCAAAGCCGGTTCAGCGCGACGAGTGTCGTCGCCGCGTCGGAGCTTCCGCCGCCAAGGCCCGCCCCTGACGGGATGTACTTATCGAGGTGGATGGTGGCGCCTAGCGTAGTACCGGTCGCGCCCTGCAACGCCCGGGCCGCGATGACCACGAGGTCGTCGTCAGGCGCGACATCCGCGAGCCCACCTTCGCGGACCACGGCGCCGTCGTCGCGCGTTGTGAACACGAGGCGGTCCGAAAAATCGATGAACTGGAATACGGTCTGGAGGTCGTGGTAACCATCCTCGCGCCGACCAAGCACGTGCAAGAACAGATTCAGCTTCGCGGGGGCCGGTGCCTCGAGCGATTTCACTGTGCGCTCCATTGGTCCACGACGACGCGGATTTTTGCGCCGTCGCGCTCGGCGGCGACGATGCCGGGGACCACGAAGCCGTCGTGCTCGGTGTACCGCGGGTAGGTCACGTGCCAACCCTCCTGCATGAATGCGGTCGCACGACCCGCGGCATCAAGATCGAGCGCTTCAACGGCCACATCGGGTAGCGGGATACCAAGAATCCACCAGCGCAGCGCGCCGATCGGAAGCGGTGCGCCGAGCGCAGCCTCGAGGTCACCCGCCGGATCCGGGGTATAGAAGTCGGTGCCGTCCGACGCCCGAATCCGCATGTACTCCGGGAGACCCGTGAGCCTCAGCGTGCCGGCGCCGAGCGGCGCGATCAGGCGCAAATCGATGTAGTCGGCAGATTGATGCCAATGGACGGAGCCGTTCCAGCCGCGGCCGCGCGCAGACAACGCGCTGCGCCCGCGCAGTGTCCATGCGTCCAGTGCGGCGAGTTGGGTTCGACGCGCGTCGAATGCCTCAGCCGCAGGCGTACCGTCGGCGACCGGTGGCACCGCGCGGGGCAGCGCCTGGCAACCGGCGAGGAGCAACACCGCGACCGGCGCGAGCCGGATCAGCTCACGGGCGGTCATGGCCCCGGACATCGGCCTCGAGCCGCTCTAGGGTTTCAATGAGGTCCGGATGCTCGGCGTCGAGTCGCAGCGCATCGAGCCACACCTCGCGCGCGGCCTCGCGTTGGTCGAGGTGCCAGAACACTTCACCGAGGTGCGCACCGACTTCCGCATCGCGCTGCGCCTGCCACGAACGCAGCAGCCAGTCTCGCGCGGCTTCGAGGTCCCCGAGGCGGTAGAGCACCCAGCCCATGCTGTCGAGGAATGCAGCGTTTGTGGGTTCCTGCGCGACCGCCAGTGCGATCAGTGCGCGCGCTTCATCCCAATCGGAAGGTTCACCGTGGTCGGCGAGTAGATAACCGAGCGCGTTCTGCGCGACCGCATTGTCTGGATCAAGCGTATACACGCGGCGCAGGTCGGCGACCGCGGCGTCGAAGTCGCCCACGCGCTCGTGCTGCAGCGCCCGCGCATAAAGAAGGCTCACGTCATCGGGTGCATGTAAAAGCGCGCGGTCATACACGGCAATTGCGTCGGTCGGGCGCCCCGCGCGATTCAGCAACTCTGCTTCGACGCGGTGCAGCCGCGCGCTCTGTCGGGGGAAATCAGCCTGCATGTGTCCGAGACGGGTCCGCGCGTCGTCCTCGCGTCCGAGCAGCCACAACATCTGTACGGCTTTGATGCGCGCGTTGAGCAGGTTGTCGCCCCACTCGACCTGGTCGAACCATTCGAGCGCCGCGTCCCAGTCTTCGCGCGATTCATACACGCCGCCCAGGTAGTACGGCACGTCCCAGCGCCGGACTGGGTCTGCGAGCAACTCGCGCAGGTGCTGCTCGGCACCATCGACCTCGCCGGTCTGCAGCAGCACCATCGCGAGCATCCAGCGGGCGTCGGTGTATGCCGGCGCCTGCGCGACGACCTGCTCCAGCTCGTTGGTCGCGTCGGTGTAATCTTGCAGCGCGAGATACAGGCCCGCGAGCGCGAATCGCAGCGTAGGATCATCGGGATGCTCGGCGACGGTCGCGCGCATCAACGCAAGGCCACGCTCACCCTCGCCCATTGTCACGAGAACGCGGGCCTCGAGCAGCGCCGCCTGCGGAGATTCCGGGTCGAGCAGGCGCGCGCGCTCGGCTGCAGTCCGCGCGATTGCGTGTTTTTCCGCGCGCAGCGCGAGCAAGCCAAGGACCTGCCACGCGGGCGCAACGTTGTATCGCTCGGTGAGTCGTTGCATCAGCTGGATGCTGGGATCGAGTTCTGCCTCATCGACCAGCAAGCGGCCGAGCCCTTGGAACGCCGCTTCGTGTGGCGCGTGCCAGCGTTCGAGCAATTCTTCCGCGTGACGATAGGCAAGCTGCGCGTCGTCAGCGCGCAACGCCACGACGAGCTCGACTTCCGAGGGCCCCGACGCAGCAGGCTCGAGTGCCCGCCAGCGCGCGGCCGCGCTTCGCGCGTCGTCGAGGCGCCCCGCGTGCAGCGTGAGCTGGGCCGCGCGCTCAGCGACGCCCGCGTCGTCGGCGAGCGGCATCGCCGCGAGGTATGCATCCGCCGCTTCATCGAACTGCTCGCGCGACATCGCGATTTCGCCCATCAACAGGTGGTAATTCAGCGCGGCGGACGGGCTGCTGAACTCGAGCGGTGCGGTGTCCGCCGGTGCGTCCTCGGCGGGCGGCGTGGCCGCACACGCGGTCAGCGCCAGCGCGGCGCAGGTCATTGCAAAGTTTCGGGAAATCATCGGTTTGGAGGTTAGCACAGCTTGCGCCCGCTGGACCCATGCCGCACAATTCCCGGCCCATGTCGCTTTTTGTCTTAGGAATCAACCACAAGACCGCACCGGTCGAATTCCGCGAACAACTGGTATTCGATGCGGTTCAATTACCGGACGCGTTGACAGAATTGCGCGCGCTCCCGGACGTCACCGAGGCGGCCATCGTCTCGACCTGCAACCGCACGGAGCTCTGGTGCGTGATGCAGGACGGCGATGGCGAACCGGTGCGCGCGTGGTTTTCGCGGCACCGCGGCCTGGATGACGATGAGATGGGTGAATGCCTTTACTCGTATACCGATGACGGCGCGGTGCGCCACCTGTTCCGCGTCGCATGCGGCCTTGATTCGCTGGTGCTCGGCGAGCCGCAAATCCTCGGCCAGATGAAGCAAGCGTACCGCGACGCAAGCGATAGCGGCACCAGCGGCCCGGTGCTCGGGCGCGCATTCCAGCACGCGTTCAGCGTCGCGAAACAAGTCCGAACCGACACCGGCATCGGTGCGAGCCCGGTGTCGGTCGCGTACGCGGCTGTTTCGCTCGCCCGGCAGATATTCTCAAAATTCAACGCGCACTCCGCGCTGCTGATCGGAGCCGGCGACACCATCGAGCTCACCGCGCGACACCTGCGTGCGAACGGCATCGGCAGGTTGCTGATAGCCAATCGCAATCTCGAGCGCGCACACACGCTCGCGGAGCGCTTCAAGGGTTTCGCGATCCGACTCGACGCAATCGACGCGCACCTCGCGGACAGCGACATTATCGTGAGCGCCACCGCGAGCCCGGTGCCTGTGCTCACGTGCGCGCAGCTGAAATACGCGCTCGCTACGCGCAAACGACGCCCGGTCTTCATCGCGGACATCGCGGTTCCGCGCGACGTCGAGGCATCGGTCGGCGAGCTCGAGGACGTGTATCTGTACACGGTCGACGACCTCAAAGATGTGATCGACGACAGCCTCCGGTCGCGACAAGAGGCCGCGGCCGAAGCCGAACAGATCATCGAGCTCTCGGTCGCCCATTTCTCCGGGGTGTTGCGCACGCTCGACGCGGTCGACGTTATCCGCAGCGTGCGTGACCGCGCGGGCGACGCGCGCGACGAGAGCCTCGACGAGGCAACGCGCATGCTCGCACGCGGGGAGCCCGTCGCGACCGTGATGCACTGGCTCGCGCACACGTTGACGAATCGCTTGCTTCACGAACCCACCGTGCGGATGCGTGACGCAGGCTTCGCGGGCGATGATGCATCATTGGCGGCGGCACGCCGATTGTTCGGCATCAAGGACGGACCATGAAGGACTCAATCCGCAACAAGCTTGGACAGGTCCAGGAGCGGTTCGAAGAAATTTCAGCGCTCCTCTCGGACGTCGAGACGATGGTGGACGTCGACCAATTCCGCGCGTTGTCCAAAGAGTACGCGCGCCTCGACCCGGTGATGTCGACCTTCGCAGCATGGCGCCGCGCGAACGCGGAGGTGGAAGTTGCGACGCCGATGTTGAAGGATCCAGACCCGTCGGTCCGTACGCTTGCCGAGGACGAAATCGCGGGTGCAAAGGCCCGCCGCGAGCAGCTCGAAGCCGATTTGCAGGTGCTGCTTCTTCCGCGCGATCCGAACGATGATGCGAACTTGTTTCTCGAAATTCGCGCGGGTGCGGGCGGCGACGAGGCCGCGCTCTTTGCGGGGGTCCTGTTCCGGATGTACACGCGTTACGCGGAAACGCAGGGCTGGAAAGTCGAAATCCTGTCCGAGCAGGACGGCGAGCATGGCGGCTACCGCGAAGTGATCGCCCGCATCATCGGCGACGGCGCGTACTCGAAACTGAAATTCGAATCGGGCGCGCACCGTGTGCAACGTGTGCCGGCGACAGAGGCGCAGGGGCGCATCCACACGTCGACCTGCACGGTCGCCGTGTTGCCCGAAGTCGCCGAGGTCGAAGCGGTCGCGATCAACCCGGCCGATTTGCGCGTTGATACTTATCGCTCGTCCGGCGCGGGCGGCCAGCACGTCAACAAGACGGACTCGGCGGTTCGCCTCACTCATCTGCCGACCGGTATCGTGGTCGAGTGCCAGGACGAGCGCTCGCAACACAAAAACCGCGCGCGGGCGATGTCGTTGCTCGCCGCGAAGCTGCTCGCACAGGCACAGGAGAAACAGACGAATGAGCAGCAGCGCGAACGGCGCCTGCAGGTCGGCACTGGTGATCGATCAGAGCGGATCCGAACCTACAACTTCCCGCAAGGCCGCGTGACCGACCATCGCATCAATCTCACGCTGCACCAGATTGACGACATCGTCGGCGGCAACCTGTCGCCGGTCATTGACCCGTTAATCGCAGAGCACCAGGCCGACCTGCTCGCGTCGCTCGCGGACGCCTGATACTCATCGCGGCGCGGAGCGCCGCTCCCACCTGTTCCTGCACAACGCTGTGGAATGCCCCGTCGCGATTGGGGTCAGTCACCAACGGGCTCTGATGGGAAATAGATGACACGTGTTATCAGCGGGCCATCAAACTCATACACCGCAATCGCCTGTTGCTCGCGCCGCTCGCCCGTCCGGGTAGACCAGGACGCCGTCTCCACGGTGGTCACGCGCGTAGCGGTGGCCGAAACGCTCACAAGCGTCGAACGGCACGACGGGCAAGACTTGAAGTAATCGACCATCGATGTGCGCAGCGCGTCGCGGCCAGAGACTTCCACGCGCAATTCCGAGCCGTCCAAGGTAACCCAGTCGACGCCCGGGGTGACGAGCTCGGCCATCGCGTCCGCATCCTGCGCATTGAACGCCGCCATGAAGCGCCGCACGCTCTCGTCACCGCCGCCGGGTGCGCTCGCGACGGCCGCGACGAACGTCAATACCAGTATCACGGCCATTCGTTCGCGAGCTCGTCGAAATGGGGTGACTGTGGACGCACGACACAGAACCGTTGCCCGGTCGGCGCTTCCATCACCCACCACGTCCGGATTTTGGAGACACGCTTCGCGCCGAGTGTTTCGAGCCGAAGCACTTCCGCCTCGATGTCGTCGGTCTCGATGTCGAGATGCACGCGGCTTGCGTGCTCGACTGACTGCACCTCGACGTGGAGTCGCTCGGCGGGGTCGACGAGCTTCACATAGCGGCCGCCTTGTTCCGCCGGCCACTCGTGGACTGCCATGCCGAGCGCGCCACCCCAGAAGTCGGCTGCGTCGCGTGCGTCCGCGTCCTGGCAGTCGATGATGAATCCCGCGAGGCGGCTTCTATGCATCCTGTTCACCCTCGTCATCGCGCGTGTCGGTGTCGCGCACGCCCCACTTCTCCGCGCGGCGTTGGTGTTCGAAGCGGCGCGCCATTTCGGCCATCTCGTCGAGCGCTTTGAGCTTCTCCGGCAGGGTCAGACGGGACCATCGCCGGACCTGCTCGCGGCGGGCGCCCTCGAAGGTCGTCACCGACCAGTCGATGCCATCGTCGGGTGCGTCAGCCATCCTGCTGATCCTCGAGTATCCATCGAAGGTGGTGGACATCGTCTTGGTCGCGCGGTCGAGCCGCGCTTTCCTTCATTTTGATCAGTGTCGGCAATGCCACGAAGCTTGCCGGGACTCCCGGTGCCATTTCTTCGACCAGCGCTTTTCCATACTCGTCGTCGAACGTGAACGGCATTTCGACGAACACATCGATTGTCGTCTCGCGGTGCCGGTCACTGAAAAAGCCCAGGACCTTCATGCCCTTGTGCTCAATCCATTCCTTACGCGTGTCGGCGTCCGCGAACTGCGCGCCCGTCACGGGAATCGTCGGCCGGTAACCGAGTTGACCGAATGCGCCGAACGCGGCGCTGACGTTTGCCGGGTCGAGCGCCACCACCAAGTCGATGTCTGCCGTGAAACGCAAATACCCGTGCGCATTGACCGCCACGCCTCCCGCAATCAGGAACCGCACTCCAGCGTCGTTGAGCGCCCGGACGACGGCTTCGAGGCTGGTGACCCTCATCCGGTCCCGATGGTCACCGCGCGAGCGCTTGCGCGACGTCGGCCTCGAGGTCGTCGTATTCCTCGATGCCGACCGACAGTCGGATCAGCGTGTCGGTGATGCCGAGCGCGGCGCGGACCTCGGGTGGCACGCTCGCGTGCGTCATGATCGCCGGGTGATTCACGAGGCTCTCCACGCCGCCGAGGCTCTCGGCGAGCGAGAACACTTCGAACCGCTCGAGCACTCGACGCGCGTCGTCGGCGCTGCCGTCGAAATCGAACGAAATCATCCCTCCGAAGCCGTGCATCTGCCGCTTCGCGAGCGCGTGCTGCGGGTGCGACTCGAGGCCTGGATAGAAGACCGATTTCACCCTCGGGTGTTTATCGAGCCATTGCGCGAGTCGCAACGCGCTCTCGCAATGGCGCTCCATTCGGATTGCGAGCGTCTTGAGTCCCCGCAGCGCGAGGAAGCTGTCGAACGGCCCCGATACCGCACCGACGGAGTTCTGGAGAAAATAAAGCCGCTCGGCGAGCGCGGCGTCGTCGGTCACGAGCGCGCCGCCGACCATATCCGAATGGCCGTTCAGGTACTTGGTGCTCGAATGCATCACAGCGTCGAACCCGTGTTCGAGCGGGCGCTGCACGTAAGGTGTCGCGAAAGTGTTGTCACACACCGTCATCACGCCGCGCTCACGGCCGATCTTCGCAATGGCGGCGAGGTCGGCGAGCTTCATCATCGGGTTCGTCGGCGTCTCGACCCAGATGAGCTTCGTTCGCTCCGTGATTGCCGCCTCGACGTTCGATACGTCGCTCATGTCGACGTAGCTGAATTCGAGCCCGGCCGAACGCGCACGCACGCGCGTGAACAAGCGACGCGTACCGCCGTAAAGATCATCCATCGCGACGACATGATCGCCGGTGTCTAGCAGGTCGAGCAGCGTCGCGGTGGCCGCGAGGCCCGATGCGAATGCGAGCCCGTACCGACCGGACTCGAGGTCGGCGATGCAGCGCTCAAAGGCTTGCCGCGTCGGGTTGTGTGTACGCGAGTACTCCCAACCCTTGTGGTCGCCAGGGCTCGCCTGTACGTAGGTGGAAGTCGCATAAATCGGCGGCATGATCGCGCCGGTGGTCGGGTCCGGCGACTGACCCGCATGGATAACGCGCGTTCCGAAGCCCTTCTTGTCGGTGTCTTTCATATCAGCCTTGTTTGCGGCGCCACACCAGCCAGTCACTGCGCGTGACCAGCCCGGCAAAGTTGCCGTCATGCATCACGACGACGGTTGGTTCAAGCTCCAATGCCTTCTCGAGCGCAGTTTGAGTTTCGCCGGACGCGAGCACCGGCACGTCGGTGCGCATCGCGTCGCGCACCGGCGAATTCACCGCTGCGCCACCCCGCAGCGCCTGCATCATCGAGCGCTCGTCGACGAGACCGGCGTATTTGCCCTCATCGAGCACAGGCAACTGCGACAGGCCGTTGTCGCGCATGCGAAGCTGCGCGGACGTCATCGGCTCCGCAATGCCGATCACGGTTGTACCCTTCTCGGCGTGCGGACGAGCGATGAAATCGCGCAGGTCGCCGTATGGCTTGCGTGTCATGTAACCGCGGTCGATCATCCAAAAGTCGTTGTACATTTTTGACAGGTATTTGTTGCCGGTGTCGCACAACAGCGTGACGACGCGCTTCGGCTCGGTCTGCTCACGGCAGTACCGGAGTGCGGCGGCGAGCAACGTGCCGGTCGACGAGCCCACGAGGATGCCCTCCTTGTGCAGGAGTTCGCGCGCCGCGAGGAGGGCCTCCGCGTCCGGAATCGTATAGGCCAATTTCACGGGGTCCATGTCGCAAACGGGCGGAATGAAGTCCTCGCCGATGCCTTCGACGACCCAGCTGCCAGCCTTGCCGACCTTGCCGGTGCGAACGAACTCGGCGACGATTGAGCCCTCCGGGTCCGCCAGCACGACGTCGACGTGCGGTGCGACGCGCCCGAAATAACGCCCGAACCCGGTAATCGTGCCACCGGAACCGACACCGCAAATGACGGCGTCCATATCGTGCTCCATCTGCTCCCAGATTTCCGGGCCGGTGATTTCTTCATGCGCGCGCGCGTTGTGCTCGTTCGCAAACTGGTTCACGTAGAACGCGCCCTGCTCCTTCGCGATGCGCGCGGCGAGGTCCTGGAAATATTCCGGGTGACCCTTCGCGACGTCGGAGCGCGTCAAAACGACCTCGGCTCCCATCGCTTTCAAGTTGAACACCTTCTCCATACTCATCTTGTCGGGCATCACGATGATCATGCGATAACCCTTCTGCGCGGCGACCAGCGCAAGACTGATGCCGGTGTTGCCTGCGGTCGCCTCGACCAGCGTATCGCCGGGCTTCACATGTCCGTCACGCTCGGCGCCCTCGATCATCGCAACCCCAATGCGGTCCTTGATCGAGCCGCCGGGATTGTTGAGTTCCAGCTTGCCGAACAGCCTGCAGGGGCCGGTATCGAGCTGCGTGAGTTCGATCATCGGCGTGTTGCCGATCATCTCGAGGACGTTACGGTAAATGGCCATCCGCATAGTGTAACGGCTCGCGTATCATTCAGAGAAATGACCATCGAACGGGCACTTTCCGGCGCGGCGCTCGCGCTGCGGCCGGTGTCGGATTCCCCGCAATTGGACGCCGAAGTGTTGCTGGCGCAGGCGCTCGGACGTGGGGGGGGGGGGGGGGGGGGGGGGC
>JBBEAN010000006.1:9943-74552 GCA_040882865.1 Gammaproteobacteria bacterium
GTGCGCGCGCTTGGCTGCGCGCGCACGGCGACCAACCGCTACCGGCAGCGGGTCAGGCGAAATTCGATGAGTATCTCCGGCGGCGGCGCGACGGCGAACCCATCGCGTATCTCGTCGGAGAACGTGAGTTCTGGTCGCTCACGCTGGCGGTAACCCCCGCCGTGCTGATTCCAAGGCCCGATACCGAAGTGCTCGTCGGTGCCGCGCTGGAACTCGTGGCGGGTGAGGACGCAGCGGTCGCGGACCTCGGAACCGGCAGCGGCGCCATCGCACTCGCGCTTGCGACCACACGGCCATCCTGGCGGATTGTCGCCACGGACCTCGATCCGGACGCGCTTGCAATCGCGCGTGCGAACGCGGCGCAACATGCGGCACGCGTCGAGTTCCACCTCGGCGATTGGTGCGCTGCACTCTCGCGCGAACGATTCGACCTGATCGTGTCCAATCCACCCTACGTCGCGGACGATGACCCACATCTGATGCGCGGTGACGTGCGGTACGAGCCGCGCGCCGCGCTCGCTGCGGGCCCCGACGGGCTCGATTGCATCCGCGAAATCACCGCGTGTGCGCCAGCGCACCTCGTCCGGGGCGGTTGGCTGCTTCTGGAACACGGATACGACCAAGCGGATGCCGTATCAGATCTGCTGACGACGGCGGGGTTTGGCGCAATCAAACAGTGGAAGGATTTGGGCGGCATCGACCGGGTCACCGGAGCTCGGCTCAGCCAATCGCGGCGCAAAGGCGCCGCTCCAACAATGGGTGATAGAACATAAGGATGGAGACACACGAGAGAATCCGTTATGCGCGACACCTCGGCCTCGCCGAACTCGGCGAAGCCGGGCAGCAGCGGCTGCGCGATGCGACGGTCCTCATCGTCGGCCTCGGCGGCCTCGGCTCGCCCGCGGCACTGTACCTCGCAGCCGCGGGTGTCGGCCGCCTGCTTCTCAATGACTTCGACCTCGTCGACCCGACTAATTTGCAACGCCAAGTGCTCTACCGCGACGCGGACGTCGGCCGGCGTAAGGTCGACGCCGCGTCGGACGCGCTCGCGTGCGTGAATCCGGCCGTTTCGCTGGTCCGGCACGATGGGCGGCTCGATAGCGATGCATTGCGCACGGTCATCGACGGTGCGGACCTCGTGCTCGATTGCACGGACAACTTCGGCTCCCGATTCACGGTGAACGGCGCGTGCGTCGCAGCCGGCACCCGGCTCGTCAGTGGCGCGGCAGTCCGGCTCGGCGGGCAAGTCGCGAGTTTTGATCTGCGAGACGGAATCGGGCCGTGCTATGCCTGCCTGTACCGCGAGGCGGGCGAATCAATCGAGGATTGCGCCGGCAACGGCGTGCTCGCGTCGCTCGTCGGCGTCATCGGCACGATGCTCGCGACCGAAGCGCTGCGCATCATCGGCGGCATCGGCGCGCCAGCGAGTGGCCGGCTTTTGCAGTTCAACGCGGCGACGCTCTCGTGGCGCGAGTCCACGTTCGACCGCGACCCTGCATGCACGGTATGCCGATGAAAGACGCGCTGCACGCCTATCTCGCGGACGCGATTCCGCTTTATGGCGCGATGCAGGCGACAGTCTCAGAAGCAGACTCCGGCTCCGTCACGCTCGTCGCGCCGCTCGGGCCGAATACCAACCACCAGTCGACCGCATTCGGCGGCAGCGTCGCGAGCCTTGCGACGCTCGCGTGCTGGGGCTGGTTGTGGGGGCTGTTGCGCGAAGCTGGCATCGATGCACGACTGGTCGTCGCGCGCAGCGAAATCGATTACCTGAAACCGGTCCTTACCTCGCTGAACGCGAAGTGCGATGCACCCGGCGCTGCCGCGACCCGCGCGTTCCTCGATGGGCTCACGCGCAAAGGGCGGGCACGCATCGAACTCGAGGCGGTGGTGACCAACGATACCGGGATGGTGTGCGCACGCTTCACCGGACGCTTCGTCGCCAGCGCTGTCGGCTGATTCCTCGCGGCACGAAGGTGCCGCTCCTACATTAACTTTGGCACCTGCAGGAGCGGCGCCTTTGCGCCGCGATGCTTCAGGGCGCGAGCTTGGCTTTGAGGAGGTCGTTGACCTGCGCCGGGTTCGCTTTGCCGCCGGTCGCCTTCATCACCTGTCCGACGAAGAACCCGAACAGCTTGTCCTTGCCTGACCGATACTGCTCAAGCTGCGTCGGGTTCGCCTGGATCACGTCGTCGATGATCTGCTCGATCGCGCCAGCGTCGGTAATCTGCTGCAGCCCTTTCGCCTCGATGATTCGATCAGCGTCGCCCTCGCCTGCCCACATCGCGTCGAAGACGTCCTTCGCAATCTTGCCGGAAATGGTTCCGTCGACGATGCGCGCCAGCAATCCCGCGAATCGCGCGGCATCGACCGGACTCTGGTCAATCTCGATGCCGTCGCGGTTAAGCGCGGCCGACAACTCGCCCATCACCCAGTTCGCGACGAGCTTCGGCTCGCCCTCGACCGCACGCAGCGTCGCCTCATAGAAGTCGCCCATCTCGCGCGTCGCGGTCAGCACCGTCGCGTCGTACGCGGGCAAACCGAATTCGTCGATGTAGCGCTGCCGCTTCGCATCCGGCAGCTCGGGCAGCGTCGCACGCACCTCGGCGATGAATTCGTGGTCGAGCTTGACCGGTAAAAGGTCCGGATCCGGGAAGTAGCGGTAGTCGTTCGCTTCTTCTTTACTGCGCATCGGTCGCGTTTCGCCCTTGTCCGGGTCGTACAGGCGCGTCTGCTGGATGATCTTCTCACCGCGCTCGATGAGCTCGATCTGGCGCTCGACCTCGAAATTGATCGCGCGTTCGATGAAGCGGAACGAGTTCAGGTTTTTGACCTCGCAGCGCGTACCGAACGGCTCGCCCGACCGGCGCACGGACACGTTCGCATCGCAGCGAAACGACCCTTCCTGCATGTTGCCGTCGCAAATCTCGAGATAACGTACGAGCGCGTGGATTTTTTTCATGTATGCGACGGCTTCTTTTGCCGAGCGCATGTCGGGCTCTGACACGATCTCGAGCAGCGGCGTCCCGGCCCGGTTCAGGTCGATGCCGGTCATGCCCTGGAAGTCCTCATGCAGCGACTTTCCGGCATCCTCCTCAAGGTGCGCGCGAGTGATGCCTACCACCTTCGTGGAGCCGTCCTCGAGCATCACGTCGAGCTTGCCCGTTTTCACGATCGGGAACTCGTACTGGCTGATCTGATAGCCCTTCGGAAGGTCCGGGTAGAAATAGTTCTTGCGCGCGAATACCGAGCACGTCTCAATCTCCGCGTCGATTGCGAGCCCGAACTTCACGGCCATGCGCACGGCCTCGCGATTGAGTACCGGCAGGGTGCCCGGGTACCCGAGGTCGACTAGATTCGCCTGCGTGTTCGGCTCCGCGCCGTACGCGGTTGGCGCCGACGAGAAAATCTTCGTTTTCGTCGCGAGCTGCGCGTGGATTTCGAGACCGATGACGGTTTCCCATTCCATCATGCGAACCCTTCCGGCGTACGGGTATGCCAATCCGTTTCCTGCTGATACCGGTGCGCAGCGTTCAGCATGCGCGCCTCGTCAAAGTAGTTTCCGATAATGTGCAGACCGACCGGCAGGCCGTCGACGAAACCCATCGGCAGTGACAGGCCCGGCAGGCCCGCGAGGTTCACGCCGTTCACGTAGATGTCGTTCAGGTACATGGTGACCGGATCGTCGGTCTTCTCGCCGATCTTGAACGCGGCGGTCGGCGTGGTCGGACCCATCAGAAGGTCACACGACTCGAACGCACGCGCGAAATCGGCAGCGATCAGCTGCCGGGTCTTCTGCGCCTTGAGGTAATACGCATCGTAGTAACCGGCGGAGAGCACATACGTGCCCGTCATGATGCGACGCTTCACTTCCGCACCGAAACCCTCGCCGCGCGACCGCTTGTACAGGTCGGTCAGGTCGTGTGGGTTCTCGCAGCGATGGCCGAAGCGGACGCCGTCGAAGCGCGACAGGTTCGACGAGCATTCAGCGGGTGCAATCACATAATACGTCGGTACCGACAGCTTCAGGTACGGCAAGCTGACTTCGACTGTTGTGGCGCCGAGCGAGCGGTACACCTCAAGCGCGGCCTCGACGCACGCCGCGACGCGGCTGTCGAGGCCGTCGTCGAAGAACTCCTTCGGCACGCCGATGCGCAATCCTTTCAGGTCGGCGCCCAATCCAGCGGCGTAATCGGGCACTTCGCGGTCGACGCTCGTCGAATCGGCTTCGTCGAAACCCGCCATTACGCCCAGCAACAGCGCGGCGTCCTCTGCAGTGCGCGTCAATACACCCGCCTGGTCGAGGCTGGACGCGAAGGCAATCATGCCGTACCGCGAGACGCGTCCATACGTTGGTTTCACGCCGACCAGATTCGTGAATGCGGCGGGCTGGCGGATCGAGCCGCCGGTGTCGGTGCCGGTCGCAGCCGGCGCGAACCCGGCCGCAACCGCGGCGGACGAACCGCCCGACGAACCACCTGGCACGCGTGCGACGTCCCACGGATTTTTCACTGCGCCGTACCAGCTCGTTTCGTTCGACGAGCCCATCGCGAACTCATCCATGTTCGACTTGCCGAGCATCACCATGCCTGCCGCATCGAGCCGGCGCACCAGCGTCGCGTCGTACGGCGACACGAAGTTGTCGAGCATGCGCGAGCCGCAGCTCGTCTTCACGCCGTCGGTGCAGAAGATGTCTTTGTGAATGAGCGGAATGCCGGTCAACGGTCCCGCGTCGCCACGTGCGCGCGCCGCATCGGCCGCCGCCGCCTGCGCGAGCGCTCGCTCGGGCGTGACGGTGATCATGGAATTCAATTCGCCGTCGCGCGCACCGATGCGCCCGAGCAGGGCTTCCGTGAGCGCGACACTCGTCGTCTCGTCGGCGGCGAGCAGCCTGGAGAGTTCGGCGACGCTGCGGGTGTGCAAATCACTCATTCGATGACCTGCGGGACCAGATAGAGTCCAGCGTCGACGGCCTCGGCATTCTGCTGGAAGCGGTCGCGGTCAATGAGGCCGGTGATCTGGTCGGCCCGCAGGCGTTGGGCGATGTCTTCCGGGTGTGCCATCGGTTCGATTTCGGCGTTCACCCGCTCAAGCTGGGCGACAAAATCGAGGATGCTCGATAGGGTCGAGCAATAGCCGGGGACGTCCTCAGCGGCGATGTCGAGGCGTGCCAGGTGGGCGATGTCGGCGACTTCGTCGGTGGTCAATTTCAATGTCGGGTGCCTTCGAGGGGGTCAGACCCCATCTTCAAATTGAATTCAGCGCGTAATTATTGCATAGCGTCGTCAGGCCGAGGGGGTCTGACCCCGGTTCGCTGGGTTTTTGCGTTGTTGCTGGTAGGTCCCGCCCCTGCTAGAGTAGCTCCGCATAAATAAGACAGGTTTCCCTAGATGTTCAACAGCTTCCGCGGTTTCTTCTCCACCGACCTGTCAATCGACCTCGGGACGGCCAACACGCTCATCTATATGCGTGGCAAGGGCATCATCCTGAACGAACCGTCCGTTGTGGCGATTCGAGAAGAGCCGGGTCGCGGCGGCAAGGTGATCGAAGCGGTCGGCGCCGACGCGAAGCGCATGCTCGGCCGTACGCCGGGCAACATCACCGCAATTCGCCCGTTGAAGGATGGCGTGATCGCCGACTTCACCGTCACCGAAAAGATGCTGCAGCATTTTATCCGCAAGGCGCACGGCAACAGCTTCTTCCGACCGAGCCCGCGCGTACTCGTATGCGTTCCGTACGGTTCCACACAAGTCGAGCGGCGCGCAATTCGCGAGTCGGCGCAGGGCGCCGGTGCGCGTCGCGTATTCCTGATCGAAGAACCAATGGCCGCGGCGATCGGCGCGGGCATGCCCGTCGACGAAGCGCGCGGCTCGATGGTGCTCGACATCGGCGGCGGCACCTCCGAGGTCGCGGTCATCTCGTTGAACGGCATCGTGTACGCTGCATCGGTCCGCATTGGCGGCGACCGCTTCGACGAAGCCATCATCGCGTATGTGCGCCGCAACTACGGCACGCTGATCGGCGAAGCGACCGCAGAGCGCATCAAGCACGAGATCGGCTCCGCATTTCCCGGTGAGGAAGTGCGAGAGATCGAGGTGAAGGGCCGCAACCTCTCAGAGGGCGTACCGCGTGCATTCACGCTGAATTCCAACGAGATTCTCGAAGCGCTCCAGGAGCCGCTGTCGGGAATCGTCGGCGCTGTGAAAACCGCGCTCGAGCAGACACCGCCGGAACTCGGCTCAGACGTCGCTGAGCGCGGCATCGTGCTCACGGGCGGTGGCGCGCTGTTGCGCGACATGGACAGGCTCCTCATGGAGGAGACCGGTCTGCCGGTCGTCATCGCCGATGACCCTCTCACGTGTGTCGCGCGCGGGGGCGGTCGGGCGCTCGAACTGTTCGACGAGAGCGGCGGCGTGTTCTCGTTCGCCAGCGAGTGATCGGACGCCTCGACCCGAAGCCGCTGTTCCTACGGGGACCTTCGCTCACCACCCGGTTGGTTGTCTGCGCGCTCGCGTCGGTCGTGTTGATGACGCTCGACCATCGCCAACAGCAACTCGACCGCGTGCGCGTCGCATTGTCAGTCGTGCTGTATCCGGTGCCGTGGCTCGTAGACGCGCCCTTCCGATTCGCGGCGTGGCTCGGCGAATCAGCCGGTAGCCACGCGGTACTCGTCGCCGAGAACCGCGAGCTGCGCACCGCGATCCGCGGAAACGCGGCGGCGCTCCTGCGATTCGCAGCGCTCGAGGAGGAGAACCGGAGACTGCGCGCGTTACTGCAAGCCGCACAGACGCATGACTACATCGTCGAAGTCGCGCGGCTGCTGTCGGTCGACCTCGACCCGTTCCGACACCAGTTGATGTTGAACCGTGGCGATCGCCACGGTGTCGTGCGGGGCCAGGCATTGATTGACGCGCATGGCGTGATGGGCCAGGTCAACCGCATCAACCCATTCACGAGCTACGCACTGCTGATCACCGACCCGAGTCACGCGATTCCGGTCGAGGTGAATCGCAACGGCCTGCGAACGATTGCGCGTGGCACGGGCGACGCCGACCGACTCGACCTTCCGTATTTACCGAACAACTCGGACATCGCGGTCGGCGACCTGCTCGTCACCTCGGGGCTTGGCGGCGTGTTTCCGCCCGGCTACCCAGTCGGCACCGTGACGGCTGTCACTCGTCGTCCGGGCGAACGATTCGCAGAAATCAGCGCAACGCCGGCCGCGCTACTGAACCGTAGCCGCGAGGTTTTGCTCGTGCGTCCGGGTACCGAACCGTGACGCGCGGATTCTGGGTCATCGCCGCGACGGTACTCGTCGCGTGGATGCTCGCGGTACTACCAATGCCGGAATGGGCGGTTGCATTCCGCCCGGAGTGGTCGCTCGTCGTTCTCGCCTACTGGGGCATGGCGGTCCCACGCCGCGTGAGCATCGGTTGGTTCTGGCTCGTCGGCCTGGGACTCGACGTGCTACTCGGCACCTTGCTCGGACAGCACGCGCTCGCCCTCGCGCTGGTCGGCTGGGTTATCGGGCGGCTGTACCTGCAAATCCGTGTATTCCCGGTCTGGCAGCAGGCGCTCGTCATGCTCACGCTCGTCGCGCTGTACGAGTTCGTGCTTTTCTGGACCGACGGCATTTCCGGCACGCGCAGCGTCATACGCTGGCAGCCGATCATCACGACCGCCGTGCTGTGGCCGTGGGCCTTCCTGCTGCTGCGCCAGGTACGTCGGCGCTTCGACATCAGCTGATGGCAAAAACGCGACTTTCCAATCCGTACGCAGAGCGAGCGCTGTTTGCGCGCCGCGCGTTCGTCGCGATCATTCTCGTGCTGTTGATGTCCGGCGCACTGGGCGCGCAGCTCGTGAACTTGCAGGTTTTTTCGCACGCGCATTATATGACGCTCGCGGACGGCAACCGGATGCGCCTCGAACCAGTGCCGCCGACGCGTGGGCTCATCTACGACCGCAACGGCATCCTTCTCGCCGGCAACCAGCCTTCGTTCACGCTTGAGATCATCCCGGAACAGGTGAGTGACATCGATGCCACGCTCGCGGCCCTTGCCGAGTACGTCGACATTCGCGAGCAGGACCTCGTGCGCTTCCACCACCAGCTGCGTCGTCAACGCCGATTCGAGCCCGTGCCGGTCCGGTTCCAGCTCAGCGAGGAGGACGCATCGCGCTTCGCGGTGCATCGACATGCGTTCCCCGGCGTGGAACTCCGCGCGACGCTCACTCGGCACTATCCCTATGGCGAAGTCGCCGCCCACGCCATCGGCTATGTCGGCGCAATCAGCGAGGCCGATCTCGCCGATGTCGATGCCGCCGCGTACAGCGGCACGACTCACTTCGGCAAGACGGGTGTCGAGAGCGCCCACGAGCCGACACTGCACGGCACCGTGGGCTTCCGCCAGGTGGAAACGAACGCACAGGGTCGCCTGTTGCGCGTCGTCGACTACTCACCGCCGGTCGCAGGCGACAACTTGTATCTCACTTTGGACGCCCGCATCCAACAGGCTGCCGACCTCGCGCTCGGCGAAAACGCGGGCTCGATCGTCGCGATCGATCCGCGTAACGGCGACCTGCTCGCGCTCGTCAGCAAGCCCGGGTTCAACCCGAACCTGTTCGTCGATGGCATCGACGTCGCAACGTATCGCTCACTTGAGCGCGACGCGCGCCGGCCGCTGTTCAATCGCGCATTGAGAGGGCGTTACCCTCCGGGCTCCACCGTCAAGCCATTCCTTGGACTCGCGGCCATCCTGTACCGGACCGAGTTGTCACGGCGCTCGATCTGGTGCGAGGGCTTTTTCCGACTGCCGGGCGGCGAGCGGCGTTATCGGGATTGGAAGCGAGACGGGCACGGCCGCACCGACCTGCATCGCGCCGTTGCGGAATCGTGTGACGTGTATTTCTACGAACTTGCGCTCGAGCTCGGCATTGACCGCATGCACGAGTTCATGACGGCCGCGGGCTTCGGGGCTCCGACCGGCGTCGACTTGGACGGTGAACTCGCGGGGCTGATGCCGTCGACGGAATGGAAGCGCCGCACGATGAACCAATCGTGGTTTCCCGGCGAGACGCTGATTGTCGGCATCGGGCAAGGCTACATGCTGTCCACGCCGGTACAACTCGCCCACTCGACGGCGATCGTGGCGGGCCGCGGTTACGCGTACCGTCCGCGCGTCGTCGGTTGGGTGCAGTCCGGCGGCGGCGGCAAGCCCCTCGCGCAGGCGCCGGTCGCGAAGACCCCGCTGGTACCCGAGCGTATCGCGGACTGGCGGACAATCGTCGACGCGATGGTCGCGGTCATCCATGGACCCAGCGCTAGCGCGCGCGCGATCGCGCCGCGCAGCGGCTTTCGCATTGCCGGTAAGACCGGTACCGCCCAAGTGTATTCGCTCGCCCAGGACGTCGACGAACGTATCGACCCGGAATCGATTCCACTGCACCTGCGCGACCACGCGTTGTTCGTCGCGTTCGCGCCGGTCGAGCAGCCGGAAATCGCGGTTGCGGTGGTTGTCGAGCATGGCGGCGGCGGCGCCGCGACCGCAGCGCCGGTCGCGCGACAGGTCATCGACGCTTGGCTCGCGGGTCGGGCCCAATGATCGAGCGTGGCGCGCGGGTGTTGCGCTTCCTGCATCTCGATGGACCCTTGCTCGCGGGTCTGCTGCTCATCGCGTTGACCGGGCTGTTCGCACTCTACAGCGCGAGCGGAGAACACATGGGCACCGTCGTTCGCCAGGCGGTCCGCATCGGCATCGCTTTCGGCGCGATGCTCGTCGTCGCGCAGCTCTCTCCCCGCCTGCTCCACAACTCGGCGCCTTGGCTGTACGCTATCGGACTCATCCTCTTGATCGTCGTGTTGTTCGCGGGTGACGTGGGCAAAGGCGCACAGCGCTGGCTCGATTTGGGTGTGATCCGATTCCAGCCCTCGGAAATCATGAAGCTCGCCGTGCCGATGGCCGTCGCATGGCTGTGCTTCGCGCAACCGCTGCCGGTCAAATTCGGCCGCGCGCTCGTCGCCGGCGTGATGATCACTGTCACAGCATTGCTCATCGCGCGTCAGCCGGACCTCGGGACCGCACTTCTGGTCGCCGCTGCCGGTTTCTTCGCCTTGTTCCTGGCGGGCCTGCGCTGGCGCATCATCATCGCGCTGGGCGCCCTGTTGACGGCACTCACACCGGTGCTGTGGCACTTCATGCACGATTATCAGCGCCAGCGCGTGCGAATGTTCCTGGATCCCGAAAAGGATCCGCTCGGCGCCGGCTACCACATCATCCAGTCGAAGATCGCGATTGGCTCGGGTGGGCTGTTCGGAAAAGGTTGGCTGAACGGCACACAATCGCAGCTCGAGTTCCTGCCCGAGCGATCGACCGACTTCATTTTCGCTGTCTTCGCGGAGGAATTCGGCCTTTTCGGGGTGCTCGTGCTCATCGCCGCATACCTGTTCGTCGTCGGGCGCGGACTGTGGATTGCGACGAACGCCCAGGATTCGTTCGGTCGCCTGCTCGCGGGCAGCCTCGCGCTGACGTTTTTCGTCTACGTGTTCGTGAATGCGGGAATGGTGTCAGGCATTCTGCCAGTCGTCGGCGTTCCGTTGCCGCTGTTCAGCTACGGCGGCACCGCGATGGTGACCCTGTTGGCCGGTTTCGGTATGCTGATGTCCATACACACTCACCGTAAGTTGATCTCCTACTGATGCGAAACAAATTCATCGCGATGTTGGCCGCTTCCGCTCTGACCAGCGTCGCCTGCGCGGCCCCCGCGGAACCGGTGACGTCATCGATTCGCGCGGACTACGCTTCGTTCATCGACGAGATGGTCGAAAAGCATGGATTCGAGCGAGACGCACTGGCCGAGCTTTTCACGGGCGTCGAGCGCCGCCAGGACATCATCGATGCGATCACCCGACCAGCCGAAGCGTTGCCGTGGCACCGCTACCGGAACATTTTCCTGACCGAGGCGCGCGCGAGCGGCGGCGTCACGTTCTGGGATGCGCATGCGGACACCATCGAGCGCGCGGCGCGAAAGTTCGGCGTGGCGCCTGAGATCATCGTCGCCATCATCGGCGTCGAATCGAACTACGGCAGCATCCAGGGGCGTTACCCGGTCATCGACGCGCTCGCGACGCTCGGCTTCGATTACGCGCCGCGCGCTCGGTTCTTCCGCAGTGAGCTTGAGCACTTCCTGCTGCTCGCGCGCGATGAGGGCCTCGACCCCGTCGCGGCGAAGGGCTCGTACGCGGGCGCGATGGGCTCGCCGCAGTTCATCGCGTCCAGCTATCGCGCATACGCGGTGGATTTCGATGAATCCGGCAGCCGCGACCTATGGGGCAGCTGGCCCGACATCATCGGCTCGATCGCGAACTACTTCCACAAGCACCGCTGGGCGCCGGGTGAGATGGTTGCCGTGCGCGCGACGCTCGCCGACGCTGACGCCGCTGCACTTTCGACGCGCTCTCTCGACATGCAAAGCACCGTCGGCGCATTGCGCGCTGCCGGCGTCGATTTCGACGAGTCACTCACCGCGGACTTGCCCGCGAACCTGCTGATGCTTGAGACGTCGCCGGAAGGTGACGCCGAGTACTGGGTCACGTTGCATAACTTCTTCGTGATTACCCGATACAACCGGAGCCCACTCTACTCGATCGCCGTCTACCGGCTGGCGCAGGACATCCGGCAGCGCAGAGATGCGCGATAGTCGATCCGCAGCGGCCGCCCTGGTGACGGCGCTGCTCGCAGGTTGCGCGACAGCCCCTACGCAAGACCCGGCGCCCCGTTACTCGCAGGACATCGACGGCGCGCCGGCGCGTGTTGACATCGACGTGTTGGCGGTCCCCGATGCGATACCACGCCACGAGCCGCGTGCGACGCGCGGCAACCCGCCGTTCTACGAGGTCGACGGCCAGCGATACTTCGTGATGGGTTCGGGCAGCGGTCATGTGGAGCGTGGCATCGCGTCGTGGTACGGCACGAAGTTCCACGGCCGGACGACGTCCAGCGGGGAGCCTTACGACATGTTCGCGATGACGGCCGCGCACCGGAACCTGCCGTTGCCAAGCTTCGCGAAAGTCACCAACCTGCAGAACGGGCGGTCAATCGTCGTGCGCATCAACGACCGCGGACCCTTCGCGCACAACCGCATCGTCGATCTTTCGTACGCGGCGGCCGTCCGACTCGGGATCGTCGGCGAGGGTACCGGCCTCGTCGAATTGCGCGTGCTCGACCCGGACCGGCCCGAGGGTCCGGTGGTGCCCGAGGACCCCGTCGGTCCGCCACCGCGATTGTTCGTGCAGGTCGGCGCGTTCGCGAGTCGCGACAATGCGGAGCGGGTCGTGGAGCGGCTATACGCTGCACAGCTTTATAATGTCGAACTGACGCCGCACGAGTTCGGGACGCCGCTATGGCGCGTTCGAGCCGGCCCACTCGCCGATGTCGAGGAAGTGGACGCGGTCGCACAGAAAATTTCCGATGCGGGCTTCCCCGAAGCGCGCGTCGTCATCGAATGAGGTCGTATGAACGCCATTAAAACCGTTGCCATCGTCATCGCATTGGGTCTTTCCCTGCCTGCGCCCACACACGCCCAGGTTCAGGTCCTGCCATCGCCGCCGTCGGTGAATGCCCGTTCGTACCTGGTGATCGACTTCAACAGCGGCATAGAAATCGCATCGCACAATCCCGACGAGCGCATGGAGCCCGCGAGCATCACGAAGCTGATGACCGCGTATGTCGTGTTCCATGAGATCGCGCTCGGTCGCCTTGCGCTTTCGGATGAAACGCGGATCAGTGAACGCGCGTGGCGCACACCGGGTTCACGGATGTTCGTTAACGTGAACAGCACTGTGTCGGTCGAAAACCTGCTGAAAGGCATCATCATCCAGTCCGGCAACGACGCGACGGTCGCGCTCGCTGAACACGTGGCCGGCACGGAGGCGGCGTTCACTCAAATGATGAACGCGCACGCGCAGCGACTCGGCATGACCAAAAGTAACTTCGCGAATTCTACCGGGCTGCCCGATGACGACCTCTACACCACCGCCCGTGACATCGCCACGCTGACACGCGCCGTAATCGCGGAGTTCCCCGAATACTATTCGTGGTACGCCGTGCGTGAGTTCACTTGGAACGACATCCGCCAGACGAACCGCAACACGCTGCTGTGGCGCGACGAATCGGTCGACGGGGTAAAAACCGGGCACACGGAGTCCGCCGGATATTGTCTCGTGTCATCGGCTGAGCGTGACGGTTCGCGCATCATCTCCGTGGTATTCGGTACGGACAGTGAGCGCGCCCGCGCGGACATCACGCAGGCGCTCTTGAATTACGGTTTCCGCTTCTTTGAAACGCACCAGCTCTACGCGGCGAACACCGAACTAACGCAAGCGCGCGTCTGGAAAGGCACGGTCGAGTCGGTTCCGGTCGGCTTGCGGCAAGATCTCTGGGTCACCATTCCACGCGGTCACTACAAGAATCTGAATGCGACGATGGACATGCAGGTCGAGGTGATGGCGCCGGTCGACGCGGATACCGAGCTCGGGCGTGTGCGTGTGACCCTCGACGGCGCGGTCGTCGCTGACCGGCCGCTGCAGGCGCTCGCGCCGGTCGCTGAGGGGAGCCTCTGGCGGCAGATGGTCGACTCGGTCCTGCTCTGGTTCGAATAGTGCCCCGCGCACCGCTGCCAATCGCATTCCTTGACGGCGAGTTCATCGCAAGCGCGGATGCGCGCGTGTCCGCTTACGACCGTGGATTCCTGTTCGGCGACGGTGTCTACGAAGTCATCCCCGTCTACGGTGGCCGACCGTTCCATCTTGTCGAACACCTGCGTCGGCTCGCGCACAGCCTCGATGGCATCGAACTCGCGATCCCGTGGGGTGAAGCGTGGTGGGAGGCCAACATCGCGGCGTTGATCGAGAAAAACGGCGGCGGTGACCAGTCCCTGTATCTGCAGATCACGCGCGGCGCCGAGTTCGGACGCGACCACCGCTTCCCGGCAGGCGTCACGCCGACCGTTTTCATGTTCTGCACCGCGTCGCCGCCGCGCGACCCGCGTGTCGATCGCGAAGGTCTCTCCATCGTCACCGCCGAGGATTTTCGCTGGGCAAAATGCGATCTCAAGACGATTTCGTTGCTCGCGAACGTGCTGCTGCGCCAGTATGCGCACGCGCACGGCGCGGACGAAGTGGTCTTGCATCGAGACGGGCGGCTCACGGAGGCGTCGGTCAGCACGGTTTACCTCGTGCGCGATGGGGGCGTCATCACGCCGCCGCTCGGCAGCGAGATACTCCCTGGTATCACGCGCATCGTCATCCTCGGGCTCTGCAGCGCGCTGCACATACCCATCGAAGAGAAGCCGCTCACGACCAAAGACCTCACACGCGCGGACGAGGTCCTGATCAGTAGCTCGACCCGCGAAATCGGCGCGGCGGTGAGCGTGGACGGCAAGACCGTCGGCGACGGCAAGCCGGGGCCGGTGTTTGCCCAACTTCGTGCCGGCTTCGACAAGCTTGTTGCCCACTGAGGCCAATCGTGTGCCATTACCGGGCATCAAGCATCTTGGTGTCGTTCCGTACCGTGAGACGTGGCAGGCGATGCTCGACTTCACCGCCGCGCGCGGCGCGGACACGCCGGACGAAATCTGGTTCCTGGAGCACCCGCCGGTGTTCACGCTCGGCCTCGCAGGAAAGACCGAACACGTGCTCGCCCCCGGCGCCATCGAAGTCATTCCGATCGACCGCGGCGGCCAAGTGACCTATCACGGGCCCGGCCAGCTTGTCGTGTACCCCCTTCTCGACCTCAAGCGACTGAAGCTCGGTGTTCGCACGCTGGTCTCTGCGCTCGAGCACGCGGTCGTCGATGTACTTGCGGACTATGGAATCGCGTCGGCACCGCGCTGTGACGCACCGGGTGTGTACGTCGACGGACGGAAAATCGCAGCCCTGGGTCTGCGCGTGCGTCGCGGCTGTAGCTACCATGGCCTCGCATTCAACGTCGCGATGGATCTCGAACCCTTTACGCGCATCAACCCCTGTGGTTTCGCGGGCCTGGAGACGACGCAGGTCGCGGACCTCGGCGGCCCCGCCGACCCGGCGCGCGTCGCGGCCGACCTGCTGCCGCACCTCCTCGAACGCCTGGGGTACAATCCGCAGCCATGAACGAGATGCCGAAAAAGCAGCGCGCGGCCGATAAAATGGCCCGCATCCCGATCAAGATCGAGCCGACGGTCACGCCGCTCCGCAAGCCGCAATGGATCCGCGCGAAGTCCCCCGCGACGCCGGAGGTCGCGCGCCTGAAAACCATCTTGCGTGAGAACCGCCTCCATACGGTTTGCGAGGAAGCCGCGTGTCCGAACCTCGGCGAGTGCTTCGGCAAGGGCACCGCGACGTTCATGATCATGGGTGACATCTGCACACGCCGCTGCACCTTCTGCGACGTCGCGCATGGTCGACCCGACGCCCTCGACGCCGAAGAACCGATGAACCTCGCCCGTACGATCGCGCAGATGGGGTTGCGCTATGTGGTCGTGACGTCGGTCGACCGCGACGACCTACGCGACGGCGGCGCCGGCCACTTCGTAGACTGCATTCGCGAAATCCGTAAGCTGACGCCGGACACGAAAGTCGAAATCCTGGTCCCCGACTTCCGCGGTCGCATGGACGTCGCGCTGAAACTGATGAGCGACGCACCGCCCGACGTCTTCAACCACAACCTCGAAACGATTCCACGCCTGTACAAGCAGGTCCGGCCGGGTTCCGACTACCAGTGGTCGCTCGACCTTTTACGCAAATTCAAGCTGGCGCATCCGGACATCCCGACGAAATCCGGCGTGATGGTCGGCGTCGGCGAGACGATGGACGAAGTACTCGAAGTCATGCGCGACCTGCGTGCGCACGAGTGCGACATGCTGACCATCGGCCAGTACTTGCAACCCTCGAAATTCCATCTGCGGCTCGAACGCTTCGTCCATCCGGACGAGTTCAAGATGCTCGAGGTCGAAGGCTACAAGATGGGCTTCTCGCATGTCGCGAGCGGTCCGATGGTCCGCTCGTCGTACCACGCGGACCTCATGGCCGAAGAAATCCTGAAGGAAGCCGCCGGCGTCTGACTCAGTCGCGGCGCGAAGGCGCCGCTCCTACAGATTGCCGGAGCGATTCCAAGCGCTCGACGGTTCCGACGTCGCACCAGTCCCCTTCGTATAGCTCGCCGCTGATTTCGCCGCGCTCGCTCGCCGCGCGCAGCACCGGCGCGAGCGACCGCTTGCCGGGCGCAAGGCCGGCGAACAGCGCGGGTGAATAGACAGCGATGCCGCTGAACGTCCGTGTAGGAGCGGCGCCTTCGCGCCGCGATTCGCTCGGGTTTTGCACCACATCCCCGTCGAGCACAAAATCCCCGTTCGGATTGTGGTCCGGGTTCGGCACCAGCACCAAGTGCGCGAGCCGGCCCTCGGGCAGCGCGAGTCGCGCGAACGGATAGTCGGTCCACACGTCCGCGTTCACGACGGCGAACGGAGCGTCGCCGAGCAACGCACGTGCGTGCACGATGCCGCCGGCCGTCTCGAGCGCATCGCCTTCCTCCGAGTACGCGATGGACACGCCATAACGTGCACCATCACCCAAGCGGTCAACGATTTTCGACCCCAGCCATGCGAGGTTCACGACGATGTCCGTGACACAGGCGGCCGCGAGGCGCTCGAGGTGGCGCTCGATCAAAGCGCGGCCGCCCACTTCCAGCAGCGGCTTCGGAGCATCGTCCGTGAGCGGCCGCAGGCGCTCGCCACGGCCGGCCGCGAGCAAAAGCGCGCGCGTCAGCATGCGGCCTCCAACCAGCGTGCGAGCGGCGCGAACTCCGGATAATGGGCGGCGGCACGACGCGCGTAACCGAGCGTGCGCGGGATGTCCGCGAGATAGCGCGCCTTGCCGTCGCGGTGATTGAGTCGCGCGAAAATGCCGGCGACTTTGAGCTGCCGTTGCAAGCCCATCAGATCGAACCAGCGGCGGAACGTCGTGGCGTCCGGGCCACACTCGATTCCGGCGCGCGCAGCGAGGCTCCGGTACTCGGCAATCCAAGCGTCGACCTGTGCGTCGGGCCATTCGACATAGGCATCGCGCAGCAGCGACACGAGGTCGTACGAGACGGGGCCGCGGACCGCGTCCTGAAAATCGAGTACACCCGGATTGTCGCCGGCAACAACCATCAGATTGCGCGCGTGATAATCGCGATGGACGAAAACCTGCGGTTGCGCGAGCGCCGCTTCCACGAGCCGGTCGTTGACATCGTGCAGCCATTCCGGCGGCTCGACGCCAAGATGCCGGATCAGGTACCAGTCCCCGAACAGCGAGAGTTCGAATCGCAGCAAACGCTCGTCGTATGCCGGTACTTGCGCGGCAATCGACTGCATGCGCACCAACGCCGACAGGGCATCGGTATAGAGGAGACCGATGCGGGACGATTCGGCAATGGCATCGAGATAGGTCTCGTCGCCGAAATCCTCGAGCATCAAAAATCCGGCTTCGAGGTCGGCGTCGAGCACTTCCGGTGAGTGCACGCCTGCATCGCGGAGCAGCGCGGCGGTGTGCACGAACGGTCGGCAATCCTCATGCTCGGGCGGCGCATCCATCAGAATGAACGTGCCGCGCGCGGAGCGAGCGCGAAAATACCGGCGGAAACTGGCGTCGGCGTTCACCGTCTCGAGCACGAACCGGTCATCGATACGGGCTGCCAGCCAGGCGGCCGGGTCGGGGCGGGCCATATGGAAGCGTATACTATGCGATTTTCGGCAGGCAGGCAGGAACCGCAAAGCGTGAAACGCACACGACTGGCACTGGGCGCGATCCTTCTTCTCGCCTGTACCCCGGTCCCCGCCGATGAGCCGTGGGCACTCTGCCCGGTTTTCGAGCGGCCGCCGCCGCCGACCAACCCCGACGACCCTGCAATCCACATCACTGCCGACGAATGGGACGGCGTAAACAACCTGTTCTCGGGTCGAGTGACGCTCGAGCACGGCGAACGTTCATTGACTACGGACCGCCTGCGCCACGACGAGGCGAATAACACGCTCGCCGGCGACGGCGCCGTGCGCTACCACGACGACGATATCGAGATCACGAGCGGCAATGCGCTGCTCGATGTCGACGCGGAGCGAGTGCGCTTCGGCAACCTGGACTTCCGGCTTTTCGCACGCCGCGCACGGGGCAGCGCGGAATCGATTGACGCGGTACGCGGCGAGCCGATTCAGGTTGCGGGTGTCGAGTACACCACTTGCCCGGAGGGATCGAGTGGCTGGGCGCTGCATGCGCCGAACATCGCGCTGAACACCGAGACGGGCGTGGGCGTCGGTCGCAACGTCCGTGTCGACTTCCTCGGCGTTCCGATTTTCTACACCCCTTGGATCTCATTTCCGCTGGACGACGCGCGCAAGTCGGGCTTCCTCGTACCGGACGTCAGTCGTGCGCACAACACGGGGCTCGACCTGCGCGTTCCTTGGTACTGGAACATCGCGTCGAATCGCGATGCGACCATCACGCCGCGCTGGATGGAGGACCGCGGCGTGCAACTGGCCGGCGAGTACCGCTACCTGAACCCGACAAATGGCGGCGAAGTTTATGCGGAGTATTTGCCGAGCGACACCCGGCGCGGTGATTCGCGCGGGCTGTTTGAGTGGCGTCACGACGCGGGGCCTGCCCCGGGGTGGCAGTACTCAGTGGATTTTCATCATGTCACCGATCCCGACTACTTCGAGGACCTCGCGGGCAGTCTCGACAACACGGTGGTCACGCACCTCGGCCGGCACGCGGCGCTCAGTTTCCGCTCGGACCGCCATGCGGTGATTGGCCGACTGGACGGCTGGCAAACCCTGGATCGCACGATTCCCGACGCCGAGCGGCCCTATGCACGCTTGCCGCAGGTGCTGTGGTACGCGCAGATGCCGCTCGGCGGGACCGGGCTCGATTTCTCGATGGCGAGCGAGGCGGTGTATTTCCACGCCGACGACGGCGTACGCGAGCCCGCCGGGCGCTTGGACATCGAGCCGACGCTCGCGTGGGCGATTGGAGGCCCGGCGTGGCACGTCGTGCCGCGCGCAAGCTGGCGCCATACGCGATACGCCCTGGAAGACGGCGGTGAGATCTCGCGGAGTGTGCCGAAATATAGCGTCGACGCAGGGCTCGCGTTCCAGCGCACCCTGTCCGGTGCGCGCACACAAACACTGGAGCCGCGTTTGCTTTGGCTGGAAGTTCCGTACCGCAATCAGGATGCGATTCCGTTGTTCGACACGTCTATTCCAGACTTCAACATGGTGCAACTGTTCCACGATGACCGGTTCAATGGTGCGGACCGGGTGGGCGACACGCGCGAGCTGGCGCTTGGCTTGGCGTCGAGCATCTACGCGGCGGACGGCACCGAGTTGCTGACGGTTCAGGCTGGCCGAATCCGCTACTTTGACGACCGGCGCGTGACCCTGCCCGGTGAACCCATCGAGACCGCCACGTGGTCCGATTATCTGGCAGAAGCCACCGCGCGCGTGTCCGACGACTGGTCAACCCGTATGGCGTTGCAACTCCGATCCGACGACGCGGCGATCGAGCGGAGCGCCGTCGTGCTGAGCTGGCACCCGGGCGAGCGGCGGCTCCTCAATCTTGGCTGGCGCTACCGCCGCGACGAGGTCGACCAGGCGGACATATCCTTCGCCTGGCCCATCAATGACCGCTGGAGCGCGGTCGGTCGCTGGAACTGGTCGATCAAGCATCGCCAGGACTTGGAAACTTTTGCAGGGCTTGAGTATCAAAGTTGCTGCTGGGCGATCCGGGTGGTCTCGCGCGAATACATCGCGAATCTGTCGGGCGACACGAACCGGAGCCTGTACCTCCAACTCGAACTGAAAGGCTTGGCGAACGTCGGCCGCGGCACTGAGGCGCTGCTGGAGCGTGGTATCCTTGGCTACTCCTCAAGTCGGTGATTATTCATGATTAAAAGTATTTTCGCGGCCCTGTTGCTGCTCGCTTCAGCCGCGGTCGGTGCACAGGAACGCGGCACGCCGATCGACAGCATCGTCGCCGTTGTGAATGAAGACATCGTATTGCATAGCGAGCTCGAGTCACGCGTGGTCGAAGTGATGCGGAGCATAAGTCAATCGGGCACAGAGGCGCCGCCCGCGAATGTCGTACGCGAGCAGGTCCTCGACCGCATCATCATCGAACGGCTACAACTGCAGCGCGCTGAGCAGTCTGGAATCGGTGTCTCAGAGGACCGTCTGAACCAGGCGATGGCGACGGTTGCGCAGCGCAATGGTCTGACGCTGCCACAATTCACCGAAGCACTCGCTGCGGAGGGTTTCAGCTACGAGCAAGTTCGCAACGACGTTCGAAACGATATGATCATCACGCAGCTGCGCCAACGGGACGTCCTCGAGCGCGTCAACGTCAGTAAGCGAGAAGTTGACGGCTTCCTCGCCGGCGAGGGTGCGGGTTCACTCGACGATCGTGAGTTTCTCGTCTCGCACATCATGTTGCGCGTGGATTCGGATGCGCCGGCTACGGAGGTCGACCGGGTTCGCGTCCTCGGCGAATCACTGATCGCGCAGGCGCGAGCGGGCGAGGAATTCGCGACGCTCGCGGTCGCGCACTCCCAGGGTCAGCAGGCGCTCGAGGGCGGCGACCTCGGGTGGCGGCGTTCGACGCAGTTGCCGGCGGTGTTTGCGGAGCGCGTTGTTTCCATGGAAACCGGCGCGGTTTCGGACCTTATTCGTACGCCGGGCGCGTTCCACATCATCAAGCTCGTCGACCAGCGTGGCAGCAGCGAGCGGCTTGTCGTCCAACAGACCCGCGCGCGACATATCCTCGTGCGTAACACCCCGGTGATGACCGATGGCCGCGCGGTTGCACGGCTGTCTGAACTGCGCCAGAAAATCCTCGATGGCGCGGATTTCGGCGAGGTTGCAAGGCTGAACTCCGAAGACTCGGGCAGCGCGGTCAACGATGGTGACCTCGGCTGGCTGCAGCCGGGCCAGACCGTTCCTGCATTCGAACAGGCCCTCGAGCGGCTGGACATCGGCGAAGTGAGCGAACCGATTTCGACGCAGTTTGGCTGGCACATCGTGCAAGTGCTGGAGCGGCGCGCGCACGATAGCACCGACCAAGCGCGCGAAGCGCAGGCCTTCCGCATCCTGCGCGAACGAAAAGCCGAAGAGCAGATCGAGGTCTGGCTGCAGCGCATGCTGGACGAAGCCTATGTCGAGAAACGGCTCGACGCGTAGCCTGTGACGACGCCGCTGGCGCTGACACCGGGAGAGCCGGCCGGCATCGGCCCCGATCTCGTGGTGAAGCTCGCGCAGACGCGCCGGACGAACCCGTGGGTCTGTCTCGCCGACCCTGCGCTCATCACCGACCGAGCTGCCCGCCTCGGCCTCGCGCTGAAACTCCATGAGTGGCGGCCCGGCTCCGCGGTGCCGCCCGACGCGGGGGTCGTCCCGATCCTGCCACTCAAGTTGCCTGTCATCCCCGAGTGCGGCACGCCGGACCGCGCGAACGCGCGCGCGCTGCTCGACGCCTTGGATCGTGCGGTGGATGGGTGTCTCGCCGGCGAATTCAGCGGGCTCGTGACTGGCCCGCTACAGAAGTCCACCATCAATCTCGGCGGTATCCCGTTCACTGGGCATACCGACTACCTCGCCGAACGGGCGGGCGGCACGCCGGTCATGATGCTCGTAGCCGGCGCGCTGCGCGTCGCGCTGGTGACCACGCATCTGCCGCTCGCTGCCGTCGCGGCTGCGATTACGCGCGAGCGCGTGACGACGGTCATCGAAATTCTCGCCCGTGACCTGCGCGAGCGATTTGGGTTCGAGGCGCCCCGGATCGCAGTGCTCGGGCTGAACCCGCACGCCGGCGAATCGGGCCACCTCGGTCGCGAGGAACTCGACGTCATCGAGCCGGCGCTAGCTGCACTGCGCTCGGCGCGCGACTTACACCTCGAGGGCCCACTCCCGGCGGACACCGCGTTCACCGGCGATCGACTTGCCCGTTGCGACGCGGTGCTCGCGATGTACCACGATCAGGGTCTACCCGTTCTGAAGTACGCGGGTTTCGGCCAGGCCGTCAATTGCACACTGGGCCTCCCCATCATCCGAACGTCGGTCGATCACGGCACCGCGCTCGACCGAGCCGGGACGGGGGATATTGAACTGGGCAGCTTAGTGGCGGCCATCGATTTAGCGGCCGAGCTGGCCGTAAAACAACGTAAATGAAAACCATCCATCGCGCGCGTAAACGATTTGGCCAGCATTTCCTGCACGATAGCGGCATTATCGCGAAAATTATCCGCAGTATCGGTGCAAAGTCAGGCGAACGCGTTGTGGAGATTGGCCCAGGCCTCGGCGCACTGACCGCGCCGTTGCTCGAGGCGCTGGGCCGACTCGAGGTCATCGAGCTTGATCGCGATGTCATTCCCCTGCTTCGCGAGCAGTGCGCGGGGCTCGGCGAACTCGTCGTGCACGAAGGCGACGCGCTGCGCGTCGACTTCACCGCGTTCGCGGGCGATACGAGCGTCCGGCTCGTGGGCAACCTGCCCTACAACATCTCCACGCCACTGCTGTTCCATTTGCTCGATCATGCGGCCGTCATCGACGACATGCATTTCATGCTGCAAAAAGAAGTCGTGGATCGGATGGCCGCGCGTGCCGGCGACGATGCCTACGGGCGCTTGTCCGTGATGCTCGCGCACCGGTGCGCGGTTGAACCTTTGTTCACGATAGGTCCCGGCGCGTTCACGCCGCCGCCGAAAGTCGACTCCGCGGTGGTCCGCCTGGTCCCCCATCGGACGCCGCCATTTCCGCTCCCCGATCCAGCACGTTTCGCCGAAATCGTGAACCAGGCGTTCTCCCGACGCCGAAAAACGCTGCGCAATGCCTTGCAAGGGTTGGTGACCGCAGAGGAAATCGTCGCAGCAGGGCTCGATCCGTCGGCGCGGCCCGAAACGGTCGCCCCAGAAGCCTTCGCGCGGCTCGCGCTATAATCGCCCCATGGCGTACCGACAAATCCTGTTGGCACTGGACCTGCGCGAGCAGAGCGAGAACGTGGGTCGGCGTGCGTGCGCGCTGGCCGAAGCGACCGGCGCACAGCTCACGCTGCTCCATGTCGTCGAGTTCATCCCGGTTGACCCGGCCGGCGAGGCCTTGTTGCCGCCGCCCGTGAATCTCGAGGAAGAACTCGTCGCGAGCGCCAAGCAACGACTCGAAACGCTCGCGGGCAAGCTCGGGATTCCAGACGCCGCGCGGCGAATCGAGATCGGCACGATCAAATCGGAGATCGTCCGCATCGCGAACGAGATTGACGCCGACCTTATTGTCCTCGGCGGTTACGAACGGCACGGGCTCGCGTTGTTGCTCGGTTCCACGGAGAGCTCCATCCTCAATGCCGCGCCCTGCGACGTGCTCGCCGTCCGGTTGAACCCACTGGAAAACTGACGCCGCCGTGGCGGTTTTCGCAATCGGCGACGTCCAGGGTTGCTACGACGGCCTCCGCCGCCTGCTAGACCGCATCCGCTTCGATCCTGTCGACGACGAACTCTGGTTTTGCGGGGACCTCGTCAATCGCGGGCCAGCGTCCGTCGACGTCCTACGGTTCGTCCGCGAGCTCGGCGACCGTGCGGTCACCGTGCTCGGCAACCATGATCTACATCTTGTCGCTGCCGCCCGGGACCGCGCACAGCAACGCCCCGGTGATACGTTCAGCGATATCCTCGATGCGCCCGATTGCGACGAGCTCGTCAGCTGGTTGCAGCGACGGCCGCTGCTTCACCATGACCGCGAGCGGGGTTTCACGCTCGTGCACGCAGGGCTCGCGCCCCAGTGGAATCTCGCGATGGCGATCGCGTGCGCGCGCGAAGTCGAAGCGGTGCTCGCCGACGCGCGGGCCGACGGGTTGTTCGCGGCGATGTACGGCGACCAGCCTGATTCATGGTCGGACGCGCTCAGCGGTATCGACCGCTGGCGCTTCATCATCAACTGCTTCACGCGGCTGCGCTTCGTGACGACCGACGGGCGCATCGCGCTCGAACACAAGGGTGCGCCGGAGACCGCGCCCGCGGGACTCGTGCCTTGGTTCGAGTATGGCCAACGCAAAAGCGCAGAGCTGCACGTGATTTTCGGGCACTGGTCGACGCTGAAACGCGACCCGGGCAAAGGCGTGTACCCGCTGGATACGGGTTGCGTTTGGGGCGGTCGCCTCACCGCCCTTCAGGTCGACGCGGACGGCGCCTGGTTTTCAGTCGATTGCGCGCCGCCTGTATCATGACTGGATGAACATCGACCTCACGGACAAGCATGCACTCGTCTGCGGCGCGAGCCAGGGTATCGGTCGTGCCGCCGCGAATGCGCTCGCGGCGGCCGGCGCGCGCGTGACGCTACTCGCCCGCAAGCGCGAAACGCTTGACGCGGCGCGCGGCGCGCTCCCCGGTGATGGCCATGCGGTATTGGCGGCGGACCTTGGCGACCCCGAATCGCTGCGCGAAATCGTCGACGCGCACATCCGTGCCGAAGGCCCGATCCACATCCTCGTGAACAACTCCGGCGGCCCCGCCGGCGGCCCCGCGCATCTCGCAACCAGCGACGCTTTCGAGGTCGCATTTCGCCAACACCTGCTCGCGTCTCAGCAATTGGTCCAGGCGGTACTGCCGGGTATGCGCAAAGCGGGTTTCGGACGCGTGATCAATGTGATTTCGACATCGGTCAAGGAGCCCATCCGCGACCTTGGCGTGTCGAATACGGTCCGCGGAGCGGTCGCAAGCTGGGCGAAGACGCTCGCGACCGAGCTCGGCCCCGACGGCATCACCGTGAACAACGTGTTGCCTGGCTTCACCGCCACCGGTCGGCTTGACTACATTTTCGACACAAAAGCGCAGAAGACCGGCCGGCCACGCGCGGAGATCGAGGCGGCGGCGCGTGCGCAGGTACCCCTCGGTCGCTTCGCCGAACCTGCGGAAATCGCTGCGGCGATTGTGTTCCTCGCGTCGCCGGCGGCTGCGTACATCAACGGCATCAACCTGCCGGTCGATGGCGGCCGTACGGGTTCGCTGTGACTGTCTTCAAACACTTCATCGATGGCGCATTCATTCCATCGGCCGACGGTGCGACCTTGGCGGTTTACGAACCCGCAACCGGTCAGGAATACGCGACCGTCGCCGACGGCGGCAAAGCGGACATCAATGCGGCCGTCGCCGCTGCGGAGCGCGCGTTCCCGGCGTGGTCTGCCGTGGGCGCGGATGCACGCGCGCGCCATCTTCTGGCGATCGCGGCGGGCATTGAACGGCGCGCGACGGAATTCGCCGCGGCTGAATCACGTGACACCGGCAAGCCGCGAGCGCTGGCCCGCGAGATGGACATCGCGCGGGCGGTGGCAAACTGTCGATTCTTCGCGTCGGCGATTACGCAGTTCTCGAGCGAAGCGCATACGCAGCCTGGATACCTGAACTACACGCTACGCGAGCCGCACGGCGTCGTGGGTTGCATCTCGCCGTGGAACCTGCCGCTGTTGCTCTTCACCTGGAAGGTCGCGCCCGCGCTCGCCGCGGGGAATTGCGTTGTCGCGAAACCGTCCGAACTCACGCCAGCGACAGCGACATTGTTCGCGGAGGTCTGCACAGAAGTCGGCTTGCCCGCCGGCGTACTGAACATAGTGCACGGGCGCGGACCCGGTGCCGGTCAGGCGCTCGTGGAACACTCGCAAGTACGCGCGCTGTCGTTCACGGGCGGAACCACGACCGGCGAACACCTCGCCGCGACCGCTGCACCAATGCTGAAAAAACTGTCGCTGGAGCTGGGCGGCAAGAATCCGACAATCGTGTTCGCGGACTGCGATTTCGAGCGCACCGTCGCTGAGAGTGTGCGCGCCGCATTCCTGAATCAGGGTCAGATTTGCCTCTGCGGGTCGCGCGTTTACATCGAGCGGTCGATCTACGATCGCTTTCGAGACGCGTTCGTCGCGGCGGCGAAGGCGCTGACCGTCGGCGACCCTGACGAGGATGAGACGAAGCTCGGCGCACTCGCGTCGCACGCGCACCTCGATAAAGTGCTCGCCGCGATTGCGGCCGCGCGCGGCGAAGGCGGCACGGTCTTGACCGGCGGCGGGCGCGTGCAGTTCGCCGGGCGCTGCGCCGATGGCTGGTTCGTCGAACCGACTGTCATCGAGGGTTTGCCCGCCGATTGCCGCACGGATCAAGAGGAGATTTTCGGGCCGGTCGTGACGCTCGCCCCGTTCGACACCGAGGCAGAAGTCGTCGCGCGCGCGAATGGCACGCGCTACGGCCTCGTGGCGTCGGTGTGGACCCGCGACCTCGACCGCGCGCATCGAGTCGCTGCAGCGCTTGAGGCAGGGATCGTCTGGATCAATTGCTGGATGGTGCGCGACCTGCGTACACCGTTCGGCGGTGTCAAGGACTCGGGCGTCGGCCGCGAAGGTGGCTTAGAGGCGCTGCGTTTCTTCACCGAACCCCGCAATGTCTGCATCAAGGTGGCCGATGGCTGACACCTTCAAATCGTCCCGCGCAGCGCCGCCGGTCGGCGCCTACCCGCACGCACGTCGCATCGGAAATCTGCTGTTCCTGTCCGGCGTCGGCCCGCGCGGCCTCGACAGTTCGATACCCGCAGGCATCGAAGCCCAGACGCATGCCGTGTTCGCGAACGTGCGCGCAATCCTCGAGGACTCCGGTTCGGGGTGGGACCGCCTGGTCGATGTGACCGTGTTCCTGACCGACATGAAGGCGGACTTCCCAACGTACAATCGCTTGTGGGCCCAATACTTCCCGCGTAACCCGCCCTGCCGCACGACCGTCGAGATATCCGCACTGCCGACGCCGATTTCAATCGAGCTCAAGTGCATCGCGACCATCGATTGAGGAGGATCTCATGCTGATGCCAATCAACTTCAAGGAATGGATCGAGCGCAATCGCGAACTTTTGAAGCCGCCGGTCTGTAACAAGGTCATGTTCGACGGTGAGTTCATCGTGATGGTGGTCGGCGGCCCAAACGCGCGCAAGGACTACCACGACGACGAAGCGGAGGAGTTTTTCTACCAGGTCGAAGGGTCGATGCTGTTGAAGACGATGCAGGACGGCAAGCCGGTCGACATCGAGATCCACGAGGGTGAGATGTTCGTCTTGCCGGCACGCGTTCCACATTCGCCGCAACGGTTCGCCAATACCGTCGGCCTCGTCATCGAGCGACGGCGCCGATCGGGTGAGCGCGACGGGCTCATGTGGTTCTGCGAAAATTGCAATGCGAAGCTCTATGAGGAGTATTTCCAGCTCGAGAACATCGAGACCCAATTCCCGCCGGTGTTCGACCGCTTTTTCGGTTCGCTTGAGCACCGCACCTGCGTCGAATGCGGCACGGTGATGGAACCCCCCAAGAAATGATGAAAATCGACGTCCATACGCACATCCTGCCGGAGCGCTGGCCCGACCTGCGCGAGCGTTATGGCTACGGCGGCTTCGCATCCCTCGAACACGACGGCTGCGGTTGCGCGGACATGGTCATCGACGGCAAACCGTTCCGGAAGATCCAACAGAATTGCTGGGACCCTGCGGTCCGTATCGATGAATGCGACGCGCACGGCGTACACGTGCAAGTCCTTTCCACGGTGCCGGTGATGTTCAGCTACTGGGCGAAGCCTGCCGACGGCCATGACCTCGCGCGGCTGCTGAACGACCACTTGGCCGGCGTCGTCGCGGACAACCCATCGCGTTTCGCGGGCCTCGGCACGCTGCCGATGCAGGCGCCCGAACTCGCCGTCCGGGAGCTCGAGCGCTGCGTGAATGAACTCGGATTGTCGGGTGTGCAAATCGGCACCCACGTGAACGGTTGGAATCTCGACGCGCCCGAGCTGTTCGAAGTGTTCGCGGCAGCCGAGCGACTTGGCGCGGCCGTGTTCGTGCACCCGTGGGACATGATGGGCAAGGACCGCATGCCGAAGTACTGGTTACCGTGGCTCGTCGGCATGCCCGCCGAGAGTTCGCTCTCAATCTGCTCGATGATTTTCGGCGGCGTGTTCGAACGGCTGCCCGCGTTGCGGGTCGCGTTCGCCCACGGTGGCGGCAGCTTCCCGGGCACCATCGGTCGCATCGCGCACGGCTTCAAGGCCCGGCCGGACCTCGTCGCCGTCGACAACCCGGTGGATCCGCGCGATTACCTCGGGCGCTTCTGGGTCGACTCCCTTGTTCACGACCCCGACATGCTCCGTCACCTCGTCGCGCTGTTCGGCAGCGACCGCATCGCGCTTGGCAGCGACTACCCGTTCCCGCTCGGCGAGTCGCCGCCGGGTGAGCTCATCGACTCGTTGATGCTCGAGGCCGACCTCCGCGCGAAACTGCTCCATCAGAACGCACTCGAGTGGCTTGGCCTTCCGCGCGAGCGGTTCGAGCGGTGACGGTCTTCGACCTCTCGATTCCGGTCAGTTTCGCGGGCAGAGGCCCGGGCGCGTTCGGCGCGCCCGACGCAACCCGCGCGCCGCTTGAGACGGGTGGCTTTGTCGGCGCGGTGGCGAGCGGTGGCAGCTGTGAATGCCCGGTGATGACGTTCACGCCACATTGCAACGGCACACATACCGAGTCGGCCCGCCACCTCATGGGATCAGGTCCCGCGCCGCACGAACTCGTGAGTGAGCTCCTGATGCCCGCGCGGGTCGTCAGCGTCACGCCCGGGGACGGGGCAATCACGGCGGCGATGCTCAAGGCGGCTTGGCCGGATAGCGAGTCGGTCCGCGCGCTGATTGTGCGCACCCTGCCGAACGATGTCGCGAAGCGCACCGCGCGCTGGGGCGATGACCGCGATGCGCCGTATTTCTCCGTCGATGCAATCGATCTCATCGTCGCACGCGGCGTCGACCACCTCGTCTTCGACGGCCCTTCGCTCGATCCGATGGTCGATGGCGGTGCGCTCGTGGCGCATCGCGCCTACTTCGCAAACCGGGCGCACGCGACCGCGACCGAGCTCGCATTCGTTCCGGACGAAGCGCGCGACGGCGCGTACGAGTTGAACCTGCAGGTCGCGGCCTTCGACGCCGACGCCGCCCCCAGCCGCCCGATGATCCGGCCAAGACAATGAACTTCCGCGACCAATTCCACCTCCCTGCCGACGAGCACGGCCATCCGCTCGCGTACCTGTGCGGCAATTCGCTGGGATTGCAGCCAAAGCGCGCCGAGACGCTGGTTCGCGAGGAGCTTGAGGATTGGCAGAAGTTCGCGGTCGCGGGACATGGCGCCGCAAGGCGCCCGTGGGTGCCGTACCACACGCTCGTCCGCGAGCCGCTCGCACGGCTCGTCGGCGCGGACCCGACGGAAGTCGTCGCGATGAACAGCCTGACCGTGAATCTGCACTTGATGATGATCAGCTTCTATCGGCCCGAAGGTGCGCGCCGCAAGATCGTGATCGAGCGCGGCGCGTTCCCCTCGGACCACCATGCCGTCGTCTCACAGCTTCGTTTCCATGGCATTGACCCGGCTGACGGCCTCGTTGAACTCGCACCGCGTGACGATGAGCACTGCCTGCGCGAGGACGATGTCGAAGCCTTGCTCGAACGCGATGGCGCCGAAATCGCGCTCGTCCTGCTGCCTGGCGTCCAGTATTACACCGGTCAATTACTCGACCTCGACCGTCTGACACGCGTGGCGCGCGCGCAGGGCTGCACGGTCGGCATCGACGCCGCACACGGCGTCGGCAACGTACCCCTCGCGCTGCACGACTGGGGCGCGGATTTCGCGGTGTGGTGCCATTACAAATATTGCAATGCGGGACCCGGTGCTGTCGGCGGCTGCTTCGTCCACGCACGCCACGGCGATGACTTCGACGGCCCGCGCTTCGCGGGCTGGTGGGGCCATGACCCAGAGAGCCGGTTCAAGATGCGCCCGGGGTTCATCCCGCAGCGCGGCGCGGATGGATGGCAACTTTCGAATCCACCCATCCTGTCACTCGCGCCGCTCATCGCGTCGCTGGAAATCTTCGACTCCGCGGGCGGCGCAACCGGGCTCCGACCACACTCCGAAAAACTCACGGGCCTGCTCGAGCGCTTGCTGAAGCAACGGTGCGGCGACCATATCGAGATCCTCACGCCCGCGGAATCCTCGCGGCGTGGCTGTCAGCTGAGCTTGAGACTTCGCGACGGCAACGGGCACGCGGTGTTCGAGGCGCTCGGCAACAAGGGCATCGTCTGCGACTGGCGCGAACCCGACGTCATTCGAGTTGCGCCGGCGCCGTTGTACAACACCGCCGAGGAGGTCGAGTACTTCGTCTCCTGCCTCGCTGAGCAGGTCGCGTGACGAAACGAATCACGATCGCCGGCGCGGGACTCGCCGGCTCATTGCTCGCTATCTTCCTGGCGAAGCGCGGAATCGAGGTGACTGTGCTCGAAAGCCGCGCCGACCTGCGCAAGGTCAAGCTCTCCGCCGGTCGTTCAATCAACCTCGCGCTCGCAAACCGCGGGATTTCCGCGTTGCGTGCGGCCGGCGTGATGGACCGCGTCGAACCGCTGCTCATCAAAATGCGCGGCCGCATGCTGCATACGCGGTCTGGCGAGACCAGTCTGTCGCCGTACGGTCAGACGGAAGACGAGGTCATATACTCGGTGTCGCGCGGCGCGCTGAACGGCGTACTGCTCGATGCCGCGGAAGACACGGGGCGCGTCGACCTCCGGTTCGGGCAGGCGTGGCCCGCGGCGCCGGACAGCGATGCGCGCCCGTTGATTGGCGCCGACGGCGGTGGCTCCGCTGTACGACACATGCTCGTCGAGCGCTACGGCGCTCACTCCAGCGAACAACTGATCGACCACGGCTACAAAGAACTCACGATGCCCGCCGCCGACGGCCGGCATGCGATGGAGCGCAGCGCGCTGCACATCTGGCCACGTGGCGGCTATATGCTCATCGCGCTCCCGAACCTCAACGGCAGTTTTACGGTAACGCTGTTCCTGCCGATGACCGGCGAGAACAGCTTTGCATCGCTCGCCGACGGCAAGGCGGGGGAGGCGTTCTTCGCGCGCGAATTTCCGGATGCGCTCGCCCTCCTGCCTGACTTGGCCGACGAATTCACGCGCAACCCTGTCGGCCGAATGGGTACGGTACGTGCGCAGCCGTGGCGCCAGGACGGCGAAGTCGTGCTGCTCGGCGACGCCGCGCATGCGATCGTGCCGTTCCACGGCCAGGGCATGAATTGTGCGTTCGAGGACTGCGAGGCGCTGGACGGCTGCCTCGCACGCCACGGCGGCGATTGGGTACGCGTGTTCGCCGATTTCGAGGCGGCGCGCAAGCCGAACGCCGATGCCATCGCCGAAATGGCGCTCGAAAACTTCGTCGAGATGCGTGATCTGGTCGCGAATCCGCGCTTCCAGTTACAGAAGCAGATCGCATTCACGCTGGAGCGCCGCCACCCAGGGCGCTTCATCCCCCGCTACGCGATGGTGATGTTCCACGCGATGCCGTACGCCGAAGCACAGCGCCGCGGCGTGGTGCAACAAGGCATCCTCGATGAACTGACGAACGCCATCCAGCGCATCGAGGATGTGGACTTCGCGCGCGCCGACCGGCTCATCGAGGAGCGATGCCGCTGGTGACACGCGTCGCTAGCGGTCCGGAATGTTGACAAAGAGCAGGACCAGCCCCGAGATTCCTGCGTAAATGAACGCGCCCTCGAACGAACCCGCGCCAATCTCGCTCTGCCACATCTGGAACAGCGCGCCGCCAATGACGATGAAAAGCCCGAACCATACGACCAATGCCATTCCGGCGCCGAGTATCGCGTAGGTCTTCGCCGAATTGAAAACCTCTGCGGTATCCTTCCTGCGATACCAGAGGTCCCAAGCCCCTTTCAACGAAAGGGCGCCGACCAGGAACTCCCCGGTCAGGATCGTGATGAATGCGGCAGTCACCAGTATCGGGTTCGTGATCGCAGGGAAAATCCGATTGCTGTAAATTTCGTTTGCTTCCATCCCCAAAACGTAGCCGATTGCGCCGACTGCGGCGTCCCAGTTGGCGATATTGCCGACCACGTACAACAGCCCCTGTAAACCAACGAATGTCACCAGTGCGATTTTCAGATATCGAATAGCCATGCTTCCCCCTCGTTCAAAACGTTCTCCGGAACTTCAGACAATGCGGCGTTCGATGGCCCGGGCAAAGCGTTCCGCCGCAAGTGGTTCGCGCGAGAGGAACAGCAATGGCTCGAAAGCCTCGAGTTCCATGAGCACGAAGTCGCCATCGAGCACGAGGCCGTCTACGCGCGCGTACGTCGGTAGCGCTGGTGCAGCGGCGATGCACGCCCGAGCCGCGGCCAACCAACTCTCCTCGACCTCGGCCGCCTCGTGGGTCCCACCGTACTGGAACTGGACGCGGTAGTCGCCGTCTTTGGCCCGCTTGAGGACCGCGTGGCTGAACTCGCCATCGAAAAAGACCAACGACAACTCACCGCTTCGTTGGATTTCCGGCAAGAACGGCTGGATCAGCAAGCCGCGGTCCTGCAGCGTCCGGGCGACGTCGTCGCGGTACCGGGCGATGTCCTCCAGTCGAAAACGATGCGTGGCGTAGCCCCCGCCGGCGATGGTCGGTTTAACCACGATCTCGTCCCACCCTTCAGCGCGGGCGAGCGTGACGATGTCCGGCGCCTCGCCCTCGGCGACGACAATCGTCGGCACCACCGACACGCCGGCTGCCGTCAGCGCCCGAAGGTAAGCTTTGTCAAAATTCCAGACCAGGACATCTGCCGGATTGATCAAGAGCGTGTCGCTCTCGATGCGCGCCTCCAGCCACGCGCGGAACTCCGTCAATCGCTCGAAATAATCCCACGGCGACCGCATCACCAGCGCATCGAACGCGTCCCAATCGATTGTCGGATCGCTCCAGACCGCGGGTTGCGCCTCGATGCCGACCGACTCGAGCGCGGGCACCAGCAGTCGATCATCCTCGTACAGCTGCGGGAAGGCCTCGCTCGTCACCAATGCGACACACGGCGTCACGTTTTGCGCTCGAGTTCGACGAAGCTCAAGCCGTACGCATTGTATTCGTCTGGGGGCCGCGTCTCGCGGCGGGTCTCGTGCCAGTCGCGCGGTTCGACAGCGGGGAAGTGGGTATCGCCGTCGAGTTCGGTGTGGATGATGGTCTGAAGGATGCGGGTTGCGCGCGGGAGAAGCGCATTGAAGAGTTCGCCACCGCCGATGACTGCGACCTCAGGCGCGCTGGCGCAAAGGTCGAGCGCCTCGTCCACCGAGTGCGCGACTTCGACGCCGGGCGCGGACCAAGTGGGATTGCGGGTGACGACGATGCTGCGCCGACCCGGCAGCGCTCGACCAATCGACTCGAATGTCCGCCGCCCCATGAGCATCGGCTTGCCCATCGTCACGGCCTTGAAATGTGCGAGGTCGGCCGGCAGGTGCCACGGCATGCCACCGCCGCGTCCAATGACACGGTTCTCGGTGTGGGCGACGACGAGTGTGATGGAGGGCACGGGCATGGCGGGAGTTTAACAATTAGAATACGGCCATGACATGGTTCCAGGCCGTGGTTCTCGCGCTCATCCAGGGCATCACCGAGTTCCTTCCCGTATCGAGTTCGGCACACCTGATTCTCGTCCCCGTCGCGACCGGGTGGACGGACCAGGGGCTGGACTTCGACGTCGTGGTGCACGCCGGGACGCTCGTCGCGATCGTTGCGTACTTCCGCGTCGAACTCGCCGCGATGGCACGCGACTGGCTGCGATCGATCGCTGGCGGCGGCGAGACGCGCGACTCCCGACTTGCATGGTGGGTGGTCATCGGCACCCTCCCGGCGGGTGTGGCGGGGTTGTTCCTCAAAGACGACATTGCGGGGTTCCTGCGTTCGCCGCTGCTGCTCGCCATCGGGCTCATCGCCTTCGGCATCCTGCTCGGCATCGCCGACTGGCGCTGCCGCGGCACGCGTGACGAATATTCGCTGACACTGCGCGACGTGGTCGTGATCGGGCTCGCGCAAGCGCTGGCACTGTTCCCGGGCACGTCCCGGTCCGGCATCACGATGACGGCCGCCCTGTTCCTTGGCTTATCTCGCGACGCCGCCGCGCGCTTCTCGTTCCTGCTCGCGGTGCCGATCATCGCGGCCGCGACGCTGTTCGTCGCAATTGACCTGATTGGTTCCGAAGTGGAAACCGCGTGGGGCATGCTCGCGCTGGGATTCGTGCTGGCCGCGGTCAGCGCCTACGCGGTCGTGCATTACTTCTTGGCGTTCATCCGGCGGATGGGGATGCAGCCGTTTGTCGCGTACCGGATCGGGCTGGGCGCGATACTACTCTTCGTCTTCTACTGAAGTCCTAGCACGAATGACGCGATCGTGAAATAAATCACGATGCCCGCGATATCCGCGACCGACGTCACGAGCGGCACACTCGCGGTCGCCGGGTCGAATCGAATTCGCTCGAGCACGAATGGCAACAGCAGACCGAACAGGCTGCCGACGAGCACGACGGAAATCATCGACAGGCCGATCGCGAGCCCGAGCTTTTCGCCACCGATCCACCAGCCGGCGGCCCACGCGAGCGCGGCCAGCGTCACGCCAAGCGCTACCGCGACCGTGAGTTCCTTTGTGAGGAGCGCGAACCAGTCGCGCGAGTGCACGTCGCCGGTTGCGAGAGCGCGCACCATCAGCGTCGCTGCCTGCGCGCCGGCGTTGCCGCCCGACGCGATCACGAGCGGCAGGAAGAACACCAGCGCGACAACCGCTTCGATGCTCGCCTCGAAGTACTTGATACCGATCGCGCCGATCCCGTTCACCGCAACCAGCATGATCAACCAGCCGATGCGCTTCCGGTACAGCAGCGACGCCTTCGCATTGCGCAGCGAGAGTCCGAGCGCACCGACGGAGCCCATCTTGTGGAAGTCCTCGGTGACCTCCTTCTCTGCGACGTCCATCACGTCGTCGACAGTGATGATGCCGAGCAGGCGTCCGTTGGCGTCGACGACCGGGAGCGCGGACAGGTCGTAATGGTGGATCAGTCGCACCGCTTCCTCGCGGTCGGCCTCCGGCTCGATGCTGAAAATCGTTTCGTCGGCAAGCGACGACACGGGCGCGGACGGGTTCGCGAACAGGAGTTGGCGCAGCGAAACGACGTCGAGAAGGCGGCCGTCGCCGTCGGTCACATAAATGAGGTTGATGGTCTCCTCTTCGTCGCCGAGGTTGCGCACATGCGCCATCGCGCGTGCGACGGACCAGTCGCCGCGGATCTTGACGCAGTCCGGCGTCATCAAACGACCGGCGCTCTCTTCGGGGTAACCGAGTAGTCGCACCGCCTCGCGAACTTCGCCCGGCTTCAGGAGCCACAACAGCCGCTTCACCGATTCGCGTGGCAGCAGCTCCAGCAACGAGGTTCGGTCGTCCGGCGAAAGGTCATTGAGCACTCGCCGCATCTCATCGGGCGCGAGCGAATCAACCAGCGACTCTTGTTCATGGTCGTTGAGGTGCGCGAAGACTTCCGACTGTAGTTCGCCGTCGACCAGGCGGAACGCATCCGCGCGCTCGGCGGCACCGAGGTCGCCGATCGCCGCGGCGATGTCCTGGACCACGAGGTGGGAGAACAGCTCGCGGATCGCGTCGCGGTCCGCGCGTTCCAGCAGCTCCGCGAGTTCGACGAGGATTTCTTCGCGTTCCATCAGACGGCGACCGGCGCGCGGATGGCCGCGTGCGATTCGTAGTCGACAATTTCGAAATCGTCGAACCGATAATCAAAGATCGAGGATGGTCGGCGAGCGATGTGCAATTTTGGAAGCGCGAGCGGCGTGCGGGAAAGCTGCGTGTCGACCTGCTTCAGGTGGTTCGAATACAAGTGGCAGTCGCCACCGGTCCAGACGAAGTCGCCGGGGACGAGGTCGCACTGCTGGGCGAGCATGTGCGTGAGCAGCGCGTATGACGCGATGTTGAACGGCACGCCGAGGAACACGTCGGCGGAACGCTGGTACAGCTGGCACGACAGCCGGCCGTCGGCGACGTAGAACTGGAAAAATGCGTGGCAGGGTTGCAAGGCCATGCGGTCGAGGTCTGCGACGTTCCACGCGCTCACGATGATGCGCCGCGAATCGGGGTTCGACCGCAGCTGTTCGACCACCCGCGCGACCTGGTCGATGTGGCCGCCATCCGGGGTCGGCCACGATCGCCATTGGTGTCCGTAGACCGGGCCGAGGTCCCCCTCAGCATCCGCCCACTCGTCCCAAATCGTGACCGCATTCTCCTTCAAGTAGCGGATGTTCGTCTCGCCCATCAGGAACCAGAGGAGCTCGTGGATGATCGAGCGGAAATGGAGTTTCTTCGTCGTGACCGCGGGAAAGCCCTCAGCGAGGTCGAAACGCATCTGGTGCCCGAACACGGACAGCGTTCCCGTGCCCGTGCGGTCGTCTTTGCGCGTGCCCTCGTCGCGCACGCGTCGCATCAGGTCGAGGTACTGCCTCACGCCGCGCGCCCCCGGTACGCACTCATCAGCAGCCAAATGCCGACGATGACGAGGGGCAGCGACAGCAACTGACCCATCGTCAGCCAGCCGAACGCGAGATAGCCGATATGCGCGTCGGGGAGGCGCACGAACTCAACGGCGATACGGAACACGCCATACAGCAGCGCGAACAGACCGGAGACGGCGCGTACGGGCGGGTGCTTCGCCGAATACAGCCAGAGCACGACGAACATCACGACGCCCTCAAGCGCGAACTGGTAAAGCTGCGATGGGTGCCGCGCGACGCCGTCGACGACCATGCCCCACGGCCCATCGGTCGGCTTGCCCCAGAGCTCACCGTTGATGAAATTGCCGATGCGGCCGAGGCCGAGGCCGATCGGCACGACCGGCGCGACGAAATCCATGACCTCGAAGAACCCACGCCCCTGCTTGCGCACGTAAAGCCACAATGCAATCAGCACACCTAGAAAGCCACCGTGGAACGACATCCCGCCCTGGCCGAGGCGAACGAGCATCAGTGGGTCGGCGAAGAATTGCTCAGGAACGTAGAACAGCAGGTAGCCGATACGGCCGCCGGCGATGACGCCGACCGCGCCCCAGAACAGGATGTCGGCGGCCTGGTTCGTCGTCCAGCCGAAGCGCTCGGCGCGACGGTGCAGGAGCCACCAGCCGACCGCGAATCCGACAAGATACATCACGCCGTACCAATAGACCGTCACCGGCCCGAGGGACAGCGCGACGGGGTCGATTTCAGGGTATTCCAGCATCGCGGGATTCTAGCACGGGGTTAGAATCGGACCGATGCCGAACCGCCTCGCGAATGCCTCGAGTCCGTATCTTTTGCAGCACGCCGACAACCCTGTCGACTGGTACGAATGGGGCGACGACGCACTCTCGCTCGCGCGCGAACGCGATATCCCGATCCTGCTCTCCATCGGCTACGCGGCGTGCCATTGGTGCCATGTCATGGCTCATGAATCGTTCGAGGACGACGCGACGGCTGCGCTGATGAACCGATTGTTCGTGAACATCAAAGTCGACCGGGAGCAGCGCCCCGATTTAGACCGCATTTACCAGCTCGCGCACCAAGTGATTCAGCGTCGTGGCGGTGGCTGGCCGCTGACCGCATTCCTCGACCCACATACGCACCAGCCGTTCTTCATCGGTACGTACTTTCCGCGCGAACCCCGCCATGGCATGCCGCCTTTTCGGCAGGTGCTGGAGCGGGTCGCCGTCTGGTATCGCGACGAACCCGCGGCACGCGCGCAGAACAACGCCGCATTGGCAGAATTTTTCGGAAGGAACGGTGGGAGCGACGCTCCGCGTCACGAATTATCGGATGGCCGCACGACGGAAACAATGGCGCTCGCTGCGCTCGAACGCGATTTCGACCCCGAGCACGGGGGTTTCTCGCCCGCACCGAAGTTCCCGCACGCGACACAGCTGCAATGGCTGTTGCGGCGCGCCGACCCGCGCGCACGGCGCATGGCCCACTACACGCTCGATCGCATGTGTCGTGGCGGATTGTTCGACCAACTCGGAGGCGGTTTCTGCCGTTATTCGGTCGACGAACGATGGGAGATTCCCCATTTCGAGAAAATGTTGTACGACAACGGGCTCCTGCTCGCGTCGCTCGCCGAAGCAGAAGCCGACCCGGTGTTCGCGCGCGCGGCGCGGCTGACCGCAGGCTGGGTGATGCGTGAGATGCAGCATGCGGACGGCGGCTATTTTGCGAGCCTCGACGCCGACTCCGAAGGGCACGAGGGCCGCTATTACGTCTGGGATGCAGGCGCGGTCCGGGCGGCGCTGTCGGCGGAAGAGTGGGCGATGTTCGCACCTCTGTTCGGACTCGACCAGCCACCGAATTTTGAAGGGCGCTGGCATCTTCATAACGCGTCCGACGCGGACCTCTCACAACCCGCGGTGAGGTCTGCCAGTCAGAAGTTGCTCGAGCTGCGCGCGCGACGCATCCGCCCGGCGACCGATGACAAGGTGCTCGCCGCCTGGAACGGGTTGATGATTCGCGGCATGACGCTGGCCGGTCGGGCGTTCGACGAACCTGCCTGGATCGAATCAGCGTCGCGCGCTGCGCGGTTCGTGCACCGCGAGCTCTGGCAAAGCGGCCGGCTGTGCACGAGCTGGCGCGAAGGGCGCGTCATCGAGCTGTCGTTTCTCGACGATTATGCTTACCTGCTCGACGGGCTCGTCGAACTCCTGCAGGATGCGTTCGACGCCGAGCTGCTCGAATTCGCCGTCGCGCTCGCCGACGGCTTGCTCGCGCGCTTCGCCGATGCGAAGCGTGGCGGGTTCTATTTCACGCCCAACGACCATGAACAACTGATTCAACGACCGAAAGGATTCAGCGACGACGCGACGCCGAACGGCAACGGCGTGGCCGCGTACGCGCTCGGCCGCCTCGGCCATTTGCTCGGAGAAACCCGCTATCTTGGGGCTGCATCCGCCACGGTCGCGTCCGCGGTCGCGTATTTTGGTGATTGGCCGCACGCGCACGCGGCGGCACTTCTTGCCCTCGACGAACAGATCAACCCACCGACGCTCGAAATCTATCGTGGAACGCCGTTGCAGTTGCGCGAATCAGAACCTGGGATGAAGCACGGTCCACACACAATGGCGTTCAAGATTCCAACCGACGCGCCGGGCCTCCTGGGGCAACTCGCCGACCAACCCGCGCTTGAGGGTACGCTGACCCTTTACCGCTGCGTGGGTACCCACTGTGAATCACCACAACGTCTGGGCTGACAGCCGCGCGCTCCTTTGCGTGGTCGCACTTACCGGCTGTGCGACGGCCGTCGATTGCCCACCCGTCGAACATGATGCACGGGTCGTTGTGCTGCTCGACCATGGCCGCCACGCAAGCCTGGTGATTGAGGACGATGCCGGCACTCCGATTCGCTATTCATACGGAGACCGGCGTTGGTACTCGGACGAAGATTTCAGCCTGAGATCCGGCTTCGCGGCGCTTTTCCGGCCCACGCCGGCAGTCGTGACGCGCATCCCCATTGATGCGAAACCGGAGCCCGCGGCCATCGCACGCGCCTCAGGCTGGGTGAATGAGCACGTGTATGGGCTCAACGTCGATGCCGGTCGCGCGGACGCATTTTTACACCGCCTGAATCAGCTGTTCAGCGACGAGACTGACGGCTTCACCGCCCCGCATCCACAATCGTACACCGCGCTCGGGAACTCGAACCATCGGGTCGCGGCGTGGCTTGCGGAACTCGGGTGCGACGTCGGAACGCGCTCACCGTTCTCCCGCTGGCGCACGGCGCGCCAAGCCGCTACAGATTGAACAGCCCCGCGACGCCGATGATGATCAGGTAAATCGCCACGATATAGTTAAGGAGCCGGGGGAAGATGAGAATCAATATCCCGGCAATCAGTGAAATCAGGGGTGTCAGCGCAACGTTCATTATCCAGCCCTCGCGGAGTTGAATTGCTCAGTTTCCGTTGAATCCTGCAGCGCAGCAAGTGACGATGTACCGCTAGAGATGGCTTGGGCCAACTGATCAAAGTAGCCGGTTCCGACTTCGCGCTGGTGGCGCGTTGCGGTGTAGCCGTTCTTTTCCGCAGCGAATTCCGCTTCTTGCAGTTCGACGTACGCCGGCATCTGGCGCTGGCGATAGCCGCGCGCGAGCTCGAACATGCTGTAGTTCAGTGCGTGGAAGCCAGCGAGCGTGATGAACTGGAACTTGTAGCCCATCGCCCCAAGTTCGCGTTGGAAGCGCGCGATGTCGAGCTCGGACAGGTTTTTCTTCCAATTGAACGACGGTGAGCAATTGTACGCGAGCAGCTTGTTCGGGTACTCGCGACGGATCGCTTCGGCGAACGCGCGCGCATCGTCGAGATTCGGGGTCGACGTTTCACACCACACGAGGTCAGCATAGGGCGCGTACGCGAGGCCGCGCGCAATCGCTTGCTTGATGCCCGCATTCACGCGGAAGAACCCTTCGACCGTTCGGTCACCCGTGATGAACGCGCGGTCGCGTTCGTCGACGTCAGACGTGAGAAGGCCGGCGCCCATCGCGTCCGTGCGCGCGACAATCAATGTAGGCACATTGGCGATGTCCGCGGCGAGCCGGGCGGCGATGAGTTTCTGTACGGCTTCGCTCGTCGAGACGAGCACCTTGCCACCCATGTGACCGCACTTCTTCGCGGACGCGAGCTGGTCCTCGAAGTGGACGCCGGCAGCACCTGCCTCAATCATCTCCTTCATGAGTTCGTGCGCGTTCAATACGCCGCCGAAGCCCGCCTCGGCGTCGGCGACGATCGGGGCGAACCAGTCGATGTCACCCTCGCCTTCCGCGTGCTGGATCTGGTCCGCGCGCAGGAATGTGTTGTTGATGCGCCGTACGACGGCGGGGACGGAATTTGCGGGATACAGCGACTGGTCTGGGTACATCTGACCCGAAAGATTCGCGTCCGCGGCGACCTGCCAGCCCGACAGGTAAATCGCCTTGAGTCCGGCACGCACCTGTTGCATCGCCTGATTACCCGTCAGCGCGCCGAGTGCGTTCACGAACGGCTCATCGTGCAACAGGCGCCACAGCTTCTCCGCGCCGCGGCGCGCGAGCGTGTGCTCGATGGTGACGCTGCCACGCAGGCGCAACATCTCACTTGCACTGTACGGACGCTGGACGCCCTTCCAGCGGGAATCCGTGCTCCATGCTTTTTCCAGTTCAAACTCCATGACGGATGATCTCCTCGTATCCGGGCAGCGTCAGAAACTCGACGAACACGTCGTCGTGGGTCACGTCGGAAAGGATTTTTGCAGCCCGTGCGACAGACTCCGCGTGGCCGTCCATCGCCGCGACTTCTTCGCGCTGCCATGCGTCGAGGAGGTCGAGCGTAATTTTCTGGCCGTCATCGAGGTATGCGTTCTCGTTCCGCGCCCACTGCCAGAGTTGCGCGCGCGCAATTTCCGCGGTCGCGGCATCCTCCATCAGGTTGTTCAGCGGTACGCAGCCCTGGCCCTCCAGCCAGGTGGCGAGATACTGGATTGCGACAACAATGTTGTCGCGCACGCCCGCTTCGGTGATCGAACCGTTTGGGGCGTCGAGTAATTGGGCAGCGCCGATCGCGACGTCGTCGCGGAGCCGCTGCAGTTGATTCGGGCCGTCGAGTGTCTTGTCGAACACTTCCATTGCAACCGGCACCAACGCCGGATGCGCGACCCAGGTTCCGTCATGGCCATCCTTGGCTTCCCGCTCCTTGTCTTGACGGACCTTCTCCAACGCCGCGGCGTTTGCCGCCGCGTCGTCTTTGACCGGTATCTGTGCTGCCATGCCGCCCATCGCGAACGCGCCGCGCCGGTGGCAGGTCTGGATCAGTAGTTGCGAGTACGCGCGCAGGAACGGCGTCGTCATCGTGACCTGCTCCCGGTCCGGCAGCAGCCGATCGGGGTGCCCGCGCAAGCGTTTTATATAGCTGAAAATATAATCCCAGCGGCCACAATTCAGGCCGACTGCGCGGCCTTTCAGCGCGTGCAGGATTTCGTCCATCTCGAACACGGCGGTGATGGTCTCGATCAACACGGTGACCTTGACGCTTCCCGGGTCGAGCTCGAGCGCCGCTTCGATGTCCGTAAGCACCTGCTCCCACAACGCAGCCTCGGCGGCGCCCTCGAGCTTCGGCAGATACAGGTACGGTCCGCTGCCCTGGTCAATCAGCGCGCGTGCGTTGTGATACAGGAACACGGTCGCATCGAAAATCGCCGCCGGCATGCGTGCGCCGTCGACCTCGACATGCGCTTCATCGAGATGCAGACCGCGCGGACGCACGCAAAGCACCGCAGGGTCGTTGCAAAGCGCGTAATCGCGTCCATCGGGGGTGGTGAAATCGATCTTGCGCCGCACGGCGTCGCGCAGGTTGCGCTGCCCATGCAGCAGGTTGGACCACGTCGGCGTCGTCGAATCCTCGAAATCCGCCATGTAGACACGCGCGCCGGAGTTCAGCGCGTTGACGACCATGTTCCGGTCGACCGGACCCGTGATCTCGACCCGTCGATCCTGCAAGTCGCTCGGAATGGGCGCAACGCGCCACTCGCCGTCGCGGATGTCCGCTGTGTCCTCGCGGAAGTCTGGCAGCTCGCCGGCGTCGAATCGGCGCTGACGGTCAACGCGCTTCTGAATCAGCGCGTCGACCTCGCCGCGATACCCTGCCCCGAGTGCGCCGAGCAGCGCAAGCAGGCGCTGGTCGAACAGCTCCGCGGTACCCGGCGGCGGCGTCGCCGTGATCCGGGCGACCGCGCAGGATTCGGTGCGGACTTCTGCTTGACTCGACATGGTTCGAGCGTATCGGAGTACGCCGCGTGCCGAGTATCGGGGATTAGCCTGTTTCCCCGTTAGAAAAAAGCCTAGTCGACGGGAAAATCGACGACCGCTTCGCCTCCGGCAACAACCGTGACGTTCGCGGTGCCACCGACGAAGCCGATGCCGTCTTCGCTCGCCGCATCATCATCGCCGGCTTCACAAGTGAACGCGACGGTGTATGCGCCCGCCGCGATGAAGCCCGCGCGGTACCGATATTCGCCGGTCGGCTCTTCAAGCTCGACGAGCGCGGTCGTGAGGGGCCCGGCATCCTCGGTCACCTCGGCGGGCTCGATGTCAGCGCCTGTATACACGTAAACCGCGGGGCTGCACTCGTCGCCCGATGCCGGGAAGATCAGGGATTCGTCGATCTTGCCGGTGATGGAGCCGATTTCCGAGTTGTCCACGAGGCGTAGCGCAGGACGCAGGATATGGTTCGGGCCGAGCCCCGGCGGCCGCACGACCGAACGACGCAGGTCGAAATCGATTGTAAAGTTCGCGGTGCCGCCCGCGGGCACGTCAAAGCCGCTGACGAGTCGTAGCCCAGCCTGATTGCCGCTTGGGATGAACAGCGGGAACACGTTGCCATCGTCGTATTCGATAAACGAAGTCGAGCCCGTCTGGTCGGCGTTCACGGATAGCCGAATCCACTCGTAATGACCCGCGGGCACCGCTTCACCGTCGAGCAGGAGCTCGGATCCGCCACCCTGCAGCGCGAGCAGGTCGATTTGGCGCGGGGCGTCGAATTGGAAATTCTCGACGCCGCCCTCTGCAAGCTTCAGCTCGACGCCCGTGAACTCGACGACGACGCGGCTCGCGGAGTCGACCGGTGCATCGGTGACGCCGAGGCTGATGGCGCCCCATTCGTCGTCGCCGCCGCCGCAACCGCCAATCGCCGCAGCGGCGAGCCCTGAAATCACCACGCGTTTGAAGTTTTTCATGGGCGCAGCATTCCAGATTCTCGCGCGACCTTCCGTGAACCAGGTCACTTAAGTCGACAATGTCAGCTATATCTTGACTTATATAGCTGCTGCTATACCATTCTGACATGGCACTCGACCACATCCTGCTCGGTATGCTCCGGACCCCGGCCAGCGGATACGACCTTCGGACGGGGTTTGCGCAATCAATCGCGCATTTCTGGGCAGCCGAACTCTCCCAGATTTATCCAACGTTGAAGCGCCTCGAGGCACGCGGGCTTTTGACTTCGACGATTCAGCCGTCGGACCGCGGGCCGCCGCGCAAAGTCTACGCACTCACCGACGACGGCCGAAAGGAGCTTCGCGACTGGTTGCAGACATCGCCACGGGTCGACACCGAGCGCGTCGAATGGCTCGCAAAGGTCTGGTTCATGGACGAGCTCGCCGATCTCGACCGCGCGCTCGCGTTCCTGACCGCGTTACGCCACGAACTCGCGATGGAAGTCGCCGCGCTCGAGCACATCGAGCGGCAGTGGCGCGCCGAGGACCCACGCTATCCGGATGCTCTGCCGGATGACGCTTTTTTCCCGCAATTGACGCTCGCGCTCGGCCTGAGAAAAGGCCGCGCGAGAATCGAGTGGGCCGACGAATGCATCGTGCGCATCAAGAAACGCTCAAAGGGGAAAAAGAAATGAAGTTCTTCGCATATTTCCACATCATGGCCGGCGCGGTCGCGCTGGTGTCGTTCTGGTTTCCGCTGTTCACGCGCAAGGGCGCGCGCTTTCACCGCACTGCAGGCTGGATTTTCGTCGGCGCGATGAGCGTAATCCTGGTCAGTGCTGCCGCGATGACCGTCGACCGCGTGATCTCGGGCAACCGCGATATCGCGCTGTTCCTCGGCTTCCTGACCCTGATCACATTCTCGGCAGTCTGGGGCGGCATTATGGTGCTGAGGCGGAAGGCCGGTCCGCATCTGATGCGCACGCCGTTCGACTTCGCGATCCTGGTCTTGGTTGGGCTCGCCGGGCTGATTCTACTGTGGCAATGGTGGCAGACGCGCTTCCCGCTGCTGTTCGTGTTCGGCCTGCTCGGCGTGGTGACCGCAATTCCGGAGATGCTCGCATGGCGCAAGCCGCCCGTTGCAGAGCCACGATATTGGTTCTATTTCCACTTTGAATCGATGATCATCGCCGGGATGGCTGCGCACATCGCGTTCTTCGCGTTCGGCAGTATCCGCCTATGGCCCGACCTTTACGCCGGCCAGCCGTGGTGGCTGATGCTCATTCCGTGGGTTGCACCGTTCCCGATTGCGTTCGCGGCCATTGCATTGCTCAAGCGGTACTACCGGAACCGTGCAGGGACGCCGATTACAGCGCGTAACTGAACTCGGCTTTGAAGCGCTCGGCGAACCCGTCGCGGGTGAACGTGTGGTTCTGCGTGCCGGGGTGCGCAATCTTTATTGCACCCATCAGCGAAGCGATGCGGCCGGTCGTCTCCCAGTCGCAGTCGTTCATCAGGCCGTAAATCAGGCCAGCGCGATACGCATCACCGCAGCCGGTCGGATCGACAACCGCGGTCGGTTTCGCCGCGGGAATCACGATGACCTCGCCATCCGCATAGATTGTGGAACCCTCGCCGCCCGCAGTCACGACAACCGCTTCGCAGCGCTCGGCGACCTGGTCGATTGTGAGACCGGTGCGCTCGCAGAGCATCGCGGCCTCGTAGCTGTTCAGGGCTACCCAGTTCGAGAGCTCCACGAAACGCGTGAGATCGTCACCGTCGAACATCGGTAGACCCTGGCCCGGATCGAAAATGAACGGGATGCCGGCATCCGCGAACTGCTCGGCGTGCTGGAGCATGCCGTCGCGACCATCCGGCGACACGATGCCGAGCGTGATGCCCGCGTCGCGCGGAACCGTGTTCTCGTGCGAGTGGCTCATCGCGCCGGGGTGGAATGCGGTGATTTGGTTGTCGTCGACGTCGGTCGTGATATACGCCTGCGCCGTGAACGCCGGCACCTCGCGCAGGAATCGGCGCGACAGCCCACACTCGTCGAGCCATGCCGCATACGGCGCAAAATCGTGTCCGACCGTGCCCATCCCGTAGCCTTCGCCACCCAGCAGCTTCAGGTTGTACGCCACGTTGCCCGCGCAGCCGCCGAATTCACGCCGCAATTCAGGAACGAGGAACGACACATTCAACATGTGCACCTGGTCCGGCAGGATGTGTCGCTGGAACCGGTCCGGGAACACCATGATGGTGTCGAAAGCGTAAGAACCACATATCAATGCTGTCATTGTTTATCCAATTGCCAGACGAGGTCGAGTTGACGAGCGGCACGCACATCGTCGAGGCGCCGCACCGGCATCGTGTAAGGCGCGCCCTTCACGAACGCAATGTCGTTCTTCGCTTCCTCGCGAATCTTGACCATCGCGTCGACAAACGCATCGATGTCCGCGCGCGTCTCCGTTTCGGTCGGCTCGATCAGCAGGCATTCCGGCACGAGTAGCGGGAAATAGGTGGTCGGTGCATGGAAGCCGTAGTCGAGTAGGCGCTTGGCCATGTCCATTGCAGTTAGCCCGGTTTCCTTCGCTTCCCGCTTCAGCGTGATGATGAATTCATGGCTAGCGCGGCGCGCCGGGAACGCGAGATCGAAGCCCGCGTCCTTGAGCTTCACCATCAGGTAGTTCGCGTTCAGCGTCGCGAAATCAGCGACGCGGCTCATGCCCGAGCGCCCGAGCATGCGCGCGTAGACATACGCGCGCAGCAGCACGCCCGCATTACCCATGAACGCAGACAACCGACCGATCGTCTGCGGGAAATCTTTTTCGTCGAGCCAGCGATACTGGTCGCCGTCTTTGCCGACAATCGGTGTCGGCATGAACGGTAGCAGCCGCTTGCCCACACCGATTGCGCCGGAGCCAGGGCCGCCGCCGCCGTGCGGCGTTGAGAACGTCTTGTGCAGGTTCATGTGGATGACATCGAAGCCCATGTCGCCGGGCCGCACCTTGCCGAGAATCGCATTGAGGTTCGCGCCGTCGTAATACAGAAGACCACCGGCCTCGTGTACGAGCTGCGAGATTTCCTTGATGCGCCGCTCGAACACGCCGAGCGTCGACGGATTCGTGAGCATGATACCGGCGGTTTGCGGGCCGACCGCCGCCTGCAGCGCCGCCATGTCGACGTCGCCGTTCTTGTCGGTCGGAATCTCCCGTACGGTGAGGCCGCACATCACCGCGGTCGCAGGGTTGGTCCCGTGCGCAGCGTCCGGTACAAGGATCTCGGTACGCGCCGTGTCGCCCCGCGCGCGGTGGTACGCGCGAATCATCATGACACCGGCGAGTTCGCCCTGCGCGCCGGCCATTGGCGTCAGCGAGACCCCCTGCATGCCGGTGACATCTTTCAGGATTTCCTGCAGGTCGTGCAGGCACGCGAGAAAACCCTGCCCGTGCGCGGCGGGAGCAAGCGGATGCCGCGCGAGGAACTCGGGCAACATCGCGAGCCGGTTGCAGGCGCGCGGGTTGTATTTCATCGTGCACGATCCGAGCGGATAGAAGTGCGTATCGATGGAGAAGTTCTTCTGCGACAAGCGCGTGTAATGGCGCACGACCTGTAGCTCCGACACCTGCGGCCAGTCCAACGGCGCCTTGCGGCGCAGCGCGGACGGGATTGCCGGCGTCTCGGGCGTCGTCGCGGGGGCCTGCGCGTGCGCGCGCCGGCCCGGCATCGAATGTTCGAAAATCAGCATGCAGCGAACGCCGCATCGTAATCCGGTTCCTTGCCGATTTCATCGACGAGCTCCGCGTGTTTCACGACGTGGTTCTCGTTCAACACCAGCACCGCGCGCGCAGAGACGCCGGCAAGCGGGCCATCGGTGATCAGCAGGCCGTAATCCTCCGCGAACTTCTTGTCGCGGAACATCGACAGCAGTTTCACGTTCTCGATGCCCTCGTTCGCGCAGAACCGTGCCATCGCGAACGGCGTATCGACCGCAACCATCAGGAAATTGATGTCCGGATGCTTGCGCGCGTGGTCGTTGAACTTCTTCGTCGACAACGCGCAGACCGGGGTGTCAATGCTCGGGAAGATACTGATCACCGTGGTGCCTTTGCAGTCCGACAGGGTGACGTCCTCGAGCTCGGTGTTCGTGAGCTTGAAATCGGGCGCCTTGTTGCCGACCTCGGGCATGGTGCCGTTGGTGTGGATTTCATTGCCTTTCAGTTTGACGGTTGCCATTTCGGATTCCTCTCGGTCAGGCCTTCAGCGCTGCCCCGAGCGCTTCGGCAAAAGTTTCGATGTCAGAGTCGGTTTTCGTTTCGGTCGCACAGACGAGGAACGCGCCGTCGCCGAGCGCCGGGTAGAACTCAGCCAGCGGCAAGCCGGCCGCGATCCCTCGGTCGGCGAGACGGTCGAGCACCGGAATCGCCGGCTGGTCGAGCGCGAGTACGCATTCGTGGAAGAACGGCGCATCGAACACGCGCGAGACACCGGGCAAGCGGGTCAGGCGTTCGACGAGGCGAACGGTGTTTGCGTGCGACGTCGCGGCGACGGCGGCGAGCCCGGCCGGGCCGAGCATGGCCATATGAATCGTCGATGCGGTCACCATCAGGCCCTGGTTCGTGCAGATGTTCGATGTCGCCTTCGAGCGACGGATGTGCTGTTCGCGCGCCTGCAGCGTCAGCGCGAATCCTTCCTTGCCGTCGAGGTCGACCGTGCGGCCGATGATGCGGCCCGGCATCTGCCGCACGAGCGCGCTGCGGCAAACCATGAAGCCGAAATACGGGCCGCCCGACGACAGCGGGATGCCCAGCGGTTGCCCCTCTCCGCACGCGATGTCGGCACCGGCCGCACCCCACTCGCCGGGTGGCGCGAGCAAGCCCATCGCGACCGGGTTCACCGATGCAATGATGAGCGCGCCTTGCGCATGCGCCCAATCGGTCAGCGCGTGCACGTCCTCGAGCGTGCCGAAGAACGACGGTTGCGCGATGACCAGCGCCGTGACGTCCGAATCCTCGTATTGCTTCAACTGTGCGACCGGCGTGTTGCCCGACGTTGGGTCGAACGGCACGACTTCGAACGTGATCGCCTGCGCGGCACAAATCGCTTCGGCGACCGCGCGATGCAGCGGATGCACGGTACCCGCGACGAGCACGCGGCGAGCCTTCGACGTCTTGTGCGCGCGTACCGCCATCAATACCGCCTCGGCGAGCGCCGATGCGCCGTCGTACAGCGACGCGTTCGACACGTCGAGCGCCATCAGCTTGGCCATCATCGTCTGGAACTCATAAAGCAATTGCAGCGTGCCCTGGCTGGCCTCGGCCTGGTACGGCGTGTACGCAGTGTAGAACTCACCGCGCGTGGTGATCTCCCACACGGCGGCCGGGATGTGGTGTTCGTAAGCGCCCGCGCCGATGAAACACATCGGCGACCCATCCTGTTCCGCGCGTCGGTGCATCAACCGGCTGATTTCAAGCTCGCCCGCGGTCTCCGGGATGCCTTTCATCTCGCCCGCGCGCAGCGCGGCCGGGATTTCATCGAACAACTGCTCGATGTCGCTGACGCCGATGGCGGCGAGCATGTCGACGACTTCTGCGTCAGTGTGCGGAATGAACGGCATCGATCAGTGCTCTTCGTCCGCGACCACTTTGGCGTATGCGTCGGCGTCGAGCAGCGCGCCGAGCGCGTCGTCGCCGTCCGGGCGCATGCGGAACAGCCAGCCCTTTCCGTACGGGTCGCTGTTAACGAGCTCCGGTGTGCTGTCGAGTAGGTCGTTCACCGCGACGACCGTGCCCGCGATCGGGCTGTACACGTCGGACGCGGCCTTCACCGATTCGACGACCGCGCATGCGGAATTCGCTTCGATTGTGTCGCCGATGCCTGGTGGCTCGACGAACACTAGATCGCCGAGCGCGCCCTGTGCGTGGTCGCTGATACCGATGGTCACAGTGCCGTCGTCCTCGGCGCGCGCCCACTCGTGGGACTTGGCGAATTTCAGGTTTTTTGGGATGTCGCTCATAGCCAGTGCCTCTCCAAGTCATCGCGGCGCGAAGGCGCCGCCCCTACATTTTTCAAACCAGGGCCTTGCCGTTCCGGACGAAAGGCGGCTTAACCACTTTCGCCTGCAGAAGGCGGCCGCGTACATCGACTTCGACCGTGTCGCCCGCGTCGGCGGGAATTCGCGCGAGTGCGATCGACTTGCCGAGCGTCGGCGAGAATCCACCGCTCGTGATCTCGCCGTCGCCGACCGGTGTGACGACACGCATATGGCCGCGCAACACGCCGCGGTCGTCGAGTACGAGCCCGACGAGCTTCGCGCGCGCGCCGGCGGCGCGCTGCTTGTCGAGCACCGGCCGGCCGATGAACGCGCGGTCGGCCGGGCTCCAGGCGATGGTCCAGCCGAGGCCCGATTCGAGCGGCGTGGTGTCCTCGGTCATGTCTGAGCCATACAAGTTCATGCCCGCCTCGAGCCGCAACGTGTCGCGCGCGCCAAGCCCGCACGGCGCGCAGCCTTCGGCGACCAGCGCCGCCCAGAAAGCCGGCGCGCGCTTGGCGGGCACCATGATTTCGTAGCCGTCTTCACCGGTATACCCGGTCGTCGCCACGAACAGGTCGTCTGCTTCGATTGCGCGGAACGGCCCGAGCGCCGCGGCGGCGTCGCGCGCCTCGGCCGGCAGCAGCACCGACGCCCGCGTGCGCGCGTTCGGACCCTGGACCGCGATCATCGCAAGGTCGTCGCGCACGTTGACTTCGATGCCGGCGGGGGCCGCGTGCTTGCGGATCCACGCGAGGTCCTTTTCGCGCGTGCCAGCGTTCACGACCGCACGAAACCACTGCTCGTCGAGGAAATACACAATCAGGTCGTCGAGAACGCCGCCGTGTTCGTCGAGCATGCACGAGTACATCGCCTTGCCCCGCTCGGTGATTTTCGCGACGTCGTTCGCAAGCAGCGTGCGCAGGAAGTCGCGCACGCCGTCGCCCTTGAGGTCGACGACGCACATATGGGAAACGTCGAAGATGCCGCAATCGCGCCGAACCTGATGATGTTCGTCGAGCTGCGAGCCGTAATGCAGCGGCATGTCCCAGCCGCCGAAATCAACGATTTTCGCGCCTGCGTCGACGTGCGACTGATACAGCGGTGTGCGGTGACCCATCGGTACTCTCCGGTGCGTGTCGCCGCCCCTCTGTCCATTTACCTGAGAGATCGGGTGCCCTGCGGGTCCCTGCCCCTTCGGTGGGTCGCACCTGCGACCGCTCTCCAGAGTCGATAAGGCGCATTGAGCGCGTCGTTCGGGGTCCTGCGGCCTGAGCGTTTCCGGGCGGAATTGCGCCTTCGGCGGTGGCCGAAGCCACTCTCTTCCACGAACGGGTTTTATCGAACGCGTAGGATAGCCTATTTCCCCGTCGCCGGGCACGGCTCGCTCAGCTCGTGGGAAGTCACAAACCGACTTCCATCTCGCTTCGCGAGGTGCCCGTCGCCGTGTTCGCGGCGTCAGCCGCGGGTCGGCTGGCCGGCGCGGAGGATGAGCCAGATCGCCGGTAGGGAGGCGACGACGAGCATCAGCGCTGCCGGCGCTGCGAGCTCCAGCATCTCCTCGCTCGACTCCACCCAGATTCGTACCGCGAGCGTGTCGAAACCGACCGGCCGCAGGAGCAGCGTCGCCGGCAATTCCTTCAGCGCGTCGATGAACACGAAGACAAACGCGGCAGTGAGACCCCCGCGCATCATCGGTAACACCAAGCGACGTAGGCTTTCGATCGGCCCGGCGCCCAACGAGCGGCCTGCTTGTAGCACGGATGGCGTGATCTGCTGCAGCGCGGCCTCCTCCGCCTGCACCGACAACGGCAGGAAGCGAATCGTCAACGCCGCCACCAGCACGAACAACGTCCCGTACAGCGGCCCGGCGACCGCAATGACGGCGACGAGCACGCCCAATGCGACAACCGGTCCTGGCAGCACGAAGCCGACACTCGCGAGCTGCAGCGCCGTCGCACTCGCCGCCGAGCGGCGGCGCGCGTGGTACAACGCGACCGGCAACGCGAGCACGAGCGCGGCAATCGCGGCGAGCGTCGCGGCGGCAAAAGTATTGCGCGTATAGCCCCAGAAAGCGGGGCCCACCGCGCCGTTGGCGAGCGCCTCCGCGGTCCATACGAACATCCAACCGAGCGGCACCGCGAGCGCGAACAGCGCCACGCTGCCGAGCACGCTCCAAATCACAACAAGTTCCGCGCCGCGTGCCGGCTGCCGACGCGGCGGCGCCGCGGCGCGTGCGTAGTAGCGCTGTTTACGGCGGAAAAATCGTTCAAGGATGAGCAGCGTCAGCGTGAGGACGATGAGTACGAGGCTCAGCCCCGCGGCGCCCTGGTAGTCGAAGCGACCACTCATCTGGTGGTAAATCGCGAGCGTAAAAGTTTGCACGCGCAGCAGGCTCACGGCGCCGAAGTCGGCGACCGTGTGCAGTACGACGATCGCAACCGCGGCCGCGAGCGCGGGGCGCAGGAGCGGCAGTGTCACGCGCGTGAAGCGTTCGAGCGGCGGGCAACCGCTGGAACGCGCAGCATCCTCGAGGCTGCGGGACTGTCCGTCCAGCGCTGCGCGCGCCAACAGGAACACGTACGGGAAACTCGCGAGCGTGAGGACGAACACCGCGCCCGCCATACCATGGACACTCGCCGACAACGACGTGTAAATGTTCGCGAATACGTACGTCGGTACCGCGAGGGGCAACACCATCAACCAAATTGCGACCGATCGGCCGCGGAATTCCCGCCGTGCAACCAGCCAGGCGGTGCTGACGCCGACCACCATCGTGCCGACCGCAACCCAAGATGCGAGGACCAGGGTATTCAGCAACAGGCGCGGGATGCGTGCGCTCCAAAGTGCGTGCCACTCGGTCCACGCGAGCTGGGCCGCGTTTGAAAGCACGAACGCGAGCGGCACCGCGGCGAGCGCGACCGCAGCGTACGCGACAAGCGGCAGCGCGCCGGGTCGGCGGATTACGGCATCCCCACCTTGTCGATCAATTCAATCGCAGCGTCGCGGCGCGCAGCGAGCTCGGCGAGCGATAGGTCGGCGACCTTGATCGCGTCCGGGTCAGGCAACCGCTCATCGGCGGCGACGCCAGCGCGAGTCGGGTACTCGGCGTTCGCATCCGCGAACATCCGCTGCCCTTCGTCGGACAGCACGAACGCAACGAACGCCTCGGCGGCTTCCTTGTTGCGCGCGTGCCGGCTGATTGCGATGCCGGCGACATTCCACGCGACCCCAATCTGGTCGTCCCCCTGGTCCGGAACAATGACGCGGATGGGTGCATCGGGATGCTGGTTGAGATGACGGAAGATGTAGTAGTGGTTGACCAACCCGACAGTACGACGACCCGCTGCCACGTCCGCGACAATCGCACCGTGCTTCGCATAAACCTCGCGACCGGCGTTTTCGCGCAGACCACGCAACCAACGCTCCGCGCGGTCGTGGCCCAGGAGCGCCTGGTAGACGCTGAGGCCCGCAACGAAGCTCTCGTTCGCGCTGGTCGTGACGCCGAGCTTGCCGGCCCACTTCGGATCGGCGATGTCGAACACGGAATCGAGTGCGTCGACGCCGTCCGCCGATGTGTTGACGACGAGCACCCGCGCGCGCGCCGAAAGTCCGACCCACGTATTGTCGCGCCCGCGATAATTCGCGGGAACGGTCTGCGTGAGGAGCAGGGGCAGTTGTGCGAACAGGCCCTCGTCCTCACCGATCTGCAGCGTCCCGGCGTCGTTGGAAAGATAGAGGTCGGCGCTCGTGCGCGCGCCTTCGACCCTCAGCTTGTTCAGGAGCTCAGTCGCGCTGCCGGCGTGCAGCGTGACAGGGATGCCGGACTGTGCGGTGAACCGCTCGGCGAGCGGTCGTACAAACTGGTCGGACCGGCCCGTATAGATGACGAGCGGCTCGGCGGGTGTGAGGGTGCGTTCCTGGGCGATGGCCCACGCGGCAGCGACGGCGAAAAGGATGACAGCGAGTAGAATCAGTCGTTTCATGAGAGTAATGATAATGATTCTCATTCGAAACGGCAAACCCGGGCCCTGCTACCATGACGCGGCCCGAAAACCCGATTCCGGAGGCTTCGCCATGCGCTTTGCCCTGATCTTCGCCGCCCTCATATTGGGTGCCTGCCAGACCACCGGTCCGGCCGCAGGCCCCGAGCCGGGCGTCGCCGCCCTTCATGAATTATTCGACCAATCCTGGGAACGCCGCCTGCGCGAAAACCCGACGATGGCTTCGAACATGGGCGACCTGCGCTACAACGACCAATGGCCGGACGATTCGCTCGCCGCCATCGAAGCGAGCCACGCCGAAACGGTCGCGGAGCTCGCGCGCCTCGAGGCCATCGACCGCGGCGCGCTGCCGCCGACCGAGCGCCTCAATTACGACTTGTTCAAACGTCAGCTCGAGGGCAGCATCGAGGGCTTCCAGTACCGGAACTTCCTCATTCCGCTGAACCAGCGTGGCGGCGTGCAGTCGCTGCACACGATGACCGAGACGCTGCGACTGCAGAATGCGAAACACTACGCCGACTGGATTACCCGCCTGTCAAAACTCGGCACGGTCGTGGACCAGAACATCGCGCTGATGCGCATGGGAATCGACGAGGGCCGCGTGCATCCGCGCGTGATCATGGAGCGCATCCCGGCGCAGATCGAAGTGCAACTCGTGGACGCACCGGAGCAGAGCCCGTTCTTCGAACCGTTCGCGGAATTCCCGGATTCGATTTCGCCGGCGGACCGTGAACGCCTCACGGCAGAAGCGCGCACTGTCATCGCCGACGTTGTGATCCCCGCCTACGAGCGCTTCCATGCGTTCTTCGTGGGCGAGTACTTGCCCGCGTCGCGCACAGACGTCGGCGCATGGTCGTTGCCCGACGGACGCGCGTTCTACGCCTCGCGCGCAAAGCGCTTCACGACGACTGACCTCACGCCCGACGAAATCCATGAAATCGGCCTTTCGGAAGTCGCACGCATCCGCGCGAGCATGCAGGACGTGATGCGTGAGGTCGGCTTCGGCGGATCGTTCGACGAATTCCTGACGCACCTGCGGACCGACCCGCAGTACTACTACGACACCCCCGAGGCGTTGTTCGACGCATACCTCGCGGCGTCTAAGCGCATCGACCCGTTGCTCGTCGACCTGTTCGGTAAGCTGCCGCGGATGCCGTACGGTCTGCGCCCGATTCCTGCTGCGATTGCACCCGACACGACGACGGCGTACTACAGCCGCCCTGCCGGCGACGGCACACGCGCCGGCTATTACTACGTGAACCTGTACCGGCCGGAAGTGCGCCCGAAGTACGAAATTGTCGCGCTGTCGCTGCATGAAGCCGTTCCTGGTCACCACCTGCAGATCGCGCTGTCGCAAGAACTCGGCGACCTCCCGATGTTCCGCCGCATGGGTGGGTTCACGGCGTTCACCGAGGGCTGGGGCCTCTACGCGGAGCACCTTGGCGAGGAGATGGGCCTTTACGAAGACCCGCTCGACAAGTTCGGCCAGCTCACCTATGAAATGTGGCGCGCAGTCCGCCTCGTCGTCGATACCGGCATGCACCACAAGGAATGGACGCGCGAGCAGGCCATCGATTTCTTCATGGACAACGCGGCGAAATCGGAAGCCGACATCATCAATGAAATCGACCGGTACATCGCGTGGCCGGGCCAGGCACTGGCCTACAAGATCGGCGAGTTGAAAATCAAGGAGCTGCGCGCCCGCGCGGAACAGCGGCTTGGCGACCGTTTCGACGTGCGTGCGTTCCACGACAAGCTGCTCGAAAACGGCGCGATTCCGCTCGACGTGCTCGAGCGCGAGATCGACGGGTGGATCGCGACGCAATGACCCGAACGCAATACCCGGTGCGTCGTCGCCTCACCGTTGGTGTGGACGTCGACGGCGTCCGGATCGGCGGTGGTGCGCCGATCGTCGTGCAATCGATGACCAACACCGACACCGCGGACATCGACGGCACCGTCGCACAAGTCAAGGCGCTCGCCCACTCGGGTTCTGAACTCGTGCGACTCACCGTGAACAACGTCGAAGCCGCCGAAGCGGTGCCGCGCATTCGCGACCGCCTCGACGCGCTTGGCGTCGCGGTGCCGCTCGTCGGCGACTTTCATTTCAACGGCCATAAGTTGTTGACGGACGTGCCGGCGTGTGCAGAGGCGTTGCACAAATACCGCATCAATCCCGGCAACGTCGGGCGCGGACGCAAGCGCGACGAACAATTCAGCATCATGGTCGAGATCGCAGCCCGCCTCGGCAAGGCGGTCCGGATCGGCGTCAACTGGGGCAGCCTCGACCAGGACCTGCTGACGCGGATGATGGATGACAACGCGCGCCTTCCGGAACCGCTCGACGCGACGGAAGTCATGCACGAGGCGATGATAGTGTCCGCGCTCGAGAGCGCGAAGCGCGCCGAAGCGCTCGGCCTCGGCCGAGACCGGATTGTACTGTCGTGCAAGATGAGCGGCGTCCAGGACCTGATCAAGGTGTACCGAACGCTCGCCGCACGCACCGACCATGCGCTGCATCTCGGTCTGACCGAAGCCGGCATGGGTTCGAAGGGCATCGTGGCATCAGCCGCCGCGCTCGGCGTCCTGTTACAGGAGGGCATCGGCGACACCATTCGCGTGTCGCTGACGCCGGAGCCCGGCGGCGATCGTACGAAAGAAGTCATCGTCGCACAGGAGATCCTGCAGACGATGGGGTTGCGCGCGTTCACGCCGCTCGTCGCGGCGTGCCCCGGCTGCGGACGAACCACGAGTACCTACTTTCAGGAGCTCGCGTCGAGCATCCAGTCGTGGTTGCGCGAGCAAATGCCGCAGTGGCGCACCGAGTACATCGGTGTCGAGACCATGAACGTCGCGGTGATGGGCTGCGTGGTCAACGGCCCCGGCGAGAGCAAACACGCGAACATCGGCATCAGCCTGCCGGGCACCGGTGAGCGGCCGGTCGCGCCGGTGTACGAAGACGGACAGAAAACCGTCACGCTCAAAGGCGACGCAATCGCGTCGGAGTTCCAGCAACTTGTGCAGGCCTACATAGACCGCACCTATCCCAAAAAATGACTGTAGGAGCGGCGCCTTTGCGCCGCGATGTTAAGATGGAGCACTATGGGTAAAGGCACGAAATACGTCGCGAAGGTTCCCGACAAGAACGGCTTCATCCAATACACGGACGAAGAGCACGCTGTCTGGAACCATCTGATCACCCGGCAACAGCCGGTCGCGGAACATTACGCGTGCGACGAGTATCTGCAGGCGCTCAATCGCATGGAGTTCCCGACCGACCGCATCCCGCAGTGCAACGAAGTTTCCGAAGTGCTGATGGACCACACCGGATGGCAGGTCGCTCCGGTCGCGGCGTTGATCCCATTCGGTGAGTTCTTCCGTCTGTTGTCGGAGAAGAAATTTCCGGCCGCGTCGTTCATACGCTCGCGCGAAGAAATCGATTACCTCCAGGAACCCGACATCTTCCACGAGATATTCGGCCACACGCCGCTGCTCACCGACCCACGGTTTGCGGAATTTACGCATGCGTACGGTATCGCCGGACTGAACGCACCGAAGGAAGACCGCGCGATGCTCGCACGCTTGTATTGGTTCACGGTCGAATTCGGCCTTATGAACACACCTAAGGGTCTGAAAACTTACGGCGCCGGCATCGTGTCCTCGATGGGCGAGACGCCGTACTCGATCGACAGCGACAAGCCTCTCCGCAAGCCGTTCGACCCGATCGATGCGCTGCGCACGCCGTACCGCATCGACATCTTCCAAACCGTTTATTTCATCATCGACAGCCTCGATGACCTGTTCGAGGTCGCTAGCCTGGATCTGCTCGAGCTGATTGCCGAGGCCCGCCGCCAAGGCATGCACGAGCCGACCTTCCCAATCGATGAGAACGCACCTAAGTGGGCATGACGACATGACTGAATTATCCGAACAGCATTGTGTTCCCTGCGAAGGCGGCGTGAAGCCGTTGACGCGCGCGGAAGCGGAAAAATACCTCGGCCGCATCGCACCGGGCTGGGAGCTCGTCGACGACGCTAAAGCGCTCCGCCGGGATTTCAAGTTCAAGGGTTACAACAAGACGATCGGATTCGTGAATGCACTCGCGTGGATCGCGAACGCGGAAGGGCATCACCCCGACCTTGAGGTCAGCTATGACCGGTGCGTCGTGCGCTGGACCACGCATGCAATCGGCGGGCTGTCCGAGAACGACTTCATCTGCGCGGCGAAAACTGCAAAGTTACTGTAGGAGCGGCGGGAACCCGGGCCGCGGCTTGGCTGCCTGCGGCAAGTCCCCCTGCTCACCCGTCGCGAACAGCACCATCTGCTGTTTCAACGGACCGATCCGGTCCACGGCCGCGAGCCCCGCGCCGCGCACGGCCTTGACCATCGTGTTGTCATGGGTGAACAGGCGGTGGAACCCGTCGAGCATGCGCTGCATCACTTCGTTATGCGCGCGGCGCCAGCGCGCATAACGCCGTAGCGTCAGCCACGCGCCCGGCGGCTGCCCCTGTGCATCGGCATCGAGCATCGCCTCTGCGAGCGCGGCGGCATCGAGCAAACCCAGGTTCGCGCCCTGGCCGGCGAGCGGGTGCACGACGTGCGCCGCGTCACCGATCAGTGCAATGCGCGGTTTGACGTAGTGTGCTGCGTGGAGCCGGCTCAGAGGGAACGCCGCGCGCGGGCCGGCCGCCCGGATTTCACCAAGCCGGAACGCGGTGGCGGCGCCCAACGCGTCGCAGAACATCGTGTCATCCAGTGCGAGCATGTTCGCGGCTTCGTCGTCGGACAATGACCAGACGAGCGAGCACCGGCCATCGGTGAGCGGCAATAACGCGACCGGACCCGTGGGTAGGAACCGTTGCCACGCGGTGTCGAGGTGGTGCTCGGCCGGCGTGACCATCGCCACCACTGCGCGCTGGCCATAATCGGCGCGCGTTACCTCGATGCCCGCGAGCTCCCGGACGCGAGAGTGGCCGCCGTCCGCGCCGACCACCGCGGCACAGCTGAAGGAGCGGCCTCCGGCTTTCACCTGCACGCCGGCATCGGTGGTCTCGAGTCCTTCAAGCGGGTGGCGCCAGAGTGTCTGCACGTTCGAAGCGCTCGCGACGCGCTCGAGCAACGCGTCCTGTACACGCGTGTTTTCGATGATCCAGCCAAGTTCAGACAACGCCGCATCACCGGCATCGAAGCGCAGTTCGCCATCGCTGCCCGCGTCGAAGACACACATCGCGCGGTAGGGCGTCGCGTCGCTCGGCGTCCAGGCGTCCGCTGCGTGGAGAACGCGCGCCGCAGCACGACCCAGCGCGACCACGCGCGCGCCCCGATCACCCGACGAGACGGGCTGCGGTGCGTCGCTATCCAGTAGAACGACACGTAGCCCCGAATCCGCGAGCAGCGCAGCGAGCGCCGACCCGGCGATGCCGGCACCCACGATCGCGATGTCGTGGTCGTGCTTCATCGCAGCGGGATGCCGCGCGCGAGTTTCGGTAGCGGTGGACCGATGCCCGCTCCGTACCGTGCGATGAGACGCTTGCCGGGTCCGAAAAGACCGAACGCACCCAACCCACCGCCGCGCACCGCGCCGAGGCCGGCGAAATCGTTCGTGAATAGCCCATTCAGCCCGTCGATGAACCCCGCGACACGGCGTTGATCGGCACGGCGTTCCCTCTGCCACTGATCGAGGGCACCGATGTCCGCCGGATCGTCGGCATCGAGCCCTGCCGCGACCGCTTCAGCGAGCGCTGCGCAGTCCCTGAGGCTGAGATTCAAACCTTGTGCCGCAATCGGGTGCAGGCTGTGCGCGGCATTGCCAACGAGGACCGCGCGTCCACGGCGCTGTTTGGCGGCGAGCGTGCGCGTCAGCGGCCATGCCTGCCGACGGCCGACGCGTGCGATCCCGCCGAAGCGCCCGCCGAAGAGCGCGTTGACGGCCTGACCAAACGCATCGTCGGACAGCGCCAAGCGCGCCTCGGCGCGCGCGCGCGGCATCGTCCACACAAGCGCGCACCGCCCGCCGGTGAGCGGCAACATCGCGAGCGGTCCGTCGGGCGTGAACCGCTCCCAGGCGTAGCCTTCACGGAGTATCAGTGGCGTCAGGTTCGTGACAATCGCCGACTGCCCGTAATCGCGGACGGAAGCATCGATGCCGAGCAGTTCGCGGACCGTGGATGTCGCGCCGTCTGCGCCGATCAGCAGTCGGGTCCGGCAACGGCGCATGACGCCGTCCGTGTCGAGGTCGACCTCGATGGCATCGCCGGTGTCGATGATGCCGGCAAGGGTCGCCGGCTGAAACCGCTCCACGGCGGGGCATTTCACCAGCGCGTCGTCGAGCGCGATGGCCAAGCGCGGGTTCTCAACGACCCAACCCAGCGCGTCGAGCGCAACGTCGCGCGCGGAGAGGACCGCAGTACCGAGCCGGCCGTGCTCCGACACGTGGACGTCATGGATGGGGGTCGCGTGCAGCGCGAGTGCGTTCCACACACCGATTGCCTCGAGGATTCGGCGGCTGCCAGCGGCGAGCGCCGTCGACCGATCGTCGTAGCCCGGCGCCCGTCGCTCGGGCGGCGGTACCCGATCGACGACGGCAATCCTGAGGTCCAGCGGCGCGAGCGCCAGCGCCATGCTCGCGCCGACCATGCCGCCGCCAACGACGATGACGTCGAACTCTTGCGCGGCGGCGGTCACTACGCGGCGCGCATCAGCGCCTCGATCTCGTCGGGCGTCTTCGGTACATCGGCGCTCAGTACGTCGGGCTCCCCGCGGGTGACGAGCACGTCGTCCTCGATGCGAACGCCGATGCCCCACCATTTTTTCGGCACGCCTTTGGTTCCGGGCGCAATGTAGAGACCGGGCTCGATGGTGAGGACCATGCCGGGCTCAAGCACCCGCCACTGGTCGTCAATCTTGTAGTCACCGACGTCGTGTACATCCATGCCGATCCAATGACCGGTCCGGTGCATGTAGAACTTCCGGTAAGCGCCGCTTTTGATCAACTGCGGCACGTTACCTTTCAGTAAGCCGAGCTTCACGAGCCCCTGCGTCAGCGCCTTGACCGCGGCATCATGCGGGTCGTTCCAGTGGTTGCCAGCCCGGACTTGGTCGATTGCCGCGAGCTGCGCTTTCAGCACCACCTCGTAAACCGCGCGCTGGGCCTCACTGTAGCGGCCATTCACCGGAAAGGTGCGTGTGATGTCCGATGCGTAACCATCGAACTCAGTGCCTGCATCAACCAACAACAGATCTCCATCCTTCAGCGGCGCGTTGTTCTCCACGTAATGCAGGATGCACGCATTTTCGCCCCCGCCGACAATCGACGTATACGCGGGCTCACCGCCGTTGCGGTGGAACTCGTGCAGCAGCTCCGCCTCGACCTCGAACTCGTTCAGGCCGGGGCGACATGCGCGCATCGCCCGCTTGTGTGCGCCCGCGGATATCTTCGCCGCGCGCCGCATCGTTGCAACCTCCTCGCGGCTCTTCACCAGGCGCATGTCATGCAACAAATGGTCGAGCGAGACGAACTCCGCCGGGGTGTGGGTGCCGGTCCTGACCTGAGCGCGCAGGTGGTTCACCCAGCCAATCAGCCGCTGGTCGAACTCCGGATGGTTGCCCATCGTGTAGAACACTCGATCGACCTGCTCAAGCATCCCGGGGAGAATCTCGTCGATGTCGGTGATCGGGAAGGCGTCGTCCGCACCATGATCGTCGATTGCACCCTGCTGACCGGCGCGACGCCCATTCCAGGTCTCCATCGCGGGGTTCCGCTCGCGACAAAAGAGCACGTACTCAGCCTGCTTGCGGCCCGGGATCAGGACCGCGACCGCCTCCGGCTCCGGAAAGCCCGTCAAATAACGGAAATCGCTATCCTGGCGATACGGGTAATGGGCATCGCCGTTCCTGACTTTCTCTGACGCAGCCGGAATGATCGCGATGGACCCGGGCCCCATCATTTGCATCAGTTGCTTGCGCCGGCGCGCGTACTCGGTCGGTTTCATACGTCGCATTGCCTCTTCATTGGACTCGCGGAGGCGCTGCGAGCACGGGGCTCGCGGACGCCGGGTTCATGTCGTCGTAAACCAGTTGGACGCCGGCGCGCAGGTATTCGACGAGTTCGACATACGCGCCCTCGTCGCCCGCGGTATCGTCACCGGCCGGCATCCCGACGCGCGCCATCTCGACAACGTCGCGGATGACTTCCTGGACGCTCTCTGGCAACGCATCAAAATGCTCGATACTCGACGCGCCAATGCCGAACAGGAAGCCCTCGCACCATTCACCGAGCGCAGCGGTGCGCTGCGTGAGCGGCTCGTCGTCGTCGGGCAGACACGGCGCGAATTCGAAATCACCATTCTGCAGTTCCCGCAGCGTGTCGGCGGCCAGCGCCTCCAACTGAGGCCGCGCGTCGCGCGCGTCGGCGACGTCCTCGAGGCTGTGCGCGAGCCACGCGTCGGTATCGGACGTCGGCGCGCAAAGGGCGCCGCAGAGCGCGCCGTGGCACTCGGCCGCGTCAACCGGCGCGCCAAACCGGCGCAGCAGTCGGTCCAAATCCTGAAAGCTCATCGGCATGGCCTTGCAGTTTATCAACTTGCCGCTTAATAATGCGCGCATGGCCGGTGATGACCTCAGCAAGCTTGAATTCCGTATCGACGAGCTCATTAAAATCGTCGAACGCCTCAAAGAAGAAAACATCTCTCTGCAGCAAAAGCAGGACGCGCTCGTTGCCGAGCGCGCGGCACTCGTGCAGAAGAACGAACTCGTCCGGACGCGCGTCGAGGCGATGATTTCGCGCCTGCGTTCGATGGAGCACGCGTCGTGAGCGCAGCGCCAGTCCAGGTCACAATCCGTATTCTCGACAAGGACTACCAGGTTGCATGCCCCGAGGACGAGCGCGCCGCGCTGATTGAGGCGGCGCGCCTGCTCAACGAACGCATGACCGAGATTCGCGGCAGCGGCAAGGTGGTCGGCGCTGACCGTATTGCCGTGATGGCGGCCCTCAATATCTCCCACGAACTCCTTGAAACGCGCGCCGGTCGTGGTCCGGGTGCGGACGCGGTCAGCCGCCGCATCCACGTACTCCAGGAAAAGGTCGAGCAGGCGCTTAGCCACGCGCGCCAGCACGAGATTTGATTTAAAATAGGCATCGTCTCCTGCAGTGTTCGACCCGGCCCTGTATTTTCTTGAGCCTAATCATCTGCCCAGGGGCCGCTGATCCTTTGCGCTGGTGCGCAGGTCCGCTTCGCGCGGAAAGCCTTAAGCGCGGGTCTTGGCCCCACCTGAACAACTGGTTCAAGGGCGATGGTCCGGGACGGCACAGGCGGGAGACACTTCTTTGACCGCTGCAGACTCATTAAGAGCATCCTTGCGCGCGCGTAGACGCGCCCAGCCTCAGACGTTCCGCGAGCAGGCCGCGCTCGCGGCCGCCGCGGCCCTCGCCGGGACTTCTCCAGGCCGCAATGCCCGACGAATCGCCGCTTTCGTGGCCGTTGACGCCGAGCTCGACCCTGGTCCATTCATCGCCACGGCCCGCGAGGCTGGGCGGCAGGTCTTCCTGCCGGTGCTCGGCCCACGTCCGGGCTGCTTGAGCTTCGTCCGTGCCGAGGCGGGCGACCGGCTCGAGCCCAACCGCTACGGGATTCCCGAGCCGAGGCCGGGGGTGACCGTGGATGCCCAATTCCTGGACTTGGTCCTCGTGCCGTTGCTCGGTTTTGACGAAACAGGAAATCGCCTCGGGATGGGCGCCGGATATTACGACCGGACGTTCGAGTTCCGCCGCGGTCGACGCCATTGGCTCGGTCCGCTTCTGATTGGCTTTGGCTATGAATGCCAACGTATCGATACACTTCCTGCAATGCCGTGGGACGTGCCGCTCGACGGCGTCGTGACTGAGGAAGGCGTGCAGATGTTCACGAGGAGGCGCTGATGTCTTGTTGGTTGTTCAAGTCAGAACCTGATTGCTACGGCATCGAAGATCTCGCGCGCGACAAGCGCACGCATTGGGATGGCGTGCGAAATTATCAAGCGCGCAACATGCTGCGTGATGAAGTGAAGAAGGGTGATGTCGTTCTCTTCTACCACTCGAATTGCGACGAACCGGGTGTCGCCGGCGTCGCCGAAGTGGTCAAGGAGGGGTACCCCGACCCGAGCGCGTTCGACCCCGAAGATGCGCATTTCGACCCCAAGGGCGACCCCGACGCGCCGCGCTGGTTCGTCGTCGATATCCGGTTCAAGCGCCGCCTGAACCGCGTCGTGACCCTCTCTGAACTCAAAAATGATGACCGGCTGGACGGCTTCCAGTTGCTGAAACGCGGCAATCGCTTGTCGGTGATGCCGGTTTCCAAAACGCATTGCAACATCGTTCTGGCCTTGGAAACAAAGGGCTAAACGCGCGATGTGTCGCCGTCGCGCAGCGCGCGCGCTGCGTCGCGCAGAGCAGGAGTCGTCGACGCGCGGCGAGATTTGAAGAAGTCGTCGGCGTCCCGATCGCCGTGACGGCGTCGATCACCCAGATGCCGTCACGGGACCCCTCGCTTGCAACTATCTGGAATTTTTCAGTTTCTCGTATATACTCAAGCGCGAGTACTTGGCACTCGGAGGATATTCTCTTATGGCAGCAAAGAAGAAAGCAGCACCTAAACGCAAAACTGCGGCGAAAAGAAAAACCGCAGCGAAAAGAAAGGTCACTGCGAAACGTAAAGTGACTGCGAAAAGAAAAGTAACTGCAAAGAAGAAAACTGCAAAGAAAAAAGCCGCAAAGAAGCGCACTGCGGCTGCACGTAAAAAAGCGGTGACGCGCAAGAAGGCGGCGAAGAAGAGAGCCGCACCGAAGCGCAAGAAGGCGACTCGGAAGAAGGCGGCGAAGAAGAGAGCCGCACCGAAGCGCAAGAAGGCGACTCGGAAGA
>JBBEAN010000006.1:74652-74878 GCA_040882865.1 Gammaproteobacteria bacterium
AGGCAGCCAAGAAAAAGGCCGCCCCGAAGCGCAAGAAGGCGACCCGGAAGAAGGCCACCAAGAAGAAGGCCGCTCCGAAACGCCGCAAAAAGGCTGCCCGCCGCAAAAAGACGGCGAAGAAGGCCTGACCGCAAGGTCTCTTATGAAACCGGCCCCTCTGGGGCCGGTTTTTTTTACAGGGGTCAGAACAAAGTACCGGCTCCTGGATCCGGTACTTTGTTCTGAC
>JBBEAN010000006.1:74888-87432 GCA_040882865.1 Gammaproteobacteria bacterium
CTTTTCTTTTTTTTTTTCCCCCCCCCTTCTGTAAAATCAGGGGATGAACACAGACAACCTCAAGAAACAGGCGGCGCTCGCCGCCCTCGATTACGTCGAGGACGATGCCATCATCGGGGTCGGCACAGGCTCCACCGTCAACTACTTCATCGACGCCCTCGCGGAACGGCGCCACACCATCGAGGGCGCGGTCTCGAGCTCCGATGCTTCCACCGCTCGGCTGAAAGGCCATGGTATCCGGGTCATCGACCTGAACGCCGCCGGCCCGATTGGCCTTTATGTCGATGGCGCCGACGAAGCAACGCGGAACCGGCACCTGATCAAAGGCGGGGGCGGCGCGCTCACCCGCGAGAAAATTGTCGCCGAGGCCGCCGAGAAGTTCGTCTGCATCGCTGACGAGAGCAAGCTCGTGCGCGTCCTCGGCGAATTCCCGTTGCCCGTCGAGGTCATCCCGATGGCGCGCAGCCTGGTCGGCCGCGCGCTCGTCGCGAAAGGCGGCCAGCCGGTGCTGCGCGAGGGCTTCACGACCGACAATGGAAATTGGATTCTCGACGTGCACAACCTGGACCTGACCGATGCCGCTGCCGTGGAGCGGGAACTGAATCAGATTCCGGGCGTGGTGACGGTGGGCTTGTTCGCGAGAAGGCCGGCGGATGTCTTGCTGATTGCCGGCGCGGACGGGGTGGAAAAGATTTAAAAGAACACCGACTAGGATTGCGGGGTCCATCCCTGGACCCCGCCCTTCGGGCCCGCCAGCCAAAAAAGAAGGCCCGCGATGCGGGCCCTCTTTTTTTGGCTGGGGGACTAGGATTCGAACCTAGGTTGGCGGAGTCAGAGTCCGCAGTCCTACCGCTAGACGATCCCCCAATAAAGCGGGACGGGTTCCCGTTAGCGCTTGGAGAACTGGGTCGCGCGACGGGCCTTGCGCAGGCCGACTTTCTTACGCTCGACTTCGCGTGAGTCGCGGGTCACGAAACCGGCCTTGCGCAGCGTCGGGCGCAGCGTCTCGTCGAACTGCATCAACGCGCGGGTCAGGCCGTGGCGAATCGCGCCGGCCTGTCCGGTGTTGCCGCCACCCGCGACGGTCACGAGCACGTCGAACCGACTCGTGCTGTCGATGGTCTGCAACGGCTGGCGCACAATCATGCGCGCGGTCTCGCGACCGAAGTACTCATCGAGCGGCGTGCCGTTGACGGTGATCTTGCCGGTGCCCAGCGAAAGGAACACGCGCGCGGTAGAGGACTTGCGACGCCCGGTGCCGTAATTGGAAGCTTTGGCCATTCTTTCTGTTTCCGTCAGATGTCCAGCGCTTGGGGCTGCTGGGCAGTGTGCTTGTGGTCGGGGCCCGCGTAAACCTTGAGCTTCTGGAACATCGAGCGACCGAGCGGGTTCTTCGGCAGCATGCCCTTCACCGCGACCTCGATCGCGCGGGTCGGATGCTTGTCCATCATCTTGCCGAGCGTGATCGACTTCATGCTGCCGATGTAGCCCGTGTGGTGGTAGTACACCTTGTCGGCAAGCTTGTTGCCGGTCACGCGCACCTTGTCGGCATTGACGACGACGATGTAATCGCCGGTGTCCACGTGCGGGGTGTACTCGGGCTTGTGCTTCCCACGCAGGCGGCGCGCGAGTTCGGTCGCAAGGCGGCCGAGCGTCTTGTCGGTGGCGTCAACGATGTACCAATCGCGCTTGACCGTCTCGGTCTTGGCGCTGAAAGTCTTCATTCTCAGGTGCTCCAAACGGGTAATGCCGGTACCAAAGAGCGGCAATTCTACGGGGTCAGGGCTATATCTGCAACCGTTTGACGACCCTGCCGTTGACCAGATGCTCGTCGACGATTTCGTCGATATCCGCGGTATCCAGGTAGGTGTACCAAGTCCCCTCGGGATAAACGACCACTATCGGACCTTCCTCGCAGCGATCCAGACAGCCAGCCTTGTTGACCCGGACGCCGCCCGGGTGGGCGAGACCCGCGACCTTGATCCGGGCCTTCGCGTGTTCCCGCGCCTGGTCCGCGCCGTGGTCCTGGCAACACGCTCGGCCCTCGCGGACATTGGTGCAGAAAAATGCATGTCGGCGATAGAAAGACACGACTCAAAAGCGGTATTCGAGCTGGATGGCGGTGTAGGTGTCCGTGGACTCCAGGCCAGGCGGCACCGTGGTGTTGTGCTTCACGGTGAAGGAAAGGCTCGAGTAAATCGAGCCAATCAGGTTCGTCTTCAGCGCGGTCGTGGACTCCGAATAGGTATTGCTGTCACCCGCTTCAACGACGAGGCGCTGGCTGAACTCGCTGGTTTCGCTAATCGTCCACAACCAGCCGCCCGCGAGGCGCAGAATCGCGTCGTTCTCCTTGCGCCCGTCCGTATACACGATCTGGCGCGCGCCGAGACCGATTTCGGCCGTGACTTTGTGTTGATCGCTCGCCACCAACTCACGACCGTAACCGACGGCCTCGGAGGTGCGCCGATCGACGCCTGCGAAACGGTCCCGCTCGAACTGGCCGGTGAGGAACACGTAGTCGCGCTCGCTGAGCTTGTAGTCGGTCTTGCCGGTCAATACATAGCGCTCGGCCGTGGTTCCGTTCGCGTCGCTCGCTCGATGACCCACCAGATTGATCGTGTGCCGCCAGTTGTCGACCTCGTAGCCGAGGAGCAATTGGGCGTTGAGGTTGGTCGCCTCTGTATTGCCGGTATTCGCGGCGAAGCCGCCGATGATTTGACCAATCCAGCGGCCCGACGGTACTTCTTCCTCGCCCGGCGGGGCGCTCGGGAAGGCCGGGTCGGCGTTGAACACTTCCATCGCCGCGTGCGCGCTGCCGACGGAGCTCAAAAGAACGAGTGCAAAAGCAAGATTCGTGCGGTTCATGGGTCGATTATTATACAGGTCGCATGAGCAACTGGACCCATTTTCCTTCCGACCTCGCGGACCGCTGCGTCAAGTGCGCGCAGTGCCTTCCGGTCTGCCCGACCTGGCGGCTATCCGGAGAAGAGTCGGAATCGCCACGCGGTCGCGTCGCCCTGATGCTCGCCGCGGCAGGCGGCCTCGTCCCGACCGACCGCAGCGTGATCCGACACCTCGACCAGTGCGTGCAGTGCGGCTATTGCGAACCCGCGTGCCCAGCCGAGGTGCCGTATCGCGCGCTGATCGTAGCTTCGCGTTCGGTAACCGCCGCCGCCGCACGCGCACCGTGGCGCGCGCGCCTGTTGCGCTGGTTCGTCGCGCGCCCCGCCGTGTTCAACGCCGTGGTCGTGCCCCTGCTACGGCTCTGGAGCCATCTACCGGCCATCCGACATCCGCTGTTGCCCAGGAACGCGCCGCGCGCGCCCGTCCCCGGGGTGTACCCGCCCACCGGTCGCCCGAATGGCGAGACCGTCGGGCTGTTTCTCGGATGCGTCGCGCGCGCCACCGACGGCGCGACGCTGACGGCCGCGCTCACCGCACTTCGCGGCGTCGGCTACGCGGTGGAAATTCCCGAGCACCAAACGTGCTGTGGCGCATTGCATGGGCACGCGGGCGACGCGCTGACTGCCGCTATGCTTGCGCGCCGGAACAACGCCGTTTTCGATGTGGCCAGACCGGTGGTGAGCTGCGCGAGCGGCTGCGCGCCGACCCTTCGCGCATCGCTCGATGCGGCCGTCGTCGACGTGGCCGGGCTATTGCCTGCCGGACGCCCGCCGCGCACGGGCGTCGTGCTGCATATCCCGTGCACGCAAGCGACCGCGGGTGATGCCGAGGCTGCCGCCGCGCTACTGCCGGGCGCGCGTCGCGTCGGTGGAAGTTGCTGCGGCGCGGCCGGCGAATACCTGCTCCAGCAACCGGCCATCGCCGCGCGCCTGCGCGATGAGGTCCTCGACGCGGTCGGCGATGCCACTGTGTTGTGTACGTCGAACGTGGGTTGCGCAATGCACCTGCGCGCGGGCGCGCGGGCGCGCGGCACGCGGGCGCGCGGCACGCGGCTGACGGTCGTGCACCCGGTGGTAGAATGGGCGCGTGCGAACCGAACGACCGATTGAGCACCTTCTGACCGCGGCCGACCGCGGGCTGCGCACATTGTTTGCGAAGCCAGCGCCGGGTCGGCCGAGCCCAGCGTCCGGTGTTGCCGAGAGTACCTTGGACGAATCGCAGCGCGCCCACATCGCGGGCCTGATGCGCGTGAACCACGCGGGTGAGGTCGCTGCGCAAGCGCTTTACGAGGGCCAGGCACTGACAGCGCGCGGTGACCACGTACGGACGGCGATGGCGAACGCGGCAGCCGAGGAAACCGACCATCTCGCGTGGTGCCATGAGCGACTGAACGAACTCGGGGGGCGCACGAGCCTGCTGAACCCGGTCTGGTACGCGGGCTCATTCGCCATCGGCGCGCTCGCCGGGCTCGCGGGAGATCGCTGGAGCCTGGGCTTCGTCGCCGAGACCGAGCGGCAGGTCGTCCGCCACCTGGACCGACACCTGCACGAACTCGAGACCACCGACGATCGCAGCACCGCAATCATCAGCCAGATGAAAGCCGACGAGACCCACCACGGGACGACGGCGGTCCGCGCCGGCGGGCGGCCGCTACCGGCGCCCGTGCGTGGGCTCATGTCACTCGCGTCGCGCGTGATGACCACCACGGCGTACCGCGTCTAAAGGCGCGCGGCCTTATACTCAGGCATGGTCAATTCAGCCGCATCGGCAGTCATCGAGCGCTTCCTGGCGCACTGCAAGGTCCGCGACGTCCCGAACAAGACCATCCTCATCAATGCGGGAGACATCGCGGAGACGCTGTACTTCCTCGTGTCCGGCTCCGTCGCGGTCGTGATGGAGGATGAGGACGGCAATGAAATCGTTCTCACCTACCTGAACGCCGGCGAATTCTTCGGCGAGATGGGGCTGTTCTACGAGCAGCAGCGGCGCAGCGCGTGGGTGCAGACACGCAGCGAGTGCCGCATCGCTGAAATCAACTACCAGAAGTTTCGCCAGCTCGCGCATGAAGATCCGAACTTGCTGTTCGAGTTGTCCGGCCAGCTCGCGCACCGCTTGGGCCGAACCAGCCGCAAAGTCGGCGACCTCGCGTTTCTCGACGTGACCGGCCGCATCGCGCACACGTTGCTCGACCTCGCACGTCAGCCCGACGCGATGACGCATCCGGATGGGATGCAAATCAAGGTCAGTCGCCAGGAACTCGGCCGCATCGTGGGCTGCTCGCGTGAGATGGCGGGACGGGTGCTGAAAACGATGGAAGAGCAGGACCTGATCAGCGTCGCGGGCAAATCCATCGTCGTGAAGGGCGTCCGTCCGTCTTGACCCCTTTGGTTTGCCACTCCCCGCGGCCGCGCAGGTGGGAGCGACGCTCCGCGTCGCGATTGCTGTGGTGGCGGCCAGCTCCGACGTCCGGACCGAACGCGCCGCTGGCCGGTCACTGGCCAATCACTGTAGGAGCGGCGCCTTTGCGCCGCGATTTCAGAACTTCAGGAAGTTCGCCAGCAGCTGCTTGCCGTGCTCGGTCAGGATCGCCTCGGGGTGGAACTGCACGCCCTCGACCGGATACTCGCGGTGCCGAAGCCCCATGATTTCCTCGGCCCCATCGCCGTCCGTCCACGCCGTGATTTCGAGGCAGTCGGGGACACTGTCGACGCCGACGACGAGCGAGTGATAGCGCGTCGCAGTGAAGCGCGGCGGCAAGTCCGCAAATACGCCCCGTCCGTCATGGCGGACCACCGATGTCTTGCCGTGCATCACGGCAGCGGCATGATCGATACGCGCACCGAACGCCTGACCGATCGCCTGGTGTCCGAGGCAGACGCCGAGAATCGGAATCGCGTCGGCGAAACGCTCGATCAGCGCGAGCGAGAGGCCCGCCTCATTCGGGGTGCATGGGCCGGGTGAAATCACGATGTGCGACGGCGAGGCGTCGGCAATCCAGTCGAGCGTGACCGCATCGTTGCGGCGAACCTCGACGTCGCTGCCGAGTTCGCCGAGGTACTGCACCAGATTGAACGTGAACGAGTCGTAATTATCGACGACCAGCAGCATCGAGTGCCTTCCGCATCCCCGCGATGGTCGCCTTGTAATCGCTGGTGCCGAAAATCGCGGACCCCGCAACAAAGGTGTCGGCGCCCGCGCGCGCCGCATCGGCGATGTTGTCGGTCTTGACGCCGCCGTCGACTTCGACGCGAATGTCGCGACCGCTCCTGTCCACCAATTCACGCACACGCCGAATCTTGTCAAGCGTCGCGGGGATGAATTTCTGACCCCCGAAGCCCGGATTGACCGACATCAACAGGATGACGTCGACCTTGTCGAGCACCCACTCAAGGGGGTCGAGCGGCGTCGCGGGATTGAACACGAGCCCGGCTTTGCAGCCGTGTTCGCGGATGAGGGAAAGCGTGCGGTCGACGTGTTCGCTGGCTTCGGGATGAAACGTGATCCAGCTCGCGCCGGCCGCGGCGAAGTCCGGGATGATGCGGTCGACCGGCTTCACCATCAGGTGCACGTCGATCGGCGCGTTCACGCCGTGCTTGCGCAGCGCCTCGCACACCAACGGCCCGATGGTCAGATTCGGCACATAATGGTTGTCCATCACGTCAAAATGGACGATGTCCGCGCCAGCGGCGAGCACGGCGTCGACTTCTTCGCCAAGACGCGCGAAATCCGCCGACAAGATGGACGGGGCAATCAAGTAAGCGCTCATGGGCGCTCACTTTACCTCAGCGCACCACGACCTGCCCGCGGTACATCCCCATCTGGCAAGTGAACCCGTAGCGGCCCGGTGCCAGTGGCGGCAGCGAGACGAGGGTCTGCCGCCCTACGCGCAGGTCCGCGCTGACCCCGAGCTCCGCGAAAACGACCTGAGCCGCGCACGCAGACGGGTCGCGGCGCAGGAACCTGAGCCTCAACGGCTGTCCCGCGGCGACCGTGACCTGCTCGGGTGTGTACACGCCGTCGGCGACGATGATATCGACCACACCGGTTCCCGCGTCAGCGCCTGGGCGCGCGCGCGGCCACCAGAACCACCACGCGATCAGCGCAATCAGGGCCAGGCCAACCAGGTTGATCAGCATCATCGCGCTGCCTCGGGCCTGAACCAGCGCAGGCGATTCGCATTGGTGACGACCGTGACGGACGAGAGCGCCATCGCGGCCCCCGCAATCATCGGATTCATCATCACGCCGAACAGCGGGTACAGCACGCCGGCTGCGATTGGAATTCCAAGCACGTTGTAGATGAATGCGCCGAACAGATTCTGGTGGATGTTGCGCACCGTCGCTCGCGACACCGCGACAGCGTCGGCGACCCCATGTAGCGAACTGCGCATCAGCGTGATGCCGGCGCTCTCGATCGCGACGTCCGTGCCCGCGCCGATCGCGAAGCCGACATCGGCGCGCGCCAGCGCGGGCGCGTCGTTGATGCCGTCACCGACCATCGCGGTGACGAGCCCCTCGGCCTGGAGCGCGGCGACTTTGTCGGCTTTCGCGTCGGGGCGCACCTCGGCGAATACTTCATCAATCCCGACGGCGCGCGCGACCGCCGCGGCGGTCGCCTGACGGTCGCCGGTGAGCATCACGACGCGCATGCCCTGCGCGCGGAGGCGTGCGATTGCCGCCGCCGCGTCCGCGCGCACCGGGTCCGCAATCGCGAGCATCCCGAGCAACGCGCCCTCCCGTGCGACGAACACCGTGGTCGCACCGTCTCCGGCATGGCGATCGGCGGCCGCGCGCAGCGGACCGGTGCCCACCCCCTGCGCTGCGAGAAACTCGGCGTTGCCCACCAGAACCGTCGCGCCATCCAGGTTGGCGCCGACGCCCTCGCCGGCCACCGCGTTGAAGCCTGTCGCGGTTGGTATCGATATTTCGCGCGCTTCGGCGGCTTCGAGCACGGCGCGCGCGAGCGGGTGTTCGGAGCCCTGCTCGACGGCCGCGGCGACCTTGATCAGTGTCGATTCGTCCGCGCTGTCGGTCGGAATAGCGGCAACGAGCGCCGGCCGACCCTCGGTGATCGTACCGGTCTTGTCGAGGATGACCGCGCCGAGCTTGCCCGACCGTTGCAATGCTTCGCCGTCGCGCACGACCACGCCATGCTCGGCCGCCTTACCCACGCCGACCATGATCGACATCGGCGTCGCGAGTCCCAGCGCACACGGGCACGCAATGATCAATACGGAGACTGCGGCGACGAGTGCGTTCGCCGCGACCGGTGCCGGCCCGAAGTTGACCCACGCGAGAACGGTGATGACTGCGACCATCAATACCGCGGGCACGAACACCGCCGACACTTTGTCCACGATGCGCGCGATTGGCGGGCGCGATGCCTGCGCGGCCCGAACCATCGCGACAATCTGCGCGAGCACGGTGTCCCGCCCGACGCGCTCCGCCTCGAACACGAGTGCACCGCTGCCGTTCAGGGTGCCGCCCGTGACCGCATCGCCCGCGCGCCGCGTCACCGGCAACGGCTCGCCGGTCAGCATCGATTCGTCGACCGCGGATTCACCGTCGACGACGACGCCATCGACCGGTACGCGCTCGCCGGGACGCACGCGCACTCGGTCGCCGATGCGCAGCGTATCGATTGGCACCTCGTGCTCGACCCCTTCGCGGAGCACGCGCGCGGTTCGGGGCCGCAAGCCGACGAGACGACGGATCGCGATCGATGCGCGGCCGCGCGCGCGAAGTTCCAGCGCCTGCCCGAGGTTGATCAACGCGATGATGATCAGCGCGGCCTCGAAGTACGCATGTCGCGCGGCAATCGGAACGAGTACCGGCCACGCTGCGACAACCATCGAGTATGCCCACGCCGCGCCGGTGCCCATCGCTATCAGCGTATCCATGTTCGCGTGATGGGCGCGCAGTGAGCGCCACGCGCCGCGGAAGAATCGCGCGCCGGCATACGCCATCAGCGCCGCGGTTGCCAAACCGACGGCGAGCCAGAACGCCTGGCCAGTACCGGCGTGCAGCATCGGCAGCCAGCCGGCCAAATCGCCGACCATCAAAGCGACACCCGGTGCGCCCGCCACGGCGGTACGCACGAGCAGCCGGCGCGCTTCCACTTCGCTCTCGTCGGGTGCGGTATCCGGGTCGTCGTCATCAAGCACGGTCGCCGCGTAGCCGGCGCCCTTCACCGCGGCAACCAAATCCGATGGCGCCGCGTCGCCCTGCACCAACGCTGTGCGGTCCGCGAGGTTCACCGCCGCGCTGTCGACGCCGTCGACGGCGGTCAATGCCGTCTCGACCCGTCCGACGCAGCTCGCACAATGCATGCCTTCGAGCGCGATGCGGGTTTCGTGGCTCACCGCTGGAACCTCGCCAGCGCATCCATCAATTCATCGAGCTTCGCGTGACGCGCGTCGTCGTCACCTTCAACCGTCGCCTGCGCGATGCAGTGCTCGACATGCTCGCGCAGCACCTGCTCTTCGACCTTACGTAATGCGGCGCGCGCGGCGCTGACCTGGGTGAGGATGTCGATGCAGTAACGCTCTTGCTCGACCATGCGAACAAGGCCGCCGATCTGCCCATGCAGGCGGCGTAGGCGATTGAGTTGAGCTTTGTGGCTGGCATGTGGGTTCATGGGCCGCAGTATACCCCCGTAGGGTATATTTGCAAGCGCCGTGGCAGAATCCTCCCCATGGGCGACAACGTCTTCGTGGAGATCTTGATTTTGCTGGCTGCGGCGGTGACCGCCGTCATCGTATTCCGTCGCCTGCGCGTGCCGTCAAGCCTGGGTTACCTTCTGGTCGGCGCCATCGTCGGGCCGCACGCATTCGGGCTCGTTTCCGACTCCGAGCAAACCCGCATCCTCGCGGAATTCGGCATCGTGTTCCTGCTCTTTTCGATCGGCTTGAACTTCTCGCTGCCCCAGATCATGGCCATGCGCAGTATGGTCTTCGGCCTCGGCACCGCGCAGGTCGTCCTCACGACTGCCGGCGTGATGCTCGTGGCGTGGCTGACGGGCGTCCCGCTCGCCGCCGCGTTCGTGATCGGCGCTGTCTTCGCGCAATCATCGACCACGATCATCAGCAAGCAGCTCTCCGAACAGGGCGAAGAGCAAACCCGCCACGGCCGCCTCGGTATCGCGATGTCGGTGTTCCAGGACGTGACTGCCGTGCCGTTCATCGTCATCATCCCGGCGCTCGCGTACGGCGCGTCGGGCTCGCTCGCGGTGCCGCTGGGAATGGCGTTGGTCAAGGCCGCGCTCGCGTTCGTGCTTATTTTTCTGCTCGGGCGCTGGATGCTCAAGCCGCTGTTCCACGAAGTCGCATCGCGCCAATCGTCCGAGTTGTTCACGCTGACCGTGCTACTCGTGACGCTCGCTGCCGCGGCGATCACGCAGTCGTTCGGGTTGTCGCTCGCGCTCGGCGCGTTCCTCGCGGGCATGATGCTCGGCGACACCGAATTCCGCCACCAGGTCGAGGCGTCGGTGCGGCCGTTCCGCGACGTGTTGCTCGGCCTGTTCTTCATCACGATCGGGATGCTCGTCGACCTCGCGGCGCTGCCGGACATCTGGCATTGGACACTCGCAGGCGCTGCGGTCCTGCTGCTGGTGAAGGGCGTGCTGGTCGCGGTTCTGGTCCGCAGCGCCGACATCGATGCGCGCACCGCCGTGCGCACAGGCGTGCTGCTCGCGGTCGGCGGTGAATTCGGCTTTGCGGTCCTCGCGCTCGCTTTGTCGGCGCAGGTGATTTCGCCAGAACTCGCTCAGATCGCGCTGTACTCGGTGTTGTTCAGCATGGTCGCCGGGCCGTTCTTGATCCGGAACAACGGTTGGATCGCCGGTCGCGCGTTCTCGCTGCCGATTCCGCAGAGCGACGGCGCGCCGAAGCCCGGCAGCGAGCTTGTCGAGGCCCGCGGCCACGTCATCGTCTGCGGCTACGGCCGGGTCGGCCAGAACGTCGCTCGCATGTTGGAGGAAGAGCACATCCCGTACATCGCGCTCGACCTCGACGTCGGACGCGTACGCGAGGCGCATGCAGCCGGCCTGCCCGTGTATTACGCGGACACGAGCGACCACCACGTCGTCGAAGCGGTCGGGCTCGCACACGCGCGCCTGCTGGTGATCGCACACGACGACCCGAAAGCGGCGAAGAAGCTGCTTTCGTTCGCGCGCGGCGCGAATCCGACGCTGCCAATCATGGTGCGCACGCGGGACGAGACGCGCGTGGACGAACTCCTCGCACTCGGCGCGACCGAAGTCGTGCCCGAGACCATCGAGGCGAGCATCATGATTGCGTCGCAGGCACTACTGCTGCTCGGGACGCCGGTCAATCGTGTGTTTCGGCGGGTGCGCGAACTCCAAAGCAACCGCTACCAGCTCATGCGCGAGATGTTCCCGACCGAGATGACGCTGACGGGGTCCGATAGCGATCTGACGGTCCGCGAGCGGCTGCACACCGTCGCGCTTCCGGATGGTGCGTATGCGATCGGCCGCAAGATCGGCGATCTCGAGCTCGATTGCCGCGAAGTCCAGGCGCTTTTGCGCGACAATGAGCGCCACGCGCATCCCGATCCAGAAACCGTACTGCAAGCCGGCGATACGCTGGTAATATTCGGTCCGCAGAAAGGACTCCACCACTGCGAACGCCAGTTGCTCACCGGACACTAGACCGACCTCATGCTCGACGCCCAGATTCACAGCCTGCCCCTCGTCCACCGGGGCAAAGTCCGCGACATCTACGCGGTTGGCGATAGCCACCTCTTGATTGTGACCACCGATCGGCTGTCCGCGTTCGATGTAGTCCTTCCAGACCCGATCCCGGGCAAGGGAGCCGTCCTCACCGCGCTGTCGAACTTCTGGTTCGACCGACTACGGCCGATTGTGCCGAACCACCTGTCGGAGCTTCGCCTTGAGGACGTCGTGCCGGATTCGGTCGAGCGAGCACCGCTCGAGGGGCGTACCGTCATCGTCCGAAACCTCGCAGCATTGCCCATCGAGGCCGTCGCGCGCGGCTATTTGATCGGCTCGGGCTGGAAGGATTACCGCGCGACCGGCGCCGTCTGCGGCATCGCTCTTCCCGCGGGGCTCGTGCAGGCCGCGCAACTGCCAGAGCCCATTTTCACACCGGCGACCAAGGCGGCCGTCGGCGACCACGACGAGAACATCGGCTTTGAGCAGGCCGCGACGCTCATCGGCGCGGAGATGGCCACGCGTGTGCGCGACGTCACCCTCGCGCTGTACCGCGAGGCCGCGGCCTACGCCCGCGACCGCGGCATCATCATCGCCGACACCAAGTTCGAGTTCGGCCTCGACCGCGACGGCACGCTCGTCCTCATCGACGAGGCGCTGACCCCGGACTCATCGCGCTTTTGGCCCACCGACTCGTATCGCCCGGGGTCAAGCCCGCCGAGCTTCGACAAACAGTTCGTACGCGACTATCTCGAGACCCTCGATTGGAACAAAAAGCCCCCTGGGCCGAAGCTGCCCGCCGAGATCATCAGCCAGACCGCCGCGAAGTACCAAGAAGCCCTGCGCCGCCTCACCGATTGAAATCGCGGCGCAAAGGCGCCGCTCCTACAGTGAAACGGCCGGCGGAGCGGACGGACAACGCGCCGGGAGCGACCGAGACGGGAGTGGGTAA
>JBBEAN010000007.1:0-15127 GCA_040882865.1 Gammaproteobacteria bacterium
TCCGCGAGGGCGGCCGCACCGTCGGTGCCGGCGTCGTCGCGAAGATCATCGAGTAGGTATCACCGGGTTACAGGCCAGTAGCTCAATTGGCAGAGCGGCGGTCTCCAAAACCGCAGGTTGGGGGTTCGATTCCCTCCTGGCCTGCCAGCACATGGCAGCGGAATGAACGGTAAAACAGAAGTGAGCAGCAGCTTCGACACCTTCAAGTTGATGGTGTCGGTCGCGATATTGGCAGCGGGCATCTACGGCTTCTATTTCTGGGCCGAGCAGCCGCTGTTCTATCGCGTGGGCGGCATGCTCGTCATCGTAGCGCTCGCTGCGGTTGTCGCTGCGCAGTCCGCAGTCGGGCGTACCGCGTGGGAATTCATCGTCACCTCGCGTACTGAAGTGCGCAAGGTTGTCTGGCCGACGCGCACGGAGACTGTGCAGACCACGCTGTACGTGATGGTGGTTGTCATTATCATCGGCATCCTGCTGTGGTTGTTGGACATGTTCCTGCTATGGGCCGTGAAACTGCTCACCGGGCAGGGGGGTTGACGATGGCATTGCACTGGTACGTCGTGCACGCGTACTCGGGGTTCGAGAACCAGGTCAAGCGTTCGTTGATCGAACGCGTGAAGCGCGCCGGCATGGAAGAGAAGTTCGGCGACATCCTGGTTCCGACCGAGGAAGTCGTCGAGATGCGCGAGGGCCAGAAGCGGAAGACCGAGCGCAAGTTCTTCCCGGGTTACGTGCTCGTGCAGATGGACATGGATGACGAAACCTGGCACCTCGTGAAGGACGTGCCGAAGGTGATGGGATTCATCGGCCGGTCAGCTGACAAGCCGACGCCGATCAGCGACCGCGAAGCAGACCAGATCCTGCAGCGCGTGCAGGAAGGCGTCGACAAGCCACGGCCGAAGACGCTGTACGAGCCGGGCGAAGTGGTGCGCGTCGTCGAGGGGCCGTTCAACGACTTCAACGGCGTCGTCGAAGAAGTGAATTACGAGAAGAGCCGCCTGCGGGTGGCGGTGCTGATTTTCGGTCGCTCCACCCCGGTGGAACTCGAGTTCAGCCAGGTCGAAAAGGCCTAAGGTTTTTTTAACAGCAACCGCGGGGAGCTTCGGTACGAAGCGCTTGCACCCACAGGAGAAGTGACAGATGGCCAAGAAAGTCCAAGCCTTCATCAAGCTGCAGGTCGCAGCGGGTAAGGCGAATCCGAGCCCGCCGGTCGGCCCTGCGCTCGGTCAGCACGGCGTGAACATCATGGAGTTCTGCAAGCAGTTCAACGCGCAGACGCAGGGTGTCGAACCGGGTTTGCCGCTGCCCGTGGTCATCACTGTGTACAGCGACCGTAGCTTCACCTTCATCACGAAGACGCCGCCTGCGGCCGTCCTGCTGAAGAAGGCCGCCGGTATCGCGAAGGGCAGCGCGACCCCGAACACGAACAAGGTCGCGAAGGTCACGCGCGCGCAGCTCGAAGAAATCGCGAAGACGAAAGAGCCCGATCTGAACGCAGCGAGTCTTGACGCGGCGGTCCGCACCATCGCGGGCAGCGCCCGTAGCATGGGTATTGAAGTGGAGGGCGTCTGACATGCCGAAAATCGCAAAGCGCATCCAGGCGTACCGCGAGAAGCTCGCGCTGGGCAAGGTGTACACGATTGACGAGGCGCTCGCGCTGATCAAGGAGTGTGCGTCCGCCAAGTTCGTCGAGTCGATCGACGTCGCCGTGAACCTCGGCGTGGACCCCCGCAAGTCGGACCAGGTGGTCCGCGGCTCGACCGTGCTGCCGAACGGCACCGGCAAGTCCGTGCGCGTGGCCGTGTTCGCACAGGGCAAGAACGCCGACGCCGCGAAGGAAGCAGGCGCGGACATCGTCGGTTTCGAAGATCTCGCCGAACAGGTGAAGGCCGGCCAGATGGACTTCGATGTCGTAATCGCGAGCCCCGATGCGATGCGCATCGTCGGTCAGTTGGGTCAGATTCTCGGCCCGCGCGGCTTGATGCCGAATCCGAAAGTGGGCACGGTCACGCCGGACGTCGCGGGTGCCGTGCGCAACGCGAAGGCCGGTCAGGTCCGTTACCGCACCGACAAGGCCGGCATCGTGCACTGCACGATCGGCAAGGCGAGCTTCGAAGTCGACCAGCTGCGCGAGAATCTGCAGGCGCTGCTCGCCGACCTCAACAAGGCAAAGCCGAGCTCGGCCAAGGGCATTTTTTTGAAGAAAATCACGGTCTCATCGACGATGGGCCCGGGCATCCCGGTGGATCAGGCGACAGTGGTCGACGCCGCCACCGCGTAATTTATGTTGGAGCGGCGCGTGGGAGCGACGCTCTCGGTGTCGCGAATGAAAATTGAATTTTGAATGACCGGTGCAGTCTGACCGGTTCGTCAAAGACCGCAGGTGCCGAGATGGCAGGACCCATCGACGCTTAATGCCCTGCGCAGACGGTGTTACCCGAGGCAGGAATTCCTGGCGACGGTCACCGTGAGGTGGGGTGGACAAGGACGCCGCCCTGAATTTAACGGTAATGCCAGGAGGTGGTTATGGCGTTAAGACTCGAAGACAAGAAAGCATTTGTCGCCGAAGTCGCCGCAGTGGCGTCGGGGGCCCATTCGGCCATCGCCGCCGAGTACCGGGGTTTGACCGCCGGTCAGATGGATGGTCTGCGCGTCGCTGCACGCGACGGCGGCGTCTATCTGCGCGTGGTCAAGAACACCTTGGCGCGGCGTGCGCTCGAGGGGACGGCTTTCGAGTGCATGAAGGACGGACTGACGGGGCCGCTGGTAATCGCGTTCTCGCAGGAAGATCCGGGTGCGGCTGCTCGAGTCCTGGGTGCTTTTGCTAAAGACAACGAAAATCTCGTGGTCAAACTGGTGGCGATTGGCGGCAAGTTGCTGCCAGCGTCGGACGTGGAGCGGCTCGCGAAGATGCCGACCCGCGACCAGGCGATCGCGATGCTGATGGGTGTGATGAAGGCACCGATCGGGAAATTCGTTCGTACGCTCGCGGAACCCCATGCGAAGTTCGTCCGTACCGTCGCTGCGGTGCGCGACCAGAAGCAGGCTGCCGCTTAATCGGGTTACACAATTTTTCTTAGGAGAATACAGATGGCCGTTTCAAAAGAAGACATTCTGGAAACCATTTCCAACATGAGCGTCATGGAGATTGTTGATCTAATCTCCGCGATGGAAGAGAAGTTCGGCGTTTCCGCTGCTGCCGCTGTTGCGGCCGCGCCGGCTGCCGGCGGCGCTGCCGCTCCGGTCGCCGAGGAGAAGACCGAATTTGACGTGGTGATGACGAGCTTCGGCGCGAACAAAGTCAACGTCATCAAGGTCGTCCGCGGCATTACCGGGCTGGGTCTTAAGGAAGCGAAAGACCTGGTCGAGGGCGCACCATCGACCGTGAAGGAAGGCGTGTCGAAGGACGAAGCCGCGAAGATCAAGAAGGATCTGGAAGAGGCAGGCGCAAGCGTCGAGGTCAAGTAGGACGCTCGGCTATAAAGCGTTTTCTGGTTAGTGTTTCGGGAGGGCTGGCGACGGAATGTCGCCGGCCCGTTCCCGTTTTCTGTATTTGCAGTTAAGCAACAACGTCGAGGGTGTCCCGCATGGCCTATTCGTTCACCGAGAAAAAACGCATCCGCAAGGATTTCGGCAAGACCCCGAGTATTCTCGAGGTGCCGTACCTGCTCGCGATCCAGCTCGATTCCTACCGGCAGTTCCTTCAGGAAGGCGAGGCTGCGCGCCGCGACGAAATCGGCCTGCACGCGGCATTCCGCTCCGTGTTCCCGATTGTCAGCTACTCGGGCTTCGCGGAACTGCAGTATGTGAGTTACCGGCTGGGTGAGCCCGCATTCGAAGTGAAAGAATGCCAGCTCCGTGGCCTCACGTATGCCGCGCCGCTGCGAGTCCTCACGCGCCTTGTCATCTACGACAAAGAGAGCGCGACCCGTGCGGTCAAGGACATCAAGGAACAGGAAGTGTACATGGGCGAATTGCCGCTCATGACCGAGAACGGAACTTTCGTGATCAACGGCACCGAGCGCGTCATTGTATCGCAGCTCCACCGTTCTCCCGGCGTGTTCTTCGACCATGACAAGGGCAAGACCCACTCGTCGGGCAAGCTGTTGTTCTCGGCCCGCGTGATTCCGTACCGCGGCTCGTGGCTGGATTTCGAGTTCGACCCGAAAGATTCGCTGTTCGTGCGCATCGACCGTCGCCGCAAGTTGCCGGCGACGATTCTGCTGCGCGCGCTTGGCTACAACAACGAGCAGATGCTGGACCTGTTCTTCGAGAACAACGTGTTCCACATCAACAAGGGCGAGGTTAAGCTCGAGCTCGTCCCTGAGCGCCTGCGCGGCGAGACCGCGGCGTTCGACATCAAGGTCAAGAGCAAGGTCGTCGTCGAAGCTGACCGTCGCGTGACCGCGCGCCACATCCGCGAACTCGAGAAGGCCGGCATCAAGGAACTCGGAGTGCCATCCGACTACCTGGTGGGCAAGACAGTCGCGCATAACGTTGTCGACACCGAGAGCGGCGAAGTCATCGCGAATGCGAACGACGAGCTGACACCTGAGATGGTCACGCGCATCATGGCGTCGAAGATCAAGGTACTCCGCACGCTGTACACGAACGACCTTGATCATGGCCCGTACATCTCGAACACGCTGCGTATCGATCCGTCGCGCAACGACCTCGAGGCCCTGGTGGAAATCTACCGCATGATGCGCCCGGGCGAGCCGCCGACCAAGGACGCGGCCCAGACGCTGTTCCATAACCTGTTCTTCAGCCTCGACCGCTACGACCTGTCGTCGGTCGGCCGCATGAAGTTCAACCGGCGCATCCGCCGCGGCACCGACGAGGGGCCGGGCGTACTTTACGACGGTGTGTACATGAAGCGCCGTTCCGAGGACGCCCAGAAGTCGAACAAGCCGGACGCCGAGCTCGAGAAGCTCGTGAAGCAGTTCGGCGACACGTCCGACATCATCGATGCGATGAAGGAACTCATCGGCATTCGTGATGGGCATGGCACCACGGATGATATCGACCACCTGGGCAACCGCCGCATCCGCAGCGTCGGCGAGATGGCAGAGAACCAGTTCCGTATCGGTCTTGTTCGCGTCGAGCGCGCGGTCAAGGAGCGCCTGTCGCTCGCCGAGACCGAAGGGCTGATGCCGCAGGAGCTGATCAACGCGAAGCCGGTTGCAGCCGCGGTGAAGGAGTTCTTCGGCTCGTCGCAGTTGTCGCAGTTTATGGACCAGAACAATCCCCTGTCGGAGGTCACCCACAAACGTCGCGTGTCGGCCCTAGGACCGGGTGGATTGACGCGTGAGCGCGCCGGATTCGAGGTGCGCGACGTGCATCCGACCCATTACGGTCGCGTCTGTCCGATCGAGACGCCTGAAGGTCCGAACATCGGGCTCATCAATTCGCTCGCGGTCTACGCACGTACCAACGAATACGGTTTCCTCGAGACGCCGTACCGCAAGGTCGTGAACGGCAAGGTCACGGAAAAGGTCGAATACCTGTCCGCGATCGAGGAAGGCCAATTCGTGATTGCGCAGGCAAATGCGGTTCTCGATGACAAGGGTCGCTTCACGGCGGACCTGATTTCCGTTCGACACTTGAACGAATTCACGATGTCCACGCCGGACAAGATCGACTACATGGACGTCTCCCCGCGTCAGATCGTATCGGTCGCCGCGGCGCTGATTCCGTTCCTCGAGCATGACGATGCGAACCGCGCATTGATGGGTTCGAACATGCAGCGCCAGGCCGTCCCGACCCTCCGTACCGAAAAGCCGCTCGTCGGCACAGGTATCGAGCGTTCGGTCGCGACCGACTCGGGCGTCATCGTGGTCGCCAATCGTGGTGGCGTCGTCGACTCCGTCGACGCGAGCCGTATCGTCGTCCGCGTGAACGACGACGAGACGGTCGCTGGCGAACCGGGCGTCGATATCTACAACCTGACGAAGTACACGCGTTCGAACCAGAACACGTGCATCAACCAGCGTCCGCTCGTCACGATCGGCGACACGATCGCGCGTGGCGACGTGCTCGCCGACGGCCCGTCGACCGACCTCGGGGAACTCGCGCTCGGGCAGAACATGCTCGTCGCATTCATGCCGTGGAACGGCTACAACTTCGAAGACTCGATCCTCATCTCCGAGCGGGTCGTGCAGGAAGACCGCTTCACGACCATCCACATCGAGGAACTGACCTGCGTCGCTCGCGACACGAAGTTGGGCTCTGAAGAGATCACGTCCGATATCCCGAACGTCGGCGAGTACGCGCTGTCGAAACTCGACGAAGCCGGCATTGCGTACATCGGCGCGGAAGTGAAAGCCGGTGACATCCTCGTCGGCAAGGTCACGCCGAAGGGCGAGACCCAGCTGACCCCCGAGGAGAAGCTCCTGCGTGCAATCTTCGGCGAGAAAGCGTCCGACGTGAAGGACACCTCGCTACGTGTGCCGCCGGGTATGGATGGCACGGTCATCGACGTGCGCGTGTTCACGCGCGACGGTGTCGACAAGGACACGCGTGCGCTTTCCATCGAGAGCGCAGAGCTCGCGAGCGTCCGCAAGGACCTGAACGACCAGCGCCGCATCCTCGAGGAGGACATCTACCAGCGCGTCGAACGTATGTTGCTCGGCAAGGTCGCCGACGGCGGACCGAAGGGTCTGAAGAAAGACGCGAAGGTCACGAAGGCGTACCTCGAGGAAGTGCCGCGCGAGAAGTGGACCGAAATCCGTCTGCGCAACGAGGATGCGAACGAGCAGCTCGAGCGCGTTGCACAGCAGTTGAAGGCGCAGCGCGAGGAATTCGAGAAGCGCTTCGAAGCCAAGAAGCTGAAGATCACGCAGGGCGACGACCTCGCCCCCGGCGTTCTGAAAATGACCAAGGTGTACCTCGCCGTCAAGCGCCGTATCCAGCCGGGCGACAAGATGGCGGGCCGCCACGGTAACAAGGGCGTGATCTCGATGATCGTGCCGGTCGAGGACATGCCGTACTCCGAGGACGGGACGCCGGTCGACATCGTGCTGAATCCACTCGGCGTGCCGTCGCGCATGAACATCGGCCAGGTGCTCGAGACGCACCTGGGTTGGGCGGCAAAGGGCTTGGGCCTGAAGATCGGCCGCATGATTGACGAGCAGGGCAAGGTCGTCGACATGCGCAAGTTCCTCGACCAGATCTACAACAAGAGCGGCGGCCAGAAGGCCGATATCTCGGGCTTCACGGACGACGAAGTCATGCATCTCGCGCACAACCTGCGCGAGGGCGTGCCGATGGCGACGCCGGTGTTCGATGGCGCCCACGAGTCCGAGATCAAGGCGATGCTGAAGCTCGCGGATCTGCCAGAAACCGGTCAGGCCACGCTGTTCGACGGTCGTACCGGCGAGGCGTTCGACCGTCCGGTCACCGTCGGCTACATGTACATGCTGAAGCTGAACCACCTCGTCGACGACAAGATGCACGCGCGTTCGACCGGCCCGTACAGTCTCGTCACCCAGCAGCCGCTGGGCGGCAAGGCGCAATTCGGTGGCCAGCGTTTCGGCGAGATGGAAGTGTGGGCGCTCGAGGCGTATGGCGCGGCGTACACGCTGCAGGAAATGCTGACGGTCAAGTCGGACGATACCAACGGCCGCACCAAGATGTACAAAAATATCGTCGACGGCGATCACCGCATGGAGGCCGGCATGCCCGAGTCCTTCAACGTTCTGGTGAAGGAAATTCGTTCGCTGGCCATCAATCTCGAGCTTGAGCAGGACTGAGGCAGACATGAGAGAGCTACTTAATTTCGTAAGGCAACAGGGCCCGGTCGAGGACTTCGACGCGATTCGCATCGCGCTCGCGTCGCCGGACATGATCCGTTCGTGGTCGTTCGGCGAGGTGAAGAAGCCGGAGACCATCAACTACCGGACGTTCAAACCCGAACGCGATGGGCTTTTCTGCGCGAAAATCTTCGGGCCGCAGAAGGACTTCGAGTGCCTGTGCGGCAAGTACAAGCGCTTGAAGCACCGGGGTGTGGTGTGCGAGAAGTGCGGCGTCGAAGTCACGCAGGCCCGCGTTCGCCGCGAGCGCATGGGCCACATCGAGCTCGCGAGCCCGGTCGCACACATCTGGTTCCTGAAGTCGCTACCGAGCCGTATCGGCCTCATGCTCGACATGACGCTGAAAGACATCGAGCGCGTGCTGTATTTCGAGGCCTTCGTGGTCATCAAGCCGGGCATGACCCCGCTCGAGCGCGGTCAGCTGCTGACTGATGAGACGTATTTCGAGGCGACGACCGAGCATGGCGACGAGTTTGATGCGCGCATGGGCGCGGAAGCGGTCTACGAGCTGCTCAAGTCGATCGACCTGAATTCGGAAGTGATCAAGCTCCGCAACGAGATGTCCGAGACGACGTCGGAGACGAAGATCAAGCGTCTGTCGAAACGCCTGAAGCTCGTCGAATCGTTCATCGAGTCGGGCAACAAGCCCGAGTGGATGGTCATGACGGTACTGCCGGTGCTGCCGCCGGACCTGCGTCCGTTGGTGCCGCTCGACGGTGGCCGGTTCGCGACGTCGGACCTGAACGACCTGTACCGCCGCGTGATCAACCGGAACAACCGACTCAAGCGTCTGCTGGAGCTCAATGCGCCCGACATCATCGTGCGCAACGAAAAGCGCATGTTGCAGGAATCGGTCGACGCCCTCCTCGACAACGGCCGCCGTGGCCGGGTGATTACGGGCAGCAACAAGCGCCCGCTGAAGTCGCTCGCCGACATGATCAAGGGCAAGCAGGGCCGGTTCCGCCAGAACTTGCTCGGCAAGCGCGTCGACTACTCGGGCCGTTCGGTCATCGTGGTCGGCCCCACGCTGCGCCTGCATCAATGCGGCCTGCCGAAGAAGATGGCTCTCGAATTGTTCAAGCCATTCATCTTCTCGAAGTTGATGCTGCGTGGCATCGTGCCTGCGATCAAAGCCGCGAAGAAGATGGTCGAGCGCGAAGAAGCGCTGGTCTGGGACATCCTCGAGGAGGTCATCCGCGAGCATCCGGTCCTCCTCAACCGTGCGCCGACGCTTCACCGCCTCGGCATCCAGGCGTTCGAACCGGTCCTGATCGAGGGCAAGGCAATCCAGTTGCACCCGCTCGTCTGCGCCGCGTTCAACGCGGACTTCGACGGCGACCAGATGGCCGTCCACGTGCCGCTGTCGCTCGAAGCGCAGCTCGAGGCGCGCGCGCTGATGATGTCCACGAACAACGTGCTGTCACCCGCGAACGGTGAGCCGATCATCGTGCCGTCGCAGGACGTCGTGCTCGGCCTGTACTACATGACGCGCGAGCGCGTGAACGCGAAGGGTGAGGGAATGCTCTTCGCCGGCGTCTCTGAGGTTCGCCGTGCGTATGAGAACCGCGCCGTCGCGCTGCACGCGAAGGTCAAGGTTCGCCTGACCGACCGCGAGTTTGCGGATGCGAAACCGACCATCGTGGAGACGACCGTCGGGCGCGCGTTGCTGTCCGAGATCCTTCCGGACGGCATGCCGTTCGCGATGGTCAACACGAACATGACCAAGAAGGCAATCTCCAATCTGATCAACGGTTGCTACCGTCGCGTGGGCTTGAAAGACACGGTCGTTTTCGCCGACCAGTTGATGTACATGGGCTTCGCGTACGCGACCCGATCGGGCGTTTCGATCGGCGTCGACGATATGGTCGTCCCGAACGAGAAGTCGCGCATCCTCGGTGTCGCCGAGGGCGAGGTCAAGGAGATCGAAGGCCAGTATGCGTCCGGACTCGTCACGAACGGCGAGCGCTACAACAAGGTCGTCGATATCTGGTCGCGCACGAACGACCAGGTCGCGAAGGCGATGATGGACAAGCTCGGCACGGACGAAGTCAAAGCCGCCGACGGCACGACCGTGAAGCAGCCATCGTTCAACTCGATCTTCATGATGGCCGACTCCGGCGCGCGTGGATCCGCGGCGCAGATCCGTCAGCTTGCCGGTATGCGCGGCCTGATGGCGAAGCCGGACGGCTCGATCATCGAGACGCCGATTACGGCGAACTTCCGCGAGGGCCTGAACGTGTTGCAGTACTTCATCTCGACCCACGGTGCCCGTAAGGGCCTCGCGGATACCGCGCTGAAGACTGCGAACTCGGGTTACCTCACCCGTCGTCTGGTCGACGTTGCCCAGGACCTCGTCGTGACCGAAGTGGATTGCGGCACGACCGACGGTGTCGTGATGACGCCGATCATCGAAGGCGGCGAAGTCGTCGAGCCACTGCGTTCACGCGTCCTCGGCCGCGTTGTCGCGGTAGACGTCATGAAACCGGGTTCGACCAGCGAGGTCGCTATCCCGGCAGGCACCTTGCTCGATGAAACGCGTGTCGCGGCGATGGACGAGCAGGGCATCGATCAAGTCAAGGTCCGTTCTGCGATTGCATGTGATACACGCTATGGCGTCTGTGCAGCGTGTTATGGCCGCGACTTGGGCCGTGGTCATCTCGTGAACCAAGGCGAGGCGGTCGGCGTCATTGCCGCGCAGTCTATCGGTGAGCCGGGCACCCAGCTCACCATGCGCACCTTCCACATCGGCGGCGCGGCATCGCGTGCCGTCGCGATCAACAGCGTCCAGATCAAGTCGAAGGGCACCGTCAAGCTGCACAACATCAAGATCGTGCAGCACGAGAAGGGCCACTTCGTCGCGGTCTCGCGCTCGGGCGAGGTCAGCGTCATCGACGACTATGGCCGCGAGCGGGAGCGCTACAAAATTCCGTATGGCGCGTTCCTGACCGCCGAGGACGGTGCAGCGGTCGAACCGGGTCAGGTCGTGGCGAATTGGGACCCCCATACGCACCCAATCATCACCGAGGTGCAGGGCAATGTTCGGTTCCACGACTTCATCGACGGCGTGACCGTGCAGCAGCAGATCGACGAAATGACGGGGCTTTCGAGCATCGTCGTGCTCGATCCGAAGCAGCGCGGCACGGCGGGCAAAGACAAGCGCCCGACCATTCAGCTGCTCGATGCGAAGGGCAAGGAGCTGCATATCCCGGGCACGGACATTCCGGCGCAGCACGTGCTGCCTGCGAACGCGATTGTGACCGTGCAGGACAAGGCGAGGGTTGGCGTCGGCGACGTCATCGCACGTATCCCGCAAGAATCGTCGAAGACCCGCGACATCACCGGCGGTCTGCCGCGCGTGGCCGACTTGTTCGAAGCGCGCAAACCGAAGGATTCTGCGATCCTCGCGGAGTACAGCGGCGTGGTCGGCTTCGGCAAGGACACGAAGGGCAAGCAGCGCCTGATCATCACGGATAAGGACGGCGTTCAGCACGAAGAGCTCATCCCGAAGTGGCGTGCAGTCAACGTCTATGAGGGCGAGCACGTCGAACGCGGTGAAACAATCGCGGACGGCGAGCCGAGCCCGCACGACATCCTTCGCCTGCTCGGGACAACCGCGCTTGCGACCTACCTCGTGAAGGAAATTCAGGACGTCTACCGGCTCCAGGGCGTGAAGATCGACGACAAGCACATCGAGGTGATCATCCGCCAGATGCTACGCAAGGTGGAAGTCACCGAAGCGGGCGACACGAAGCTGCTGAAGGGTGAGCAGGTCGACCGCGCGCGCGTACTCGAGGAGAACGAGCGCGTCGAGAAGGATGGCAAGATTCCGGCCGCGTTCGATTACGTGTTGCTCGGTATCACGAAAGCATCCCTCGCGACCGAGTCGTTCATCTCGGCGGCGTCGTTCCAGGAGACCACACGGGTGCTCACCGAGGCGGCCGTCCGCGGCCTCCGCGACGACCTGCGTGGCCTGAAGGAGAACGTGATCGTCGGCCGGCTGATTCCTGCAGGGACGGGTTCTGCCTACCACGAGGAGCGCCGCCGCCAGCGTGACCGCATCCTCGAGCCGACCGTGACACCGGAAATGAGCCTCGCCGAGGCGGTGGAGCGGTCGGAAGCGAACGGGGACTGAATGGGTCTGCCGCCGCCGCGTCCTTGACCGGCGGCGGCTACACCCGTAGAATTCCCGCTCTTTAATTCCGCGGGCCGGCTCGCGCCGGCCCGCTTAATTTCTGGACCAAATAGAGAAACTCAATGGCGACTGTGAATCAGCTCGTGCGCAAGCCGCGTACGACCCAAAAGGCCAAGAGCGACGTCCCCGCGCTCAACGGCTCCCCGCAGAAGCGGGGCGTCTGCACGCGTGTGTACACGACGACCCCGAAGAAGCCGAACTCGGCCCTCCGGAAGGTCGCGCGCGTGCGCCTGACGAACGGCTTCGAGGTCACGAGCTACATTGGTGGTGAAGGCCACAACTTGCAGGAGCACTCGGTCGTGCTGATCCGCGGTGGCCGCGTGAAGGACTTGCCGGGCGTTCGCTACCACGTCGTTCGCGGCAGCCTCGACACCTCCGGTGTCGCGGCCCGTCGCCAGGGCCGCTCGAAGTACGGCGCCAAACGGCCCAAGGGATAAAAAAGACATGTCACGACGCAGAGTTTCAGCCAAACGCACCATCTTGCCGGATCCGAAATACGGCAACGAGATGCTCGCCAAGTTCATGAACATGGTGATGGAGAGCGGCAAGAAGTCGACCGCCGAGCGCATCGTGTATGGCGCGCTCGACAGTATCGTGGAGAAGAAGGGCGGCGACCCGGTCGAAGTCCTCGACAAGGCCCTGGACAACGTGCGCCCGCAGGTCGAAGTGAAGTCCCGCCGTGTCGGTGGCGCGACCTACCAGGTCCCCGTCGAAGTGCGTTCGGTTCGCCGAACGGCGCTCGCGATGCGCTGGGTGATTGACGCCGCGCGCGCGCGCAGCGAGAAGTCGATGGCCGCGCGGCTCGCCGCCGAGCTGCTCGATGCTTCCGAGAACCGTGGCAACGCGGTCAAGAAGCGCGAAGACGTACACCGTATGGCGGAAGCGAACAAGGCGTTCTCGCATTTCCGCTGGTAATACACGCAAGAATTGAGGTTTCAATAAAGTGGCACGCAAGACCCCCTTAAAGCGCTACCGGAACATCGGCATCATGGCTCACATCGATGCCGGCAAGACCACCACAACCGAGCGCATCCTGTTCTATACGGGCGTGTCGCACAAAATCGGCGAAGTGCACGACGGCGCCGCCGTGATGGACTGGATGGAGCAGGAGCAGGAGCGTGGCATCACGATCACGTCCGCAGCGACCACCTGCTTCTGGAAGGGCATGGACCAGTCGTTCGACGAGCACCGCATCAACGTCATCGACACTCCGGGCCACGTGGATTTTACGATCGAAGTGGAGCGCTCGTTGCGCGTCCTCGACGGCGCGTGCGCGGTGTTCTGTGCGGTCGGCGGAGTCGAGCCACAGTCCGAGACGGTGTGGCGCCAGGCGAACAAGTACAACGTCCCGCGCATGGCGTTCGTGAACAAGATGGACCGCGCTGGTGCGAATTTCCTGCGCGTCGTGAAGCAGATCAAGGATCGCCTGGGCGCGAACCCGGTCCCCGTCGCGCTGCCGATTGGTGCCGAAGAGAACTTCAAGGGCGTCATCGACCTCGTCAAGATGAAGTCGATATGGTGGGATGAATCGACCCAGGGCATGAGCTTCGAAGAGAAGGATATCCCGGCCGAGCTCGTCGATGAGGCGCAGAAGTGGCACGAGAATCTCGTCGAGGCCGCTGCCGAGTCGTCGGAAGAGCTGATGGAGAAGTACATCGGCGGCGAGTCGCTGACAATCGAAGAAATCCGTCGGGGCCTGCGCACCCGCACGGTCGCCGGCGAGATCGTGCCGACGCTTTGTGGCTCCGCCTTCAAGAACAAGGGCGTCCAGCTGATGCTGGACTCTGTCGTGTACTACATGCCGTCGCCCCTTGATATCCCGGCAATCCGGGGCATCCTCGACGACAAGGACGAGTCCGCCGGCGAGCGTCACCCGACCGATGACGAGCCCTTCGCCGCGCTTGCGTTCAAGATCATGACGGACCCGTTCGTCGGCACGCTGACGTTCTTCCGCGTGTATTCCGGCGTGCTGAAATCCGGTGACACTGTATACAACCCGATCAAGGGCAAGAAAGAACGCGTCGGCCGCATTCTGCAGATGCACGCGAATTCACGTGAGGAAATCAAAGAAGTGTTCGCGGGCGACATCGCCGCGGCGGTCGGCCTGAAAGACGTAACGACGGGCGACACGCTGTCCGACCTCAACGACGTCATCACGCTCGAGCGGATGATTTTCCCAGAGCCCGTGATTTCGGTCGCGGTCGAGCCGAAGACGAAGGCCGACCAGGAAAAGATGGGCATTGCGCTGAACAAGCTCGCGCAGGAAGACCCGTCTTTCCGCGTGCATACCGACGAGGAATCAGGCCAGACCATCATTTCCGGCATGGGCGAGTTGCATCTCGACATCCTCGTCGACCGCATGAAGCGCGAGTTCAACGTCGAGGCGAACGTCGGCAAGCCGCAGGTCGCGTACCGCGAAACAATCCGCAAGTCGGTCGAGTCCGAAGGCAAGTTCGTGCGCCAGTCGGGTGGCCGCGGCCAGTTCGGTCATGTGTGGCTCAAGCTCGAGCCGCAGGAAGCCGGCAAGGGTTACGAGTTCGTCAACGCAATCGTCGGCGGCGTGATTCCGAAGGAATACATCCCGGCGGTCGACAAGGGCATCCAGGAGCAGCTCGGCAACGGTGTTATCGCCGGCTTTCCGATGGTCGACATCAAGATCACGCTGTTCGACGGCTCGTACCACGATGTCGATTCGAGCGAAATGGCGTTCAAGATCGCGGGCTCGATGGGCTTCAAGGACGGCGCGCGCAAGGCCGATCCGGTCCTGCTCGAGCCGATCATGAAGGTCGAGGTCGTGACGCCGGAAGACTACATGGGCGACGTGATGGGCGACCTGAACCGCCGCCGCGGCCTCGTACAAGGGATGGAAGACGCACCGGCCGGCAAGATCGTTCGCGCCGAGGTGCCGCTGGCTGAGATGTTCGGTTACGCGACCGACCTGCGTTCTGCGACGCAGGGCCGTGCGACTTACACGATGGAATTTTCGAAGTACAACGAGGCGCCGACGAATGTCGCCGACGCCATCATAAAGAAAGCATCCTGATCTGAGGGTAGGCGAAAGTGTCCAAGGAAAAATTCGAACGCAAGAAGCCGCATCTTAACGTCGGCACGGTTGGCCACGTTG
>JBBEAN010000008.1:0-191612 GCA_040882865.1 Gammaproteobacteria bacterium
CCCCCCCCCCCCCCCCCCCCCCCCCCCCCCCCCCCCCCCCCCCCCCCCCGCGACTGGCTCAGCCCTCTAACAGAAGGGGTCAGAACAAAGTACCGGTACATTGTTCTGACCCCTTCATTGGTCGGTGCGGGAGCGGGCCTTGAAATAAAAGGCCTTCGGCATTAGAATCTCTGGCTCTCGGGTGCGGGGTGGAGCAGTCTGGCAGCTCGTCGGGCTCATAACCCGAAGGTCGCAGGTTCAAATCCTGCCCCCGCTACCAACTATTTTGTTGTGTTGAAGCAGCCCCGAGTATCGGGGCTTTTTTATGAAAAAACGGGCCGTAATCGGCCCATTTTTTTTCGAGGCGGTTTATGGCGACGGATCTGCGGGACAAGCTGATCGCGCTCCTCGAGCCGGAACTCGGGACGATCGGCTATGAGCTGGTCGAGCTCGAGTACAAGCCGCGCGGCCACAACGGCCTTCTGCGGCTGTACATCGATGCTGCCGATGGCATCGGGCTTGATGACTGCGCGAAGGTCAGCCGCCGCGTGAGCGCGCTGCTCGACGTCGAGGACCCGATTCCAGGAGCCTACGAGCTCGAGGTGTCGTCGCCGGGGCTGAACCGCCCGTTGCGGACGATTGAGCACTACCGGCGATTTGCCGGCGAGAAGGTGAAGGTGCAGACGGTGCGCCCCATTGAGGGGCAACGCCGGTTCAAAGGTGTGTTGCGCGCGGTGGAAGGCACCACGCTGCAGTTGGAAGTGGATGGCGAGGAGCGGGTGATCCCGCTCGACTTGGTTGAACGGGCGTCGTTGGCGCCGGACGCATGAGCCACATGGCTTGGAGATTGCGGTGATGAATAAAGAGATTCTGATGGTTGCCGATGGTGTCGCCAATGAGAAGGGCGTCGACCGCGAGATCATTTTCGAAGCGATCGAAGCGGCGCTCGCGCACGCGGCAAAGAAGAAGCACGGCGGCGAGATCGACACGCGCGTGCAGATCGACCGCGACACCGGCGAGTACGAGACGTTCCGCCGCTGGCAGGTCGTTGCCGATGACGCCGACGAATTCATCCCGGAGGCGAACCTGTGCCTGTCCGACGCGCAGGATGATTACCCGGACATCGAGGAGGGCGCTTACATAGAAGAACCGATGCCAAACGCCGACTTCGGGCGCATCGCCGCGCAGGCGGCGAAGCAGATCATCGTGCAGAAGGTCCGTGATGCGGAGCGCGCGCAGGTCGTCGAAGCGTATCAGGACCGCATCGGTCAATTGATCACGGGCGTCGTGAAGCGCGTCGAGCGTGGCGAGATCATCCTCGACCTCGGCAACAACGCAGAGGCGAAGGTCTCGCGCGAGGACGTGATTCCGCGCGAGCCGGTCCGTCAGAACGACCGCGTGCGCGGCTACCTGAAGGACGTGCGGCCCGAGCCGCGCGGCCCGCAGCTGTTCGTGTCGCGCACCAGCCCCGAGTTCCTCGTCGAACTGTTCAAGCTCGAAGTGCCTGAGGTCGGCCAGGGCCTGATCGAAATCATGGGCGCCGCGCGCGACCCCGGCGTTCGCGCGAAAATCGCCGTGCGCACGAAGGACCAGCGAATCGACCCCGTCGGCGCGTGCGTCGGCATGCGCGGTTCGCGCGTGCAGACCGTGTCGAACGAACTCGCGGGTGAGCGCATCGACATCATTCTTTGGGACGCGAACCCTGCGCAGTTCGTCATCAACGCGATGTCGCCCGCCGAGGTCGAGTCGATCGTTGTCGACGAGGATTCGCATTCGATGGACATCGCGGTCGCCGAGGACAAGCTGTCGCAAGCGATCGGTCGAGGCGGCCAGAACGTACGCCTCGCGTCGGAGCTCACCGGTTGGGAGCTGAACGTGATGACCGCGGCGCAGGCCGAGGAGCGTTCGGAAGCCGAGATGAAGACGCTGCAGCAGATGTTCCACGAGCAGCTTGACGTCGACGAAGAGGTCGCGGCGATTCTCGTGCAGGAAGGGTTCTCGAGCATTGAGGAAGTCGCGTACGTACCGACCTCTGAGATGCTGAACATCGAGGAGTTCGACGAGGAGATCGTCGAAGAGCTCCGGACCCGTGCCCGCGATGCGCTGTTGACCCGCGCGATCGCGACCGAGGAGAAGCTGTCCGAGGGTCAGCCCGAAGAAGACCTCCTCGCGATGGACGGTATGGATGTCGAGCTCGCGGGTGAACTCGCGTTGCGTGGCATCAAGAGCATGGAAGACCTTGCGGACCAGGCGGTCGACGACCTGCTGGAGATCGACGGCATGACTGCCGAGCGAGCGGCCGAGCTGATCATGACGGCGCGCGCGCCGTGGTTCGCCGAGGCGACAGAGCAATAAATATCGGGAGCAGCATTATGGCGGAAGTAAGCGTCAAACAACTCGCAGATGTGGTGAAGACCGACGTGAAGCGGCTGCTAGAACAGCTTGCTGAAGCCGGTGTCGCCGGCAAGACGGCCGACTCGTCGATCACCGATGAGGAGAAAGGTCGCTTGCTCGCGTATCTGCGCAAGTCGCACGCGCCTTCCGGGGACAACGACGGCAAGAAAATCACGCTGAAGCGCAAGACGACCAGCGAAATCAAGGTCGCGGGCGGCATCGGTCGCCAGAACAAGACGGTCAGCGTCGAGGTACGCAAGAAGCGCACCTATGTGAAGCGCACCGCCGTGCTCGAAGAAGAACAGAAACGCCTCGATGATGAGCGCGAGGCACGCGAGGCTGAGGAAGCCAAAGTCCGCGCCGAGAAAGAAGCCCGCGAGGCGAAGGCCGATGCGGTCAAGCGTGCGCAGGAAGAAGCCGCAGCCAAGGCAAAGGCCGAGGAAGATGCGCGCAAGCAGGCGGAAGTCGATGCTCGGCGCGCAGCCGCCGAGCCCACGCGCAAGCGTGCCGAGGACAAGAAGCCCGTCGCCGCACCGGCGCCGGCGAAGCCAGTCAAGCGCGACGACGAACGGGCCACGCGATATGGCCGCAAGGAACTACACGTCGCGTCGGAAAAGAGCGGCAAGCGCAAGAAGAAGACCCGCGCACGGAGTGGTCCGGTTCGCGTCGACGGCAGCCACGGCTTCGAGCGCCCGACGGCGCCGGTCGTGCGCGAAGTCGCGGTGCCTGAGACCATCACCGTCGGCGAACTCGCGCAGAAGATGGCCGTGAAGGCGACCGAGCTCATCAAGGCGATGATGGGCATGGGCATGATGGCCACCATCAACCAGGTCATCGACCAGGAAACTGCGATGCTCGTGGTCGAGGAGATGGGCCACAAGGCGAAGGCCTTGAAGGACACCGACCTCGAAGACCAGGTGCTCGGGCTCGGCGCCGACGGCGAAAACGTCGAGCAAGTCACGCGCCCACCGGTCGTCACGATCATGGGTCACGTCGATCACGGCAAGACATCGCTGCTCGATCACATCCGGACGACGCGCGTCGCTGCAGGCGAGGCTGGCGGTATCACGCAGCACATCGGCGCGTACCACGTGAAGCACGAGAAGGGTTTGATCACTTTTCTGGATACCCCGGGCCACGCGGCGTTCACCGCGATGCGCGCACGCGGCGCCCAGGTCACCGACGTCGTCATCATCGTCGTCGCGGCGGACGATGGCGTCATGCCGCAGACCATCGAGGCGATCCAGCATTCGCGCGCGGCGGAAGTGCCGATGATCGTCGCGATCAACAAGATCGACAAACCTGAAGCCGACGCGGATCGCGTGAAGAACGAACTCGTGAAGCAGGAAGTCGTGCCTGATGACTGGGGCGGCGACGTGCAGTTCGTGAACGTGTCCGCGCACACCGGCGCCGGCATTGATGAATTGCTCGATGCGATTCTGCTGCAGGCCGAAGTGCTCGAACTGAAAGCCGCGCCGAAGATGCCGGCGTCCGGCATCGTGATCGAGTCCACGCTCGACAAGGGGCGCGGCCCGGTCGCGACCGTGCTCGTGCAGAACGGCACGCTGAAGAAGGGCGACATGCTGCTCGCGGGCGCCGAATACGGCCGCGTGAAGGCGATGTTCGACGAGGCGGGTATCGCGATCGACGAAGCCGGGCCGTCGATGCCCGCGCAGGTACTCGGCCTGTCCGGTACGCCGGGCGCGGGCGAACAAGCCATCGTGGTGGCCGACGAGCGCAAGGCGCGCGAAGTCGCGCTACACCGACAGGGTAAGCATCGCGATATCAAGATGGCGTCGCAGTCGGTCAAGCTCGAGGACGTGTTCGCACAAATGGGCGAGGCCGACAGCAAGGCGCTGAACTTGCTCGTGAAGGCGGATGTGCAGGGCTCGGCCGAGGCATTGCGCGATGCGCTGTCGCAGATTTCGGGCGAAGAAGTGAAGGTCAAGATTGTATCGAGCGGCGTCGGTGGCATCACCGAATCTGACGCGAACCTCGCGCAGGCGTCCAATGCCGTCATCATCGGCTTCAACGTGCGCGCGGACGCGGGTGCAAAACGCATCATCGCCGAGCACGGTCTCGATCTCCATTACTACAGCGTCATCTACGACGCGATCGACGAAGTGAAGCGCGCGGTCTCCGGTATGCTCGCGCCGGAAATCCGCGAGACGATCATCGGCATCGCGCAGGTGCGCGAGGTGTTCAGTTCGCCGAAATTCGGTCAGATCGCAGGCTGCCTCGTGACCGAAGGCACCGTGAAACGCGGCGCCCCGATCCGCGTGCTGCGCGACAACGTCGTGGTTTTCCAGGGCGAACTCGAATCGTTGCGCCGCTTCAAGGACGATGTGAACAAGGTCGAGGCGGGTACCGAGTGCGGCATCGGCGTGAAGAACTACACCGACGTGCGCGCGGGTGACCAGATCGAGGCGTTCGAGCGCACCGAGGTACGGCGGACCCTGTAATGCCGAAGGAGTATCCGCGCAGCCGGCGGGTCGGCGACCAGATCCAGCGGGAGCTCGCAGAACTCGTGCGCGACGAGATGAAGGACCCCCGCGTCTCGCTCGTCACGATCACCGAGGTCGACGTCGCACGCGACCTCGCGCACGCGAAGGTGTTCTTCGCATCGCTCGCGCAGGACGCTGATCCGAAAGTCATCGCGAAAGTATTGAACGGCGCAGCGGGTTTCCTGCGCCGTGAACTCGCGCAGCGCATGAAGACGCGCACCGTCCCGGAACTCAAATTCGAATACGACCGCGTGCCCGAACATGGCGCGCACATGGATGCGTTGATCAATCAGGCGCGCGCAGCGGATCGCGCGCGCGGCTCCGACGAGGACGAATGAGTCGGCCGAAAGTCGAGCGGCGGCCGGTGGATGGTGTGCTGCTGCTCGACAAGCCGGTCGGGCTGACCTCGAACGGCGCGCTGCAGCGGGTCAAGCGTCTGTACCGTGCGGAGAAAGCCGGGCATACCGGCAGCCTCGACCCGCTTGCGAGTGGCCTCCTTCCCCTGTGCCTCGGTGAGGCGACCAAGATGTCCGGCTTCCTGTTGGACGCCGACAAGACGTACGAGGTCGGTTGCCGCTTCGGTGCGCGTACCGACACCGCGGATGCGGACGGCGAGGTGGTCGAGACCGCGCCGCTGCCGGACCGGGACCCGGCCGCCCTCGAGCGTGCGCTCGCGGGGCTGCGCGGCGATATCGAGCAGATCCCGCCGATGTATTCCGCGCTCAAGCACGATGGCCAGCGCCTGTACAAGCTCGCGCGCGCCGGCGAGGTCGTCGAACGGCCACCGCGACCGGTGACGATCCACGAGTTGACGGTCCTCGGCTGGACCGATGGGGCGACGCTGACTCTGGGCGTGCGCTGTTCGAAGGGTACCTACGTTCGTACGCTGGTCGAGGACCTCGGCCGGGCGCTGGGCAGCGCCGCCCATGTCGCTTGGCTGCGACGTACGGCGGCGGAGCCGTTCACGCTCGCGAGCGGGGTGCATACGATCGAGGCCCTTGAGAAGGCGTTCGCGGATGGGGGCGATACCGGCCTCGACGCGCTGTTGCTGCCGGTCGATGCGGCGCTCGCGGATTGGCCGAAGGTCGAGCTCGGCGCGGATGCCGCGTATTTCCTGCTGCGGGGGCAACCGGTGATGTCGCCGAAGGCCCCGCTGGACCGGATGCTGCGCCTTTATGGTCCCGGCGGGCGGTTTCTCGGAATCGGCAGCGTGCAGGACGACGGGCGGGTCGCCCCGAAGCGGCTCATCCGGACGGGTTAGGTTGAGGTTTTTGTTGTGAAATCAGGGCGGTCGCGGGTAGAATACGCCGCTTAAATCAAGTCCCAAATCGGAGAGTGTAGATGTCGTTGCAGACGAACGAAAAGGCCGGAATCATCAAAGACTTTCAGCGCCAGGCCGCGGACACCGGATCGCCGGAAGTCCAGATCGCGCTGTTGTCGAAGCGAATTGAGAGCCTCACGGGCCACTTCGCGTCGCACAAGAAAGACCACCATTCGCGCCGCGGGTTGCTGATGATGGTCAACCAGCGCCGCAAACTGCTCGACTACCTGAAGAAGACCGATCAGAAGAGCTACCAGGACGTGCTTGCCCGTCTTGGCCTGCGTCGCTGATCGCCATGGCATCCTTCAAGAAGTCGTTCCCGTTCGGGAAGCACACCGTCACGCTCGAAACCGGTGAAATCGCCCGGCAGGCAAGCGCGGCCGTCATCGTCCGCATGTCCGACACCGTGGTGCTCGTCACCGCCGTCGGCCGCAAGAAAGAGAAGCCGGGGATGGATTTCTTCCCGCTGACGGTCAACTACCAGGAGCGTACCTACGCTGCCGGCCGCATCCCGGGCGGATTCTTCCGCCGCGAGGGTCGCCCGAGCGAGAAGGAGACGCTGACCTGTCGCCTGATCGACCGTCCGATCCGTCCACTGTTCCCGAAAGGGTTCAAGAACGAAGTGCAGGTCGTCGCGACCGTGCTGTCGGTCGATCCCGAGATCGATTCGGACATTCCGTCGCTGATCGGGGCGTCCGCTGCGCTCGCACTTTCCGGCATGCCGTTCGCGGGGCCGATCGGCGCCGCGCGCGTCGGATACGCGAACGGGGAGTATCTGCTGAACCCGACCGCGACCGAACTCGAGACGTCCGACCTCGATCTCGTCGTCGCCGGTACCGAGAAAGCGGTGCTCATGGTCGAATCGCAGGCGAAGGAGCTCTCCGAGGACGTCATGCTCGGCGCTGTGATGTTCGGCCACGAGCAGATGCAGGTCGCGATCAAAGCCATCAACGAGCTCCACGCCGAAGTCGGCGTCGAGAAGTGGGACTGGCAGGCGCCGGCGAAGGATGAGTCGCTCGAGACGGCCGTCGCGGAAGCGACCGCCGACATTACCGCCGCGTACCAGATCACCGACAAGCAGGAGCGCACGCAGCGTCTTTCCGAGCTCAAGTCCGCGTTGGTCGAGAAACTCGTCACGAACGCCGCCGAGGCGAAGTGGAGCGAGGACGAAGTCAAGGGTGCGTTCGGCACGCTCGAGAAGAAAATCGTCCGCAACCGTGTGCTCGATGGCCAGCCGCGCATCGACGGCCGCGACACGAAGACCGTGCGCCCCGTCACCGTGAAGGCCGGTATCCTTCCGCGTGTCCACGGTTCCGCGCTGTTCACGCGCGGTGAGACTCAGGCCATCGTGACTGCGACGCTCGGCACGACCCGCGACGCGCAGATCATCGACGCGATCGAAGGGACCTACCGCGAGCAGTTCATGCTGCATTACAACTTCCCGCCGTACTGCACGGGCGAGACCGGCATGGTCGGCGTGCCGAAGCGCCGCGAAATCGGCCACGGCAAGCTCGCGAAGCGGGGCATCCAGGCCGTGATGCCGTCCATGGAGGAGTTCCCGTACGTGCTGCGCGTCGTCTCGGAAATCACCGAGTCGAATGGCTCGAGCTCGATGGCCTCGGTTTGCGGCACCAGCCTGGCGTTGATGGACGCGGGCGTGCCGATCAAGGCACCGGTCGCGGGCATCGCGATGGGCCTCGTACTCGACGGCGACCGGCATGCAGTGCTGTCTGACATCCTCGGCGACGAGGACCACCTCGGCGACATGGACTTCAAGGTCGCTGGCACCGATCGAGGCATCACCGCACTGCAGATGGACATCAAGATCCAGGGCATCACGCGCGAGATCATGCAGAAAGCGCTGGCGCAGGCCGGCGACGGCCGGGCGACGATCCTGAAGACGATGAACGCCTGCCTGCCGAAGCACCGCGAGCAGATGTCCGATTGGGCGCCGCGCATCATCACGATGAAGATCGACCCGGAGAAAATCCGTGACGTCATCGGCAAGGGCGGGTCCGTGATCCGCTCGATCACCGAGGAGACGGGCGCCACGATCGATATCAACGACGACGGCACCGTGACCATCGGCGCGGTCGAGCGTGCGGCCGGCGAGGCGGCAAAGGAGCGCATCGAGCTCATCACCGCGGATGTCGAAGTCGGCCGTATCTACGACGGCAAGGTCGCGAAACTCATGGACTTCGGCGCATTCGTGACGATCCTGCCTGGCAAGGACGGTCTGGTGCACATCTCTCAGATTTCCGACGAGCGCGTCGAGAAAGTCAGCGACAAGCTCACCGAAGGCGACGCGGTCCGCGTGAAGGTCCTCGAGGTCGACCGCCAGGGTCGGGTCAGGCTCTCGATCAAGGCCGTGAACGAATAAATAGGCTTGTAGGAGCGTCGCCTTTGCGACGCGACTTTAAGAAGGGGCCGTAAGGCCCCTTTTTTTATAGAAAATTCTGAATATTGTTTTTGTCACGTGTGATTTTCAGCCCATACTGCTACCGTATGGGCCATGGGCAAACGAATCGTCATCTGCGCTGACGGTACCTGGAACCGGCCCGAACGGAACCCCGCAAAGGATTTCCCGACGAGCGTCCTGAGGCTCGCGCGCGCGCTCGACCCGATGAAGGGACAGCAGGTGTTCTACGACTGGGGCGTCGGGTCGTACTACGACCCGGTCGGCGGCGGCGTGACCGGCCTCGGCATCGAGAAGAACGTGATGGACGGCTACCGCTACATCGTCCAGAACTACGCGCCGGGCGACGAGATTTTCCTGTTCGGTTTCAGCCGTGGCGCGTACACGGTGCGCAGCATCTGCGGGCTCATCAACAACTGCGGCATCGTGAAGCGCCCGAGCGCGCGCATGATCGAGGCGGCGTTCGCGCATTACAAGCGCAGGGGCACCGAGTATCACCCGAGCGGCGATAAATCGATCGCGTTCCGTCTCGCGCACTCACACGCGAACCGCGAGGTGCAGTTCGTCGGCGTCTGGGACACGGTCGGCGCGCTCGGCATTCCATTCTCGTTCCTCGGTCTCCTGAACAAGAAGGACGAATTCTGGGACAGCAAACTAGGCAAGAATGTCCGGGTTGCCAGACACGCACTCGCAATCGATGAACTGCGCTCGGATTTCGAACCGACCTTGTGGGAAGCGAGGGAAAAGCTCGACCTGAAGCAAGTCTGGTTCACGGGTGCGCACAGCGACATCGGCGGCAGCTATCCGCCTGACAGCGATGGCGCGCTGCTGTCGGACTACCCGCTCAAATGGATGATGGACGAGGCGGCGGCCGCAGGGCTCGCGCTCGAACCGCACCTGCGCAAGGAATTGAATCCGTCAGCGACCGCGACGCTGCACGCGTCGCGCAAGCACGTGTATCGCTCGAAGCGCCCATACCGGCGGCCGATAGCGCATGGGCACGGTGACGTGCTCATCCATGATTCGGTATGGAAACGGTGGGATGCAGACCCGGGTTATCGTCCGAAAAACTTGGTGGCGTGGCTGGATCAGTTTTCCCAGTCATCCGCCGCGCGCCGCGCGGCCAAGGTGAGGGCAGTTTCAGGGATGTCGACGGGGTCGGCGAGATCGAACTCGATTTGAAGCAGTCGGCCATCGTCGCGCGCAAGTTGGTACAAGAAGCGCTCGTCGGGCTCGATTTCCATCGCCCAGATGTTGTCACGCCCGACATCGAGGTTCTCCCGCTCGAACAGCGCGATGGTATAGCCGTCGGCCGGGAACTCTTGCCGAAGCGGTGTACCGTCGTTGACGGTCTCGCCGCCGTACATCGTCAGCGCAAGGGGCAGACCGTTCTCGGCACGGTGCGCGTGCCGGAGTTGGAGGCCGCGCTCGGTGCGGCGAAGGATCCATTCGCGTTCGCCGTCATCGCTGACGTGAAAGGTCAGTCGAATCTGTTCGGGCGTGCAGTCCGCGACATACATCACGAGATAGCGGTTTGCGAACGGATCCGGACCCGTGACCGGTTCATTGGTCACTACCCGGCCGGCATACGCTTCGCCGCAGTGCGCGGAGAGTTCGTCGAGAAAGCGGTCCGCGTTCTCGCGCTCATGCGCACGCGCGGCAGTCGCCGCAATCGCGACCAGCGCGAGAAATATGAGAATTTTCGCCTTCATTACAAATGACAGTACGCCGCGGCCCATGCCCCGAACAATCAGGTAACCACCGGCTCAGGGACTAGGGTGTATGCTTGAATTCATGATTCGACGCCGACACGGAATGCTGGCGCTAACGGCCATTGGGGCGCTCATATTGAGCGGTTACCTTCTGCGCCCTGCGCCGATCAGCGTGTTGTCGAGCCACGGTGCCCTCGACCCTCCGACTCGCGAGAATACCGATCCAATCACGACGTCGACGGAGGCTTCCGCCGACACCGATTCGACAACGCCGGTCCCGGTCGACACGGTCGATTATTCGAGCTGGCGTATCATCGAAACGGACTGGCAGGAACTGCACTTCGTCTCTCGACTTCCGGACGACCCGGACGCCCAATTGGCAATGCTGATGATCGAGGCCGAGGCGGGCTCCGCGAGCGCCGCGAATGATTTGTTCAAATTCACGCACCGTTGCACGACGCGACGGGGTGCCGAGGGTCCTGCGGATCATGTGGCGGCGCTGGATGCGCTCTGTGAGGAGGTCGCGAAGCTCGACAATCCGAACTTCTTACACTGGTTGGAGCGGGCGGTCGAACTCGGCAATCACGCAGCGATGACCGGCTATTGGGAAATTGTCCGGCAGACGCGCCTCCTCGACCCCGACGGCTTCTCATCAGACGAATGGGCAGTGCTCAGTAATCGCGCGGTCGCTCACCTCGAACGCGCGCGTGACGCCGGGTACGTCGACGCTTTTTTCTCGATCTACCGGATGCGGAACGGCGAGCAGATGGATGGCCTCTTCGACGCGGACCCCGTATCGGCGCTCGCGCATCTTTACGCGGGCATCGACCTTCGCCGGGCCTTGGACGCGAGAGCGCTGCCGGGGACCGAACCACCGCGTGTCAGGATCCCCGACCCGGGATACGAGGGACGTCGGCGGCTCGAGATGCTGGTGCCGCCATATCTTCAAGAGGAAGCGCGCGAGCGCGCCGACGCGATGCTCGACCGCTGCTGCCGTTGATGGTTTCGCGGCGCAAAGGCGCCGCTCCTACAGTTGCCACGGGTTGTAGGAGCGGCGCCTTTGCGCCGCGACGAACGAGGCCACAGCGGCCCGACCATCGCGACACCAAGAGTGTCGCTCCCACCTGTCGTTACCACCGGCGGTGGGTGCAACGGGTGGGAGCGGCGCTCCGCGCCGCGATGGGCGGTCAGCGGTCTTCGACGGCCCGCATCTCGGCGTCTGTCTGCCGCAGACGCCGAGAGACCGCGCGCGCGAGCCGCGAGAACACCCGCACGCCCAGCACGGCGTCTGCCTGCACGTGCTCGTTGAAGGTGGCGCGCGAGATCGCATACAGGTCGAGGGCCGATTTCGCGACGGCATCGGCCGAGCGCACGCCCTTGTCGAGGAAACTCATCTCACCGCAAAAGTCACCGCGCCCGAAGTTAGCGAGATGGTGGTAAATCCCGCCGCGCAGCGGTAGCAGGATGCGCACGGTTCCGCGCCGGATCAAATAGAGTTCGTCGCCGGCGTCGCCGTGTCGGAACACGTAACCGCCGGCCTTCACGCTGACCTCCCGCAGCCACGGTCGCAGTTGCTCGACCGCGTCGCGGTCGAGGTCGGCGAACAATTCGATTTCGTGCAGGTCGAGCGGGTGTTTTTCATCGGGTCGCTGCCAGCCGGCGTGGTCGAGAATCCGGTCTTCGATCCACTCGAGCGCATCCTCGCGCGAGTCGAACACGCGCATCCCGCTCTTGCCGCCGCCCACAAGGCCGACGCGCGACAGGTAGCGGTGGATGTCCTGGCCCTGCGACAACCGCGACGGCATGCCGCAGAAACTCAGCGCCCCTCCATGTTCTGCGAGCCGCGCGTGCATCTGTCGGAACAGGTTCGCAGCGGTGTAATCGAGCGACTGTACGCGGCGCAGGTCCATCAGCAGCCAGCGCCGTTCACGCAGATCGGCCTCGACCTCGCTGTAGAGCTGGTCCGTCGTCCCGAAGAAGAGGTTGCCCTGCAACTCGTACATCACGCCGAGGTGGCCGTAGTTTGCGAGCAACTCGCGCGCGTCCTCAAGTCGATGGGTCTTCGACGCGGATTGGTCGAGGCTCGCGCGCCGACGCAATACCGAGCCGTTGATCTGGTCGCGGATGAACAAGAGAATCGCGAGCGCTACGCCCGCGACCGATGCGGCGATGAGGCCGATGAACACTGCGACGGCGGCGACGACGGCGACGACCGCGAAGTCGAACCGCGTTTCCTTGTGCCGCAACAAGCGGAATGCCGACCAATCGAACATGCGCGAAGCGATCACGAGCAGGATGCCGGCGAGCGCGGCCATCGGCACCCAGGCAATCGCCGGCGCCAGGACCGCGATCGCCAGCACCACGAACAGACCCTCGATGACGCCCGACCAGCGCGTCTTGCCGCCGCTCGTCACGTTCACCATGGTCGGGCCGATGGTCCCAGCCCCCGGCATGCCGCCGATTGTGAACGCCGTCAGGTTCGCGAGCCCTTGTCCCATGAGTTCGCGATTCGAATCGTGCCGATGGTGCGTGACCGCGTCGAGGATCACGCAGGTTTTCAACGTGTCGATGGACAACAGCGCCGCGAGCGCAAGCGCGGAGTAGGCGACGCGCTCGATGTCGCCGAGGCGCACCTCGGTGATGCCCTGCAACTGCGCGGAAAGCGACGACCACACAGAACCCTCTGCGGTGACGGTGCCGATGAGCAACGGGTTCTGATCGAGTTCAAGCAGGCCCGGCACGAACAGGCCCAGCAACAGGTACGCACCTGCGCCGGCCAGCAGCGCGAATACGGCGGCCGGCATCGCGCGCGTGATGCGTGGCGCAAGCACCATCACCGTAATGGCGATGACCGCGACGACGAGCGGCGGCCAGCGCCATTCCTCGACGGACGTGAAGGCCGGCCCGAGCAGCGTCCCGGCCTCGAATCCGAGAACCATCGGCAGTTGGCTCAGCGCGATGATGAGCCCGACACCGGTGAGGTAGCCACTGACGACGGGGTAGGGGATGTATTTGATGACGCGGCCGCCCTTGAGGAGACCGAACGAGAATTGCAGCAGGCCGGTCATCATCACGGTCACGCCGAGCAGCGCGATGACTTGTAATGGCTGGAGGCCGTTCGCCGTGAGGAGCGCCGCGAGGCCGGCGAGGATGGCGGCGGCCGGCGCGCACGGCGCCGAAATCAGCGCACGCGTACCGCCGAGCAGGGGCGCAACCAGCCCGACCGCCGCCGCGCCGAGCATGCCGTACCACGCACCGCGCGGCGCGAGGCTTGGGTCGATCGCGGAGAACACCAATACGCCGAACGCGATGGACGATGGGAGCGCGACGAGCATCGCCGCGAGGCCGCCCCAAACGTCGCCCGTCTGGATTTTGAGCATCATGTCAGTCTAGCCGAACTTGTTATACTCGGGTGGTCCCCCGGTACCCGAAGGAATCCAAATGCGCGCATTGCTACTGTTGTCCTCGTTGTTCGTCACCGCTTGCGGAACGAGCCCCGCGCCTGAGGCGCCCGTCAACCCGCTGCTCGCCGAATGGACTGGGCCCTACGATGGCGTCCCGGCCTTCGACCAAATGGACCTCACGAACCTGAAACCCGCGCTCGAGTACGGCATGGAGCAGGAACTCGCGGAAGTCGACCAAATCGCGAACAACCCGGAGGCGCCGACCTTCGAGAACACGATTGTAGCTTTGCAGCGCACGGGTGATGCGCTCAATCGGGTGTTCACCTATTACGGTATCTGGAGTTCCAACCTGTCGTCGCCGGAGTTCCGCGAGATCCAGCGCGAGATGGCGCCGCGCCTTTCGGCTTTCCGCAGCAAGATCACACAGAACCGCGCGCTGTTCGAGCGCGTGCAGGCGGTCTACGAAGGCGCGGAGATGGACGCGTTGCGTCCCGACCAGCAGCGACTGGTGTGGCTGACGTACAACGGCTTCGCCCGTAACGGCGCGACACTCAGCGGCGCCGAAGCGGAGCGCTACGCGGCAATCAATCAGGAACTCGCGGGGCTGCACACGCGCTTCGCGAACAACGTGCTGGCCGACGAAGAGAGCTACGTGACGTGTATCACCGACGCCCAGCTCGGCGGCCTGCCGCAGTCGCTGGTCAACGCAGCCCGCGCTGCTGGCGAGGAACGTTGCGATGCCGGCGAGTACGCGATCACGAACACGCGCTCGTCGATGGACCCGTTCCTGACGTTCTCAGACGAGCGCGACCTGCGTGAGCGCGTCTGGACCCTGTACTACAACCGCGGCAACAACGGGGACGAGAACGACAACAATGCGTTGATCGCTCAGATTCTCAAGCTGCGTGACGAGCGTGTCGGGCTCCTCGGTTACGACAACTACGCCGAGTGGCGACTCGAGGACCGCATGGCGAAGTCGCCGGACCGCGCGATGGAGCTCATGCGCGCGGTGTGGCCGGCCGCGCTGGCCCGTGTCGAGGAAGAGGTTGCCGACATGCAGGCGATTGCCGACGCCGAGGGCGCGGACATCACCATCGCGCCGTGGGACTATCGCTACTACGCCGAGAAGGTGCGCAAGGACCGCTACGACCTCGACTCCGACGAGGTGAAGCAGTACCTGCAGCTCGACAAGCTGCGCGACGCGATGTTCTACGTCGCCGGCGAGCTGTTCGGTTTCGATTTCACGCCGGTGCCGGAGGGTACCGTGCCGGTGTTCCACCCGGACGTGAAGGTCTGGGAAGTCACGAACCGAACCGACGGTAGCCACATCGGCCTCTGGTACCTCGACCCGTTCGCACGCCAGGGCAAGCGCTCCGGCGCGTGGGCGACGAGCTACCGCAGCCACACGACCTTCGACGGTCAGGAGACGGTACTGTCCTCGAACAATTCGAACTTCATCAAGGGCGCGCCGGGCGAACCTGTACTGATTTCGTGGGACGACGCGGAGACGTATTTCCACGAGTTCGGGCATGCGTTGCACGCGCTGTCGTCGAACGTCGCATATCCGACGCTGAACGGCGGCGTGCGGGATTACACCGAGTTCCAATCACAGTTGCTCGAGCGTTGGCTCCCGACCGAACCCGTAATCGAGAACTACTTACTGCATCACGAGACGGGTGAGCCGATTCCCGAGGACCTCGTCGCGAAAATCAAAGAGGCCGCCACGTTCAACGAAGGCTTCTCGACGACCGAGTACCTCGCGTCGGCACTGGTCGACATGATGTACCACACGACCGACCCCGAAGGCATCGAACCGCAGGCGTTCGAAAAAGCCGCGCTCGAGGAGCTCGGCATGCCGGACGAGATTCCGATGCGTCATCGCTCGACGCACTTCGGCCATATTTTCTCGGGCGAGGGCTATTCGTCGGGCTATTACGGGTATCTGTGGGCAGAAGTGCTGACGGCGGATGCGGCTGAAGCGTTCGCCGAATCGCCGGGCGGGTTCTACGACGAGACGATGGCCGAGAAACTGGTCGAGCACCTGTTCGCGCCGCGCAATTCAATCGACCCTGATGAAGCGTACCGCGCGTTCCGTGGACGCGATGCGCAAGTCGATGCGCTGATGCGCGCGCGGGGTTTCCCGGTTCCTGATTGATTATCGCGGCACAAAGGTGTCGCTCCTACATTTGTTGCCCACCTTGTAGGAGCGGCGCCTTAGCGCCGCGATGTTTTATCGCGACACCAAGAGTGTCGCTCCCACCTGACCGAACCTTACGTCGGTGCAAAAAGAACGACCAAGAGTGTCGCTCCCACCTGTTCGAACCGCACGTCGGTGCAAAAAGAACGACCAAGAGTGTCGCTCCCACCTGGCATGACCACTGTTGCTTAAAAGGACAGGTGGGAGCGGCGCTCCGCGCCGCGATGAACGAAGCGGCGGCGGTCCCGTTATCGCGGCGGTGCGATCCGCGCGCCGAGAACTTGCTCGACCGCGTGGGCGATTTCGAGCAGCCGCTGTTCGCTGCACGCGGGTCCGGTGAACATCACTCCGTATGGCGCACCGCCGTCGAAACCGGCCGGCACCATCACGCTCGGGTAGCCGGCACGCGCGGCGATCGGCGCGCCGCTGCTGCGCGGGAACAGCAAGGCGTCGAGGCGGTGTGCCTCAAACACCCCGTCGAGACCTCCGCGCGCCAGCTCAAGGTCTTTCGCGCGGTCGGCCAAGTAGCGCTCACGATCCGCGGCCACATCCATTTCATCGGAAATGTCGAGTTGTGCTTGCCCGTAGCGGATCGCACCGCGGTGGGCGTTGTCGATGTTGAATGCGCGCAACGCGGTCAACGTCTTCACCGGCGCGCTCTCGCCGAGTGTCGCAAGATACGCGTTGAAATCTCGCTTCATCCCGTACTTGAACACGACCGAGCAATCGTCGTCTGAGCCTTTTGCATCGTCTGGCCCGGCGCACACCTGCCAGTTGCGGTTCGCGTCCGCCGTCAGGATCGCGACGTCGATCACCATCGCGCCGCGCGCACGCAATGCGTCCAACGCTGAGTCCAGTAATGGGCTCGCAAAGCTGCGGGGTACTCCGATCCGCGCACCGTCGATTGCGACCTGCTCGGTTGCGGGTTCGAGCGGGGCGCAGGGCGATGAATCGGACTCGATGGCGGCGAGCACGAGCGCGGCATCGACGACGCTGCGCGCCATCGGTCCCGCGACATCCTGGTCGGCCGTGATCGGCATGATACCGCGCGTGCTCACGCGACCGAGCGTCGGCTTGATGGCCACGAGCAGGGTCGCGTTCGACGGGTACAGGATGGAGCCGGAAGTTTCGGTACCGATGCTCGCGGCCCAGAAGCTCATCGCGGTGCCGATGCCGGAGCTCGATCCGCCGGCTTCGAGGTGCGCTCCATAAGGGTTCACACCCTGCCCGCCGACCGCGCTGTAGTTGCCGGGCATGCCGTCCGCGACCCAGTTCGCGAGTTCGGTGTTCGTGGTCTTCGCAATGACGATCGCCCCGGCCGCTTCCAAACGCGTGACGACGTCTGCGTCATAGGGCGGTACATAGTCGTCGAATGCGAGCGCGCCGCCTGTGGTCGGCATGGCGGTGGTGTTGATGATGTCCTTCACTGCGATGGGGATGCCGTGTAAGGCTCCGCGCACGGTGCCGGCGCGACGTTCAGCGTCAAGCCGCCTCGCGATTGCCCGTGCGTCAGGATTCAATGCCATCACGGCGTTCAGGTCGTCGTCATGCGCAGCGATACGCGCGAGCGATGCGTCAACCAACGCGATGGCCGTCGTACGGCCATCGGCCATCGCGGCCTGCATTTCAGGGATCGTCGACTCGACGACATCAAATGGCTCGAGGCGCTGGGTCGCACACGCCCACAGCGTGAGCGACGCCGCGAGGACTGCGGTACGCTTGATCCATGCCTGCATCGATTGACCTTACCATTGTTGCGCGGACCAGTGACATCGGTGGTTTCCAGGTGCGGCGCGCGTTACCGAGCGCTCAGAAGCGCATGGTCGGGCCGTTTGTCTTCCTGGACCAGATGGGGCCCGAGCTGCTTGCCGCAGGGCGCGGCCTCGACGTCGCACCGCATCCGCACATCGGCCTCGCGACAGTGACCTATTTGTACGACGGGGCGTTGCTGCATCGCGACTCATTGGGCGTCGTGCAGGAAATCACGCCCGGTGCGCTGAACTGGATGACGGCCGGGCGTGGCATTGTGCATTCGGAACGCTCGCCAGCGGACGAGCGTGCTCGGGAACACCGCGTGTTCGGCATCCAGTCATGGGTCGCACTTCCGGCCGCGGACGAGGAGATGACGCCTGCGTTCGAGCACCACGGCGCCGATGCGCTGCCGCGGCTGGTGGACGGCGGGGTGGAAGTGCGGCTGATTGTCGGCTCACTCGCCGGTGAGCGCTCGCCGATGGTTCCGAGATCGGAAACGCTTTACGCGGACGTGCGACTCGCGGCCGGCGCGGTATTCGTCGTAGAGCCGACGGTCGAAGAGCGCGCAGTCTACGTTGTGGTCGGCGAGGTCGGCGTGCGGGCGGACGCGTCTTCGTTCGGCGTGGGCACGCTCGTGGTGTTGAAGCCCGGCGTCCGCGTCGATCTACATGCGGAGCGCGATGCGCGGTTCATGCTGCTCGGCGGCGAGCCGATGGACGGACACCGGTTCGTGTGGTGGAACTTCGTCGCGAGCTCGCGGGAGCGCATAGAGCAGGCGAAGGAGGATTGGCGGGCAGGCCGGATCGGGCAAGTACCGGGGGAGACCGAGTCGATTCCGCTACCGGGCGAAGCGGTGCCGACGGTGAATTACCCCTGACCATCGCGACACAAAGGTGTCGCTCCTACAATCAGTTCCAGGTGTAGGAGCGGCGCCTTAGCGCCGCGATGGAATTATCGCGACGCCGAGAGCGTCGCTCCCACCTGTTCCCGCCACCGACAGTGGGTTCGTCAGGTGGGAGCGGCGCTCCGCGCCGCGATCAATTAATAGCCGCCGAAGCTGCCCGCGGGCCCGGGGAATACGACGGGGCTTTCGTAGCCGTCGTTCGACACGGCCGCAACGCCGAAGAAGTAGTTGTCGATGACGGTGTTCTTCAGGGTATGCGTCGTGACATCTCCGGCCCAGACGCTGTTCGTCCATTGCGCGTCGGTCGTCAGACGCCAGTACACGCGGTAGCCGGCGAGGTCGCGCGCCTGCGCGCCCTTGGGCCGTTCCCACGACAGCGTGGTGTCCGCGCTGACCGCGCCCTCAATCGTGACGCCGGCCGGCGGTGGCGGGGCGGCCGCCAGCGACGCGAGCGTGACCGCGTTCAGCGCGGTGAGTTTCGCCGCGTAATCGAAGTCGACGAATTCGATGGTGTCGCCGTACGTCACGCCGTCTTCGGTCCGAAGGTCTTGGTGCTGGCGGTCGTAGTGCTCATTCGTCTCCATGATGCGTACGGCCGGGTAGCCGGCGTCATTGAATGGGCGGTGGTGGCCGCCGCGCCCGAAGCGGTCGAGCCGGTAAATCATCAGGGTGTCGAGGTTCGGGATGTACAGGTCCGCGAGGCGGTCGATATACCGCGCGAGGTTGCGCGATGGCGAATCCACCTCACCGCCGGTGAAGCGGCGGATGCGCGCTTCGTCCGCGGTCTCGTTGACGCGCGTGCCTTCAGCGAATACGCGCGCGCTCGTGTTGTCCACGACGCCGTTGATGCCCGCGATGTTGCCGATCATGTCGTTGTTGATCACCGCCTCGATGCGCCAGCCTTCGGCTTTTGCCTGCTCGGCGAGAATCTTGCCGCCGAACAATCCTTGTTCCTCGCCCGCGAGCGCCGCGTAAACGATCGTCGCGCCGAACTTGCGCTTCGACAGCACGCGCGCGGCCTCAAGCGTGCCGGCGAGCCCCGAGGCGTTGTCGTTCGCGCCCGGTGAGTCGTCGGTGAAGTTCATCGGGTCCGAGACGCGTGAGTCGATATCGCCGCTCATGATCACGTAGCGGTTCGGATCGCGGGTACCGCGCTGGATCGCGATCACGCTGACGACATCGACCGGATCCGGGATACGCGTCTCGCCCGACACGGTGCCGCTCACATAGCTGACGTCCAGGCAGCCGCCGCAATCCTTCGAGATGCGCTCGAACTCGGCATGTATCCAGCGCCGGGCGGCGCCGATACCTCGGGTATCCGACTCGGTCTCGGACAGCGTGTGGCGCGTTCCGAACGAGACGAGCTTCTCGATATCGGCCTCGATCCGCGCGGCGGACGGCGCGGCCGCAATTTCATGCAAGGTGGCGTGGGCGGGGCCGCCGACGCCTGCGAGGGTTGCTGCGAGGAGGTATCCAATCATCCGCTGACTATATCAAAAGAACCCATGTAATTCGGTGAACAGCAAGCGGCGGTTCAGGAAGCCGATCGCGGCGTCACCGTCGTATCTGCGGTGGCCGACCCTGATTTGGAAGAAGCGCACTGGCGTGTATTCCCAGAGCAGCGAAAGGCGCTGCTGGTTGGCGGCATTGGTGTCGGCGTCGTACGTCTCCAAACCGAATTTCAGGTTGTGGCCCCGTCGGGGCTCCCAGTTCGCCTCCAACAGCGTGACGATCGGCACGGCGTCGACCACGAAGCTCTTGTCGTCGATTCGGTCGATTTCCGCGAGCCATACAACCGGGCCGGTGCGCAGGCCGCCGAACACGCCGAGCATCAAGCGGTTGCCGAGCGGCGTTTCGCGCCGGTTCACGCTCACGCCGGCCCGCCAGGTCGGGCGTACGTGTGCGGTACGCACGCCGAGCTGGTCGCCGTCATCGGCGATCGAGAACTGGCTGGTCCAGCGCGCCTTCTCCCAGCCGAGCTCGACCGCATGGTCCGGTGTCGCGAAGTTGATGCCCGGTACCTGCCGAATGTACGCGAGGTCGTCTTCGAGGCGTAGTCCGTACGGCAGGTACATCCGACCTGCTTTCACGAACCATTCACCCGAGCGGCTGCGGTAGCGCGCGTACAGCTCGCGGTTGTCGGCGTCGTTCGGCGCGACGTGCTGGTCGATGTGCACGGTGAGTCGGTCCGGAACGGCAGTGAGCTGTAGGTACAGACGGATCTCACGCAGGTCCGCGTCGCTCACGCTGGCGGAGCCCGGCACCTCGTCGCGGCGCCAGTCGGCGCGCGCATCACCGCCCAACGCGACGACGCTGTTGAGGATGCCGGTCCAGGGGTCGCCATCGAAGCGCGCGGCGCGCGCGGGGAGCTGCGTCTGCGCGTAGATGTTGCCGTACGCGTTGCGCATGCCGCCGCCGCTCGGATTCACATGGCAACCCGCGCATTTGAGTCCGTTGCGTACCGCGAGGTACGGCTCGGCCCACGCGGCGCCGGCGACGCCGAGCGCGCATACCACCAACAGCACACGGATCATCGCGCGTCGGCGAGCGTGAATTGCATCGCGAAGTCGCCACCCGGATACCCATCGCCGTTGCCGTCAATCGGCTGACCGGCCTTGTCGAGCAACCGGTATGGACCGAGGCCCATCGCCTGTAGCTCGTAGCGACCGGGCGTCCACTGCGAATGCGGCATCGTGATGCGGACCGTCGTTGGCGAAGTCAGCTCGATACTCGCGCCCGCGACCGGCAAGGCGCGCACACCGTCGACTTTCAACAGGCGCACGCTGTCGGGGCCGACGAGCGCGGAATCGAGTTCGCGCTTGAAGACGACGAGCACGTGAGCTGGCGGCGTCAGCAGATGCGAGCCGCTGACCGGCCAAGTGCCGGCGACCTTGCTGGACGGCGGCGGCGACGAGGCGGCGGCGCCGTCCTCGATCCACTCCCGGATTGCGCCGATGACCGCGGCATCCAGGTAGGGCCCGCCCAACGGCATGCGCTCGCCGACATTCTGCGTGCCTTCGAGCTTGTGGATCAGGTAACTGTTGTCCGGATCGCCGGGCAGCACGCGCATCACCGAGGACTCATTCACGCTCGCAACGTTGACGAGCATGCCGTGAGAAACGCCGGCTTCGAGGCGCAACCCGTTCGGCGCGGTCGACCCCGCGTGACACACCGTGCAGATTGGGGTGAAGACACGGTCCTGGATCGAAGCGAGCGTCGGCTGGACTTCGCCTGGGTCGTACGGATCCGGAGGTGGCGGAGGCGGTGCGGGCGGCGTCGGTGTCGAACTGCCACCCCCACCACACGCGATCAATGTCGAGGTAAAGAGGAGTACGGCGAGGCGCGAAGCCATATGCGACCTTCCCCGGCCCGATTCGGACCTTCGATAGCTGCCTCCCCTAACGCCGAGTATTGTCGCCCGTATCTGAACGGTAGCTGAATAGACTCAGTCTTACTGTAGCCAGCGCCCGGCGCTTGAATATAATCAGGGCATGCCCAAACCATTGCTCTTGCTGGTCGTGCCGATTGTCCTGACCGGGTGTCTGGACAGCGTCCAGCCCGATGATTACACCTGGCAGCAACGCCAGCCGATTCCGGGTGCGGACCAATACGACCCACCGCCGGCGTTCTGCGCCGCGATGAGATCCACATTGGAAATCACCGACCGCGACGGCCAGCCCGCATCCGAGTTCATGCAGGGCGAGCTCATCAACGTACGCGTGTTGGTGCGCAACAACTCGACGTCACCGATCACGCTCACGAACCCGGACGGCTGTCCGTCGGTGAAATTCCAGGTCGTGAACGCTGACAACGAAGTCGTCGCCAGCAGCAACGACGGTTTCGCGTGTGTCCAAGTCTTGACGCCGGTAGAGCACGCGCCCGGCGAATCGACGCTGCACACTTGGGATTGGGACCAGGTCATGCGCAACGGCGAGGCGGCGCCCCTCGGCGATTACACGATTTACGCCGATGAACGCACCGAGTGCCGTTTCGCACTCAGCAAATCCGCACCGATCAGAATCCGCTAGTCCGGCGACGGCACCTTCACGAGTTCATGGCCCCACGGGTCGGGCGGCAGCTCGACGGGGTTCGTGAGGTCGAACTCGACTTGGAACAGACGGCCCTCGGGGCGCGAGAGCTCGTACATGAAGCGCTTGTCTGCCTCGATTTCCATCGCCCAGGTATTCGACATCGAGACGTGCATGTCGCCCGCTTCGAACATCTCGCGTGACTCCTGGTCGACGGGGAATTCCTGCCGACGCGGCGTGCCGGAACCCGCCGTATCGCCGCCGTACATCGTGACTTCATCCGGGGTGCCATCCTCGTGGCGGTGGTCGTGCTTGAGGCGCAGACCGTCCATGCCCTCGACACCCGCCGCGACGTGCGTGATGACCCACGTACGGCTGTGGTCGTCACCCACGTGGAACGGAATCTTGATCTCATTCTCGCCGCACTCGCGCACATGCATGACGAGCCGTTGACCTTCGAACGGGTCGTCGTCCATCGCGGGTTCGTTGGCGACGATGCGCCCCTCGTACGCACGGCCGCAGTGCTCGGCGAGGCGGGCCATGAACAGCTCTTGTGGAGACTGTTCTTCGGCAACACCGGTCGGCGCTGCTGCCGCGGATTGCTGCGGTCCTGCCTCGGCGGGCTCGTTGTTGTTGTCGCACGCCGCGATGAGGCAGATGGCGGCGAATAGGGGAATAAGGCGGTTCATAGGGGAATCCTCTGGCTGGGACGAGTCACACACAATGTGCGCCAGTGTACAGAGTCCGTCCGTGCGGTAGCGAATACTAGGGCATTGGAGGTGTCACCATGAGGCGTTTCATCATTGGCTTCGTCATCGTCGCCTTGCTGGCGTTCGTTGTCGCGCAGCCCTACATCACCGCGTACCGCATGAAGCTCGCGGCCGACGCGAAGGACAGCGATAAGCTCGCCGAGTTTATCGATTTCGAGGCTTTGCGCGAGAGCGTGCGTCCACAAGTACAGGGCCGCGTGGCCGGCGAGACGGAAGGTCTTTCGGACGACGCGCGGGTGCAGGCGGCGATCGACGCCATCGGCGGCGCCGTTGCAGGCGGCGCGGTCGATAAGTATGTGACGCCCGAGGGTATTGCCGAGCTGATGCGCCGTAGCGAGGGAAGCGCCGGCGGCGAGAGCCTCGAAGCGTCCGCGGGCTACCGCGCGCTGAACCGCTTTGCCGTCGAGCTGACCGACGCCGAAAACGGTCGACAAGTCGATTTGATCCTGACGCGCCAAGGCCTGGGCTGGAAACTGACCGAGGTCCACTTGCCAGCCGACTAATCGGCGTACCATCGTTGTTGGGGTCTGTACCAAAAAAATAATATTGGGGTGTGTCATGAAAAAACGGATCACGCGGCTGCCGCCGCATCGTAATGGCGTGATGGCTGGAGTGCTGTTCGCGACATCGGCTGTGTTGGTGCTGATGCCGGTTTTCCTGCTGATGGCCATCGCGGGCGGGGACGAAACCTTCCCACTCTGGCTTGTGCTTGTGTTCCCGGTGTTCTATCTCGTCATGGGTTACATCTGGACGGCTCTCTCGTGCTGGATTTACAACTTACTCGCGCCGCACGTCGGCGGCTTCGAGTACGAGGCCGAGTGAATCTGTGGCTCGTGCCGGATCGGCATCGAGCACGAATTCGCGATGAAACAAAGTTCATGCGCACGCGCGTGCAGTGATTCTGCGAGCGCCGTGTCGCTGTCTGCCGCGACGGTTACACGCGGATGCAGCACCACCTCCGTGAATCGTCCACCGCCGCCCACCTCGATTTCCATCGTGCCCTCGGCGTCGTCTTCGTAGGCGAGCACGCGGATGCCGGCCTTCGCGCACAGCGAGAGATAAAACAGCATGTGGCATGCAGACAGCGCGCCGACCAGCAGGTCTTCAGGATTGTGCTTCGCGGCGTCGCCGCGGAACGCGGGGTCGGCAGAGCCGGGGAGGTCGGGCTTGCCGTCGATTACGGTTCGGTAGTCGCGCGTGTACGCGGTGTAGCTTGCGGTACCCTCGCCGGTGTTGCCTTCCCAGACAATCCTCGCGCGATACGTGTGCACGACTTACGGCCGGAAGCCGGCGGCGACCGCCTGGCCTTCGAGCCGGCCGACCTCGCGCTCGAGGACGCGGATGTTGTCGCGGCGTCGGTCGAGCTCGCGCTGCAGTTCGCGCTGTTCCGGGTCGCTCAGATCGGCGGGTCCCGCGAGTTCCGCTTCGAGCTGACGGATCGCGAGGTCTTCGGCATCGCGCTCCACGCGCGCCTGATAGATGGCCTGCCCGAACGAGTAGCCATCCAAAAACCCAGCCTCCAGGTCCATCGGACAAACGCCACGGTAAGCACGCCCGGCGAGGCCATCCGCAAAGCCCTGGTCCACATGGCAGTACTGCGGAATGCCGCGGGACCATCCGGCACGGTAGGCGTCGGCGTCCGGCGCGATGTCCGCCTTCTGGCAGGCCTTCGCGCGCTTCGCCAGGTAATCGCTCGCGCGCCCCTGACGTGCGTCCTGCTCGCCGAGTTGCTGCCAGTCGGCGTATTGGCATTCCTCGGGGCTCATCACGGCACAGCCGGAGAGGGCGAGGGCGCACAGCACAAGGGTCGTCAGTCGCATGCGGTAAGGGTATCGTAAGCCCCATGCAAACCGGAAGCTGTCACTGCGGCAATGTGAAATTCGAAGTCGACAGCCCCGTGGAATGGGGCCTCTCGTGCAATTGCTCGATCTGTCATCGACGGGGCTCGGTACTCGCGTTCGTGCCGCGCGACAAGCTGCGCCTGCTCTCGCCCGAGGACGCGACAATCGTCTACACGTTCAATCATCACGCCATCAAGCATCGCTTCTGTCCGACCTGCGGCATCCACGTATACGGTGAAGGGCAGGACCCGAAGACCGGCGCCGCGATGGCGGCGATCAACCTGCGCTGCCTCGATGACTTCGATCTTGACGCAATCGAGATGAAGCAGTTCGACGGGCGGTCGCTGTAGCGATGGCTACCCGGATGCCGGCCGTGTTCTTCGGCCACGGCAATCCGATGAACGCGATCACCGATAACGAATACGGCCGCGCGTGGGCAGACATCGGCCGCGCGCTGCCAAAGCCCAAGGCGATCCTCGCGGTGTCCGCGCACTGGTACATCGAAGCGACCGCGGTCACCGCGCATCCAAAGCCCCGCACCATCCACGATTTCGGCGGCTTCCCCGACGAGTTGTTCCAGGTCGAATACCCGGCGCCGGGAAACCCCGAGCTTGCCGCGCGCGTGCAGGCGCTACTTGCGCCGCTCGCAGTCGAGGCCGACCGCAGTTGGGGCCTCGACCACGGCACGTGGTCGGTGCTGTGCCATGCGTACCCCAACGCCGATATTCCGGTCGTGCAACTCAGCATCAACCGCGACGAGCCGCCCGAGTTCCACTACGCGCTCGGCCAAAAGCTCGCGCCGCTGCGCGACGAGGGCGTGCTCGTCATCGGCAGCGGCAACGTCGTCCACAACCTCCACACTTATGCGTGGGGCCGACACGTCCCGGAGCCGTTCGACTGGGCGGCGCGTTTCGACGCAACGGTGCGCGAGCACCTGAGCCGTGGCGACGACCGCCCACTCGTTGATTACGAAGCGCTGGGGCCAGACGCGATGCGCTCGGTGCCGACGCCCGAGCATTACTTGCCGCTCGTTTATGTGATGGGCCTGCGTCAGCCCGATGACCAGGTCAGTTTCCCAGTCTCCGGAATCGACGGCGGCTCGGTGTCGATGCTGTCGGTTCAGTTCGGCTGAGTCACAGATATTTGTAGCCGCTCCCGGTATTGAACAGCACGATGCGCTCGTCGGGGTCGACGAGCTTCCGTTCGAGCAAGCGATGCAGCGCGGCGAGTGTCGCGCCGCCCTCAGGCGCCGGGAAGATGCCGGTCAGCCGGGCCATCTCATTTGACGCCTTGAGCATCTCGTCGTCATCGACCGCGAGTGCGGCGCCGTCCGAGTCGCGCAGAATGCGCAACATCAAGAAATCCCCGACCGCGGCAGGCACACGCAATCCCGACGCGATGGTATGTGCATCCGGCCACGGCTCGGCACTATCGGCGCCGCGCTCGAATGCGCGCACGATCGGCGCGCAGCCAGTGGCCTGCACCGACACCATGCGCGGGCGCCGCTCGTCGATCCAACCCATCGCTTCCATCTCGTCGAACGCTTTCCACATGCCGATGAGCCCGGTTCCGCCACCGGTCGGATACACGATTACATTGGGTAGCTCGAAGTTGCACTGTTCGGCGAGCTCGTAGCCCATCGTTTTTTTGCCCTCGATGCGGAACGGCTCTTTCAGCGTGGCGACGTTGTGCCAGCCGCGCTCGGCCGCCTGCGCTGCGACCTGACGGCCACATTCGTCGATCAGTCCGTCCACCATCACGACCTCGGCGCCGAACGCACGGCACTCTGCGACGAACGCGGTCGGTGTGTCGGCCGGCATGAACACGGTCGCCGGTACGCCGGCCGCGGCCGCGTACGCGGCGAGCGCGCCGCCGGCATTGCCAGCGGTCGGAACCGCAAACGCCGTCGCGCCCCGCGCGAGCGCACCGTTGACCGCCATGCAGAGACCCCGTGCCTTGAACGAACCGGTCGGGTTCGGTGACTCATCCTTGATGGAGAGCGCGCGGCATCCGAGTACCTCACGCAAGCGCGGGACCGGCAGCAACGGGGTCCACCCCTCTCCGAGCGTGACCGGCTGTGCGCCGGGCGGCTCTGGCAACACTTCTGCGTAGCGCCAGAGGTCCGTACGTCGGGTCGCGAGTGAGGCGGGTGTCAGCGTCTTCGCGGCGCGCTCGAGGTCGTAGCGCGCGAGCAGCGGCGCTCCGGCCTCGGACAGCGTCAGCAGCCGGTCCGCGGGATACCGCCGGCCAGTGCGGGAGCATTCAAAATCGAGCAAGCAGGAACGCATCGGAGGATGATACCCACAAGACCTAGGAGGCGCCGATGAAGGTTCTCGCTGCGGTGTTGTTCGCTCTGTTCGCCCACGGCGTGGCCGCGCAACCCGGCTCCGCGAGGCCCGATCCGCTGACTGCGCTGGTCAACGTCACGCTCATCGATGGTCACGGCGGGGCGCCGCGTCCAGCGATGACGGTGCTGATTCAAGGCGCGCGCATCGTCGACGTGCGGGCGTCGACTGCCGGCGTTCCCGACGGCGCGATTGTCGTCGATCTCGACGGCCACTATCTGATACCGGGGATGTTCGACACCCATACCCACCTCACCAATCCGGATATTCAGCACGGCCGGGCACGCGTCGACCGAGACCTCAAGCGCCTCCTGTACGCCGGCGTCACGACCATCCGCGACATGGCGGGCGACGCAAGACTGGTGGCGACGGTCAAACGTGATCTTCTGCTCGACCGCATCGTCGGGCCCGAGATCCATTACACGGCGTTGTTCGCCGGGCCGGCCTTCAATGCGCTTGACCCTCGCGTCGGTCCCGCATCGATCGGCTATCCGCGCGGCACCGCGCCGTGGCAGCAGACCGCGGATGCCGACACTGACGTCGAGCACGCAATCACGCGCGCAATCGAAACCGGCGCGACCGGTATCAAGTTCTATGTGGATGTCGATGCGCCGGTCATGCGCGCGCTCGCCGATGAGGCCCGTCGGCGCGGCTTGAAGGTGTGGGCCCATGGCGTCGTGTTCCCGGACCGGCCGATGGTAGTGGTGCAGGCGGGTGTCGACGTCGTGTCACACCTGTGCTCGCTCGTGTGGGAGGATCGTAATTTGGATCCGGCGGTCAGTGTGCCGTATCGCCATCTACGGCCACCGGCAAACCCGCGACCGACCTTCGACCCCGCGCGGATCGAGGCCGACAGCCCGGAAATGATCGCGCTGTTCGCCGAGATGTCGCGCCGCGGCACCCTCATCGACGCCACTTACTCAGCCTATCGCGGACCCGAAGACCGCAACTGCGCGCCGCCGCTGATGACCGCGATTGCGAAGGGTGCGCATCGCGCGGGTATCCGGCTCTCGACCGGTACCGACTGGTTCACGCCGGACGATGACCCGTTCCCGTCCGTGACTGTTGAAATCGAGCGCTTGGTCGAGGGCGGAATCCTGACGCCGGACGAGGCAATCACTGCGGCGACGCTGAACGGAGCGCGCGCGACCGGTCTCGAGGACAGCCACGGCACCATCGAATCGGGCAAGGTCGCGAACCTGGCCGTGCTGCGCGAAAACCCTGTCGAGGACATCCACGCGGTAAGGAGCGTCGTGACGGTGTACAGGCTCGGACGCCCGTACCCGCGCGCCGAGTACCGCCCGTAGCGGCAATCTCAGGCGATTACCTGATGACGGGTATCGGCGGCAACGGCAAAGTAGCCAGATGAATCGATATTCGCGCGTTATCCACCCGTTGCATGCGGTCTTACTGGCCGGCAGCTTCGCGCTGTTTCTCGGCGCGCTCCTCAGCGACATCGCGTATTACCAAACCTACGAGATCCAGTGGAACAACTTCGCGTCGTGGCTGATTGTCGGCGGCCTGTTCTTCGCTGGCTTCGCGTTGGTGTTCACGATTGTTGATGCGTTCCGCGCCGACCGCCGCGCCGCGGGTAGTCTCGTGTACGGGCTCGTCCTGCTCATCACTTGGGTCGTCGCGTTCTTCAACGCGCTGATGCATGCACGCGACGCGTGGGCGAGTATGCCGGGCGGGTTGGTCCTGTCGGTCATCGTCATGGTGCTTGCGTTGGTCGCAACCTGGCTCGGCTTCGCGCGCGGAGGTCGTTATGACGCGTACTGAGCGACTGCTGGTCATTCCGCTCGTGGCGCTCCTGGGCGCGTGCAGCGGCGACCCAGAACCGCCTGAGTATGGATCGAGCCCGACATTACCGGAGCCGGAACGCGGCTTGCTGCCCTCGATGGTGGTCGCAGACCCGGCGGAGTGGGGCGACCAAAGGCCCATCGTCCCTGAAGGCTACAAAATCGATGCGATCGCGACCGGCTTGAAGATCCCACGCCAGACCTTGTTGCTACCCAACGGCGATATCCTCGTCGCCGAGGGCAGCGGCGGCAACGCGCCAAAACTGAAACCGAAGGACGTCATCGCGGGCCGCATCAAAGCGATGGGCACGACGGACGTCGAGAGCGGTAACCGCCTGACGCTGCTGCGCGACGCCGACGGTGACGGCGTGTACGAATTACAGACGGTCTTCGCCGATGAACTCAATGCGCCGTACGGCCTCGCGCTGATCGACGATGGTCTCTACGTCGCGAACCAGGATTCATTGGTGCGCTTCGATTATCAGGAAGGACAGACCGAGGCGAGCGGGCCGCCCGAAGAACTCACCGTGCTCCCGTCGGACATCAACCATCACTGGACCAAAGCGCTGACCGCGAGCGCCGACGGTCGATTCCTGTACGTCGGCATCGGCTCGAACAGCAACATCGCCGAGCGCGGTCTGACGGCCGAAGCGGATCGCGCGGTGGTCTGGCAGGTCGACGCGCAGACCGGCCTGCACAAGCAATATGCGACGGGCCTGCGCAATCCGACTGCGTTTGCGATCCAGCCCGGCAGTGGGCAGCTCTGGGTCGTCGTGAACGAGCGCGACGAGATCGGCCCGAACCTCGTCCCCGATTACCTGACCGCCGTCCAAGAGGGCGCTTTCTACGGCTGGCCGTACAGCTACTGGGGTCAATACGTAGACCCTCGCGTAAAACCGGAAGACCCCGAGAAAGTCGCGTCCGCGATCTCACCCGATTACAGCCTCGGCTCACACGTCGCAGCGCTCGGCCTTGCGTTCTCGAACGGCGCGATGGGCGAAGAATTCTCGGACGGCGTCTTCGTCGGCGAGCACGGCAGCTGGAACCGCAGCGATCCCGTCGGTTACAAGGTCGTGTTCGTACCGTTCCAGAACGGCCGTCCGGCCGGCGAACCCATCGACTTTGTGACGGGCTTCCGCGGAGAAGACGGCAAGACCCGCGGCCGACCGGTCGGCGTTACCGTCGATCCTCGCGGCGCGCTCATCATCGCCGACGACTTGTCGAACACTATCTGGCGCGTGACGGTAGACTAGTCGGATGAATCCAATCGTGCGCAATATCCTTGCTGTCATCGCTGGCATCGTTGCCGGCAGCCTCGTCAACATGGGCCTCATCATGGTCGGCGGGCAGGCCGTTCCGCCGCCTGCGGGCGTCGACCCGACGAACATGGAGAGCCTGCAGGCGTCGATGCACCTGTTCGAGCCCAAGCACTTCTTGTTCCCATTCCTCGCGCACGCAACCGGCACGCTGGTCGGTGCGTTCATCGCCGCGTGGATCGCCGCGAGCCGCAAGCTCGCGATGGCGTTCATCGTTGGCTGCATCTTCCTGCTGGGCGGTATCGCGAATGCGTACCTGCTGCCGGCGCCGGTCTGGTTCATCGCGCTCGACCTCATCGTCGCGTACCTGCCGATGGCGTGGCTCGGTGCGCGCTTCGCACCTCGCTCATCGGTCCCAATTCGCGCCTCGTAGTTGCCCGAGCCGGAAACAGAGCGTACTTTTGAAGTTCGCAATGTTTGGGGGTGCGTGATGGGTGACGAAAAGAAACCGGAAGAGCAGAACGACAAGACCGAGGTGATTCCGCCGCCGAAGCCACCGCCGAAGTAGTGACCCGCGTCCGGGTCAACAGCTTCTCGATTTCCCTCGACGGCTTCGGCGCAGGCCCGGACCAGAGCCTCGAGCATCCGCTCGGAAAAGGCGGCGAGGAACTACATCGGTGGGCGTTCGCCACACGCACGTTCCAACAGCGCGTGATGGACGCCGACCAGGGCGAGACCGGCGTCGACGATGACTTCATCGCCAAAGGCTTCGAGAACGTCGGCGCGTGGATCCTCGGCCGGCACATGTTCACGCCGAGCCGCGGACCCTGGCCGGACGACGGCTGGAAAGGGTGGTGGGGCGACAGCCCGCCGTACCACGCACAGGTGTTCATTCTGACCCACCATCCACGAGAATCAATCCAGATGGCCGGCGGCACCGAGTTCCACTTCATCGCCGGTATCAACGAAGCGCTTGAGCGCGCGACCCAGGCCGCCGGCGCCAAGGACGTCCGCATCGGCGGCGGCGTCGACACGCTCCGCCAATCCCTAAAGGCAAAGCTCATCGACGAGATGCACCTCGCCATCGCGCCCGTCATCCTCGGACGCGGTGAGCATCTGTTCCACGGACTCGACCTCAACGCCCTCGGCTATTCCTGCACCCGGCAAGTCGCCGGCAAGGGTGCGACGCACGTCGTGATTGGACGGGCCTGACCAACGGCCAAGGGCCTGAGGTTTGTCATTCACGATGTGAATGATTATCATACACGCCATGAATAGATTACCAAGATTGGTGACCGCGACGCTGCTGGAACGGCTGGCCGCCATGCCAGCGGTCATCCTTAGCGGTGCCCGCCAGACCGGGAAAAGCACCTTGGTCGAACACCTTGTGCCGGGCCGTCGCGACTATTACTCACTCGACGACCTCGACGTCCGCGACCTCGCCCAGCGTGATCCCAGTGCATTGGTGGGCGGACAAGGTCCGGTCACGCTCGACGAAGTCCAGCGCGAGCCCGATTTACTGCTCGCAATCAAGCGCGCGGTCGACCGTGATCGAAGCGCAGGCCGCTTTCTGTTGACGGGTTCGGCCAACCTATTGCTGATGCGTCACGTTTCGGAGTCACTAGCCGGACGCGCGAGTTACCTGACGCTGTGGCCACTGACGCTGGGAGAACAACGCGGAGAAGGGCGGTGCGGTCGATGGGATGAACTTTTTCAGACGGCCGACACAGACTGGTCCGAACTGCTCGGCGACCGGGAGGCCCTACCGGAGGACTGGCGTATGCTCGCACGCCGCGGCGGCTATCCGACGCCGGCCACAGAGCTTCGCTCGGATAAAGAACGCGCCATCTGGTTCGATGGCTATGTCCGGACTTATCTCGAACGCGATCTGCTGGAACTCGCCGCGATTTCGTCGCTCGGCGATTTCAGGCGCTTGATGCGCGCCGCGTGCTTGCGCCTCGGGCAACTCATCAACCAGACGGAACTCGGGCGCGATGTCGCGCTGCCGCAGCCCACCGTGCACCGCTGGCTGAACCTCCTCGAAACCTCGTTCCTCGCGATGCGGCTCCCGGCGTACGCGACCAACCGCACCAAGCGCTTGATCAAGTCGCCGAAGCTCTATTGGGCGGATACCGGGTTGGCACTTTTCCTCGGCGGCGGCGCTCCATCAGGCGCCCATCTCGAGAACCTGATCTTGAGCGACCTCGCCGCATGGCGCGATGCGCGACTCGAACCCACCGAACTCAGTTATTGGCGAACCGCGAGCGGCGAGGAGGTCGACTTCGTCATCGAGACAGAAGGCGGGCTGTTACCCATCGAGGTCAAGGCAAGTTCACGCCCGACGCTCGCCGACGCGAAGCACCTGCAAGCGTTCCGCGCCGAATACGGCGCCAGGGCGCGCGGCGGCTTGCTGTTGCACACCGGCAAGCAACTCCGATGGCTCGCGCCGGGCATCCTCGCGGCGCCGTGGTGGATGGTCTTGTAATCATTCCCAAAACGGGTATAGTCATTCCTATTATGGGAACGAACCTGACTCCAAGCGCTGTCGGCGGTGCCCTGTTCACTCCGGTGCAACAGCGCGTGCTGGGCCTGCTGTTCGGCCAGCCGCAGCGCAAGTTTCAAAGCGCCGAACTGATCCGATTGGCCGGGGCAGGGACCGGTGCAGTCCATCGGCTGCTCCAGCGATACGCCGAGAGTGGCTTGCTGACGGTCACCAGCATCGGCAATCAGAAGCACTATCAGGCCAACCCCGCATCTCCGGTTTTCGAAGAACTCACGGGACTTGTCCGTAAGACATCGGGGCTTGCCGAGCCGCTACGTGCAGCATTGGCTCCGTTTGCCGATCGGATCCACAGCGCGTTCGTGTACGGATCGATTGCGAGCGGTGAGGATCGCGCCGACAGCGACGTCGATCTAATGGTCATCGCAGACGGGCTCGACTATCCGACGGTCTTCGACGCCGTCCAGCCGCTCGAACGACTACTCGGTCGCGCTGTTTCTCCGAGGCTCATGTCGACGACGGATTGGGAATCAAAACGGAAGGATGCCGGCTCCTTCGCCGCCCGCATCGCCGAGCGCCCACAGGTCTACGTGATTCGGCCGGATGGGCGCTGATCGATTCGATAACCTCGTCAAAACCGGGGCGCTCCGCGCTGAGCCCCCGCACGAAGCAGAACTCGCGCAGCTTATGGACTCAGCGATTGCGCGCTTAAGCGATGCAGAACGCGACGACCTGAGTTTCGACAGCCGGTTTGACCTTGCGTACAACGCGAGCCATGCGCTCGCGACCGTTGCCCTCCGGCGTCGCGGCTACCGACCAACGAACCGGTACGTCGTGTTCCAGATCCTCGGCGAAACAGCAGGATTGGAGACATCCGCATGGCGCGTCCTGGCAGCGGCGCACGAGAAGCGCAATGTCGCGGAGTATGAAGGTGCCCTCGACCATGACCCGCAGTTACTTGTCGACATGATCCGGATTACGCGCGAGCTCGCAGCCCGCTTAGCGTCTCGGAAATAAGCGAACCAAAACCTGCTCATTTGGCCCAAATTTGCCGAATGGAGGGGACACGCGCTATCGTGAGCCGGTCCCGCGGGTCGGCGGGCATAGGGGCAAGGGGGAAACATGTTCCAGGGAAGCCTACGGGGACTGCTGCTCGCGTCCGTACTCGTCTGCGCTCAAGCGAGTGCTGACGTCCAGGCCGAAATCGAGGCGGTCCTCGCCCATCCTCCGTTCGACGCTTTCTACAACTGCTCGGAACATTTCGCAGGCCAATTCAACGCGCTCGGCGATGCGCTCGGCACCGACTGCCTCGTTAGCAAGCTTGTCGAAGTCGACGGTCGTATGTGGACCCGCACCTACCAGGGCGACGGCCGCCGCAACGAAGACTGGTTCGGTTGGCACACTGAATTCCTGTCGCCATGCGATTGCATCGTCGAGCGCATTCACATCAATCCCATTACCAACGAACCCGGCGTGATGGGCAAAGGGCGGAGCACGAGCGTGCTCTTCAAGCGAGCGGACGGTGTGCATTTCGAAGTCGCGCACGTGCGCGATATCGAGGTGGAGCAGGGCGCGACCGTGAAAGCTGGAGAGCCGATCGCGAGGGTCGGCAACAACGGCTACTCGCGCAGCCCACACATCCACATGGCTTCGTGGCGAGATGACACCCCGGTTCAGATTCGATTTGATCAGCGGCGTATGCAGTTGCCACCCGAGCACAGAAAGTGAACGGTCGGGTCGCCATTGGGGTGGCAGTGCACATGAATGGTGCAGAGAAGCTTGGTGTGGGGGAGGTTCTTACGACCGCATTTCGGCGCTTCACTTTAGCGCCAGGTCCGGTGATTGCTTACATCATCGGATTGGCAGCCATCGAATGGCTGATGTACCCAACGGTTACCGGGCACGCCCCACCAAGTCTCGCAATCTTTTTCATCGCTGCGTTGGCTTCCATGTGGCTGGGGTGCGCATTAGTCGCTGCTGCCCTGAAAACCGACGACCGGCGAAAAGTCGGTCTCGCTAGTTTCTATGTTCCCATCATACTTTTCTTACAGGTCGTCATCATATCGATTGTCATCGCCGTTCCGATCGCTCTTGGCTTGTTGCTCTTGATCGTACCGGGTGTGTATCTGAGCTTGATGTGGTCACAAATGTTGCCGTTGATCGTGTCAGGCCGTAAAACATTTTTCGCATCGCTTGGTGAAAGTGCCCGCCTCACCAAAAATAACCGTGGAAGACTCTTTCTGATATTTGCTGTTCTTGTGCTCGCCACGTTTCCACTCCAAGTGGCTGTCCAGATGATGGCAGATTCGGACGGGCCGGCCGCTGCCGTCAGCGGAGTCCGCGTGGCCGCGTTTCTTTGGACGGCCCTATTTTCCGCGTACTGGGGGTTTGTGGTGGCCACGATCTACGGCAAGCTACAGGGATATGCATCAGACGTTACCGAACCCGGTGACACGCCGAATCATCGACTCGACGCATCGCAGGCAACCTAGGCTAATCATGCAAATGAATCCTACCTGGGACCGTCGTCGCACCTACTGGCTGCTGGTAGGCACGGTTACGACATGGCAATCATCATGAGGCAATATTTAATGGAACATCCTAGCAACGCCAACGTTGGAGTTTGAGACTCATGCATGTAGCGCTTTCCTGGGATATTAAAGCAGTGAGCCCTCGCTGGACGGAAATCAATGACGATATGAAGGAGCAGCTCAACGGATACTCTTGGGTTCGTCCGCTCTCTACCTACTATGTAGTGAATGTTCAGTCGGCTCAAGACCGCGATGAACTTGTAGATAAGCTTGTCGGTGTCGCGAAACGACATACCGAAACTATCTATTTCGTGGTGACGCCTGTTATGACGGGCGGGGGTTACAACGGGTGGCTACCCAAAGACCTCTGGGACAAGATTAATCAGAGGACGAAATAGCCATGACCGCCAAAACTTTACCGGACCAGAGACACGTAGAGGCTGAACAGTATCAACATTCCCCTCCCGCTGAAAATCCTGTTGACGATTCGTTCAACATCATCGTATCGGTTCCAGAAAGCATTCAAGTGCGAATGGTAGATGCGAGCGTACTTGAAGATTACGAAGTATGGTTATTTATCTCTGCAATCATATCTAATGCCGGAATTGGATTCGTAGTCGCATACTTCCAGGCACTAGATGGTCCATCGCCAAGTGCGCCATATATAGGCTGGACAGCAGTAGTGTTTATAGTGCTTTTCGCTTTCTCGATTACTGTAGCACTCCGAAAGCGGTTATCCCTGCGCCGAAAAAGCCGCGACGTAAAACTTAAAACCACCGGGGCAAGTATCATGAATCGGGGTGGACAGCAGTAGTCTGTCGGAATAGGTGACTATGCTTACAAGGCCAAATGCTCTAGGTGATCTTCGGGCGGAAGCGGATTTACCAGCGCTAAGCCGGACATTTGTAGAGACCGGTGACTATAGGACATTGATAGAAACGTCAGATCGACTAGTCATTGTCGGTCGCCGCGGAGCTGGCAAGAGCGCGCTCTCCATAATGCTGGAACGCCATTGGCGACGGGCCGACGGAATAGCGATTACAAAGCTAACTCCGGAAGAACACCAAGTCTTCGCCATTCGCCCACTGGTCAAGTTGTTCGGCGATTCGTTCTCAAAACTGAGGGCCGGCTCAAAGATGGCATGGATATACGCGCTTATCCTCGAAAGCGCTCATTGTCTTTCGCCACGCGCGTCATTTTCTGATACAGAGGGATATCGCTTACTGAAGCCGCACTTGGACCGCTGGATTGCGTCTGGAGAAACCCTAGCGGAGCGTTATCGACATACGCTCAAGCGCATAATTGACCCAACACTGTCGCCGGAGGAGCGGATTGCAGATCTTCCCAAGAACCTTGAGCTGACAGCACTTCGCGAAGCCATGGCATCGGCATGTGGGCGCTGCGCCACAAGCATAGTATTAGTGATTGATCGACTAGATGAAGGATACGAGCCGGATATAGTGGGGACCGGAATTATCGACGGATTGGTACAAGCCGCTATTGATCTGAACACGCGAATACCACAGATTAAACCCGTAGTGTTTCTTCGAGACAACATTTTTCGCGCGGTTCAAGCAGAAGACCCGGATTATTCACGAAATATTGAAGGTCGTATTCTCAGGCTACATTGGGATGAGGAATCTCTTTTTCGCTTCACCGGAAAACGTTTAGCGCGCGCATTCAAGATTGACGCAGAATCCAGCCTGAAAATATGGAACAGATGCGTGGGGGGCGACCTCAAGGGGCGCGAAGGATTCTCTCGTTGCCTACAGTTGACGCTATATCGGCCGAGGGATGTGCTTGGGCTCCTTAACGAAGCGTTCTATGTCGCGAGCAAGCGTGGCCAACGCGAGATTATGCTGGAACATCTAGAAAGCACAGCGAAAACTTTCTCCCAAAATCGACTCGACGACCTTAAGAAAGAGTATCAGTGGATTGTTCCAGGACTGCGGCACTATATCGGCATATTCGCTGATGCCAATCCGGAGTATAGCGTCGGAGATATTGTAGGTCGGATTGAGCAGTTGCTTGCGGCCGGCTCAAGCGACCCTCTTGTTCAACAAGACTTTCTTATTCTGGAAGATGCACAATGTGTACTACGCGCGCTTTATAGCGTTGGATTCATTGGAATTCGGGACAAAGGATCGGGAAATTTCGTCTTTTGCCACGATGGACGACCGCCAGATCGTGAGTTCTCCGCGGTTGACCGCGTTCTTGTGCACCCCTGTTATTGGATGGCCCTGAATTGCTCCCGGTGCTCTTTGAATCCGGAGCAAGCAGAGGAAATTTATGATGAGTACGATATCGAGGTCTCATCGGAAACGCCGGGAATTCGGAACAACCGTATAAAAGCATTAATGTCTGGCTTAAATATTATTCCTGAAGGGAGCGAGGGCGCCTCTGATTTTGAGCAGTGGTGTCATAAGGCCATTCGAATTTGCTTTGCTAAGAGTCTCCGAAACGTTCAGCTGAAGGCTAACAAGAAAGCGAAGAGCCAGCGAGATATTGTAGCTACGAATTTGGGGGAGGGCGGGGCTTGGCGGCGGGTCTACGAAGACTATGGGTCAAGACAAGTTCTCTTCGAGGTAAAAAACTTTAAGGGGTTGGAATCTGCGGACTACCATCAGGTTTTGTCATACCTAACCGGTGACTATGGGAAGCTGGCGTTTGTTATCACGCGTGACGAAACGATTGATTTATACGCGAAGAAGGATGTTGAATGGGTGAGGGATCTCTATGCGCAGCACCGCATCCTTGTAGTCAAATTGACAGGGCAGTACCTCTCCAAGCTTCTCGATAAACTTCGCAATCCACAGAAGCACGACGCGGTAAATGACGCAATTCACAAGGTACTCGATACTTATACACGTCTGTATATAGCCGGTCAGACTGATACGAAAGATTCCGGATGTGTTGGGAAGAAGAAGAGTAAGAAGCAAGGTAAGATCGCCAAGGCAACGCCGGGCTGACTGCATTTCTGTCGCTGAGCGTTGTTCTACCGTATTCCGGTAGGAGGTGTTTGAAACATAGAATCTCGAGTGACCTCGCACGGGAGGAGATATGTTAGCTTCTAATCAGCGTAAAAACACCGTCGCGAACCTTCGTCGTACGAAGGCGTTCTGGGCTGTTGTGGTTTTCGTCTCAGCGGTCATCGCGACACTTACGTGGCTAATTGCAGACCTTGCGCTAAGTGGAGAACATCTAGGGCCTCCACTTGAGTCGGATACAGGCGTGTTGGAGGTTTTTACAGCGCTTGGAATTGTCATTGTGGTGGGCCTAGCTGTAATCCTAGTTCTATATTGGGGCTTATTGGGAAGCGCTATTTCGTCCTTTCTAAGTCCGGATGGGAATCCGGAGAATAGTTTCAATCCGAAAGGCATATTCGATCATATACGAAACTATTTTATCTCCGGCGCTATCCTGTTCGGCGGAGTTCAGTGGTATGGATCGCAAGACGTCGCAGCAGTTGCCGTTGGAGCGATGCTAATCGTGGTTGCCGTATGCATTGCCGGCATGAACTTTATGCACGGCAAGCGATGCATCACGCACTGGTTGGATGAGGAAGTAAATGTGAGCGAACTTGCCGGTGTTGAGCTATGGCTATGGGTATCCGGAATTGCGAAATGGCCAGCGTACGCGCTACTTCCTATTCTCATGGTTGTCGTTGTGTTGCGTTACCAAGTCAGCTGACACTTAAGAAAAAGTTTTGCTGCTCAGACTCGGAGTAACTGCGTCAAACAGTCGGACGGGCCTAGCGCCTCGGAAACTGACATTTGAGAACTGGCGCGATTTGCTGCCTGATTTCTGCATTTCGCCAATCGCCCCTACCGAGAACAGATAGTGACGAAGATGATTCGAATAGAGATTCGCACTACTAGGGGCATAATTGTTAGTTATGCATCTCGTAGGCATGGTCCGCGTCAATCGTGAATAAGTGGCTGTTTGCCCTTATCCAGTTCTTCCCGCTGTCACTGTTTGCGACTTACGGCTTGTGGCACGGAATTCCGACTGACGATCGGTGGGTGGAGGCATTTCAGATTGGAGCGATCGCCGCGGCGCTGCAGCTCGCGATTGTCCTGCCCCAGTCTCGTCCGACTAATCGGCTGATCCTGGCTGCAAATTTATATTTGCTCGCGGGCGGCGGTGCAGTTCTGGCGCATCAATGGTGGCTGCTCCATGCCTATGCCGTGCTTCAGGAGTCAGGGATATTCGTTGCCGTTCTCGCCGTTGGAGTGGCTACCACCTTTGCTAGCTCGAGTGGCTTTGTCGCAGTTTCCGGGGCGCCACCGGCGCTCGTAAGACGGGCCTCGTTGTGGCTGTTGGCGGCGGTCGTGATGGCGCTGGGCGCCTCCATTCTTTTCCAGGGCGACCGCACATGGGCCGCGGTTGTGCCGATAATCTGCTTGGCCGTACTGCATCGTGTACTTGTTTACCGAATCCGACAGGCTGAAAATGGCGATATGCATAACTACGCGTTGGAACGGCCAGACGAAAAGTAGTCGGCCACGCGCCTCGGGCGCTTTCAAGCAATTTGCGCCCTCGGCGCGTGGACTGGCGGCAGCGTTGGCCGCTCAACGCGGGTGTTAGGCGCATCGGGAGAGAGATATGTGCGGCGCTTCCAGAAAGATTTCGCTCATGGGAATACTGGCTATCGTTGTGGCAACTTTGGTGTTTCCAATTCAGGGATTTGCTATTGATTCCAAGGTCCAGATGACCGGAGAGGACTTTTCAGTTGCGTGCACACGGGCCGACGAGAGCTGGATCAGTTTCTGTGACGGATACATTCAAGCTGTAATTGATAGTCTTGGCGATGATGATAGGGTTTGCCTCCCAGTTGGTACGACTCGCGCGGATCTTGTGACCCTCACGGAGAAGGAGATATCTGGGTCGAGCCGGCTTCGAGCATTGAATGCTCATGATGCAGTTCGCTCGGTAATACGTCGTTTCTATCCGTGTCAGTGAGTCATCGTTTGGGCGGGTGGCCTTGCCTAATGCCTAACTGCGCATTGGAGCGGCCCAATGAAGATACTAGGTGGCCTCGCGCCTCGGATGCGTTTAAGCATCTTGTGTCGCCGACGCTTGAGCTGCCTGCGGCGTTGGCCGCTCAACGCCGGGGTTAGAGGCCATAGGACCTACGCCGCAGTTTTGGAGGTGCAGATGCTTAAAAGATTGCGATCGCTCGTCTTAAGTCTAGCAGTGCTACCGTTTGTAGCTCTCGCTCAATCTCCTGGAGAGGTGTTCGAAAGTGATGAAATATTGTCAGCGGCATTACATGAGGTGCGAGAATTTCATCGGGATCAGATCGAATCGCTAATATCGTATCTCTCTGCCTGCAGTCCCGGCGGAGGCGTTGAGGTACATCAGTATGAGTGCGGGCGAGCGGCTGCTGTGATTGAGATCAAAGCGGCGGAGGCAACGGCGCTCAAGAACTTAATTCGGGCGATAACTCTCCACAGACGTATCGTCAGTAGAGACCCAACTAGCGCTAAGGAGCGTCAAGACCAGTCTCGGTACATTCAACGCGAGGTGAGAATTATGAGGCGACTACAGGAGGCCGCTTCGTCTAGCTACCATGCACTCCACCATTAGGTCAGCGACATCTAACTACGCGTTGGCGCGGCGAGTACAAGGTCTATGGCCGCGTTCCGCTGAGGCGCGTGAGAATCTTGGGCCAGCAACCCCTACCGTGTTCCGGTAGGGGCCGTGGATGTCTGGGTACCGATAATAATATTCGGACCATATCTGCAATGATTGGGGTCAGTAAAGGCACGCTTGCCATATCTATCGGGGCGTTTTCTAAGAGGGATTAAGCCAATGGAAGAAAAGAAACTTTTAAATGATCGAAGAGCGATATTGTCCACGCTGTGGGTGTTTTACTTAGTAAACATTCTTTATGCGGACGTTTTAGGTTTAATGGGTGGAGGTGCTGCCGCAACCCCAGAAGACGTAGAAGCAATTGCCACGTTCACATCCCCTAAAATGCTGTTGGGTGCGGCCATTTTTCTAGAAATGGCGATGGTGATGATCGTCTTTTCACGATTGCTAGCGCAGGGTATGAATCGTTGGGCCAATATAACTGTAGCGACATTGCATACTGCAGGTCTCTTGGCTTCGCTTCTCGTTGGGACACCTACAATTTATTACATATTCTTTGTGATCGTCGAAATGGCCACGTTAATATTTATCGTTTGGTACGCGTGGAACTGGAAGAACCCGTTCTGAAGAGGTTTGAGTCACGCACGCCTGACCGTGCTCACGATCTCGGCGATGCCACTGTTGTTCGTGCTCAAGCTGTTCCAGGCGGTACCGTATCGGGGCGATGGCGTTTCGAATTAAATTGCCGGCGCATTCTCTTATGCGAACCTCCTAGCAGTCGTGTGGATTGGCGTCGCCTCGGTGGTATTGCTTGTTGTCGTGTGGGCAGTGAGGACTCTGGTGCTTGCACCACCAAACGAGAGCGCATGCAGCGCAGAATGCCCTTATCGCTAATCGGAGTAGGGTTGCGGTTTTTGGATTCGCCGTCAATTTCGCTTATCCGACAGCGATAGTGAACATTTCAATATACGTCGGCGTTCTCGCCGGTCTACTCGGCGTCGCAATCTCCATCTACGACTGCGTCCGAGCGCCTCGGTGAAGGTATTAATGCTTTACGACGCTGGATTGGTGTTGCTGTGGCGGCTTCGACCGCAGAGCGCTATTCGGACCATTGGATGGAGGTGAAACGCTATGGCAGAGTTCTTGGAAATAATTAGATCCATCGGTTTGGACTACAACGAATTGATTCGGATTACGCAAAAGACAAATGGACTCGGCCGACTCGGCACACTGCTTCGACGTAAAGCGGCTGTTGAGATTGTTGACTTTTCTGCCCGTACGGAATGGCCTCTCGTGGACTATGTCGAAGGTCACTTTATCAATTCCAATGACTATTACTGGGCAAAGAGCTCCAATTACAATCCGAACGGCCGACCAGCTACGGAGTCGGACATAGCGTTTGCTGCGGGCAATAAGCTCGCGGAGGAGCTTCAATCTGTATTGGGAGATATCGCAGACGGCCTGCCGATTTATACACTTAAAAAGGGCGGAGTCTTCGGTCCCGCAGAAGACTCCGAGACTGGAAGATGGGTACTAAAGTATGTCAGCCAGATGCCATGGATAGAACACGTCTACGAGTGCCCGGATTGGTGCCAAGAGATTTATATAAGGCCCGATGAGCACAAGGTTTTCCAATGGTTTAGTTGCGATCCTGGCAGAACTGAAGCGAAAGCAGCTTTGAAGGAAGCATTTCAATGGTACCTCTCGAAGCTCCGCGGTCATGATCAATCGACGCTCTCCCAGTCGTCTGGGAGTATGGGTACACGGGAGCGAAATTCATTCCTGCTGATTTTTGCAGCACTCTGTACTGAGCTTAATCTGGACTACAACACCCCGGAGAAGACTGGAGTAATTATTTCTTCAATGCTGGACAAGATTGGCCTCACGCTTAACTCGAAAACCATCGCGAGCAAGCTTAGAGATATCCCGACAGCCATCGAAGCGCGAGGAAGTTAGTAGTAATTGGGTAATTCATTTGTGTAATTACCAAAACCTTTATTGGCGTTTGTGCAGACTCACGGGGTGTATTCAACCTCGAGTGAGTTATGTCAATGCTCTCCAGAACTTTGTGTGTCTTGCTCTCCGCAGACGGGAAATCCCGTAGCGATGCTCTTGTTACCCAACTGCCACTTGACGCGCCCTTAACGAGCTTCTACGTTATCGGGCCCGTCAACCATCGGGAACGGGACATGATAGTTGGCGCATTGAACAAATGTAGCCCTCCAGAAAGAGTGTCTCTTGTTTGTCAGTGGGATTTTGGTGGTCGCTATCGAGTATCGCCCCCGTGCGGGCAGACTAAGGACCCTACCGAGTGCGGGTAGGGGGCGGGATGACAGCCAGTAGGCTCCTTAGCGATCTTCGTAATCCCATTCTGCGATTGTGCTGAGATGGGACAGACGCACTCATCTAGACTACATTAATGGCTACTCGCGGTGCAGTTGCGCTCCAAGACCAAGTCGAGTCCCGCATCATTTATCTTCGCGAGCAGAAGGTTCTGCTGGATGCTGATCTTGCGTGGCTGTATGGAGTCGAGACCAAGGTCTTGAATCAATCCGTCAAACGGAACATCGAGCGGTTTCCCGGCGATTTCATGTTTCAGCTTACGCAAGAAGAAGCAGCGCATTTAAGGTCACAAAATGTGACCTTAGAGTCCGGGAGAGGGAGACACCGTAAGTACCTGCCTTACGCATTTACCGAGCAAGGTGTCGCCATGCTCTCCAGCGTGCTTCGCAGCCAGCGTGCGGTGCTGGTGAATGTGGAGATAATGCGGGCGTTCGTCCGGCTAAGGACGCTGCTCTCATCAAATGCGGACATGGCCAGGAAACTGGCGGTGCTCGAGCGCAAGTATGATGCGCAGTTCAAGGTAGTGTTCGATGCTATTCGAGAGTTGATGAAGCCAGCTGATCGTTCTGGAAAGCGGCCGATTGGGTTTGCCCCGTGGCCGGAGAATAAGTGAATTATGTGAGCGCCTACATGACTGCGGCAGGTCTATACTTGATACATGAGCGCCGCTTCCGAAGAGCTACTTCGCAAGGCCCTGTCCCTGGATGAGCGGGATCGGGCCACGCTGGCCGGCGCGTTGATCGAGAGCCTACACGGCGAGATCGAGTCCGGCACGGACGACGCGTGGGCCGTTGAAATCCAGCGCAGGGTTTCAGAGCTCGAAGCCAATTCAGTAGACGCTGTACCCTGGTCACAGGTGAAGCATCGCCTGTTCCGTGGCCACGGGTGAGTCATGGTGGCATCCGGCCTGCAGCGCTCAAGTGCGTCGCGCCACGAGACCATTAGCCTTCGTGGGCCATGGTCCGCGTTCATCCAGTCGACGATTGCGCGCTCCACGATGTGAGCTTAGCTCAATCGGATGCTTGGGCGATGCGCTCCAGTAGTTTGTTGCATCGGTCGCGTTCCCCCTCAAACCGGTGGGTCTCGTTCGCCGCGTCGTCAAGCAGTACCAGCGCGGCCCTGACCACGGACTCGGCTTCTGCACGCTCGCCGTCGCAGTCCAGCAGTGCATCCGCCAAATCGATACGGGCCAGAACGCGATACAACGCGCTGTCCGGCAGGGAGATATCCGTATCGTCGACCACGAATCTCAGGACCTTGATACCTTCTCGTTCACGGCCCGGAATATCCACCAGCATTAAGCCAAGCTTGGTTTGCCACCGAAGTCGTTCGACCGCCGGACGCGGACTATGCGCTGCCAGCCAGTCGGCGAAGTTTTTCAAAATCTCGGCGGCCTCGTCGCTCGGCTCAAAAATGTTCACGGCCAACGCGCGGTATTGCAACAGGCGACCGAACTCCGGGTGCGCCTCCGTGAAATACGGGCTGACCTGTTCGAACTGGAGTTCCGCGTCTGGGTACAGACCGCGATAGTTCCGTGCCGCTGCCTCCAGTGCCAGCTCTCGCAGGGCTGCCGTGCGCACATGGTCCTTACCGAAGGCACTGGCAAAGTCGGGCAACAGCACCCTGAGAATGTCGTGTTGTACGCTCGAGCGATCACCGCGCTCAAGCTCAAGCACCAATGCCCAGTGAACGGCATCCAGCGTTCGATCATCGAGGGTGCGAAGCGCGTCGCGTAACGGGTCCGGTGCGTCCATGCTGCCGGGAAAGCTGAAGCGCGGCGCGCAGATGTTCAGCAACGGGTGGTACAGGCGATACGCGTAGGCTATGCGGCGCCAGGGGCACGAAACGAGATCGTGGAGGCGGGCGGCCGCCTCGTTGCCGACCCGCTTGGAAATCACGTCCATCGCACCAATATGAGCAAGCCGAATCTTTGCCACCTGCACGAGCAACCACGTTTCCAAGTCAGCACTTGACGCCGCTGGGTCGACTCGCTGTTCATGCCGTTCGATGTCGATGACGAAGGGCCGAGTGTCGAGCTCCTCTGCATGGTCGAGATGCTTCAGCAACATTGTGCACCGATAGTGCAGGTAAGAGCGGATGCCATGCACTGTCTTGAGTGCACGCTCGTACGATGCCCACTGGTGCTCGACCCACCAATCCTCAGGCCACTTTCCCGGTACATCCTCTTCTCGCTGACGGATGACACAGCGCTCGGTTGCCGCCGGATTCTCCTCAAGGCGGCGTAAGGTGTCGGCCAGCACAGCACCGGCGGAGTAGGGGTGCACGACATCGCCGGCCTCGTGCGGTGTCACCACCTCGATCTCGATGCGTCGACCAGCATCTGTCTCGAGCGCGGCAATCAGATCATTCGCCACCGCTTCCCCGAGGTGTCGTTCGATGAGCATGAGCGCGAGCCTGTCCGGTGGCAGTTGTGTAGGCGGCAAGCGTCCACGGCTTAGCCCCGGGGGCTGGGTAATGGAGAGATCCGCCTGGGTCAGCGTCAGGAACCGGTGCCAGAAGGGCCGCTCGGGGTTGTGCAGATCAAAGCGCTCGAGCAGCGCGTCGATGGAGAGAGTGGGGATGATGTCACTGAGTGCGGCCTGCGAGACGGTCGCGGCAAAGGGCGCCGACCAGGAGGCATCAAGATGAATAACTAGAGGCGGGGTGTTACTGGCTGCCGATCTCAATGCGTCGATCTCCGGATGCCTGAAACTGTCCCTGGCACTGCTTCATGATGAATTCTCGTAGCTTGGAAGTACGGGTAGTCGGTTGCCCCATGGGGTCAAATTTAGCAGGGCGAAGGAGTTGGCGCCAAATACTCTGGACTTGCAAGCACCGTTGGAGTATCTCGTCTGGAACCGCGTGTGAAACGCGAAGCACGGTGTAGCTGTTAGCAAACACCGCTGGATAGATGGACACTTAACAACGCTACCAGTATTCTTCACGCACAACTAAAAAAGCATATACGCCTTGTGTATCCACCGTCGCCGAGTTTCGGCGAACGGTTGCTTGGGACTTTAGTGGCGGGTAACGGGTGGCAGACTTTCTTAATCGATATCTGGGCGGTGTTAGGGCGCAATTGAAACGGTTGCGCTCCATGGCTACGTATCAAGGTGCGCGCGCATTGCGCGACTTGCTGCCGGTCTCTGATATCCGGGATCGCATCATATTACCTCTTCTGATCTTATTCTCAATATCGATACTGTTCGTCGCCAGAGCGGAACATGGACTCTTTGAAGATATGCTTCATCGTGCCGCCAGCGAAAGAATTTCGGGAGTCGATACTCCTATTCTAGTAATTCATGTTGATGATGAAACCATAAACACCATGGGGCCGCAGGCGGACCATCCTGCGGCGATCGCATGCTTAGTGAACCGAGTACAAGCTGGCAATCCGAGGGCAATCGGGTTGGACTACGCATTTACTGGGCGCACGACAGGAGACGTATTGCCTGGGTGCAGCACGGACCAGTTACCGATCTCGGGAGACGGCATTCCTATTGTCGTAGGCAGTGTGGTTTCACACAGTGTCGGTCTGCCAAAGGAAATCAGCCCGAGCAGAAAAATCATAAATCAGAACACGGTCGAATGGGGGCATTCCTCGATCATGCTGACCACACGAGATAACGTGGCGCGATCAGTGCAGCTTGTTCGTAAAATCAGTAACTCACCTGAATATGTTCCGTCACTATCCTTTGTTCTGTGGTTGTTATCGCATGGTGAAGATATCGATTACGAGGCTGACGGGTTCACGACCGCGCGTGAGTTTATCGCTTCATGTATAGATCACGGAATCGATATGCATGACGCATGTGATGCAGTTCATTATGCGATGCACCCACGGCGACTTCGATTTTCAAAGATTCCAGGCAACATTCGAGTCGAATCCGCGCACTCGTTTTTCGCAGGCCCATGTACAGATGAACAATTTTTCGACATCCTGTGTGCGCCGCTTATTCGCGACAAAATCGTCCTTATCGGATCGAGCTACCGTGGAACCGGAGACACATTTATTTCTCCAATCGATTCGCGACCGCCGTTCACTGGGTGGTTCGCTGGAGACTGGCAAGGAAATGCCCTCGCTGGCGTAATACTGCATGCTGTCGCGCTAGAAAACCTGCTATTGCGAACATTTGTTGAGCCAGCGCCACGGATGTTACAAATCCTATTTTCTGTTGTTGCTTTTATATGGCCAGTACTCGCGTTTATTGCAGCTGGACTTGTGAGAACAGGGGTACGCCAGATTGCATTTCTAAAACCGACAGGAATATTGGCATCGGTACTTACGTTTCTTGGACTTGAGTTCTTGTTCCTATGGGGCTCATTCGAAATCGGTGTGCACTGGTTCATAACACACTCAATGGTAATATTTCTATCAGTTGCTTGGCCGGCACATCTCGTTGGGCTGACCCTGACATTACTATTTTACGCATGGATTCTACGTGCACGACGCTATGCATTCGGTAAATATGTGTGGCGCCATGTTGGCGAGCATGGTGACGTTGCGCACGAGGGGTATCGAGAGCTGTTTATGAACGCGCGCGAGGGCGTGGTGACACCAGGAGTGATTACATATCTGGAGTTCAGTAATCAGAGTCTTCCATCACGGGAGCGTGCCGCTGAATCATATTTCCTACAACACACATTTCATGAGAAATTCGACCTTGACGCATTGTCCGCTGCGCAGTCGGAAGACGTCCTGAACTTTGTCGATAATTGGAGTTGTGGCCGTCTCGGATATTATCTGGTTACGGATTCTGTCCCGAGCGCGCAGTTGTTGGAAGCCTACATCGATAAGCTAAAACAAGTGTTGGCGCTGGATGGTTATAACCGCATTCACGGGTATGCGTCATTAGGAAGGGTACGAATACTTGTATACTCGGGGCTAATTGAGTTTATTGATATACCGGGCCCGATTGAGGCAGATGTGGTTTCCGTATCCATGCGTGAAGGAGAGTTGGTAGCCGAACTCGGAGGATAAAGTTATGCGCCTGATCGTTGCATGTCTCTTGATTACTGCTGGATCTTTCACACGTCTGGATGCGGCCGAGATCAAGGCGATTGTTTATGAGAGCCATGGCGACGTTCGCATCACAAAAATCCTCACGGAGGAGCAAGCTGCTAGTCGAACGCGAAAATTCGCGGAGCCCGGTGATGGTCTCTATGCGGATGAAGTATTGGTAACAGGACCAGAGAGTAGCGCACTTGTTATCGTGCCCGGTATGTCGCTTGAGCCAGTCAGGCTTGGGCCTGAACGGATTTGGGTCGCTGGTGAAATAAGCGGCTCACTACCATACCCGGGTCGGATTGGCAGCCGGGAAGCTGATGCAGTTGTTGTCAGGGCTTCCCCAGATCTGCGAGAAGGGATGGCACCGGAGGCGGTCATTCAGGCGGACCCGTCGTTACCTCGTTATACGCGCATAGTTGGAATGCCGATTGCATTGGATTGGCGCAAGGAATTCCCGGAGATTGAGCAAGCGGCAATCAGAATTCAGGGAATGGACGGTCGACTGGTTTATGAGGAGCACTCGGTCGGCCGTGTAATTCTTTCTGCACGCCAGCTTGAGCCGGGTAAAGAATATCGCTGGGCATTATTCCGAAACGTATCAGGGTCACATCATTTGCCAGAGTCAAGGTTCGCGTCCGGCCGCTTTGAAATCCTCACCTCGAGCGATATTGAACATATTGCTCAGCAGCTCAATGCCATTCCATCAAGTACCGGTTTGGATGGTGCAGACATCGCATTGATTCTGCAGATCGGTGTACTTATGGAAAATGGTGTTCTTTTGGAAGCTGCAAAGCTAATTACAGAAGAAATAGAACGTTTGCCAGAGGGAGAAGGTGGTGCGAGAGATGGTTACCAAAGGTTGCTTGAAAACTGGCTACGCCTTGTCAGTGAGTTAATGGCGGGCTAGCTGGCATCATCCAGGATGAACGACGAAAAATGGTGCCCAGAAATTTGGGTTGCCGTAGTGTTGCGGGTTCCGCTTAAGATAATTCACTATTCCCCGGCGTAAAGATTCGGCGGGTGAAATTTCGTCTGCCGCATGATGCTCCATCGAACTGGTGATAATGTCGACAGTGGAAATGGTTTCAATTGGCCAGTGTGTAACGAGCAGGGAACGCGCGCCAGCGTAGATAAAGGCCCTGGCGAGCTGTGACAAACCTGCGGCTGTCGACTCATCATCGCGGGCAGTATTGCAAGCCGACAACAGCACCCAAGCGGCATTCATGCGCATCGAAGCGATTTCGCTTGAGGATAGATATCCATCATCCCGAGGCTTAGTTATTGATGCGGGTGGTGTCAGCGCGAGCCCGGGCTCATCGTATCCGTCCATTTCCCCAGCCAACAATCCGTGAGTTGCAAATGCGATTACATTATAGCGCTCAATCCCAGAGTCGCGGACGCGTTGTTCAGTTGCGTTGTCACCAATTAGTAAAGCATCAGCGTCGGCATTCAATGCGCGGGCCAAGGCGCGTACCTCGATAGCTGTCTCCGGAAGTGGTGCTAAATCGGCGATTGAGATTTGCGAGGGGGCCGCTGATCGCGATACCAGCCGCGGTCCGACAACGATGTCCTCGGCGCGCACGGTGACTCTGCTGTAACTCGGTGCCCCGATCGCGAGTAGTGGTTTCTCGGCCTGTGTTCGCGATCTGATGGCGGATCTACCAGCCGTGAACGCAGACGGAGATGGTGAGATCGAGTAGGCGAAGTGTTCAATCAAATAGGCGTCACCGTTCCACAGCGCAGAAAACGGTGCGGCAACCAACGGTCCATCCGGCACAATGATTAAATGTCGGATATCGCTGAGATCCGCATCTGCAAGTAACACCCGGTAGAGCTCACTGGCATTACTATCTGTGCATGCCGCACGGCCATTGGTACAGCGATTCTCAATGGTCTCGCGCCAGCTCCTCACCAGCGCTTCCATGTGATTCTCATCGAAATCGTGCAGTGTCACTGATGCACTATTTCTGCGTATGTGGGTGATGTACAGATGGTCGCCGCTGAACTGTGTGTAAAGCAGCATTTCGTCGGGACGCAGGCGGCTCTGAACATCGGCAAGATCTACGATATCCTGACGCAGCACCCGCAGATAGGCAGGCTCCTCTACCGCAAGCTTCTCGGAGAGCTGCTGGATATCGTGCCGAATGCTCGTGAGTGAGTTTTGCAACCCTTGAAATTCTTCATTGTCGCCGGACAGTATTGCCCCTTCAGTCTGGCGCAATAAGTCAGCCTCTGTCCGTCGAGCGCTTTCATATTCATGTATCACTGGCCTTGCATGAACATCGCTGGAAACTCTCGCGATCATCATCATCGTTTCTACATGACCGCGATCTTGGCGGGCAACCTGCAATGCACGAAAAGTATGCTTCATCTCGTCACTGCCGCGCCCTTCGGATTTAATCAGGATATCCGTGGCATGGTGAAGGATGTAATTCGTTGGGTTCTGCCACCAGACCGGATCACGAGGATGTGACTCTGGTTGTGATGCGGTGCGAGCACCTAGCCCGGACAACGCCATGACAGCACGTTGCCTGCTTTCCGATACCCTGCCGTGCATACTGAGCATACGCGCCGCAACAGTATCCAAGGCCGCGATCCGGATCGTATGTGCAGGATAGTAGCTTGCATAGATATTTCGATGATGTATGACGAGTTCACTTGCGTCCGTCTGATATCCATTCGCAAGCATCCATTCCCCAAGTCCGAGTGCCATTTCATATCTACCCATGTGCCGAACATGAAATGGCTTGTCGCGAAATTGAGGATTATCGAAAGAATCCAAGCTAGCAAGAAGGCTTCTCACGCCGGGGTCGTATGGTACGTCAAGTCCGGCAAGTTGCCTGATGCGGACGCCTTGCATGAACAGGCCAGGTTGGAATTGGTAGTAACGAGAAAGATGCGAAGCAGCGTCGACGTAATGACCATCAATCGTGAGCAATCTGACGTAGGCCGCGTAAATATCGCCGACCTCTTCAACGAAAGCAGGGAGTTGTTCAAGCAAATGCGGCGCCTCTCGTTCAAGCAGCGCGCGCGCGGATGCAATATCTCCAGCTGAAAGTGACAATGAACTTAGTCGAGCTAGAATTGCTGCCCGTTCGACAGGATCTTGAGCATCGGCGAGTCGAGATGTCATGAGCAACATATAATCTCGCGCACGGACCACGTCGCCAGAGAACAATAATAAAGTAGTTAGCGCGGCTAGTGCACGCACATCAGGGGCGGCGTATGTGGCAAAAACTCTCGACATGTCCAAGTAATACACAGGATCCCTGGCCAGCGCTTCGACGACGACAGTCATCGTCTCCATCTCAAAGCTTGCGATTCTTGCGAGTTCGCCTCTGTTGATCAAGGCGAGAAGGCGAGCCCCCATCATGCTTGGGTCAACTGAGAATAATCGTGCGTCGCGCTCATGTTCGGGCAGAAATAATCCGGCGACTATTCTGCGAGGTAAGGAGTCGGAGGCAATGTGGCCTTGCAGAAGCGGAACCGCACTCCTCCAGCTACGGTAGCGATATACAGCATGAAAATCTGCCAATAGACGCGCGCGTGGATAGAGCGCATCACTCGCTGAGAATGAGCTTAATGCCTCGAGTGCCGTGCTCAACGCTCTCTCAGCCTCGTTCCGTGTTACATCCGGAAGCCGGTAGCGGTTGGCTCTACTGAGCGTAGTAATTGCGTGTGCATGCGCCCAGCCAGAGATGTCCGACCAATCGGAGAGCCTCTTCAGAAGTGACGTCTGTATATCAGTGCCGAGCTGTTGCGCGAGTGAGCATGCCTGTTGTGAATTAGGACAAACAGTTGCTAGCCAGTCGTCAGCCAAATGCAATTGCCGAGTACGGATATATATCAGCAAGTTCCTGTCATGCTTGAGAGAAACATCGAGTTCGCCGGCTGCTCGCTCAAGAAAGGCGTGGCCTAGTTCATGGCCTAGCTGGTCAGCTGTTATAGAGGCGACCTTCAAGTACTGTCTTAATGGTAGCGTTCTGTCAACTGAATTGAGCCGATCTGGATATATTGAATGTGAAGCAGGTAGCGCGAACGCTTCGGGTATGTCATCCATCTGAATCACACTTCGTGTGGCGACGCTTAAATAGCCGAGTGCCACCAGATCAATTAGTATCGCTTGTACCGATGCAGGCATGGCCGTCAGAATCGCATGGACTTCCTCCAGCTCATTGAGATTGCTAGAGCGGTGTGCTTGGTAAATATATGTCCAAAGTGTACTTGCAGAAGTACCGGGTGTAAGCGGTGGGTCGAATGAGAGCAGTCCATCATCGAGCCGAAGATGAGCAGATCGAATCTCAAATGCTGACTCGAAAAGCGCATTTGCAATAGATATCTTTCCCTTGGAAAGCTCAGCAAGTCCTTCAATATGAATCGCTGCTACAACTTCGACTCGTTTACTGCGCGCATCATTTGAGTGGTCTCTGTAGAGAATGCCGCCTGGAAGATCGGGAGAAATTGCAACTTCGCGTGCTTGTCGGGTATACGTTATAACTTGATTATAGTCACCGCGGGTCAGGGCAGCTCGAGCCTGTTCCAAGAGTGAGTCGTACTTAAGTCTCAGGTTTGCAGGTTGTGCTGTCGCCAGACCCGGCATCAGGAGCAGGATTAGCAATGACATGACGACTGAAGTGTTGCGCTTGGTTACCATGTTCTCCACGCCCCGAGCTCCCTGCCCGCGTCTCTTCTGGACGAGGGTACCCTGCGACAGCACCCTCCTCAAGCCCGGCTATAATCGTCTGGTCTCGCGCGCCGGATCCGCGCGGATTGAGAGGGCACTGATGAACGGAACTCGTCTGGTCGCAGTCGGGGCGCTGCGTCTGCCCTCGGAGGGGAACTGACATGCATATCTCAGGCACCATCGTCGTCGTCGCGGTCCTGTTGTTCTCATTGCTCTATGCAATCGAGACCGGTGTGTGGAACTGGTTGACCATCACCACGGTCATCGTGCTCGGAGTCATTGGCTTTGTCGCGCTCTTGACCTACCTCTTTGCGATGCAAGAGGCGGCTAGGCAGCAGCGCGAAGCCAAGCGGCGGGAGGATGAGAAATGAGCTGGCTGGCTGCACTTTTCTTCGGTTTCTGGATTATCTTCCTGATCGTACACCTCGAGACTGGTGCGTACTCCGGCATCTGGAACGTCACCATCGGGCTGGTTTCCGTCTTCCTGGTACTGATGGTGGTTATGTCCATCAAAGCCATGGTCATCCGGAAGCGCAAGAAGCCATGACGGCTTTTGGGCTTGTCAGTTTCCGGGTTCAGGGCTAAGGTTTTCTCCCATGCCAACGCAACGGAAGCGCCAGGCGCGGCGCAAGGCCAAGGCGCTACCCCTACCGAAGTCGGTCCCGGATGCTGGCTTGCTGGTGGCTTGGTCGTTGGAGCACGAGCACCGCAAGGCGCCGGTTGGTTTCATCTACGGGGACGAGGACGTCCCGCCGTCCAAGCCGCTGACCCATCTGAAGCCTGTTCTCCATACGGCGTGCGGTCACCTTATGACCATTGCCCCGACCGGGGCAGGGAAGGGCATCGGCAGTGTCATCCCCACCCTCTTGCGCTACCCGGGGCCCGTGGTGGTCATCGACCCCAAGGGGGAGAACTACGCCGTCACGAAACGGCGTCGCGAGGAACTCGGAAACCAGGTCGTGCTGTTGGACCCCTTCAACATCACCGGAGATGTGCCCTCCGGGTTCAATCCTCTCGACGTCATTGACGGCGAGACGTCACAAGGGCTCGAAGACGCCATGGTGCTGTCCGAAATGCTGGTGCCTATGGGCTCGGTCGTCGCGGGTGACCGGTTCTGGAACGACCGCGCGCGGTCACTGATATTCGGGTTGATTTTGCACTGCGCGACGGGGCGTCCACCGGTCCTGCGCAACCTCAGTGAAGTTCGTTACTTGCTCAACCAGTCGCAGACCGACCTCGGATTCACGATGAAGGAAATGCAGCGCTCCAAGAACAACTTCGTTCAGCAGGCCGCCGCCGTTTTGAACACGGCCTCGGACAAGGTCGGTCAGTCAATTGTTTCGACGGCGCAGTCGGAGATTGATTTCCTGATCGGCGATAACGTGAACCAAGCGACCTCAAAGACCGGCTTCGACCTCGATGGCATTACGCGGGGGGATCCAATCTCGGTGTTCATCGTCATTCCGCCGGACAAGCTCGAGCCCTACTGCAAACTGTTGCGCATCTGGATTGGGATGCTGTTCTCGCTGATGTTCCGGCGGCGGTCGGCGCCGAAACATCGCACGTTGCTCATCCTCGACGAGGCGGCGCAGTTAGGTGAGCTGCCGCAGCTACGGCAGGCCATCACCTTGTTGCGTGGGTACGGAATCCAGACCTGGAGCTTTTGGCAGGACCTGAGCCAGATCCAGCGGCTGTACCCGAAAGACTGGGAAACGATGTACAACAACTGTCGGGTCCACCAGATTTTCGGGGTCACGACACTGCACATGGCGCGGACCATCTGCGAGTTGAACTGGAGCGGGCATCCTCTAGATGTATTGGGTCTTGATGCCGACGAAATGATTCTTTCGATTGCGGGTGACCAGCCGGTGATCGCCCAGCGGCCTAACTACCTAACGGACCCCGTCTTCCAGGGACTGGCAGACCGCAATCCTCTTCACCACCCGCCAGAAGAGATTGACGCAATCACGGCGCGGCATCCACAACGACACTTTGTAAGGGCGGCATCAGATTCGGAGTGAGGCGGAAGCCGAGGCAGGAGACTCGATGGCCAGAAAGTCGATTGAATGGAATAAGGCGGGGAGCTTCATAGTAGTTCTGTTCGGCCTCGTGAGTGCGCTGGTCACTATTCTCTCCGCCCCCGAAAGTGTGAGACCCATCGCGCTCACTGTAATTATCTTTGCAGTAATTCTTGGGTTGCTCGTCATTTTTTGGAAGCTATTTGGCAAGCTGGGCCCGAGTGCAATCGTGGACGATCCGTATGTCATTAAGGTGAGCTACGAAGCGCGACCCGCCAGCTCATTGGACATCCATTGGATTGCGTCACTGCAAAAGAAGTTCTACGACGCTTCCGATGCTGTTCCGATTGATATTCTTCAGGAGTGGCACAGCGCCTGTCCCGAAGGATTTTTTGTGATAGTTAATCAAGATGATGTACGGGTCGGCCACATCGATATTCTGCCCATCAGGCCGCAGGTATACGAGAAGCTTCGGGTTGGCCAGATATCCGAAAAGCAAATTAGAGGAGACTCGCTGTTCAGCGCTAACGAACGCTCGGTTGTCACTCGGATTTACGTTGAGAGTATTATTATCGACCCAGCAGAGGGTGCATATCGACCGTTCGCCCTACGGATGATATTGCGTGAATTTGAGAGGCTGATTGAACGCGTTGCAGATTCGAACAACGTCACTTTCGTCTCTGCCATGGCAGCCACCGCTGATGGTCAACGCCTTTTGGAAGGACTGGCATTCACCCAGGTGAGTGACTCCGGAAGTCGCGTGGACGGGAATGTTTTCTATGAGATCGCGTACGCAGATTTGAGGCGGCGCCTGCGTCGCGCTACAGATTCTGGCGCTTCGATTGAACCCGTCATTTAGCGCTTGGGGATTCAGCTTTTGACGGGATATAACTTATCGGGGGTCGTCATGAAAACAATCATCGGCTGTCTGATGCTCCTCACTACGTTTCACCTCTCCACTGCGCAGGCGTGCAATTGTGCAGAGCCACCCGAGGATCCGGTCGAGGCAGTTACGAAGGCTTACGAGCAGTCCAGTATCGTCTTTCTGGGTAGGGCGATCAGGGTGAGTCGTCCTCAGGGTAAAGACGAAGAGACGGGCCAAATGATTGAGGTGGGCACCTTTCGGGTCCAGCGAATGTGGAAGGGCGTTTACTCCGAGGAGCTCACCTCACGCATCGACATTAAATGTTGCACGTGCGGCGTCTCGTTCAACGAAGGGCGGGAGTACCTGATATTCGGCTACCAGCGGTCTGACGGCTCTTTCAGCACTTCAATCTGTTCTGGTCCCATGCTCAACGACGGATCGGCCATAAGCATCCTCGATGAACTGTATCCGCATGGAACGTAAAGGTAGGAGACAGGATTCCAAAAGGAGGCTGCATGGAAGCTGTCAACCCGAAGTATCTCATTGCGCTTGGCGTCGTCATTACACTTGTGATGCTCTTGCGGGTGATCAATCCTCATCGTTCGTACAGTACCGACGCCTATTGGCAAGATGCCACGATTGAGAAAGTTCATAAGGTACCGGCGGCTGCGCTCGAGCCCGGTAACAAGAACGGCAGTGTGCTGATGTGGGCGGCAATGAACGTCTCCGACCCTTCGCTTCTCGCGGCGCTCGTCGAGCGCGGCGCAGATGTTAATGAGTCAGACCCTGTCTTTACCGGAACGCCGTTGTCGTCCGCCGCTGCTTACTCGAAGTACCCCGAAGTCATCGACGAACTCATCCGACTTGGCGCAGACATCAATCAGCTTGTGAGTAATGGTGAGGACTCGTTGATGGTCGCTGCGCAGTACAACGTCAACGAAGGCATCATCGAGCGGCTCATCCATCACGGGGCAGACCCAACGCGTATCAACGCGCAAAGCAAGACGGCTCTGGATCTCGCCCGAGCCAAGAAGAACACAGTCGCCGAAGCGGCACTGCAAAAGTACGAATCCCACTAGGGCGAACGCCAGGTACAACCTTCCGTACCACAAGGAATGCGACTTTGTGGTCATCAAGTCGTTCATCGCTGAGCATCCGTTTGCGTTCCTGACGGGCTGCGACGCACAGGGACGGCCGGTGGCCACCTAGGTTCCGTTGTTCCTGGAGGAAGAGGACGGGCGTCAGGTTTTGCGCGGTCACCTCATGCGCGGCATGGACCATCACAAGGCGTTCCAGCACAACGAGAACGTGCTCGCGGTGTTCTCGGGCGCGCACTGCTACGTGAGCGGTTCGTGGTATTCGGACCCGCACACGCCTTCGACTTGGAATTAAATGAGCGTGCACGTGCGCTCACCGACCGTCTACGACAATCTCCCTGCTAGCCTCACCGCGCGGCTTTTGAAGATGATCGTGGCGTTCGAAATTACGGTGACGGAGTTGGACACCGTGTTCAAACTCAGCCAGGACCGCGACGCGCCGAGCCACCGCAACATCATCGAAAAGCTCAAGGGTAAGGGTGAGAACGGCCGGAAAATCGCTGACGAAATGGAGAAGCGGGAGAGCAGCTATACTTAAATGCGGTATGCCCGTCGATTTGCCATCGATTTATCCCAAGCTGATCCATCTGATGCTGGACGCGGTATTCGTGGTCGATAGCGACGACCAGATTGTCTTCGTGAGCGATGCCTGTGAAGCGCTCCTCGGTTACCGTGCCAATGAGCTGATAGGCACCCCGATTACCAACTATATGCACCCTGAAGACCTGTCGGCTACGCGGTCATCCATCGTCCGGGTGATGAGTGGTCTGCCGCATGTCAATTTCCGCAACCGTTATATCCGCAAGGACGGCAGTGTGGTCCACATCCTGTGGTCGGCACGCTGGTCTGAGGAGGACGGCGTACGAATCGGCGTCGCGCGGGACGTGAGTGCCCTTTGGAAGGCCGAGGAAGAGTTACATTTCCTCGCCCACCACGATTCGCTGACTGGACTGACGAACCGATCGTTGTTCAACGACCGCCTGAAATCTGGGCTGCGTGTTGCTCGTCGGCACCGGAGCAGTCTGGCGTTGCTGTTCTTGGATATCGATGACTTCAAGGCCATCAACGATGCCCACGGACATGCGATGGGGGATCGTGTGCTTTGTACGATCGCACGACGGCTGGAAAGCTGCGTACGCGAGACGGACACGGTGGCCCGGATGGGCGGCGATGAATTTATTATTCTTTTGACGAGCGTCCATTCGGCGGAGTTCGTGGCCGAAAAAGTGGGCCAGATTCTCACCGCGATGGCCGAGCCGCTGGGGGCTGAACTCGGCGGTATCAGAATGCCTTCCTGCAGTATCGGCGTGGCCTGTTATCCAGCGGACGGTGAGGATTCCGATACCTTACTGAGCCATGCAGATGGCGAGATGTATCGGATGAAGCGACGCAATTCATTCACTCCGCAACGCGCCGGCGGGGTCCATCTGCGCCGCGCGCCAGGCAGGTAGGGCGACTGCCGCCGCAGCCGTGAGGGTCAGTACGACGAGCACGATAATCAAGGTCACCGGATCGGTCGGCCGGACGCCGAATAGCATGGCGCCGAGCAGGGGGCCGATGACCAGTGCGGCGAGACCGCCGACAAGAATGCCCGGCGCGATGATGCGTAGGGCGCCGCGGGCGATCAGCGTCATCATGTCGCGCGCCGATGCGCCGAGCGCCTTGCGTACGCCGAATTCCCGCCAGCGTCGTTGGACCGAGTAGGCGAGCACGCCGAACAGTCCGATCATCGCGAGCACGAGCGCGAGCGCGCCGAATACCACGACGAGCGTGGCGCGGAAGCGGTACGCGGCGGTGGCTTCGTCGCCGATCATCGACAACGTCCGGATGTTGCGCACACCGACCATCTGCTCGCGGTCGATACGTCCGACGGCGGCACGTACCGAAGGGGCGAGCGCTTCCGCATCGCCGAGCTCGGGCCGCGCGATGAGAAAGATATCGCCGACGGGCAGCTGTGTGACGGGCACGTACAGTTGCGGCATCGGACTGGTCTCGTCGGGCGCACCGCGCAGATTGCCGGCTACGCCAACCACCTCACAGACTGACGGCTGGCCGTCGGCCGCATCGGTCAGCCATCGGGATACCCGCTCGCCCAAGGGCTCACGACCGGATAGGTGCAGGCGCGCGAACGCTTCATTGACGATGCAGACCGGGACGGCGGTCAAGCTGTCCTGAATCTCGAAGGTGCGACCGGCGAGCAGTGGCATTTCGAGCGTTCTGAAATAGTTGCCGCTCACGACCGCGAACGAGCTGATCGGCCGTTGGGTGGGCGTCGGCGCGGGTTGTCCGGCGATCTCAATGAACCGGTCGCCCATCAATGAGTCGCCGAAGGGCAGCACGGTCGCCCAGGCCGCGTTCGCGACCGTTGGTAGGTTCTCGACCTCGGTGTCGACATCGTCGAAGAACTGCACGAGGCTTTCGCGGGTCGGGTAGATGCGCGAGTGCGGATCGACATACGCAGTGAGCACGCTGTCCGCGCGATAACCCGGGTCGACGTTCTGAAGTTCCAGCAGAGTGCGCGACAAAAGGCCCGCGCAGTAGAGCAGCGCGACCGCAGTCGCGACTTGGCCGACGACGAGGAGCTCGCGCGTGCGACTCGAGCGGTCGGTGACGGATCGGCTGCCTGCGGTGTCGTTCCGGCTCGCTGACGCGAGGTCGACGACTTGCGACATCGAGAGCAGGCTCAGCAGCATCCCCGCGACCGAGGCTGCCACGCCGCAGAACAGGATGATGCGGGCGTCGAATACCAGCGCGATGCCGGGCGGCAACAACGAGGTCGGCAGCAGGGACGGCGCGACCCGCAGCAGTACGCCGGCGATCGCGAGTCCGGCAATACCGCCGAGCAAGGAGAGGACGAAGTTCTCGGTCCAGAACTGGCGGAGCAGTCGGCCGCGGTCGGCGCCGAGCGCGGCGCGAATCGAGAGCTCTTGGCTACGCGCCGCGGTCCGAGTCAGCAAAAGGTTCGCGATGTTCGCGAAACACATCGCGAGCACGAATCCAACGACGCCGAGGAACAAGAGCGAAGTCCGACGCAGGTCGGTTCCGAGCACCGTCTCGCGGAGCGGTCGCAGTGCGACGGCGCGACCCTCGTTCGTCGCGGGATACTCGCGAGCGAGGCTCGCCGCGATTCCCGACAGCTCGCTTTGTGCAGCATCAAGTGAGACATCCGACTTCAGGCGCCCTATGGCGGTGAGGAAGTATGCGGCCCGCGCGTTGTCCGGCGCGTCCTGAATCGAAATCAGCGCCCACAGGTCGGACCGTCCGATGACCTGCGCTTCTTGAGGGATGACGCCGACAATCGTGAAGGCCTGACCGTCGAGTTGGACGCTTTGTCCGACGATATTCGGGTCGGCCTCAAACCGATTGCGCCAGTAGGTCTCGGCGAGCACCGCGACGCGCGACTGCGGCCGGTCATCTTCCGGGATGAAGGTCCGGCCGACGACTGGCGCAACGCCGAGCGCCCGGAACACCCCTTCGGTGACCCACTGTCGCGACACGTTCTCGGGCCCATCTTCGCCGCGCATGACCATCGCGCCGACGGACGGAATGTAGCCGGCGAGTTCGTCGAATGACTGGTTGCGTCGTTGCCAGTCCCGCAGGTTCAGCGGTGATACGCCCGCCGTCGGCGATACGTCGGTCCGCTCGGTCAGGGTCACAAGACCTGCGGGTTCTGGGAACGGGAGATCGCGCAGCAGGACTTTGTCGACGAGCGCGAAGATCGCGCCGGTCGCGCCGACGCCGAGTGCGAGCGTCAGCACCACGGCCGTGGTGAGCCCCGCTTGCTTGCGGAGCATACGGACCGCAAGCCTCAAGTCTTGGCCGAGATCGGAGAACACGCGGTGCCGCGGCGTGCCCGGTGTGAGTCGCGCCGGTACGTTCGCCTGTCGGAGCGGGCGCATATAGGCGGCCAGCGTGTCGGCGTCGAGCAGTTCCTGCTCGGCCGCCGCGACCGCGGCGGCGTGGTCGAGGCCAGCGTTCCGAAATTCCTGGTAATGCTGATCGAGGTGCTCGGACAGCTCCTCGATGATTTCGGCCTCGCGGGCCGGGTCGAGGCGGAGGCCGCGCAGCCGTGTGCGCAGCGATTCACTCCACTCATGCATGCCCGTCTCCCGTGATCAGCGCGATTGAATGGACGAACCGCTTCCAGGTCTCGCGCTGTCGTTCGAGCGCGCGCTTGCCATCCGCGGTGAGGCCATAGAAGCGCCGACGGCGCTCGCCGGCCTTCTCGACCCAGCGACCGCGCAGCCAGCCGCGTTCCTCGAGCCGGTACAGCAGGGGATACAGCGAGGCGACGTGGAAGGTCAGCTCGCCGTTCGAGCGGGCGTCGATGAGTTTGCTGATCTCATAGCCGTGGCGGGCGCGACCTTCGACGATCGACAGGATGATGAGTTCGGCCGAGCCCTTCTTGAGCTCGCGGTCCAGCATGCGCGTGGTCATATCAGCCATAGCCACATATGCTATAGCCAATGGAGCCCGAGCGCCAGCCCCTTCGGTTCGGGTTACGGCACGACGACGATGATGTTCTTGCCGCGGGTGCGGCCCTGCTCGAGGTAGGCGATTGCGGCCGGCGCGTCGTCCAATGCGAATCGTTGGTCGATCACTGAACGCAATGTGCCGGCTTCCATCATCTCCGCGAGCAAGGTGAGGTCATCCGGCCGCAACTCGGCGAGCAACATTTGCTGCGTCTGGCTCACGAACGGCTGTGTAAGCTTTGCCCAGACGACACGGGAAATCGGACCGAGCCACCGATTGCGCTTCGGGCCGGTCACGAGGACCAAGATACCGTCGGGCTCGAGCGCGCGCCGAAATGCACGCAGTGAATGATTGCCAACGTTGTCGATGATCACATCGTAGCGTTCGGAGCCCCGGGTGAAGTCTTGTTGCGTGTAGTCGATCACGTGGTCGGCGCCAAGCGACAAGACGAGTTCGACGTTCCGCCCGCTGCTGACGCCGGTGACGTGTGCGCCGTGCGCCTTGGCGATTTGTACGGCGAAGGTGCCGACGCCGCCCGATGCGCCGTTGATAAGTATTCGCTGTCCCGGCTTGACCTGGCCGGCGTCCCTGACCGCCTGCAGCGCCGTGATGCCCGAAATCGGAAGGGCTGCAGCCTCGACGAAGTCGACATTGTCGGGCAGGTGCACGACATTGCGGGACTCGCGGATGACGAGATACTCCGCATATGCCCCCGAACGGCCACCGAACACCCGGTCGCCTGGAGCGAAGCGCTGGACGCCCGGTCCGACCGCTTCGACCGTACCGGAGAAATCGACGCCGACCAGTGGGCTGTCCGGTCGGCCGATACCCGACGAAAGCCGCATGATGTACGGGGTGCCCGTCATGTAATGCCAGTCGAGCGGGTTCACACCGGCCGCATGAACGCGCACCAGCAACTCGTCGTCGGTCGGCGTGGGCCGTGTCACGGCTTCGAGGGTGATAACGTCGGTCGAACCGTAACAGTGAGTGCGGACCGCCTGCATGGTCGCAGGCGCGTCGCTCGTGGTCGTGACGGTCGGGCACGGCGAGTCGTACGCGGTGACGGTCAGCAGCGCGACCACCGCGACGGCCAAGACTACGGCGAACGCCCCAAGCACTTTTTTCGTTCGGAGTTTCATTGCGTTACGACAGGTTCAGGGACTTCAGGAACGACGACGGAACGTCTGCGCGCTTGCGCCCGCCGATCGCGAAGTAGTACAGCGGAATCCCCTCCATCGACAGGCGGTGGCGATAACGCTGCAAGTGATACATGTCTAGGTAGTTCGAGAAAATCATCTCGCGCACCAAGTGCGACAGGCCGGAGGTGTCACTCCGGTCGAAAAACGTCTCTTTGAGGTTGAACGCGACGCAACCGCCATCGCTCACCATGTTGAATGCCTCCAGGAATGCGGCGGCGGGGATGTCGCCGAAACCGAGCGCGGCGACCGACACCAGACAGTCCGGTGACCATGCGGCGACGTCGTCCTTCTGTTCGTCCGACATGTTGCAAAGATCCATCACGTAGTACGCGTCGTAAACACCGGGACGGTCCCGATCGGTGGCTTCCCGCGCCTCTTCGATGATGTCGATGCCGATGACCCGCGCGACATCGTGCTGCTTGAGCACTTCGCCGACGATGCCGTTGCCGGCACCGAGGTCGAGTACGCGCATCTCGCTCATGGACTGGCCGGTTTGGTTCACGACGTATTTCAGGACGTCGACCACGACCGACGGCGACTGGCATTTCAGGCGGTCGTAAACGACCTGTTCGTAGAGCCCGGGCGACTTGTAGATGCGGTCGTAGTCGTGCAGGCGGATTTTCTCCCGCTTGCTGCCTTCGTTAAGGAAGAAGTAGACATCGTCCTGGGAGAGTTCGCGGACGTCTGCGGCGGGGAACTGGATTTGATGGCGTTTGGGCATCCGGTAAGGATAACGCATACGGCGCTTCAGCCCCGAATCAGCGCCCCTTTACGAGGTCGTCGACGACGGTGGGGTCTGCGAGCGTGGTCGTATCGCCGAGTTGGTCGACTTGATTCTCGGCAATTTTCCTTAAAATCCGTCGCATGATTTTTCCGGATCGTGTTTTCGGCAGGCCTGGTGCCCACTGGATGACGTCCGGGCTCGCGATCGCGCCGATTTCCGTCCGGACGAGTTGAATCAGCTCTTCCTTGAGTGCGTCGCTCGGCTCGTCACCGGCCATCAGCGTGACGAACGCGTAGATACCCTGGCCTTTGATGTCGTGCGGGTAGCCGACGACGGCGGCCTCGGCGACCTTCGGATGCAGGACGAGCGCGGATTCGACCTCAGCCGTGCCGAGGCGATGGCCGGATACGTTGAGGACATCGTCGACGCGTCCGGTGATCCAGTAATAACCGTCGTCGTCGCGTTTTGCGCCGTCGCCGGTGAAGTACTTGCCGGGGTAGGTCTTGAAGTAGGTATCGATGAAGCGTTGGTGGTCACCGTATACGGTACGCATCTGGCCAGGCCAAGGATGCTTGATGACGAGGTTGCCGCTGGTCGCGCCGTCTTGCTCGTTGCCTTCCGCGTCGACGATTGCGGGCTGGATGCCGAAGAACGGTTTGGTCGCGCTGCCGGGCTTGGCGTCGATCGCGTACGGGAGCGGGGTGATGAGGATGCCGCCGGTCTCCGTCTGCCACCAGGTATCGACGATGGGGCAGCGGCCGTCGCCGACGACGCGGTGGTACCAGTTCCAGGCTTCCGGGTTGATGGGTTCGCCGACAGTGCCCAGTATTCTCAATGACTTGCGCGATATTCTTGAGACAGGACCTTCGCCTTGGCTCATCAGCGCGCGGATCGCGGTCGGCGCCGTGTAGAAGATGTTCACGCTGTGCTTGTCGACGACCTGCCAGAAGCGGCTCGCGTCGGGCCAGGTCGGGACGCCCTCGAACATCAGCGTGTTCGCGCCGTTGGCGAGCGGGCCGTAGACGATGTAGCTGTGGCCGGTCACCCAGCCGACGTCGGCGGTGCACCAATAAACCTCGCCGTCGTGGTAGTCGAACACGAGTTTATGCGTGATGGCGGCGTACAGGAGGTAACCGCCGGTCGTGTGCAGCACGCCTTTCGGCTTACCGGTCGAACCCGAGGTGTAGAGGATGAACAGCGGGTCCTCGGCGTCCATCGGCTCGGGCGGGCAGTCCGCGCTCGCTTTCGCCATTTCCTCGTGCCACCAACGATCGCGCTTCGGGTTCCAGTCGATGTCGGCGTGGGTGTGCTTCAGCACGAGCACGGTGTGGACATCGGGACAATCGGCCATCGCTTCGTTGACGTTCTTCTTCAGCGGGACTTTCTTGCCGCCCCGCAGGCCTTCATCGGCGGTGATGACGACGCGGCAATCGGAGTCGAGTACGCGGTCCTTGATGGATTTCGGCGAGAAGCCGCCGAACACGACCGAGTGAACCGCGCCGATGCGAGCGCAGGCGAGCATGGCGATCGCGGCTTCGGGCACCATCGGCATGTAGATGCAGACGCGGTCGCCTTTCTTGACGCCGTTGTCCTTGAGTACGTTCGCGAGTTCGGAGACGAGCTTGAAAAGTTGCTTGTAGGTGACGTGGCGGACGGTGCCGTTCGGGTCATCCGGCTCCCAGGTGATCGCGGTCTGGTCGCCGCGGGTCTCGAGGTGGCGGTCGACGCAGTTGAAGCATGCGTTGAGTTCGGCGCCCTCGAACCAGCGGATATGGCCCTTCGTGTAGTCCCAATCGAGCACCCGGTCCCACGGTTTGGTCCAATCGATATACTCGTTCGCCTGCTCCGCCCAGAAGCCCTCTGGGTCCTTGACCGAGCGCTCGTACATCGCGCGGTAGGTCGCGCCGTTGATATGCGGTTTTGTCATGTTCGATAGAATACCCATTTTCGGGCCGACTGTTGGGGGTGTGCGGGATGAAGTGGCTCGGCGCCGTATTACTAGGTGTGACAACCGCGGTCGTGCCAGCGACCGAATGGCGGGAGATTCCGTACGCAGACCTGCACGCGGTCTTCAGCCGTGATTTCGTGTCGGGCGCCAAATATGCGCGCATGACGCGGTCGCTCGTGGTTCACGACGAGACCTTCCGTCAGGAAGATTTGCAGCTCGTCGTCGCGGCCGAGGCAGGCTCGATTGCGGTCGTGATTGACGAAGACGGCGTGGTCGACAACTTTCCCGTCTCGGAGGCTTTGCTCGAAGAGAATCCGCCGGTCCGCACGAACGCGCCCAAAGGCAAGCTCGCGATGACCGTGGAATTCACCTCGACGGTCCCACCCACTGAACAGCTGTCATACGCGATTGTCATTGCGATGGCGGATGAGTATCGCGAACTGGTGAAGCGGCAAGGGTTCGTCGCACGTCTGATGATGCCGAAACCGAAGGGCCTACTCGTCGAGTTCGGCCCGAACGTCAATGCACATGCGCTCATCGGCGGGGAAGTCATAAAGACCGATGAGGATGGCACGCTGACCATACCGCTACGCCGCGGCTGGAACCGACGGCCGCCGCTGATTGAGTTCTCGCTGGTACCGATTGCGTTGTCCCTACAACTCGACGTATGACGCGCGGTTTTTGTCCCGTGGACAAGGAGAGTTCTATGAATCAAGAAATTTACGCTGCGACACTGATGTTCGCATTGATGCCTGGCACGGTCTTCGGGCAGGGCGTGGATATGCGGCTCCAAGACGGCGCATTTGCGCCGGTTTTGGCGCACTTCGAAGCGTCGGCGTCGGAACCCTGGGCGCCACAGATGCAGGCCATGGTCGATGTCCATATGGGGCGGCAGGACAGGGTACTGAGGCGGCTCCGCGACTTGCCATTCGCCGCACTTGATTGCGACGCGGGCGAGTCCGGCGCCACACACGTCGCGGCCGCGGACTGGCTTCTCGCCATCGCATCGGATCGTCGTGTGGTGATGCTCAACGAGAATCACTTCCATGTGGCTGCGCGGCTGTTCTTGTTTGAATCCCTGCCTGCGTTACGCGAGGCCGGCTTCACGCATCTGGCGCTGGAGGCGTTTGAGCCTGACTCGACCTTCCTGGAACCGGGCTCTGGGGGTTACACGCGGGAGCCGATTTTTGCCGCCGTCATTCGGCGTGCCACTGCGCTCGGATTCGAGCTCGTCGCGTACGAGTTTGCCGGCGAGTCGATTGAATCGCGCGAAGCAGGCCAGGCCGACCACCTCCAGCGCGCGATCGAGCACGCGGGCGAAGATGCACGATTCATTGTGTTCGCAGGCTGGTCCCACATCCTCGAGCGACCGGATACTTTCGGGAGGCGCTGGATGGCTGCGCGGTTCCGCGACGAATCGGGCATCGACCCGTTCACGGTCGACCTCACGAGCTGCATGCATAAATCCGCGTCGCCTCGTGATGCGCGCGTGGCGCTCGATCCGGACGGCGCGGCGCTGGTCCACGGTCAGCAATACGCGGGCGGCGTCGACGCGCAGATTCAATTGCCAATCCCGCTTGAGCTCGCGCCTGGCTTCTATCGGCAGGCGCTGGGCAGCCCGACGCCCGTCGAGTTGCCGGAAGTGCTTGATGAGCCGGTGCTGGTGCGCGCGTGGTCCGAGAACGCGGAGTCCGTGCCGGTACCGGTCGACCAGATATTCGTCCTGCCCGGGGAGGAGGCGGTGCTGTACCTACCGCCGGGTAGCTACGAGCTGACCGTCAACGATGGAGATGGCGCGACCCTCAGTCGCAAAATGGTCTCGGTGCCGTAGTCAGAGGGTATCGAGGCGCAGAATCGCGCCCGACGCGTAGTCGCCGACATACAGTGCGCCGTCCTCGCCGAGGCCGAACGTCGAGATCATGAGCTCGGTGTCGAGAATCACCTCGTTCTCCCAGGCCGAGCCGTTGCGCGTCAGACCCCAGATCGTCCCGCGACAGAAGTCACCGTAGATATAAACGCCGTTGTGGACATAGCCGCCGGTGACCGAGCACCCGTCGGAGTGATCGTACTCGTACACCGGTACGGTGAAGCCAGTTGTGTCGCAGCCCATGGCGCCATAGCACTGCGTGCCTTCCATGACGTTCCAGCCGTAGTTCTCGCCGCCATCGCTGCCCGCGGGTTGCAAGTTGATTTCTTCGCGCAGGCTCTGGCCGACATCGGCAATGTACAGGTTGCCGGCGGCGTCGAACGAAAAGCGCCACGGGTTACGCAGACCGAGTGCCCAGATTTCGTCGCTGAATGGGTTGTCGTCGGGAATCGTGTAAAGCAGGGTCGGGTCGCTGACGTCGATGCGGAGGAGCTTGCCGAGTAGTGACGCAGGATTCTGCGCGTTGCCTTCGGGGTCACCGGCACCGCCGCCATCGCCGAGGCCGATGTACAAATAGCCGTCGGGGCCGAACGCAAGCTGGCCGCCGTTGTGGTTGGTGAAAGGCTGCGCGAGGGTGAGCAGTCGCTCTTCGTCACCGGCTGCGTTCATACGCGCAATCACGGTGTCGCCGGCGCTGTCGGTGTAGTTCACATAAAGAAGACCACTGCTTGCGAAATCGGGCGAGAACGCGAGGCCGAGCAGGCCCTGCTCGTTGCTCGCGCTGCCGACGCGGTCGCGGAGGTCCAGGAAGAAGTCGGCGGCGGGTTGGTTGCCGTCAATCTCGGTCACCGTGCCGCGGCGCTCGACGACGAAGCGCCGGCCCGTGCCATCGCCAGGATGCACGATCGCGGTCGGCTGCACGAAGCCCGCCGCGACTTCGACGAGTTCGTACTGGGGATCGGGCGGCGGCGCGGGCGGCATCGGTTCGCCGGGCTCGAGCGAGCCACCACCCCCGCAGGCTGAGAGCACCGACCAGCACGCGCACCCACTCATCCACCGAATCATTCGCATGGACCGATTATCGCTCGCCGCTCGCCGCGGTAGCATAGGGCGATGACCCGAGCCATCGAGACCACCGCGCTTGTGAAGCGCTTCGGCAAAACGAACGCGGTCGCAGGAATCGACCTATCGGTCGCTGCGGGCTCGGTATACGGCTTGCTCGGCCCGAACGGGGCGGGCAAGACCACGACCATCCGCGTGCTCGCGACGCTGTTGAAGCCCGACGGCGGGTCGGCGCGCGTGCTCGGGCACGACGTGGCGACGGACGCGGCGGCCGTGCGCTCTAAAGTGAGCCTGACCGGGCAGTTCGCGTCCGTCGACGAGGACCTGACCGGCAAGGAGAACCTGGTGCTCGTCGCGCGACTGCTCGGGTTCTCGTGGGGTGCGGCCCGGGCGCGCGCAACCGAACTCCTTGCCGAATTCGAGCTTGCGGACGTCGGTAGTCGGCAGGTGCGCACGTACTCAGGCGGTATGCGCCGGCGGCTCGACATCGCAGCGAGTCTCGTCTCGGCGTGCGAGTTGTTGTTCCTCGATGAGCCGACGACGGGTCTCGATCCGCGCAGCCGCAATCAAGTCTGGGACATCGTGCGCGCCATCGCGGCGAGTGGCACCACGGTGCTGCTGACGACCCAGTATCTGGAGGAGGCCGACCGGCTCGCTGATCGGCTCGCGGTCATCGACCATGGCCGCTTGATCGCCGAGGGCACGAGCCGGGAACTCAAGTCTTCGGTCGGCGGCAGCACGCTGCACGTGCGCGTCGCCGCCGAGCACCAGCTCGCGGATGCGAAGCGACTGTTGGTCGCGACACTTGGGGAAGCGCACGACGGGGGAGGCGCGACCGCGCTGTCGGCACGCGTCGCGCGCGACGAACTCGTGCCGCAGGCGCTGGCCGCGCTCGCCGGTGCCGGCATCGTGCTCGAGGCGTTCTCGCTCACGCAGCCGACTCTCGATGACGTGTTCTTCGCGCTCACCGGCCGACCGGCTGAAGATGCGGCAGCGGAGGTGCAGGCATGATTGCCGCGGCGCCCCGGCCTGCGAGTGCGAGTGGCCTGTCCGCTTCGATGACGCTCGCGTGGCGGGCCGTGCTCAAGATCAAGCACGTGCCGTTCCAGTTGTTCGACGTCGTCGTCTTCCCGATCATGATGACGGTGTTGTTCACGTACCTGTTCGGTGGGGCGCTCGCGGGCTCGACGGACGCGTACCTGCAGTTCCTGATTCCCGGCATTGTCGTGCAGACCGTCGTGTTTCTCACGGTGTACACCGGCGTCGGCCTCAACACCGACATCCAAAAGGGATTGTTCGACCGCTTCCGCTCGCTGCCGATCTGGCAGCCGGCGCCGATCGTCGGCGCGCTGCTAGGCGACCTGATGCGTTACGCCCTCGCGGCGGTCGTGGTGATGATCGTCGGGCTCGTGCTCGGGTTCCGGCCGGAAGCGGGGCCTGTTGGCGTCGTGCTCGCCATACTGCTGATGCTGGTGCTGTCATCCGCACTGTCGTGGATATGGATCATCGTCGGCTTCCTCGTCCGTTCGCCCGAATCGGTGATGACCACGAGCTTCCTGCTGCTGTTTCCGCTGACGTTCGTCAGCAATATCTTCGTCGACCCCGCGACGATGCCGGATTGGCTACAGACCATCGTCTCAATGAACCCGGTTACCCACCTCACCTCCGCGTCGCGCGGGCTCATGCACGGCAATCTGGCGGTGGGGGACGTCGTTTGGGTGCTCATCGCATCGGCGATCATCACCGCAATCTTCGCGCCGATTGCGATGCGCATGTATTACCGCGAGCGGTGAAGTCGGGCCCTTGCGCAGTCAAGGAATCTGATGCAGAATTGGGCCTGTCATCCCTTTTTGGTATACGACCATGCCCAAATACGTGATTGAACGTGAAATTCCCGGTGCCGGGAGCCTCACGAAACTGCAGCTCCAGGCCATCTCGCGCACCTCGTGCGAGGTGCTGAACCTGATGGGGCCACAAATTCAGTGGCTCAAGAGCTATGTCACGGATGACTGCATCTACTGCGTCTACATCGCGCCGAACGAGGCAGCCGTCCTCGAACACGCGGCGAAGGGCGGTTTCCCGGCGACCAAAATCTCCGAGGTTCGGCGGGTGATCGACCCGTCTACCGCGGAAGCGGCCGCCTGACCGGCAGGATCATCGGCACGTCACGCTGGTAGCGTGCGTAAATCGGGCCGTGCGCGTGCACGAGATCCCGCTCCTCGAGCCGGATGGCAATCAGGATGTACGCGGTCATGCCTGCCGCGAACAGCGCGTGGCCTGCGGTCATGTGCGGCGTACCCCAGAAGGCGAGCAAGAAGCCGAGGTATAGCGGGTGGCGCACGACGCGATACAGGAACGGCGTCATGAACTGCCCAGCGCGCGGCTTGCGCTCAACGAACTGTGACCACGACTGCTTGAGTCCGAACAGCTCGAAGTGGTCGATCAGCCAGGTCGACAGCAACACGATCCCGAAGCCGAGCCCGAACACCGACCAGCCAACGACCTGTCCCGGTGTCGATGTCGCCTCCCAAAGCGTGACGGGGATCGGTCGCCATTGCCACATCAACAGCGCGAGCACGAGGCTCGCGACCAGCACGTAGACGCTCCGCTCGGCAGACGCGGGCAGCATGCGGTGCAGCCAGGCCTTGAACCCTGTGCGTGCCATGACCGAGTGCTGGAGACCGAAGGCGAGTACCAGCGCAAGGTTCACCACGACCGCCAACGCGACCGGGTCCGGCACGCGGCCAGCGTCGATCGTGTAGGGCACGAACACGTCGCCGACGAACGCGACGAGGTAGAGGAACACCGCGAGGAAGACGGTGTAAGCGACGACGCCGAACAGCAGGATGGTGGTCTTTTTCATGCGGCTAAGCGTGCGCCGCGCGGTCGTTCGCCACCATAGGACCAATGTCCCGGCATCACGCCGGCGTCCCGGTCAGTCGACGAACGCGTCCTCGCGCGCCAGCACGATGGCCTGGGCGCGGCTTTCGACCCCGAGTTTCGCGAACAGGCTGGTTGCATGGTTGCGGACTGTCTTCTCGCTGATGAACAGCCGGTCGCCGATGTCCGCGTTGCAGAGACCTTTCGCTATCAGTGCAAGAATCTCACGCTCGCGCGCCGACAGCGTGTTGAATCCGGCGTGGCGCGGGGCGCTGCCAGTAAATTCCAGCAAGTGGTCCTGGAACACGTGCCACGCGGGCTCACCGTCGAGCAGCACGTGATTGCGCGAGTCGAGCTCGACGAATTGCGCGTCCGGAATCTGCGACGCGAGCAGGTGGCCCTCCGCGAGCGGTACGACCGCGTCGTCGCGTGCATGCATCACCAGCGTTGGCATACGGACTTCGGGGAGCAGGGCGGTGATGTCGACGTCTCGGCGGTTGAGGTTCAGCCGCATCGCGACATCCGGGCTTGTCGTACGGCGGCACAGGTCGTTGAACCATTGGATCTGCTCGGCCGTTGCCTCCGGCACGAACCTTGAAGTGAATAGCTGCCGGAATACGGGATTCTCACTGCCCCAACCCGTGCCCATGAGGTCGATGATGGCCCGCGACGCGCGTTCGGCCGCCGCATCGCCTCGACGACCCCAGCCACGCGCATAGCCGCCGTACAGCACGAGCTTCGAGACGCGCTCTGGATGCCGGATTGCATACTGGATTGCGGCGGTTGAGCCCTGAGAGATGCCGAGCAGTACGAACGGCTCGGTGAGCCCGGCGCGTTCGATCACGAGTTCGAGGTCGTCGACCCAGCGCTCCGGTGAGAGGTCGTTCGCGGCCCAATCGGTCATGCCACAACCGCGCTCGTCATAACGGACGAAGGTGTAGTGCCCGGCGAGGAACTGCATCCAATGTCGCCAGACCGGACTCTCCCAGTCGTACTCGAGGTGCGTGAGCCAACACGAGGGCTTCACGAGCACGGGCCCGCTGCCGGCGCGCGCCCACGCGAGATGGACCCCATCGGCGGTCTCCAGGAACCGAATCTGCTGGCGCATGTGCAAAGTCTACGCCGCTTCGCGGCGAGTGTGGTGTCTCCGGTGGACGCCAAGCCCCGCGGCGCGCTAGCGTGGCCGTGATGGCTATTTCGATGACCGATGCGACGCGGCTGTGGGAGCGTGTGCGGACCAGTTTCTGGTTCGTGCCGTCGCTCATGCTCTGCGTGTCGATCGCGCTTTCAGTCGGCGCGTTATGGGTGGACCGCCATTATGGCGACGTCATCGACGCCGACTTGTGGTGGCTCTACGGCGGTGGCACGGAGGGCGCGCTCACGGTCCTCGGCACCATCGCGGGCTCGCTGATTACGGTGACGGGCGTCGTGTTCTCGATCACAATCGTCACGCTGACGCTCGCATCCGGGCAGTTCGGCTCGCGCGTGCTGCAGAACTTCATGCGCGACACCGGCAATCAGGTCGTGCTCGGCGTGTTCATCGCGACGTTTTTCTACAGCCTGCTCGTGTTACGCAGCGTGCGCGACGGGTTCGTACCGCATGTTTCTGTCACGCTTGCGGTGGTGCTCGTCTTCCTGAGCGTCGGCGTGTTGATCTATTTCATCCACCATGTCGCGAAAAAAATCCAGGCGGAAACCATCGTCGCAGCTGTCGCGCGCGAGCTCGACGGGACTGTCGAGCGATTGCTCGATGATGCGGAGGTTGGCGATACCCCCCGTACTGCGGACCTGCCGGAGGGTTTCGAGCAGCAGGCTGTCCGCGTTCTCCCTGTCCGCAGCGACTACCTGCAGGCAATCGACCACGAACACCTGATGACCCACGCGGTCGAGCACGATTTGGTTCTGAAAGTGTTGTATCGCGCGGGTGACTTCGTGATGGGGACGGGCGCATTGATGCTGGCCTGGCCGACCGCCAACGTGACCGATGACGTCATCCACACGCTGCGGCGTGCGTTCATCCTCGGAGAGCAGCGTACGCTCACGCAGGACGCCGAGCATGGCGTGCATCAGCTCGTGGAAATCGCAGTGCGCGCGCTGTCCCCGGGCGTGTATGACCCGTTCACCGCAATCAACTGCATTGACCGACTTGGCGCGCTGCTGGGCCGGCTGACCGAGAAACGGTTCCCGGAACCGTGTCGGTTCGATGACGGAGGGCGCCTTCGTTTGGTCTTGAACGTGACGACATTCGCGGGATTCACCGACGCCGCGTTCAACCAGATTCGCCAGCACGCCGCCGATTCGCCGTCGGTGCTCATCCGCGTGCTTGAGACCATCGCCCGCGTCGCGGAAGTCGCCCGCACCCCCGAGCAGCGCCGAGCGCTGGCGACGCACGCGACGATGGTGAGGGATCGAGGAATGGAAGCGTTCGGCGAGGTGCGCGATCGCGAGGACCTGGAGACGCGGTACCGCGCCGCGATGTCGCACTTACCTAGGCAGACACCGTCTTGATCGAGATTCGATGCGCCATCGTCTTGTGCACCGGGCAGCGGTCGGCGATTTCGAGCATGCGCTGACGCGCGTCGTCTGGTAAGTCGCCCTCAATCGAAATCGTGCGCGTCAGCTCGTCGATGCGCCGACCATCATCTTCGCAGTCTTCGCAATCCGCTTCGTGCACGCGCGCATGCGATACGCCGCACACCACGCGTGACACCGCGAGCCCCTTGTGGCGTGCGTACATGTTCAGCGTCATGACCGTGCACGTGCCGAGCGCGGCCGCGAGGTACGCGTACGGGTCCGGGCCGGCGTCGTCGCCGCCGACCGACGCCGGCTCATCAGCGAGCAGGATGTGGCGTCGCGACTGCACGCGGCACAGGAAGCCGTCGTCGGTCCGGCCAGACACTTCGACCGTCTCGGTCGGCTCGACGGGAACGAGCTTCAGGAAGCGACCCGCCCATGCCGCGATCACCGCCCCTGCATAACGCGCGTCCGCCGGATCGCTGAGCAGGTGATCGGCGGAATCAAGGCTCACGAAGCTTTTTGGATGCATCGCGCCCGTGAAAATCCGCGTCGCCTCGTCGACCGATACCGTGTCATCGACCGGGGAGTGCATCACCAGTAACGCACGGCGCAGACGCCGCAATCGGTCCTCTACTGCATGCGAGCGCGCGTCCTCAACAAAGTCGCGCCGAATCCGGAACGCCGACCCACCGAGTTCCACCGACGCGCTGCCCGACGACTCGATCTCGCCGAGCTGGTCGTCGAAGTTCTTGAGGACGTGCTCGGCGCTCGCCGGCGCCGCGAGCGTCGCGACCGCCCGCACGCTTTCGAGCCGGTCTGCGACCGCGAGCACCGCTGTGCCGCCCAAGGAGTGCCCGATTAAAAGTTGGGGTGCGGTGTACGCGTCCCCGAGCCAAGCCGCCGCGTCTTCGAGATCGTCGAGGTTGCTCGAGAAGTTCGTGTCTGCAAACTCGCCGTCGCTCTCGCCGAGGCCCGTGAAGTCGAAACGCAGCACTGCGAAACCCTCGGCGGCGAGCGCCCGCGTGATTTCGCGCGCCGAGCGGATGTTGCGTCCGCACGTGAAACAATGTGCGAATAGGGCGGTCGCCTGATAGTCACCGCCTGGAGGGAGTTCGAGGGTGCCGGTGAGTTCGATGCCGGCGCGATTCGTGAACTGGATTTTGGTCATGGCTTATCATCGCACCCAACGTCGAATCTGGTAAATTCCTGCCCCATGACTCGAACCCTCTATCACTGTGTACTCATTGCTGTGCTGGCCGTCACGGCAGGTTCCGTCGCGGCCCAAGCGCCCATCGTGCAGCCGGGCAAACCGGGTGAAGCGAGTCGACGGATCACGACCGAGGAGGCGATACAGCTGGCTTCGGTTCGCTACTCGTTGGCCGATGTGCGTTTCATGCAGGACATGATTTCGCACCACCAGCAGGCACTGGACATGGCCGCGCTACTACCCGATCGCACCGCCCGCAACGAGATGATGGAACTGGCCCAGCGTATTGAGTCCTCGCAGAAAGACGAAATCGAATTCATGACTGCGTGGCTGGGGGAAAACGGCGAAGCCGTCTCCGCTGTCCAGCATGCCCACGACACGATGAAAGGTATGGCCATGGCCGAGCAGATGGAAGCGCTCGCGGCGGCGTCTGGCGAGACCTTCGACGCCATGTTTCTGGACCTCATGATCACGCACCACGAGGGTGCGCTGACCATGGTCGAGGAACTGCTCGACACTGCCGGTGCGGCACAGACCCCGGTGATGTTCGAGTTCACCCGCGATGTGCGCGACGACCAGGAAGCCGAAATCGAGCGCATGGTGGTGATGTTGGCGAATTACTCACCCGACCCGCGAGTGGGGCTGGCCGCCGGTCTCCGAGACGCGGGGGAGGCCATCCACAACGTGGTCTTGGTGGCGTCGCTGCCGAAGGCGGACGGATTTTTCGACCCGGAGAATCCGTCCGCGTTACCGGCGAGCCGCCTGCGCGAGTTACGCGGGGAAGCGCCGGGCGACGATGCCGAAGCGGACGACGACGAGGAGGAAGACCGCGCGTCGCTGATGAGTTTCTCCATCACCGACATGGCCTTCGCCGGCGACTTGCTGGTCGTCGGCAGCTATCACGGATTCAAGGTCTACAACATCGCAGGTGCCGTACCGGAGCTCGTCAGCGCCGTGGTCTGCCCGGGTGGTCAGGGCGACGTGTCCATCGTCGGCGATCTTCTGATCATGTCGGTCGAGCAGCTTAGTGGGCGTGTCGATTGCGGATTGATGGGGGTGGCGGGCGAGGTCAGCGAGGAGCGATTCCGCGGACTCCGCATTTTCGATCTTGCCGACCCGACCTTGCCACGCCAGGTCGGACAGGTCCAGACCTGCCGCGGTTCGCATACCCATACCGTCGTGACGAGCGACGAAGAACGCATCATCGTTTATAACTCCGGCACCGCGCCGGTGCGCGACGAGGAAGAACTCGCGGGGTGTTCTGACAAGGACCCGTATCGCGATGAAGGCACTGCGCTGTTCCGCATCGACGTCATCGAGATTCCGGTGGACCGTCCGCAGGACGCGCGTATCGTCGATTCGCCGGCCGTTTTTGCCGACCCAGAGAGCGGTGTGCTGGCCGGACTGTGGGAGCGCGGCGATCATGGTCCGGACACCCAGACCACTGCTGAAACCAACCACTGTCACGACATCACCGTGTTTCCGGGTAAGCAGCTCGCCGCCGGCGCATGTTCGGGCAACGGCATCCTATTCGATATCTCCGACCCGCTCGCGCCGCGACGCATCGATGCTGTCATCGACCCGGCATTCGCGTACTGGCATTCGGCCACCTTCAACAACGACGGCACCAAGGTGTTGTTCACCGACGAATGGGGCGGCGGCACACGCGCGCGTTGCCAGGCCTCCGATCCGTTGAACTGGGGCGCGAACGCGCTCTATGACATTGTCGACGGCAAGCTCGAGTTCCGTGCGTACTACAAGATGCCGGCACCGCAGACCGCGCAGGAGAACTGTGTCGCCCACAATGGCTCGCTGATCCCGGTGCCCGGGCGCGACATCATGGTTCAGGCTTGGTACCAGGGTGGCATTTCGGTGTTCGATTTCACCGCGACCGCAAACCCGATTGAAATCGCTTGGTTCGATCGCGGGCCCATCGACGAGAAAGCGTTGCTCACGGGCGGCTTCTGGTCGGCGTATTGGCATGACGGGCGGATTTACGGCACAGAGATTGTGCGTGGGCTCGATGTCTTGGCACTGCTGCCCAGTGACCACATCAGCGAACACGAACTCGCCGCCGCACTGCTCGCCAAGACGAGCCACGCCTACAACCCACAGCAACAGTCCGAGGTTCGCTGGCCGGCCGACCCGGTGGTGGCGCGCGCCTACATCGACCAATTGCAGCGAGCAGATCGTCTGCTCGGCGACCGCGCGGTCGCGCTGGAACGCCTTCTCGGGCGAGCCGAGCGAGCATTGGCAGACGGAAAAGGAGACGCTGAGTTGGCTGGCGAGATGGCGAGCCTCGCGGCCGACCTCGGCGAGCACGCGCGCGACCAAGAAGGCAGCACTCGCCGAAGGCTGGTCTCGCTCGCCGACACGCTCGAAAGGATTGCAGCGCGCGTGAACGATTCGCTCGCCGTTCCGTAACCCAAATTTGCCGGATTTCAATCCGTACGGTACCGTGCTTCTCGAAACAATCGGGGGAAATACATGGAGCAATCGTCCACAACGCGGGACACACCGCGGTGGGTGCAGCAATGGGAAGCTGGCCACCATGGCCGACCGTGACAATACGGAGCAGTCCCGGAGGCGCGCGGCCGAACTTGTCATCGCGAACCTCGAGCTCGCGTCGCTGAATGAGGAGAAGGCAAAGCGCGCCGCTGAGCTTGCGGTCGCAAATTTGGAACTCGCCTTTCAGCAGGATGAGAAGGCGAAACGCGCCGCGGAACTCGTCGTTGCGAACAAGGAGCTTGCCTACCAGAGCGACGAGCGGGACCGCCTGGCCGCCGAACTGCATCACCTTGCTTTTTACGACCCCCTTACACGCATCGCGAACCGGCGACTGCTGCTCGACCGGCTGAGCTCGGCGCAGGACATCGCCGCGCGGTCCGGTCGAGTGGGCGCGGTGCTTTACATCGACCTCGATGACTTCAAGGACATCAACGACACGCTCGGCCAAGCGATCGGCGATTTGCTGTTGCGGCAGGTCGCTTGGCGGTTGGAAACCTGCGTGGGTCCGGGCGACACGGTCGCACGGATCAGCGCCGATGAGTTCGTAGTAGTGTTGGCAGCGCTCGGGAAGCATCCGTTGGAAGCCGCACGCCGGGCACGCTCGATCGGCGACCGGATCCGCTCTGCGCTCAGCGTTCCGTACCAGCTTGAATCGCACGATTACACGATCACCTCGAGTATCGGCGCGGCGCTGTTCAGCGACGCGGAGAGTGCGGAGGCGTTATTGCAGCGCGCTGATATCGCGATGGTTGAGGCGAAGCAGGCAGGCGGAGATGCGCTGAAGTTCTTCGACCAGGCGATGCAGGATGTGATCAGCGCGCGGGTCGCGCTCGAGGCGGAGCTTGAAGCGGCGCTTGAACACGAGGAGTTCGTGTTGCATTTTCAGCCGCTCGTAGACGTTAGCGGGCGGATGCGGGGTGCGGAAGTGCTGATTCGCTGGATGCACCCCGAACGGGGTTTGGTGATGCCGGGGGCCTTCATTGACGTCGCAGAGACGACCCAGCTGGTGGTGCCAATCGACGCCTGGGTGCTTGACCAGGCCTGCGCGCAGCTCAGCCTATGGCAACAGCGACCGGAAACCAGAGACCTGTCGATATCGGTCAACATCAGCGCACAGCAGTTCGGCACTGAGAGATTCGTTGAGGAAGTCCGCGAGATGGTCAAGAAGCATGGCATTACCCCGCACGGGCTGACGCTCGAGATCACCGAGAACATGCTGCTCACGGACTTCACGCAAACCACCGCCCACATGGCAGCGTTGAAGGAGATCGGCGTGCGCATCTCGCTGGATGATTTCGGAACCGGGTACTCGTCGCTGCAGTACCTGAAGCGGTTGCCGATCGATGAACTCAAGGTCGACATGATGTTCGTGCAAGAGATCACAACCGATGTCCGTGACCAGGCCATTGTTCGCGCAATCGTTGCGCTCGCACACAGCCTTGGATTAACCGTCGTCGCGGAAGGAGTCGAGACAGACGCGCAACGCCAAATCCTGATTGATGTAGGATGCGACCATTTGCAGGGTTACTTCTATGCGCGGCCCGGCCCCGTCGAGGCATTGCCGATTTGAGATGCCGAAGTGGCGTCACGCCGAAACAAGGAGGTTGAAGATGAGTCCATCGCTACGGATAGTTGCGCTGATTGTTTCGCTTGGCTGGGTCATCGATGGGGGCGCCGAGGCCCTGGACGCGCACCCCGGCGTGGTCGCGGGCGCGCTCGAGAACGGTGTCGAATACCGTATCTTCTCCCGCGCTGTGCCACCAGGGCGCGTGTCATTGCGCCTGCACCTTCCGGTGGGGTCGCTGCAGGAGGCCGATGACGAGCGCGGATACGCACACCTTCTGGAGCACGTCGCGTTTGCAGGTTCCGAGAATTTTGGACCGGGCCAACTCATCCCGTTCTTCGAAGCGATGGGCCTCACGGTCGGGCAACATCAGAACGCGGTCACGGCGATCGACCAGACCTTTTACCTCCTCGAACTACCCGATACCACCGATGCGACACTGGCATCGGGGCTGACTTTTCTCGCGGACGTGCTCGGCCGGCTCAAGATCGCCGACGGGGGCGTGGCGCAGGAGCGTGCGGTGGTCCTCGCCGAGCGGCGCAACGGGTTGGGGCCGGGCCAGCGCTTGATGGAGCAGTGGCTGCCGCGCGTGCTTGAGGGTTCGCTCGCCGCGGAGCGGATGCTGCTAGGCACGGACGAAACGGTTCGAGAAGCGACAGCAGAGAAGCTCGAAGCGTTCTACCGACGCTGGTATACCGCCGGTAACGCGACCGTGGTGTTCGTCGGGGACGTTCCCGTCGACAGAGCCCACGCGCTGATTGAAGCCGCGTTCGGAGGACTTCCAGCCGCATCTGCCACGGCACCAGTCGACCCCGGTTCCGTGAAGTACGACACCTCATTCGGCGTCGTCGCAACCGACCCAGACGCACGCGGTGCGAGTATCGGCATCGTCCGAATGGGGCCGCCGCGCTCGCCGGTGACGACCATTGAAGACGCGCGTGAAAACCTCGTCACGGCGGTGGCGACCTCTGCATTCAACCGCCGGCTTGCGGCGAAAGTATCGGCAGGTGAGGTCGCTTTTCAGAATGGCGGCGCCAGCACGGGCAATTTTTTCGGTACAGGCTGGATTGCCAATGCCGGGGCGGCGGGAGAGCCCGAGGATTGGCGGGCCATGCTCACCGATCTCGCCACGGAGATTCGTCGCGCACGAGTCCACGGATTCAGCGCACGTGAAATCCAGGACGCGCGCGCGACGATACTCACCGGCGCGCGACAGTTCGCGCAGAACCAGGCGACGTTACCTTCGCAAGTCCACGCTTCAATCATCATGGGCAGCATCCACACCGGTCACGTTTTGCAATCCGGCGAGCAACGGCTCGCGTTGATTGAGGCGCTGCTGCCCGACATCTCCGTCGAAGAGGCTTCGGCCGCATTCCGGGCGCTGTTCGATTCCGATGCGATGGCGGTCACGCTGTCCATGAAAGCCGGGGAGCAGGTGCCGGACGAAGCCGAGGTGTTGTCGGCCGCATTGGCGGGGTTCGAGGGGGAAGTCGCCGTATTGGCCGAGCGCGACCGACCGACCGAGTTACTCGCAGAACGGCCGACACCGGGTAAGGTCGTCGCCGACTCGGTCGATGAGGAAACGGGTGTGTATTCCGCGTGGTTGGCTAACGGTGTGCGCTTGCATCACCGACAGATGCAAGAGCGCGAGAAGCAAGTCGTGGCGCGGGTGACGCTCGCGGGCGGTCTTATCGAAGAAGCGGACGAAACAATCGGTCTCACAGGCGCCGCAGTCGGTACGCTGCGCCGGGTCGCCACCCGGACCCATTCAAGTGTCGCACTGCGTGATTTCCTGGTAGGACGGACAGTGTCGGTGGGCGTCACGGGTGCTGACGACGCGGTATTCGTTAACATCAACGGCACGCCCGACGCGCTCAAGTCCGGCTTCCAGATCGCACATCTGCTGATGACTGAACCGCACATCGAGCCGGTCGCATTCGATCAGTGGAAGCTAGCGATGCTGAGCGGTCTCGAGGCAGCGCGCAAATACACGGGTGCTGAGATGACACGCATCCAACGGGAGCTGCGTTATCCGAGCGATCGGCGCTGGCTGCTGCGCGAGCCGGAGGAAATCGAGCTGCTGCAGGCCGAGGCTGTGGAGGCGTGGATCACCGGCGTGTTCGCGCGCGCGCCGATTGAAGTCGCGATTGTCGGGGACATCAGCCGTGAAGCAGCGGTCGCGCTTGCGCTGCAGTACATCGGTTCGCTTCCAGCGCGCGAGCGCATCGGTGCGGGGCACTTTGCCACCCTGCGCGACGCGGTGCCGCCGGCCGGGCCGGCCGTTCACCGCGCGACCATGCCCTCCGCGACCCCACAGGCCGCGGTCCTCGTCGGGTTCAGCGGCGCAAATCACGACGAAATCGACGATGTGCGGGCGCTCGCTCAGGCCGGACGTATCCTCAGCTCCCGCATGTCCCGCCGAATACGCGAAGAAGAGGGGCTTGCGTACAACATCGCCGCGAGCCACAGGACGATCGAAGTGGCCGACGGGCTCAGCACCTTCAGCGCCGAGACCGCAGTCGACCCGGCAGAGGCCGAGCGACTGGTCGGGCTGGTCGAGGAAATGTTTGCCGCCTTCGCGGAATCGGGGCCGACGGAGGACGAGGCCACGGTGGCGCTGCGGCAGTTCGAAAATTCATTCGCTGAGACGGTTCGCAATCCGAGCTATTGGATGCGACGGCTGTCGGATCTCACGTATCGTGGACGGCAGACACGCGTGTCGGCTGAAGAGACGCTTGCCGGATATCAGTCCATCACCGCCGCGCACATCCACGAGGTCTTCAAGCGTTACTACGCGGGCGATACGAAGATTCGGATTGTCGTGTTGCCTGAATGAGGCCGGTGCTAGACTTCAGACCATGACAGAAGAAAGGGAAGTGTGGTCGGGGACACCGTCGCAGGTCATCAACTTGCCGACGTTCGTTGTGTGCGTATTGCTGTTCTTTCTCATCATTCCGGTGTTCTACGCGCTGTGGCGCTGGCTTGTCGTCAAGATGACGAAATATGAATTGACCACCGAGCGGCTGCGGACGCGCTACGGCGTGCTGAACCGGAAGACCGACGAGCTCGAGCTCTATCGCGTGCGGGACTATAAGTTCGACCAGCCGTGGTACCTGCGTCTGTTCTCGTTGGGCAATCTGGTCCTGACGACCTCGGATAAGTCGCACCCGGTGGTGATCATCAGTGCGATCCAGAACGGCGAGCAGTTGCGGGAGCAGCTCCGGACGCACGTCGAGGCATGCCGCGTCGCGAAGCGGGTCCGCGAAGTCGACTTTGAATGAGGGGAGACCATGAGCGCATTTGAAATCATCGTGACGGTCGTCGGATTCGGCTTGCTCATGCTTGGCGGGGTGTCGGGCTACGCGCTGTTCACGCGCGCGCTGCGACACGGCGACAAGTTCGGTGACGAGACGAACGTCGGAACCTTGTGGGGACTGTTCACGATGGGGCTCACCATCGGCCTGCTGCTCATCTGGTGGGCGCTCAACGAGTAGGGGGGGTGCCCGTTGGTGTTCGTATCAATCCGATTGCTGATTTTACGTAGCGTTGCCTGTGCATTGACCGCACTCTCGTTTTCATTCCCTACGTCGGCCGAACCGAATCTGTATACCTCGGGGCCGCTTTTCGATGAGCTTGCGGAAATGGACCGTATCGTTTTCCAGAACGCGTTCGTCGAGTGTGATGCGGAAGCGTTCAGGTCGCTGTTCACCGAAGACGCGGAGTTCTACCACGACAAGGCCGGCCCGACTTATGGCGAGGAGGCACGCACGCTTAACGGTTGCCCGAAGAACGACGGTGTGCGGCGTATCTTGGTCGAGTTCGACCACGTGAGTCACCCGAAAGCCGAAGGGCCTTGACCTTTAATTTATTTCGTCCATGATGGGCCCCGTAATGGTCGCCAACCGTCGGTTGGCGGCCTTTCGTTTTTTAAGGAGCCTGGAAATGACGACCGTCGATCGGCCAACAATCCGCATCACCGCGACCGATTTTGAGCGCCTCGAACGGCTGCTCGATTCGCCGGCGGCCCGGAAAATGCCGGGTGCCGACGCATTGCGCGAGGAAATTGAACGCGCGGACATCATCGATGGTGCGGTACCGGCGGGCGAATTCATAACGATGGGTGCGACCGCGACGTTCGTCGAAAAAACGAGCGGTCAGAAGCACGAACTGACGCTCGTCTATCCACAAGACGCGGACGGTATCGGCGAACGCGTATCGATTCTCGCACCCGTCGGAAGCGCACTGCTTGGCCTGTCCGTTGGCCAACGTATTGAATGGCCGGTACGCGGGCGTACCATAAAGCTCGAAGTGCTCGCCATCCGCGAGGGAATTTCCAGCAATCCTGCATAAGGGTTTCTCCTGCTTACGCGCTGAGTTTTTTCGCGTAGCTTGTAGGTATGAAACTCGCACCTGATATCGATGCGCTTTGCGCGGTGTTGCGCGCCGCGTGTCTGGCTGATGACGCGGTCGGCGGCATGATCCACCTGATTTCCGAGGATGGATGCCGATACATCGCGCACGTCGACTTGTCCGACGACTTTCTCGCGCGGTTCGCGAGCGTGACGGTGGGCGATGGCACGACGATTTCGCAGGTGCTGGTCGACCGTCGGCGCGTCGCCGTGCGGAACATTGCGGAGGACGAGGGCTTTGCGCCGTACCGGGAGGTCGCGGCAGAGGCCGGGGTTGTGGCGATCCAGTCGACGCCGGTCGGAAACGGTGGCCGTCAGTATCTTTATGGTGTGTTGACCACGTGCTACGACCGGCCGCACCATCCCGATGCGTCGGTTTCCGAGATCCTTGACGCGTGCGCGGACCTCGCCGCCAAGATTGTCGCCGCGAATGAAATCGAGGAGATGATTGAAGCGCGCAAGAAGTCGAGTTCTATGAGTGCAGGCTCGGCTGAAATGACCACGGCGGTCGCACGCGCGACCGCTATTGTGGAAACGCTGTTGCCGTTGTGTGAGAAGGCGCCATCGCTTGAGCTGCTTGAGGCCGCTGACGAAAAGCTGGGGGTCATCGTGGAGGAACTAGCGCGCCGCGCGCACAGCCAGGGGCCGCGTCCGGAAGACGTCGAACCAATCGGCCACATCCACTGCGCATGAGGTATGCTTGGGCGCATGAAACTGATGCGTCTTGAAACCGTGCTCGACGAGGACTGTGGCCTCTACTACCTTGAGTTCTACCTGCCGGAGGACGCGACCGAGCCTTCATTCCGATCGGCGCGCATGTATCCGACGCCGGAAGAGGCCGAAGCCGGAGCGTTCAAGCTGATTCGCCACGCACTAGAGACTATCAACTAGTTCAAGGTCCCAGTGTTCCATCGCCCAGGCCCACACGGCGTCCGGGCTTGCGGAGGCAAGCGATTCCGGCGGCTGCTGGCCGAGGAACCGCAACGCTGAGACCAGCGCAGCCGACTCGTAGCCGGCGCCGAGTGGAACCGTCGCGAGGCTCTTCGATAGTTTCCGTCCGTCGTCGCCAAGCACAATCGGCAAGTGGACGTAGGCGGGCGTCGGAAAGCCGAGCAGGCGTTGCAGGTGGATCTGGCGGCTGGTGGAGCCGATGAGGTCGGCGCCACGAACGACCTCGGTGACGCCGAGTGCCGCATCGTCGACCACCACGGCGAGCTGGTAGGCCCAGTAGCCGTCCGCGCGCCGAACCACGAAGTCGCCAATCTCGCGTTCGAGCGAACCGTCCGTCCTGACGCGCCAAGCGCGCCCTTCCTCGCCGTCTGGAAGCCCTTTGCGGCAAGTGCCGGGATACACCGGGCCTTCAATGCCGGAAATTGCGCTGTCCGCGACTTCCTTCCGCGAGCACTTGCAAGGGTACGCGTGGCGCGCGTCGATGAGACGCTCGAGCGCGGTCTGGTAACGATCGCCATGTTGGGATTGATATTCGACCTCGCCGTCCCATCGAAAACCGAAGCGCTCGAGCGTGGTCAGGATATTCGCGACGGAACCCGGCGCTTCACGCGGCGGGTCGAGGTCCTCGATGCGAAGGTGCCAGCGCCCGTCGGCCGTTTTAGCCTGCAGGTAACTGCCGACGGCTGCGACAAGCGAGCCGAAATGCAAGGGTCCCGTAGGTGAGGGGGCGAAGCGTCCGACGGTCGGGGTGGCGTCAGCCACCCATCTGCTTCTCGCGAATCTCGTCGAGCGTTTTGCAGTCGATGCACTGTGTCGCGGTCGGGCGCGCCTCGAGGCGGCGCACGCCGATTTCGACACCGCAGGTCTCACACCAGCCGTACTCGTCGGCGTCGATGGCGACGAGCGCCTCGTCGATTTTCTTGATCAGCTTGCGCTCGCGGTCACGCGTACGGAGTTCGAGGCTGAACTCGGACTCTTGCGTCGCACGATCGTTCGGGTCGGGGAAGTTCGCCGCTTCATCTTGCATGTGGTGCACGGTGCGGTCGACTTCTTCCATGAGCTCCTGCTTCCATGAGAGGAGTGAGCCGCGGAAGTGCAGCTTCATCTCGTCGCTCATATATTCCTCGCCCTTTTTCCGCTGGTAGGGCGCGCGCTTCTCGATCGGACCGCTCGCGGCGGCGACGGTTGCGGCGGAAGGGCCTTTCTTCTTCGCGGGCTTTTTCTTCGGCGTGCTCTTCGCGAGCGTGGTCGACGCTTTCGTGACCTTCTTCGCGTTCGCGGATTTTTTCGGCGCCGTGCCTTTCAAAGGCACCTTTCCGGCAGTGGCCTTGCGCGGGCTGGTCGGGGCTTTCTTTTTGACCGCGGCCTTCTTTGCGGTCTTTTTGCTGGCGGGCATTCGCACGCTCCGTTGGTGAATTCGGATTAAATAAGGGGCGGATATATACCCCAAACAGCGGTGCCCGCGCAACCGGATTCACCACTTATGGAAGGCGGACGGGGTCCGGGGCCTGCCACTCGGGCTTGCGGTGTTCCGCGACCACAGTCGTGTAAATGCCGCCGCGAACGTTGAACTCCGCGGTCAGCCGCATGAAGCGCGGCGCCGTGGCCGTTACCAAGTCAGCGAGTATTCGGTTCGCCACGGCCTCGTGGAATGCACCCTCGTCGCGGAAGCTCCACACGTACAACTTCAATGACTTGAGTTCGACACAGGTCCGGTCCGGGACATATTCGAGGCGCAATTCCGCGAAATCCGGCTGCCCCGTTTTCGGGCACAGGCACGTGAATTCAGGCACGTCGATGCGAATCGTGTAGTCCCGGTCAGGGTTCGGATTCTCGAAGGTTTCGAGGTCGCGACTTGGTGCGGCTGGCATCCCGATACTTTACACTACCGGCCCATGCAATTGAGCAAAATAAAGCTGTCGGGGTTCAAGTCGTTCGTCGATCCAATCACCGTTCCGTTCCCTGGCCAGCTCATCGGCATCGTGGGTCCGAATGGGTGCGGCAAGTCGAACATCATCGACGCGGTTCGTTGGGTGATGGGGGAGGGATCGGCGAAGAATCTGCGTGGCGAATCGATGGCAGATGTCATCTTCAATGGCTCGGTCGGACGCAAGCCGGTCGGCCACGCGTCGGTCGAACTTGTATTTGACAATTCCGACGGTGGCATCGGCGGAGAGTATGCCGGTTACGCCGAAATCGCGATCAAGCGCGTCGTGTCGCGCGACGGCACTTCGAACTACTTCCTGAACAACACGCGTTGCCGTCGCAAGGACATTACCGACATTTTCCTCGGCACTGGGCTGGGTCCGCGCAGCTACTCCATCATCGAGCAGGGCATGATTTCGCGCCTGATTGAAGCGCGTCCGGAAGACCTGCGCGTGTTCCTCGAAGAAGCCGCCGGTATCTCGAAGTATAAGGAGCGGCGCCGCGAGACCGAAAACCGCATGGGCCATACGCGCGAGAACCTCGAGCGCGTGCTCGACCTGCGCGGAGAACTCGAGAAGCAGCTCGGCCATCTGAACCGGCAGGCGCGCGCGGCGGAGCGCTACAAGGAACTCAAGATCGACGAGCGCAAGGTCCGCGCCGAACTGCTCGCGCTCAAGTGGCGCGCGCTCGACAAGGCCCTCGCTGAGCGCCAGCGTGCGATTCGCGAACGCGAGACCGCGCTCGAAGCCGCAGTTGCCGAACAGCGCAAGGCCGAGGCAACCATCGAACACAGCCGCGAAGAGCATACCGAAGCGAACGACGCGTTCAACGCCGTGCAGGCACGGTTCTATGCGGTCGGCGCCGACATCGCGCGCGTCGAACAGGCCATGCAGCACGCGAAGGAAATGCGGCAGAAACAGCAGCAGGACCTCGCGCAGGCGGAGCATGGTTGGAGCGAGGTCGAGGGGCACATCGTCCGTGACCGCGCGCAGATTGAAGAACTCGCGCGCACGCTCGCGGAGATGACACCGGGTCTCGAGCGTCTACAGTCCGCGGAACACGCATCCGGCGAAGCGCTGGCGCAAGCCGAGGCCGCGATGGCGGACTGGCAACAGCGTTGGGAAGCGTTTACGCGCGAAGCCGGTGAGCCCGCTCGGGCCGCTGAGGTCGAGCGCACGCGACTCGATCACCTCGAGCGTGAACAGCGCCAACAGACCGAGCGACTGGACAAGGTCGAGGCCGAACTCGCCCAGGTTGCGCCGGAAAACGTCGCGCGCGAGCTCTCGGATCTGGAAGGGCGCGCGGCAGACCTTGCCTCGAAATCCGAACAGATCCAACAGCAGTTGCAGCACGAGGCCGAGCTCCTGCGCGACCTGCGTGGAACCGAGCAGGACCGCGTGACGGCGCTCGACGCGAACCGACGCGATGAGCAGCAGGTCGCGGGGCGGCTCGCTTCGCTCGAAGCGCTGCAGCAAGCGGCGCTCGGACAGGATGACGATCGCGTTGTCGGCTGGCTCAAGGGCCAGAGGCTCGCCGACAACCCGCGTCTGGGTGCGACCTTGCGCGTCGAAGCCGGGTGGGAGCGCGCGGTCGAAACGGTACTTGGCGCATGGCTTGAGGCCGTGTGTGTTGACGGCATCGACCCGGTCGCGGGTGCACTGAGCTCGCTGGACGGCGCGTCGCTCGCACTCTTCGAAGGCTGGGGCCAGAGTCGATCGACGCTGACCCCTGTAGACGACGCGGTGCCGCTCTCGACGAAAGTCGAGAGCGCCCAGTCGATCAGCGGCTTGCTTGCAGGTGTGTACGCGGCGCCGGACCTCACATCGGCGTTGGCGCAGCGCAAGCGGTTGCGCGCCGGCGAATCGGTCGTCACACCGGACGGCGTATGGCTCGGCGAGGGTTGGCTGCGTGTCATCCGCGACACGGACGGACATGCAGGCGTGCTCGCGCGCGGCGAGGAAATCCGTGCCCTGAAGGAGCAAGCCGGGCGCGTCGCGGAACGCAGCGAGAAGCTCGCCGCGGAGCTTGTCACGCACCGCGAGCAAGTGCGCGACGCCGAACTCGCGCGTGAACAGCTTCAGTCCGACGCGAATCGCACGCATCGCCAGCACGCAGAACTTGTCGCGGACCTGAATGCGCGAAAGGAGCGCAGCGCGCAAATCGAGCAGCGTCGCGAGCAGCTCGCTGGAGAATTGGCAGAGCTCGAACGCACGAACGGCGAGCGCGACAACGAAATTCGTTCTGCGCGTCAGCGCCTCGAGGAGGCGGTCTCCCGCATGGCGGGCTTCGAGCGCCAGCGTGAATCGCTCGACGCTGACCGCGAGCGGTTCCGGGCGACGCTCGAAACAGCGCGTCAGCAGGCGCGCGCGGACCACGAGGCGGTTCATCAGCTTGCGCTTCAGGCCGAGGCCAAGCGATCGAGCCGCGCATCGCTTGAGCAGAACCTCGCACGCATGGAATCGCAGCTCGCGCAGCTTGCGGAACGACGCGACGCGCTCACGCAGGCGCTCTCCGGCGGCGATGGCCCGCTCGCGGAACAGAAGGCTGAACTCGAGCGCATGCTGCAGGCTCGCAGCGGCGTCGAGCGCGAGCTCGCCGATGCACGGCGCAAGCTCGAGGACATCGACACGCAGCTCCGCGACCTCGAACAGCAGCGCGCCGTCCACGAACAGCGCGTGGCGGAGGTCCGCGAGTCGGTACAGCAGTTGAAACTCGATGCGCAGGAGGAGAAAGTTCGCGCGCAGGGCCTCACCGAGCAGCTCGCGGAGACCGGCCACACGCTGGAGTCACTGTTCCAGCAGCTGCCGGACGATGCCGATTCTGCAGCGTGGGAGCAGCAACTCGAGCAGATCGAGAATCGCATCAATCGGCTTGGCCCGATCAACCTCGCGGCGATCGACGAGTTCAAGGAGTTGTCGGAGCGGAAGGAGAAACTCGACGCGCAATACACTGACCTGACCGACGCGCTCACGACGCTGGAAAATGCGATCCGCAAGATCGACCGCGAAACGCGCACGCGCTTCAAAGAGACGTTCGACAAGGTGAACACCGGCCTGCAGGCCACGTTCCCGAAGCTCTTCGGCGGTGGTCATGCGTACCTGGAGCTGACCGGCGACGACCTTCTGAACACCGGCGTCACGGTGATGGCGCGCCCGCCCGGCAAGCGCAACAGCACCATTCACCTGTTGTCGGGTGGCGAAAAGGCGCTGACCGCGGTCGCGCTCGTGTTCTCGATCTTCGAATTGAATCCATCGCCGTTCTGTATGCTCGACGAAGTTGACGCGCCCCTCGACGACGCGAACGTCGGTCGTTTCTGCGAACTCGTGCGCGAGATGTCCCGCCGCGTACAGTTCATCCTGATTACGCACAACAAAGTGACGATGGAGCTCGCGCAGCAACTGACCGGCGTCACGATGCAGGAACCAGGCGTGTCGCGGCTCGTCGCCGTCGACATCGACGAAGCCGTCCAGATGGCCGCGATGTAACCGATGACCGAACTCCGCTGGATACTGCTGGCCGTTGGCGCCGCGGTGTTGTTCGCGGTCTGGCTCTATGGGCGGATTGCGAAGCGACCGAAGCGGCGCCCGTTCGACGAGAACCTGATGGACGCGGTCCGCGACGATGACCCGCCCGAACTCAATGATGTTCTCGAACCTGGCCTGTCGGCCGCGGAAATCGAGGCGCTGGGTCGGAGTCTGCAGCGCGAGGTGCGCGACGATGCCGGCGACGACGCGAGCGAGCAATTGATTCTCACGCTGCATGTCTCGCGCGACCGCCCGATTCCCGGTGACATCCTGTACCCCGCGTTGCTCGACGAGGGCCTCGCGTTCGGTCGCATGGATATCTTCCACCATGAAGCCGACGATGGCGCCGGTGAAGTGTTCTCGGTCGCGAACATGGTCGAACCCGGTACGTTCAATCCGCTTCAGCCCGAGGGTTTCGCGACGCCGGGGGTATCGTTGTTCGCGGTGTTGCCGGGACCGCTTGCGGGCGGACCGACGCTCGAGCGACTGCTGTCGTGCGCACGCGGACTCGCTGCCGAATTCAATGCGACGGTACTGGACGAGACGCGCAGCGCGCTCACGAAGCAGACCGAGGCGCACCTGCGCGAGCGCGTCGCAGAGTTCGAGGCCCGGCAGCGCCGTGGCTGAAAAGCCCGTTACCGAAAAGGCGCAGCGACGCGCTGCTGAACTCCGCGAAGCGATCGAGCACCACAATTTCCGTTACTACGTCCTCGATGACCCCGAGATTTCGGACGCACAATGGGACACGCTTTTCCGCGAGCTCGTCGCGCTCGAAGCGCGATATCCAGCGCTCGCCGACCCCGATTCACCGACGCAACGGATCGGCGCCGCCCCCGCCGACGGCTTCACCCCGGTCACCCACCGCGTGCCGATGTTGTCGCTCGACAATGCATTCGATGACGACGAAGTCCTGGCGTTCGAGAAGCGCATGCGCGACCGCCTCGATCTCGCGGGCGCGATTGAGTTCATTGCCGAGCCGAAGCTCGACGGGCTCGCCGTGTCGTTGGTCTATGAGCGCGGACGCTTCGTCCGTGGCGCGACCCGTGGCGATGGCATGACCGGGGAGAACATCACCGCGAACCTGCGCACGCTCCGTTCGGTACCCTTGAAGTTGCGCGGCGCGGGCTGGCCGGCCACCTTCGAGGTCCGCGGCGAAGTATTCATGCCCAAGCATGGCTTCGAAGCACTGAACCGCCGTCAGGCTGACGCCGGCGACAAGTTGTTCGCGAATCCGCGTAACGCCGCGGCCGGCGCGTTGCGCCAGCTCGACCCTGCAATCACCGCGTCACGTCCGTTGGAGCTCTTCTGCTATGGCTGGGGCGAGGTCGCAGGCGACCTGCCATGGCACCGCCAGAGTGGGGCGCTCGCCTGTTTTCGGGAGTGGGGCCTGCGGGTCTGCCCCGAAGCGACGCGCGTCGATGGTGTCGACGCGCTGCTCGCGTACTACCGCGCGCTCGCCGAGCGCCGCGCGGACCTTCCGTACGAGATTGATGGCGTCGTGTACAAGGTTGACCGCGTCGACCTGCAACGCGAGCTGGGTTTCGTCTCACGTGCTCCGCGCTGGGCGATTGCGCACAAATATCCGGCCGAAGAGGCGATCACGAAACTCCATGCGGTCGACTTCCAGGTTGGCCGGACCGGCGCGCTGACGCCGGTCGCGCGGCTCGAGCCAGTGCTCGTTGGCGGCGCGACCGTGAGCAACGCAACGCTACACAACATCGACGAAGTGAACAGAAAAGACGTGCGCATCGGCGACACGGTCGTCGTGCGCCGCGCCGGCGACGTGATTCCTGAAGTGGTGCGCGTGCTCATCGACAAACGGCCGCCGCGCGCGCGACGCGTCGATCTGCCGAGTCACTGCCCTGTGTGCGGATCGGAAATCATCCGCGATGAAGGTGAAGCGGTCGCACGCTGCAGTGGTGGCCTCGGTTGCGCGGCACAACGGGTCGGCGCCTTGATCCATTTTTCCGGACGACGCGCGCTCGACATCGAAGGCCTCGGCGACAAGCTCGTCGAGCAACTTGTCGCGAACGGGCTCGTACAGGATCCGGCGGACCTGTTCGCGCTCGACGTCGCAACGCTCGCTGCGCTCGAACGCATGGGCGAAAAATCAGCCGGCAATCTTGTCGGCGAACTCGAGCGCCTGCGTGCGGCGCCGGTTGAACTCGGCCGTCTGCTGTTCGCACTCGGCATCCGCGAAGTGGGTGAAGCGACCGCGCAGGCGCTTGCGCGGCACTTCGGATCGTTGGCCGCCGTCGCCGCGGCCGACGTGGACGAGCTCCTCGAGGTTCCCGACGTCGGGCCGGTGGTGGCGGCGCACGTCGCCGCGTTCTTCCGCCAGGAAGAAAACAAGAAAGTCCTCAAGAAACTGGCCGCGGCCGGCCTTCGCGCGACGGAAACGGACCCGCAGGCAAGGTCGGCCGGCGGGGTGCTGGACGGGCTGACCGTCGTCCTGACCGGCACGCTGCCGGGCATGACGCGCGATGAAGCGAAGGATGCGCTCACCGCGCTGGGTGCGTCGGTTTCGGGGAGCGTTTCAAAGAAGACGAGCTTCGTCGTGGTCGGCGCCGACGCCGGTTCGAAACACGACAAGGCGGTTTCGCTCGGCGTGGCGGTCGTCGAGGGCGCCGATTTTCCGGCCCTGCTTGACGCCGCGCGCCGCGGCGAGCGACCGGTGCTATGATTTCTGGGTATGGTCGGACAGGGGGGAAATCAATGACGCTCAGAACTGCGCTGGTGCTTGCCTGCGTGGCCGTTATTGCCGGATGTAGCGGCATGCTCGCCCCACCGTGGGGCGTCGAGGAAGGTAAGCTGCGCCCGTGCGGCACGCTGCGCGGCTGCGTTTCAAGCCAGGCTGTAGAGCCCGAGCGCCGGGTTGAACCCATCGCTTACCAGACAAGCAGGGAGGCGGCACGCGACGATTTGGTCTCCGTGATCCGCAGTTTCCGCGATGCACAGGTCGTGTCCTCGCACCCGAATTACCTCCGCGTCGAGTTCACGAGCCGCGACCCCGCCGCGTCCGGATTCAACGTGTTGATGATCGATATCGCCGAGTTCTATTTTCCGGTTGAGTTGGCGCAGATCGAGGTCCGCTCAATTCCGCGCCGGAACATGCCGGACAGTGGCGACAACCGGAGCCGCATCGAAGCCATCCGCGACCGGTTCGAGGAATTACAGCGCCACCACCCGATCCTGAAGTAAGGGGTCAGAACAAAGTACCGGATCCAGAGCGCTCCATGCCGCCGGCGGTGCAGTTCGCCTGGATCCGGTACTTTGTTCTGACCCCTTTCATTAAAAAAATGCCCGGTGCGAGCACCGGGCATTGAACGCGGGCGGCATGGGTACGTAGACAGTCCCATCCTGGGCACTTCGCGCAACTGGACAGGGAGGGAGCCAGTCGCCCGAGACCACATACTGCCGGCCCTGCAGACGACTGAATCTTATGGGTGCGCCCTCGAACAAAGTGTGAACTGGGTCACACTTTGGCCTTTTTTTCCAAATTACTGGTCGTCCGGCCCGGCCGTTTCCTCGATCTTCTCTTCGGCTTCGGCCTTTGCTGTGGCGGCTTCCGCCGCTTCCGGCAGCGTGATCTCGACCTCAGCAGCCTCACGAAGTTCGTTGACCCAGCGCTCGACCCGCTGGCTCTGCAGATACTCGCTGATCGCGCTGCGGACCTGGTCGACCGGCGGCGGCTCCGCGGAGCGACGCCCCTCGAGCTTGATCACATGCCAGCCGTACTGCGTTTGGACCGGCTCCTGGGTGTAGGCGCCTTCCTCAAGTGCCGCGGCGGCCTCGCCGAACGGCGCGACCATCATGTTCTGCTCGAACCAACCGAGGTCACCGCCATTTGCGGCACTGCCGTCGGTCGAATGTTCCTCGGCGAGCTCAGCGAAGTTCGCCCCGCCGTCGAGTTGCTCGATGAGTTCGCGCGCGAGCGCCTCGTCTTCGACCAGAATGTGCCGCGCATTCAGTTCTTCGCCGAGGTCTTCGGCGATGAAACGCTGGTACTCGGTCTCGACGTCGGCGTCGGAGATTTCGGCGTTCGCGAGGTGCTCGCGGACCGCGGCTTGCGCGAGCAGTGCGGTGCGCTGGGACGCGAGTTCGCCGGCGGTCTGCGGCCTGCGGTCGAGGCCGTCGCGAATCGCGGACTGGGCGAGCAGCTCCATGCTGATCAGGTCGTTCACGAGGTCCTCGGGGTCGGTCTGCTGGCCTTGGGCGTTACGGCGTTCCGCGTAGACATCGAGCTGCGCCTGCGAGATGGGCTGTCCGTTCACGACCGCGACCGCGTTCTCGGTTTCGGTGTTCGCGGGAGTGTCGTTCTGCTCGGCCATGTCGCAGGCCGCAAGCGTCGCGGCGGCGAGCGCCGCAAACATCCAATTCAGTCGCTTGTTCATGGTTTCGTTCCTTTGGGAGTTTGACCGGCTTCCGCCGGGGTGAGCGCGTCGATGGACAGCGCGTGGATGTCAGTGGTCATGAGTTCGCCGACCGCCGCGTAGACTGCGCGATGCCGGGCGAGCGCGTCCTTGCCTTCGAACGCGGGGCTCACGACGCGCACATGGAAATGGCCCCGGCCGTCGCGCGCGCCGGCGTGCCCGATGTGGTGGCGACTATCATCGCGCACCTCGACAGAGCATGGCGCAAGCGCACCCTCGATGCGTCCATGAATCGTCGCCACACGCGCCTCGCTCACGGGGTCGGCTCCTGCGCGTGGCGCGCGATGTAGAAGCCCTGCGCGATCGCGAAGGCAATGGGCAGGCCAATCGCGGCGATGAGCTTGAAGTTGACCCACGTGTCGGTATCGAAGTTGTATGCGACCCAAAGGTTCAGCGCGCCAACCGCCAGGAAAAACACGACCCACAGCGCGCTGAGGCGCGCCCAGATTCGGTCGGGCAGCGAGACGCTCGCCTCGAGCATGCGTCGAATCACCGGGCGACCGCCGATCCAGTGGCTCGCGACGAACACGAGCGCGATCAGCGCGTACACGATGGTGGGCTTCCACTTGATGAATAGTTCGTTGTCGAGTGCGAGCGTGATGCCGCCGAACACGAGCACCGCCCCGGCGGTCACGAGCTGCATCCACTTTATGGTTCGCGTGCGTACCCAAGATACGATGACCTGTACGGTCGTCGCGGCAATCAACACCGCGGTGGCGACCATGAGGCCCCACAACTTGAACGCCGCGAAAAACAGCAATACCGGCAAAAATTCGAAAAACAGGGTCATCGAGGCGCCGAATAATACTAGAATCTCCCAGCCATGTCGCAGCTGTTCCACATACATCCCGAGAATCCGCAGCCCCGCCTGATCCGGCAGGCGGTCGAAATCGTGCGCGGCGGGGGTCTCGTCGCGTACCCGACCGACTCGTGCTACGCGCTCGGCTGCCATATCGGCGACAAAGCGGCGATGGAGCGCATCCACCGCATCCGCAAGACCGATGACAAGCACAACTTCACGCTCGTGTGCCGTGACCTATCCGAGATCGCGACGTATGCGCGCGTGGACAACACCGTGTATCGGCTGTTGAAGGCACACACCCCCGGCGCTTACACATTCATCCTCAGGGCGACGAGCGAGGTGCCCCGTCGCTTGCAGAACCCGAAGCGGAAAACCATCGGCATCCGCGTTCCGGAACACCGCATCGCCCAGGCACTGCTGCACGAACTCGGCGAGCCACTGATGAGTTCGACACTCATGCTGCCGGGAGACCCGCTGCCGCTGACCGACGCCGACGACATCCGGGCCCGTCTCCAGCACGTCGTTGACGTGGTCATCGAGGGCGGTGCGGTCGGTATCGACCCCACGACGGTCGTCGACCTGACCGGGGACGCGCCCGTCATCGCCCGCCAAGGGCGGGGCGACCCGTCCGTATTCGCTTAAGCCGTTATACTGTGCCCCTATGAATGAAGCCGAGGTCGTCCGGCTGATCAACCAGCTTTGGTCCATGGAACGCATGCAGTTGCTGGCCGTGGCCGCGTTGCCGCTACTGTTCGCGATCACGCTGCACGAAGTCGCGCACGGATGGGTCGCCCGGATGCGAGGCGATCGGACCGCGGAGATGCTCGGCCGCCTCAGCCTGAACCCCATCCGACACATCGACCCGGTCGGCACGATTCTGGTGCCTGGCGTGATGCTCCTGACCGCCGGATTCATTTTTGGCTGGGCGAAGCCGGTGCCGGTGACGGTCGAGAATCTGAAGGGTCGCCACAAGGACATGGCGATCGTCGGCGCAGCCGGGCCGCTGTCGAACCTCGCGATGGCCGCGATCTGGGCGCTCGTGATGCTCATCGCGCAGTGGATTTACGCGGTGTCGCCGGGGGCGGGGCAGTTCCTGTTTTTCATGGGCGTTGCGGGGGTGTTCCTGAATCTCGTGCTCGGTGTGCTGAACCTGGTGCCGATTCCACCGCTCGATGGCGGGCGTGTGGTCAGCGCGCTGCTCCCGGGGCGGCTGTCGTGGCAGTACGACCGCATCGAGCCGTTCGGCGTGTGGATCGTGCTCGGCTTGTTGCTGATCGGTTGGTTGTGGGCGCTGATCCTGCCGGTGGTGTTGTTCTTCAGCGCCGTGCTGTTCGGCGCCGTCACTTAGGGGAATGAGTTGAGTTCGATTGTCGGCAGTAATCAGCGCGTGGTGTCGGGGATGCGCCCGACCGGCGCGCTGCACCTCGGGCATTACCACGGCGTCCTCAAGAACTGGCTGCGCCTGCAGCACGAGTACGATTGCTATTTCTTCGTCGCGGATTGGCATGCGCTCACGACGCACTACGCGGACCCAAGCGAGATCGGGCCGGCGACCTGGGACATGATTGTTGACTGGCTCGCCGTCGGTATCGACCCAGGCCGCGCGCGCTTGTTCGTACAATCGCGCGTCCCAGAGCACGCCGAACTTCACTTACTCCTGTCGATGATGGCGCCGCTCGGATGGCTCGAGCGCGTGCCGACGTTCAAGGACCAGCAGGAGAAGCTGCGCGACCGCGATCTCGCGACGTACGGCTTCCTCGGCTATCCGCTTTTACAAAGCGCAGACATCCTGATGTACCGGCCGCAATACGTACCGGTCGGCGAGGACCAGGTGTCGCACGTCGAGATGACGCGCGAAATCGCGCGCCGCTTCAATCACCTGTACGGGCGTGAGCCCGGTTTCGAGGAGCGCGCCGAAGAGGCCATCAAGCGGCTCGGTGGAAAAACCGCGCGGCTTTACCGGCAACTGCGCAAGCGCTACAACGAGCAGGGAGACGCCGACGCACTCGCGACGGGTCGCGCGCTCGTCGAGGGCCAACAGAACCTCACCATCGGCGACCAGGAACGTCTGCTCGGCTTTCTCGAGGGCACGGGCCGCATGGTTTTTCCCGAGCCGCAGGTCCTCTTGACCGAAGCGCCGAAGTTCCCCGGGCTCGACGGTCAGAAGATGTCGAAGTCGTACAACAACACCATCACGTTGCGCGAGCCCGACAAGGACATCGAGGAGAAAATAAAACGCATGCCGACCGACCCGGCCCGCGTGCGCAGAACCGACCCGGGCGAGCCGACCAAGTGCCCCGTTTGGGATTGGCACAAGACGTATTCCGATGAGAAAACCAAGGAGTGGGTCCTCACAGGCTGCCGCAGCGCCGGCATCGGCTGTCTCGAGTGCAAGCAACCGGTCGTCGACGCCGTGCGCGCTGAGATCGCGCCGATCCGCGCGCGCGCCGAGGAGATTCTCGGCGACCCGCAGATGGTCCGCACAATCGTTTCCGAGGGCTGCGACGAAGCCCGTGACGACGCACGCGACACGCTTGTCGAGGTCCGCCAAGCGATGGGGATGAGTTACCAATGACGGCCCCCGAGCAGTCCGAGATGCCGTTCGCGGTCGTGCAGGGGAACCCAGTCCTCGCGTTGCCGCGCGACCTGTACATCCCGCCTGACGCGCTCGAGGTGTTCCTCGAGACGTTCGAGGGCCCGCTCGACCTCTTGCTGTACCTGATCAAGCGCCAGAACCTCGACGTCCTCGATATCCCGATCGCCGAAATCACGCGCCAATACATGGGCTACATCGAGCTCATGCAGGAGATGCGCCTCGAACTTGCGGCCGAGTACCTCGTGATGGCGGCCATGCTCGCCGAGATCAAGTCCCGCATGCTGTTGCCGCGGCCGGCTGGCAACGAGGATGAAGAAGCGGATCCGCGTGCGGAGCTGATCCGCCGCCTACAGGAGTACGAGCGCTACAAGCAGGCGGCCGAGGACATCGAGGCACTGCCGCGTCTGCACCGCGACGTTTTTCAGGCGGACGTCGAGGCGCCGGAGCGGAAGGTCGTGCAGATGCTCGCCGAAGTCACGCTGAAAGAGTTGCTGCTCGCGTTCCGCGAAGCCTTGCAGCGCTCGGAGATGTTCGCGCACCACCATATCCAGCGCGAAACACTGTCCGTGCGTCAACGCATGGGCGAGGTGCTTGGCCGGCTGAAGGCCGACGAGTTCACCGATTTCAGCACGCTGTTCGCACCGGAAGAGGGCCGTCACGGCGTCGTCGTGACCTTCCTCGCCGTGCTCGAGCTCATGAAGGAGTCGCTGATTGAGATCGTGCAGGCCGAGCCGTACGCACCCATCCACGTGAAAGCCGCGTCGGCGTCCATTGCCGACGGCGATACCGCATTGACCACGGATTGACGACATGAACGCCGAACAGACCAAGCAAATCGTAGAAGCCGCGCTGCTCGCCGCGGGCCGACCGCTGAATCTTGACCAATTACTCGCCGTGTTCGGCGACGAATCGGTGCAACCGGAGCGCGACGCGCTGCGCGCTGCGCTCGCTGCGCTCGCCGATGATTACGAGGGTCGTGCGATCGAGATCGTCCAGGTCGCGAGTGGGTGGCGAGTGCAGGTGCGCGCGGGCCTGGCTGAGTGGGTTGGACGCCTGTGGGAAGAGCGGCCGACACGCTATTCGCGTGCGTTGCTCGAGACGCTCGCGCTGGTCGCGTATCGCCAGCCGATCACGCGTGGCGAAATCGAGGACGTGCGCGGCGTGACGGTGAGTACGTCGATCATGAAAACGCTGCTCGAGCGCGAGTGGGTGCGCATCGTCGGACACCGCGACGTACCGGGACGCCCGGCGTTGTACGGGACCACGCGCGAATTCCTCGACTACTTCGGGCTCAAGAGCCTCGACGAGTTGCCGACGCTCGCGGAACTGCGTGACATCGACAGCCTGAACGTCGAACTGCCGCTCGATGACCCGAATTCCCCGCACGAGGTGCAGGCCATCGAGGAGCCGGCCGCTTTAGCCGACAACGAGTGAGCGCCGAACGGCTCCAGAAGGTCCTCGCCGCGGCTGGCCTCGGCTCGCGGCGTGAAATCGAGCAGTGGATCCGCGACGGACGCGTGACGGTGGACGGGAAGACTGCGGAACTCGGCGTGCGCATCCTGGGCAACGAGCGCGTGCGCATCGATGGCAAGGCGGTCGCGGCAGAGAAGCTCCGACGTGCACCGAGCGCCGTGCTGCTGTACCACAAGCCGGACGGCGAACTCACCACGCGCAAGGATCCGGAAGGGCGCCCGACCGTGTTCGACAAACTGCCGAAGCCCCCGAAAGGCGGCCGCTGGGTCGCCGTCGGTCGGCTCGACTTCAACACCGGTGGCTTGTTGATCCTGACCACGGATGGCGAGCTCGCGCACAGACTCATGCACCCGAGTACCGAAATCGTCCGTGAATATGCGGTCCGCGTGCGTGGGGAGCCCTCGGCCGACGTGTTGCAGCGGCTCAAGGACGGGGTCGACATCGGTGATGGGGTCGCGAAATTTGAGACGATCGAGCCCGCGGGCGGGGAGGGGACAAACCGCTGGTACAAAGTGACACTTCGAGAAGGCCGCAACCGGGAAGTGCGCCGCCTGTGGGAAAGCCAGGAAATCCAGGTGAGTCGATTGACGCGAACCCAGTACGGCCCGATCTTGATGCCCCCTGGGCTTCGTCGGGGCCAATCGCGGCCTGCCACGCCCGAGGAAACCGCCGCGCTGTACGCTGCCGTACGGCAGTAATTTCCCTATTGCTTTCGTGGTGATTTCACCCTACCTTGATGGTAGCTTGCTCCCACGAAACCGGATGGAGGGTCGAACGATGAAACGCGTCGTATACGGTGTAATTGCGTTGTTTGCGGGTGCGTCAGCGCTCCACGCGCAGGAAGTCCCCTCCAGCGTCCCGGCGGATGCGGCCTCGGAAATGCTTTGGTTCGTCGAGGTCAGTGGCAACAAGAACGCGGTCCGGACCGCGGCTGCAAACGCGGGCATCGAATTCGAGGAGCGTTTCTCATACGACACGCTGTGGAACGGCCTGTCGGTGCGCACGACGGCGAGCCAGGCGGCCGCCATGACCGCGCTGAGCGGCGTCGTCGCGGTGTATCCGGTCGACGTCGTTGAGCTCGCGCCGCATGCAGAGGCGGGCGCGCCCGACCTCGTAAGTGCGCTTTACATGAGTGGCGCGAATATCGCGCAGCAAGCGGGTTTCGACGGAACCGGCGTCAAAGTCGGCGTCATCGACTCCGGCATCGATTACCACCACCCGGACCTCGGTGGCTGCTTCGGCCCAGGCTGCCGCGTGGCAGTCGGTTTCGACTTCGTCGGCGATGGCTATGCCGCGGGTGTCGCGCCGGCGGTACCTGACAACGATCCGGATGATTGCCAAGGGCCCGCCAATCTGATTCCAGGTCTCACGCAATCTGCAGGTCACGGCACGCACGTTGCCGGCATCGTCGGCGCGAGTGGCGATGTCGCGCAAGCCGGCGCGCGCGGCGCCGCACCGGGCGTGACCTTCGGCGCGTACCGCGTCTTCGGCTGCAGCGGCTCCACGAGTTCGGACATCATGCTCGCTGCCATGGAGCGCGCCTACGCGGATGGCATGGACGTCGTGAACATGAGCATCGGCTCCGGCCACCAGTGGCCTCAGTACCCGACCGCGGTCGCTGCCGACGCGCTCGTCGAGCGCGGCGTCGTTGTGGTCGCGTCGATCGGCAATAGCGGCTCGACCGGTCTTTATGCGGGCGGCGCGCCGGGCGTCGGCGCGAAGGTCATCGGCGTTGCGTCGGTCAACAACACGCATTCGAACAACCAGTACTTCACCGTGCCGGGCGGCGCAGTACCGTACAACCCGGCGACCGGCGCACCGCCGCCGCCGACCAACGGCACGGCTTCGCTCGCGCGCACCGGCACCGCCGCGACACTCAACGACGCGTGCAACGCGCTTCCGGCCGGCAGCCTTGCCGGAAAGGTCGCGCTGATTCAGCGCGGCACGTGTTCGTTCCATATCAAGTCGCTGAACGCCGAGAACGCCGGCGCAATCGGCGCAGTCATCTACAACAACACGACAGGCCTGCAGTCGATCACCGTTGCGGGCACCCCGGCCATCACGATACCGGTGGTTTCAATCACGCAGGGTGCTGGCCTGTATCTCGATGGCCAGCTCGCGGCCGGGTCGGTCACGATCACCTGGCAGGAAGGCTTCATTTCGCAGCCGGCAGCCGGCGGTGGCACGACTTCGTCATTCAGCTCGTATGGCCTCGCGCCGGATCTGTCGATGAAGCCAGACGTCACGGGGCCCGGCGGCGCAATCCGTTCGACGTACCCCCTCGGTTTCGGCAGCGGTTACGCAGTACTCGGCGGCACTTCGATGTCATCGCCACACGTTGCGGGCAACGTCGCGCAGCTGTTGCAGTCTGAGCCGGGCCTCGCGCCGGCAGACGTGCTGACTCGTCTGCAGAACACGGCGCAGCCTGTGCTCTGGTGGGGCAATCCCGGCCTTGGCTTCCTGGACAATGTGCACCGACAGGGTGCCGGCCACGTGCGCATCGACCGCGCGATCGGCGCCACGTCGCGGGTGTCGCCTGCGCGTCTGCCGCTCGGCGAGAGCGTTGCGTCGGGTCGCCACAAGATGAAGCTTGACGTGTCGAACTCGGGCACGGAGGCGGTCACCTACGCCGTGCACCACGAGCCTGCGCTCGCGACGTCGCCGCTGGCTCATAGTGTCACCGGCCGGTTCGGCCCGTTCCAATTCGGGTTCTACGCGAGCCTCGCGACACTCGACGCAGCGTCGAGCGTGACGGTCGCCGCGGGCGGCACGACCTCGGTGCAGGTCGAAGTCGTCGAGCCGGAGGGGCTGCCGGACAAGGGGCTCTACGGCGGGTACGTCGTGTTCACGCCGGATAACGGCGGCGATGTGATCCGCGTGCCGTACGCGGGCTTCAAGGGCGACTATCAGACGCTCGAGGTTCTGCAGCCCGCGAGCAACTTCGCGTTCCCGTGGCTTGCGCAGCTGGTCGGCACGAGTTACCAGAACCGGCCGGCGGGGCAGGTCTACACGATGGTCGGTAACGACATCCCGTTCTTCCTGTTCCACCTCGCACACCAGTCGCGAAACCTCAAGATGACCGTTCGAGCGGTCGGCAACAACAGCAGGAACTGGCATTCCATCCTCGACGTCGACTACATGCGGCGTAACGGCGGTGATAATCCGGCTGCGTTGGCCGATTCGTTCTACGCGGTTTCATGGGACGGATTGGTCTTCAATCCGAGCGGCAAGAAGGTGTTTGTGGTGCCGAACGGGCAATACCAAGTCACGATTACGGCGCAAAAAGCGCTCGGGAATCCATCACAGACCGAGAGCTGGACGTCGCCGGTGATTACGATCGCGCGCCCGTAAGCCAAACGGGTTGCTGGGTACTCAAACCGGCGGGGGCAACCCCGCCGGTTTTTTTTGAATCGCGGTGCGGAGCACCGCTCCCACCTGTTCCTGCGAGGCGTTGGTCGAAGCCAGGTGGGAGCGACACTGTCGGTGTCGCGATTCTTATTGGGCGTCGAAGGATTGGCCGGTGACGGCGCCGCTGTCGGGGCCGAGCAGCCAGATGAACGCGGGGGCGATCTGTTCCGGCGTCGGCAATCGATTGCGGTCCTCGGCGGGGTACGCCTGCAGGCGCATCGCGGTGCGCACGCCGCCGGGGTTGAGCGCATTCACACGGATATGTGTGTTGGCCTTCGTTTCCTCCGCGAGCACCTGCGACAGACCTTCGAGGCCGAACTTCGAGACCGCGTACGCGCCCCAGTGCGCGCGACCTTTGCGGCCGACGCCGCTGCTCGTGAACACCACACTCGCGTCCTGCGATTGCCCGAGCAGGCCGAGGCAGGCGCGCGTCAGCAGGAACGGCGCGGTCAGGTTCACGGTCAGGACGCGCTGCCAGGTCGCGGCGTCGTAGTGGAGCAGGGGGCTGCGTTCGCCGAGCATGCCGGCCATGTGCACGAGCCCGTCGAGCCGGCCGAACTCGTCGGCAAGGGCGTGTGCGAGCGCGAGATAGTCCTCCCAGGTCGCCGCCTCGAAGTCCATACAATGGAGCCGGGGTTCGACCACCGCGGCGCTGTCTGATCGCGGCACAAAGGTGCCGCTCCTACAACTGGCGATTGCGTCGGCGACGGCGGTCAGCTTTTTCTCACTCCGCCCCAACAACACCAGCGTCGCACCACACTGCGCCGCGAGTTCTGCAGTTGCCCGGCCCATACCATCGCTCGCGCCGGTGATCAGGATTACGCGGCCGGCAAGCGTGCTCCCGTCGGGTCGGTAATCGGCGGGTATTCTTTTCATAGTTCCCTCGCTGCTGCATTGCCACTGCGGACCGCGCCCTCGAGCGTCGCCGGCAGACCGGTTGCGGTCCAGTCACCGGCGAGCACCAATCCGGGCAGCGCAGTGCGGGCAGACGGGCGCCGCTGTTCGATGCCGACGGTGGCGGCGAACGTCGCGCGTTTCTCACGGATCACACGCGCTTCGCTCGGCGCCGGCAACGTCGGCACACAGCGCCCGATCTCGTCCATTACCGTCTCGATCAGTGCGTCATTGTCGAGCGCCATGTGCGGACCGTCCGCGCTGATGACCGCGGCAATGATACCGGCCTGGTCGCAGGTGCGCCGGTCGACGAGCCACTGCGTGGTGGTTCCCGCAAGACCGAGTAGCGGCCGATCGAGTTCGGTGTCCTCAGGGTAGCGTAGGTACACGGTGCAAATCGGTTGTGTGTCGAACGCACGTAGGTCCTCGGCGAGCGCCGCGAGTTTCGACAGCGGTTCGACGAGGCGCAGGCACGCGTCGGGTGGGACGGCGGACACGACCGCAGAGACGGCGAGTTCACCTTGCGCAGTCGTGACGGCGTGGACGCGATCATCAGCGACCAGCGCCGCGACACGTTCGCCCAGCCGTACCTCCACACCCCTCGACTCGAGCCACTCGACGGCCGGGCGCGGCAGCGCGCGGCCGAGATCACACGCGGGGAGCAATAGGTCGCTCGCGCCGGGTGCGCTCGATGCGAGCGATTCGCGCAACACACGCACGAACAGCTGTGCGGACGCGATGTCGGGTGGCGTGTTCAGCGTCGCGAGGCACAGCGGCACCCACAACAGGTCGATCGCGCGCTGGGGTTGGCCCGCGGCCAAGAGATGGTCGCGGACGCTGACGTCGGTCGCCGGGGGGCGCACCAGGCGCTGCCAGCCGCGAAGGATCGAGAACTTGTCGCCGGCAGTAAGGCCTTGCGCACCGACGAATGCGTGCGCCATGCCGAAACGGCCGGAACCCGCGGGGGCGCGTAGCGACAGCCGTACGCCGCGCGCGTCCCGCTGCTCGAACGCGAGCGGCAGGCGTTTGAATACGCGGTCGGCCGGGATGCCGAGCGTTGCGGCTAGGCCGAGGACAGCGGAGTACGCGCCGATGGCGATGTGCTGGCCGTTGTCGACCTCGAGCCCGAGCGCCGGCGCGGTCCGCGCGCGGCCGCCGGGTTGTGGCGCGGCGTCGAACACGACGACCGCCCGCCCGCGTTCCGTCAGCGCGACCGCAGCAGCGAGACCGGCCCAGCCTGCGCCGACGACGGCGACGGGCTCGGAACTCATGCGCCGCCCGCGCGGCGGTGCCGGCGTTCCTCGCGGCTCGCCGTCCACCATGCGAGCCACAGCTTGTGCAGCGGATTCAGTGTTACGCGTCTTTCTAGCACGCGGTAACCGCGCCGGTCGATGCGCGCGAGCAATCGCGAGTAAATCGTCGCCATCATCACGCCACTGCGCTGCCGGTAGCGGTCTACCGCGGGCAGCGCGGCGAACGCGCGGTCGTAGTAATCCCGCGCGCGTACGCCGTACTCAGCGAGCGCTGCGGCGAGCGCGGGCGATGTTTCGCTGGCGGTGAGGTCGTCTGCGCCGACACCGTGCCGGCGCAAATCCTCGCGTGCGAGGTACACGCGACCGCGGGCGGCATCCTCGGCGACGTCGCGGATGATGTTGGTGAGCTGGAATGCGGTCCCTAAATGTTGTGCGTATTCCTCGGTGTCGGGATCGTCGTAGCCGAAAATCGTAGCGGACAGCAGGCCGACGACACCCGCTGCACGCCAGCAATACAACAGCAAGTCATCGAAGGTTTCGTAACCGTCGTGATCGAGGTCCATCGCCATGCCGTCGATGATTTCGTCGAACCAGCGCTTTTCGAGGCGTGCGTACGTGCGTACCTCTGCCAAGGCTCGCGTCACGGGATGCTGCGGGGCGCCTTCGAACAGCCGAGCGACCTCGCCGCGCCACCACTCCAGCTTCAACCGCGCGACATCGGGTTCACGCACCTGATCCACGACGTCGTCGACTTCACGGCAGAACGCATACAGCGCGGTGATACCGTCGCGTTCGCGCGTCGGCAGGAACTGGAACGCAAAAAAGAAGCTCGAGCCGCTACTCGAGACTTTCTCGCGGCAATAGTCGATCGGGTTCATGTCAACCGCGAAGTGTACGCCACGCGAGCGTGGCCCAATCGCGCGCGTCGAGCCGCGGGCGCACGAACGGATCGTCTGCGCGCGCGTCGAGCTTGTCGAGGATTCGAGTCCCGCCCTGCACGACGAGGCCGATTTCAAGCGCCATGCGGCCGCGCAGGCGCCGCGCGAGCGGCGCGCCGGCGGCGAGCATCGCGCGGGCCCGCGTCCGCTGGAACGTCATCAGCGCACGCAGGCCGTCGTCCACTTGGCGCGCCCGCAGCTGCGCGACCGTGACGCCGTAGCGCGCCATCTCGTCTTCGGGCACGTACACGCGGTCATTCTCCTCGGCGTCCTGGCCGAGGTCCTGCCAGTGGTTGATCAATTGGAGCGCAGTGCAAATCTTGTCCGAATCGCGGAGGTTGTCGGGCGTTGCACTGCCGTCGAGATGCAGGAGAAGGCGGCCGACGGGGTCCGCGGAGTGGCGGCAGTAATGCATCAGCGCGTCGTACGTCGGCCAACGCGCCTGGCGCACATCCATGCGGAACGCATCGATGAGGTCGTGCAACAGCCGCACCGGCAGCGCGTGTCGGGCCAATACGTCCGCGAGCGCTATGAAGACCGGGTTCTCAGGCGGATTGCCGGCAGCGGCCGCGTCGAGCATCCGGCCCCAATCATCGAGTTGAGCGAGGCGCTCCGCGGGCGGTGCATCGCCTTCGTCCGCGAAGTCATCGGCGCCGCGAGCAAATGCGTAAATCACGGAGATTGGCGCGCGCAGACGCGTGGGCAGTAAGCGTGACGCGACGGGGAAGTTCTCGTAGTGCGCGCGGACGAGACGCGCGCAGTGCGCGTAGGCCGCGTCTATCTCAGTCGGGCGCATCGTCGTCGTTGACGATGGTCTGTACCGTGCGCGGTAGTTTCTCGAGTGGGTCGAGTTGCGCCAAGTCCTTGCCCGAGCGCACACCCATTTCCGGGAAGCGCCGCGCGCCCGGAATCACCTGGCGCTCAAACGAGCCGACCGCCTTGTTGTAATGGTCGACGCTCTTGCCGAGCGAGCGCCCGAGCTGGTCCAGGTGGTCTGCGAATACGGCGAGCCGTTTGTGCAGGTCCTCGCCGAGCGTCCGAATCTCCTCGGCGTTTTCGGCGAGCCGCTGCTGGCGCCAGCCGTACGCGACGACCTTCAGCAGGGCGACGAGGCTCGTCGGTGTTGCAATGACGACTTTCTGGCGCAGCGCTTCTTCATGGAGGTCCGGCGCAAGCTTGAGCGCGGGTTCGAGAAACTGCTCGCCCGGCAGGAACATCACCACGAAATCGGGGCTGCGCTCGAATTGACCCCAATACGACTTCGCGGCGAGTTTGCGCACCTGGTCGCGGATGTGGGTCACGTGCCGGGCGAGGCACGCATCGCGCGTCACGTCGTCGGGTGCCTCCAGTGCGTCGAGGTATGCGTTGATCGGCGTTTTTGCGTCGATGACGAGTTCCCGATCATCCGGCATCTTCACGATCATGTCCGGGCGCAGGCCCTCTGCGGTCGTCGACTGCTCCGTGAAATCACAGTGCTCGACCATACCGGCGAGCTCCGCGAGCCGCTTCAGCGACATTTCGCCGTAGCGGCCGCGGACTTCGGGTTTGCGCAGCGCGTTCACGAGGTTGCGCGTCTCGCCCTGCAGCTGCACCTGCGTTTCCTGCATCGACCGCAGGTACTGGCTGATGGAGCCGTGCGTCTGCCGCCGCTCGCGGTCGAGCGCTTCGATCTGCTCGGCCGTCTTCTTCAGCGCCTCATTGATGGGCTTGACCAGCGACTCGATTGACTTCTCTTTCAGTTCCAGTTCGCTGCGGGCTTCGGACTGGAATTTCTTGAGATTCTCCTCCGCGAGCTTCAGGAATTGCTCGTTGTTGCTGTTGAGGCTCTCGGCTGCGAGCGACCTGAAGCTTTCGCGCAACAACTCTTTCGCATCCCGCTCGCTCTTCACCTGGCGCTGCTGGACCAGGAACGCGATCGTGCCGCCGACGGCTGCTCCGATCAAGAACGCAATCAGGTGCCAGGCATTCACGCGCGCCGCTCCGCACCGTGTGCGCGACGGTCGAGCAGGGTGATCAGGTCGGCCGGTGCGTCCAGTAGCGCGTCGGCACCCCACGCGACCGGATCATCGTCTGGCGTCACGTAGCCGAAGAGCGCGACGGCTGTCAGGAGGCCCGCGGCGCGGCCGGCCTGCACGTCGCGCTCGGCATCGCCGACGTACAGCGCGTCCGCAGGCCGCGCGCCGAGCGCTTCACACCCGTGCAGCACGGGCGCCGGATGCGGCTTCGAATACGGCGTCGTGTCGCCCGAGACGACGCACGCGGCACGGGATGCGTAGCCAATGCGCTCGACCAGTGGGTCCGTGAGCCACGCGGGCTTGTTCGTGACGATGCCCCAGCGGATTCCGCGGGCGTCGAGCGTCGCCAGCACGTCTTCGACGCCTGCAAACGGCGCCGTATGGATGGCGATATTCTCGGCGTACAGCTCCAGGAAGCGTGCGCGCAGAGCGTCAAAGCGCGCGGGGCTGTCGCATGGCGGAAACCCGCATTTCAACACCGCGGTCGCACCGTGCGACACGCAAGCCCGGATGGGCGGGTACGGATAGGGTTCGAGCCCGTGCTCGCCGCGCAGAAGGTTCAGTGCGTGCGCAATGTCCGGACCCGTGTCGAGCAGCGTGCCATCGAGATCGAAGAGGACGGTCGTGATCATCGGCTACACCATGCCATGTAATTGACCGCGATGCCGCCGCCGACGCGCGCAGTGCGCGAGAACGGCTCGTAGTGGAGTCCCGCGAACTCCATCGTGTGCAGGCCCGCATCGCGCACCATCGCATCGAGCTCGGACGGTCGGATGAAGCGCGACCACTCATGGGTGCCGCGTGGCACGAGGTCCAACACGTATTCTGCGCCGACGATTGCGAGCGCGAACGACGCGGGGGTACGGTTCAGCGTCGAGAAACAGGCGGCGCCGCCCGGCCGGAGCAACGCCGCACAGGCAGCGATCACCGATGACGGCTCGGGCACGTGCTCGAGCAGTTCCATACAGGTCACAAGATCGTATCGACCCGCGTTGGCGATCGCATGGGCCTCGGCGGTCTCGCAGTGGTAATCGACCCGCTGCCCCGATTCATAAAGATGAAGTTTCGCGATCTCGACGGCGCGCTCGCTCGCGTCGATGCCCGTAACGACCGCGCCGCGCGCGGCGAGCGCCTCGGACAACAGGCCGCCGCCACAGCCGACGTCCAGCACGCACGCGCCATCCAATGGCCAGCGCGCCGCGACGAACTCCGTGCGCACCGGGTTGATGTCGTGCAGGGTTTTCAGGTCGCCGTCGGCGTCCCACCAGCGCGCGGCGAGATCGCCGAAGCGGCTGACTTCCCGGGCGTCGACGTTCGTCACGCTGCAGTCCCACGGCGGACTGCGGCGATGCGCGGCACCCAGCGTGCGGCGCGCTCTCGTCCGGCTGCCTCATCGACGGTGAGTAACACGCCAGCGCGCATCAGGGGCCGCCCCGTGATCCACGAGTCGGTGACCTGACTGCGCGTCGCCGCGTACACGATCGCCGCCGCGGCATCGTGCACTGGCGTGGTCGCGAAGTCGTCGAGATTGATTGCAATGAAATCGGCCGATTTCCCGGCGACGAGCGAGCCGGTCTGCTGGGCGAGGCCGAGGGCGTGGGCGCCGGCGAGGGTCGCCAGGTGCAGGGCTGCGTGGGCGGGTAGCGCGGCCGCATCCGCGGCGACGCCCTTTGCGAGCAGCGCCGCGACCTTCGTTTCCGTGAGCATGTCGAGGCCGTCGTTACACGCGGCGCCATCGGTGCCGAGCGCGACCGGTACGCCGGCGTCGAGCAGGCGTGCGACCGGGCAGAAACCGCTCGCGAGTTTCAGGTTCGACTGCGGGCAGTGCACCACGCCGGCACCGGTACGCAGTAATGCGTCGAGATCAGCGTCGTCGAGCTGCGTCATATGCACTGCCGAAAACCCCGACGATAGAAGGCCAAGCCGGGCGAGGCGCGCGAGCGGGCGCTCCCCGGTCGCGGTGAGCGCATCCGCGACTTCAGTCGCGGTCTCGTGCAGATGCATGTGGATCGGCAGGTCGAGTTCGTCGGCGTAGCTGCGGATGCGCGCGAGGGTCGCGTCGCCGACCGTATAGGGCGCGTGGGGCGCGAACATCGTCCTGACCAATGCATGGCCTCGCCATTCATCGTGCAGCTCAAGGCCGCGTTGCAGATATTCGTCGGCGTTCGCGGCGTATGCGGTCGGCACGTCGATCACGGCGATACCGAGCGCGGCGCGCATGCCGGCATCGGCGCATACGAGTGCGGTCTCCTGCGGAAAGAAATATTGGTCAGCGAAACAGGTCGTGCCGCCGCGAATCATTTCGGCGATCGCGAGCCGGGAACCGTCGCGGACAAATTCGGGCCCGACGAGCGCCTGCTCAACAGGCCAAATCGCACGACGAAGCCAATCGTGCAGTGGGAGGCCGGCGCCGCAGCCGCGAAGCAGCGTCATCGCAGCGTGCGTGTGTGCATTCACGAAGCCCGGCAACAGCGCGTGATGGTCGAGATCCACGCGCTCGGCAGCGGGATATCGCGCCCGTGCGTCAGCCCGTGACAACAGCGCGACGATGCGGTCCGCGGCGACCACCAGGGTGTGCTCGTCAAGAACGATACCGGCCGGTTCGACCGGAATAATCCAACGCGCTTCGTACAGCGTTTCGGCAGTCTGCATGCGCATTGAATCATAGCGGAAAAACACCCGCGTATGGTAAGATTCACCGGTCCTGACATAAGGAATTACTCGCCTGATGGCCGATATCGCCCGCGAAATTTTCCAGGTCAATCTCGAAGACGAAATGAAGCGGTCCTACCTCGATTATGCGATGAGCGTAATCGTCGGTCGTGCGCTTCCCGATGTGCGAGATGGCCTCAAACCCGTGCACCGCCGCGCGCTCTACGCGATGCGAGTCCTCGGCAACGATTACAACAAGCCGTACAAGAAATCGGCGCGTGTGGTCGGTGACGTAATCGGTAAATACCACCCGCACGGCGACTCCGCCGTCTACGACACCATCGTGCGTCTCGCACAGCCGTTTTCGATGCGCTACATGCTTGTTGATGGCCAGGGCAACTTCGGCTCCGTCGACGGCGACTCGGCTGCCGCGATGCGCTACACCGAAGTGCGCATGGCGAAAATCGCGCACGAGCTGCTCGCGGATCTCGACAAGGAGACCGTCGATTTCATCCCGAACTACGATGAATCGGAGACGGAGCCCGCGGTATTCCCGACGCGTATCCCGAACCTGCTCGTGAACGGCTCGTCGGGCATCGCCGTCGGCATGGCGACGAACATCCCCCCGCATAACCTCAAGGAAGTCATCGACGCGTGCGTTGCGCTGATCGATGACCCGAGCCTCGAACTCGTCGCGCTGATGCAGCACCTGCCGGGCCCGGATTTCCCGACCGCCGGCATCATCAACGGCGCGCGCGGTATCCAGGAGGCCTATCTGACCGGTCGCGGCCGCATTTATGTGCGTGCCCGCAGCCATATCGAGGGGGAGGAGGGCGCCAAGCAGTCGATCATCGTCACCGAGTTGCCGTATCAGGTGAACAAGGCGCGCCTGCTCGAGAAAATCGCTGAGCTCGTCAAGGAAAAGAAAATCGAGGGCATCACCGAGCTGCGCGACGAGTCCGACAAGGATGGCATGCGCATGGTGATTGAACTGCGCCGCGGCGAAATGCCGGACGTGGTCCTCAACAACCTGTACCAGCAGACGCAGATGCAGAGCGTGTTCGGCATCAACATGGTCGCGTTGGTCGACGGCCAGCCACGCCTGCTGAACTTGAAAGAAATCCTCGAGGCGTTCGTACGCCACCGCCGCGAGGTAGTTACCCGTCGGACCATTTTCGACCTGCGCAAGGCGCGCGAGCGCGCACATATCTTGGAAGGCCTCGCAGTCGCGCTCGCGAACATCGACCCCGTCATTGCGTTGATCAAGGCATCCAGCGGTCCCGCGGAGGCGAAGGAAGGCCTGATGGCTGCCGTGTGGGAGCCGGGTCTTGTGATGGAAATGATCGAGCGCGCCGGCGCGGACGCATCACGCCCGGATGGCCTCGCTCCCGAGTTCGGCGTCGTCGACGGCAAGTACAAGATGTCCGCCGAACAGGCGCAGGCGATTCTCGAACTGCGACTCCACCGCCTGACCGGTCTCGAGCAGGACAAGATCCGCGACGAATACCGCGGCCTGCTCGACAAGATCGGCGAATATCGCGCGATCCTCGCTGACCCGGACTTGCTCATGCGCGTCATTCGCGAAGAGCTCGTCGAGATGCGCGACCAGTACGCGGACGCGCGCCGCACGGAGATCGTCACCGACCACCTTGACCTCACGCTGGAAGACCTCATTACCGAGGAAGATGTCGTCGTTACACTGTCGCATGCGGGTTACGCGAAACGACAGCCACTCGACGCGTACCGCGCACAGCGGCGCGGTGGGCGCGGCAAGTCCGCGACGACCACAAAGGACGAGGATTTCGTCGACAAGCTGTTCATCGCGAGTACGCACGACACCTTGTTGTGCTTCTCGAGTCGCGGCAAGTGCTACTGGCTGAAGGTGTACCAAGTACCACCCGCGGGTCGGGGTTCGCGCGGCCGACCGATCGTGAACCTGCTGCCGCTCGAAGAGGGCGAACGCATCAACGCGGTGCTCGCGGTGCGCGAGTATCCCGAAGATACCTATCTGTTGTTTGCGACCAGCAAGGGCACCGTCAAGAAAACCCCGCTCGCGAGTTATTCGAATCCGCGCAGCACCGGCCTCATCGCCGTGAACCTGCGCGAAGATGACTACCTCGTGGATGTCGCGCTCACCACCGGGGACAGCGACGTGATGTTGTTCGCGAGCAATGGCAAGGCGATCCGCTTCAACGAGCGGGCGATCCGTCCGATGGGGCGGACGGCGGCCGGCGTACGCGGCATTCGGCTCGTGCCCGGCGAAGAAGTCGTGTCGCTGATCATCATCGGTAGCGGCGCAGTGCTGACGGTCACGCAACGCGGCTACGGCAAACGCACCGCCGCAGCCGACTATCCGGTGAAGGGTCGCGGCGGCCAGGGCGTCATTTCAATCCAGACCACCGAGCGCAACGGCAAGGTCGTCGGTGCGATTGAAGTCAACGACGACCACCAGGTGATGTTGATCAGCAACGCAGGCACGCTCGTCCGTACGCCGGTCGACCAAATCTCGGTCATCGGCCGCAACACGCAGGGCGTGCGGCTGATCCGGCTCGCCGACGACGAGCACCTGACCGGTATCGAGCGCATCGAGGCCGAAGAGGAAACGGATGTCGAGGCCGATGGCTGATCGGCGCTTCGCGAATCGCGCATGGAATTTCAGCGCGGGCCCGTCAGCGCTGGCTGACCCCGTCATCGAACGGGCACAGGCGGAGCTACCGAATTGGCGCGGCACGGGCCTTTCCGTGATGGAGATGTCCCACCGCAGCGCCGAATTCATCGGGATCGCAGAGCAGGCGGAGGCCGACCTGCGCGCGCTGATGACGGTGCCCGACGACTATGCGGTGTTGTTCCTGCAGGGCGGGGCGACGCTGCAGTTCGCGATGGCGCCATTGAATCTCCTGCGCGACAAATCTGGCGCCGATTATTTCCGCACGGGGCTCTGGTCGGAAAAAGCGGTTGCGGAGGCACAGCGTCTCTGCGAAGTGAACCTCGCCGTGGACACGAAAGCGGACGGCTACCGAGGTCTGCCCGCGCCGGCCGAGTGGCGACTCGCACCCGAAGCGGCATTCGTGCATTACACGAGCAACGAGACGATTCATGGCGTGCAGTTCCACGAGGTGCCGGACACGCATGGCGTGCCCCTCGTGTGTGACATGTCATCGGACATCCTGTCACGGGAAGTCGACGTATCCCGATTCGCACTGATCTATGCCGGCGCACAGAAGAACCTCGGGCCGGCAGGCGTTGCGATTGCCGTGATTCGCCGCAATTTGCTCGGCGGGGCATCGCCGACCACGCCGTCGATGCTCGATTATGCCGTGCACGAAAAATCCGGATCGATGTACAACACACCGCCGACGCTCGCGTGGTACTTCGCGGGCCTTACGCTCGACTGGTTGAAGCAGGAGGGCGGCGTCCAGACGATGGCCGAGCGAAGCCAACGCAAGGCGGCTCACTTGTATGACGCCATCGACGGTTCGACGCTGTATTCGAACCCGGTCGCACGCGAGAGCCGCTCGCTGATGAACGTGCCGTTCTTTCTCGCCGACCCAGAGCTCGACGCGCGGTTCGTCGAGGAATCCACTGCCGCGGGTCTACTGAACCTCGCGGGCCACCGTGCGACCGGCGGCATGCGCGCGAGCCTCTACAACGCGATGCCAGAGGCCGGTGTCACCGCGCTTGTCGAGTTCATGCGGGAGTTCGAACGCCGTGCGTGACACTCGCTCATTCGCGGCGCAAAGGCGCCGCTCCTACAGCCGCTCGCACTGATTCCATGTTCTCGATCCAGACCTTCAACAACATCGCAGTAGCCGGCCTCGCGCGCTTCCCGGAAGAGCGCTATGACGTCGGCCCCGATGCTGCGGAACCGGACGCGATACTGGTTCGCTCGGCCGATCTGCACGGCTTCGAGTTACCGGCATCGCTGAAGGCCGTGGGCCGCGCGGGATCCGGTACCAACAACATCCCTGTCGCCGCGCTGACGGCGCGCGGCATCCCGGTATTCAACGCACCGGGTGCGAACGCGAACGCCGTCAAGGAACTCGTCGTCGCGGGCATCTTGATCGCTGCGCGCAATCTCACGGCGGCCTGGGATTTCGCGCGAACGGCGGACGCCGACATCGAATCGGCAAAAAAGCGGTTCGCCGGTTTCGAGCTACCGGGCCGCACGCTCGGCGTGATCGGGCTTGGCGCAATCGGCGTCGAAGTCTGCAACGCCGCGCACGCGCTCGGTATGCGCGTGATTGGCTTCGACCCAAAGCTCACGGTCCAGCGTGCATGGCAACTGTCCGCATCCGTCGAGCAAGCTCGCAGCCTTGAGGAACTGCTCGGGCGTTGCGACTTCGTCAGCGTCCATGTGCCGTTGACCGACCAGACGCGCGACCTGCTCGACGCGCCTCGCCTTGCGTACCTGCGTCGTGGGGCGGTCGTGCTGAACATGGCCCGCGGTGGCATCGTCAACACCGAAGCGGTGCTCGACGCGCTCGCCTCGGGACGCGTGCACGCGTACGTGACCGATTTTCCCGACGCACGGTTCTCCGGCCACGCCGGGATCATCGCGTTCCCGCATCTCGGTGCGTCGACGCTAGAAGCCGAGGAGAACTGCGCGGTCCAGGTCGCGGATACCGTGCGAGAGTTCCTCGAGCATGGGGTACTCAGGCATTCGGTGAATTTTCCCGACGCTGACCTCGCCGCAGTGACGGACGGCTGGCGTATCGCGATCGCGAATGCGAACGTACCGAACATGGTCGGTCAGATTACAGCGACGCTCGGCAGCAGCGGCCTCAACATCATCGACATGCTGAATCGCTCGCGCGGCGACGTCGCGTGGACCGTGGTCGACCTCGACAGCGAGGTCGATGCGCAAACGCTCGCCGCTATCCACACAATCAATGGCGTATTGAGTGCGCGAGTGATCGGACCGGGAGATAGCTCATGACCGACCCGCTGTTTGAACGCGCGCTGCCCGGCGTGCAGAAGCTCCAACCCTACGAACCCGGAAAGCCGATCGCAGAACTGAAGCGCGAACTCGGCCTCGACGACATCGTCAAGCTGGCCTCCAATGAGAACCCGCTTGGCGCGAGCCCGCGTGCGCTCGCGGCGGTACGGGATGCGTTGTCGGATGTGTCGCTTTATCCGGATGGCAACGGCTTCGAGCTGAAGCACGCGCTTGCAGAACACCATGCAATCGACACAGCGTGCATCACGCTCGGCAGCGGTTCGGATCACATCATCGAACTCATCGCGCGCGCATTTCTCGCACCGGGACGCAACGCGGTGATGTCGCAGTACGGTTTTGCGGTCTATGCAATCGTCACCCAAGCCGCCGGCGCGGAGCTCCGTGTCGCGGAGGCCGCCGATTACTGCCACGACCTGAAGACAATCGCGTCGCTCGTCGATGCCGACACGCGGGTGGTGTTCCTCGCGAATCCGAACAATCCAACGGGCACGTGGTTCGACGCACGATCGCTCGACGATCTGCTGGCGACGGTACCCGCCGATACGCTCGTGGTCATCGACGAGGCGTACTTCGAATACGTCAATGAACCGGGTTACCCGGACAGCCGTGCGCTGCTCGACGAACACCCGAACCTCGTCGTGATGCGCACGTTCTCGAAAGCGCACGGGCTCGCAGGTTTGCGCGTTGGTTACGCGCTCGCATCGCCGGTCGTCACCGACCTGCTGAACCGCGTTCGCCTCTCGTTCAATCCGAATGCGCTCGCGCAGGTCGCCGCCGTCGCTGCGATCGAGGACACCGACCACGTGCACAAGACCGTCGTGTTGAATCGCGCCGAGCGCGTGCGCGTCGACGAGGGTTTGCGTGAACTCGGGCTCGCGACGATTCCGTCGGTCTGTAATTTTGTGTCCGTCGAAGTGGGCCGTCCGGCGCGTGAGGTCTTCAAGGCGCTGCTCGCCGAAGGTGTGATCGTGCGGCCGCTCGACGGCTATGGCCTGCCACAGCACGTGCGCGTGTCGGTCGGCCTGCCGAGGGAGAACGATCGGCTGCTGGCGGCGATGAAAAAGGTCTTGGCATGATGATTCGCGACGCCGAGAGCGTCGCTCCCACCTGCACTGGCCTGGCCACAGTGGTCGAGCCACCCTCCCAGAGCATGGCGGCGGGCATTTCGCGAGGCGAGATGGAAGTCGGTTTGTGACTTCCCACGAGCTGAGCGAACGATGCCCGACGCCGTCGCACTCGGTGTTGATTGTCGACGGCGGGCAGTTGTCGGGCACCGTCGCCGTGCCCGGCGACAAATCCATTTCCCATCGCGCGGCGATCCTCGCTGCGCTCGCGAACGGCATCGGAGACGTTAGCGGTTTCTTGGAAGCCGCCGACACGCACGCGTTGCTCGGTGCGCTGGAAGCACTCGGCGTGACCATCGAGCGCGTCGCGCCCGGCGAGCTCCGTATCCACGGCCGTGCGAATGCCCCGTTCGACGACCCGGCCGCGCCGCTCGATCTCGGCAATTCCGGCACCGCGCTGCGATTGATCGCAGGCGTGCTGGCCGGGCGAGGGACGCGCGCTGTGCTGACCGGCGACGAGTCGCTGCGCAGGCGGCCGATGGCCCGCATCCTCGCGCCGCTGCGGCAAATGGGCGCCCGAATCGACGCCGCGTCCGGGGACACCGCACCACTGACACTGCACGGCGGCGCACTCACCGCCATCGAGCACGCGCCGCCGGCCGCGAGCGCACAAGTCGCCTCGTGCGTTCTTCTCGCCGGACTGCATGCAGACGGCCGAACGCAGGTGCGCCTGCCTGCGCCAGCGCGCGACCATACCGAGCGGATGCTCGCCGCTTACGGCATCGACACTCGGGACGGCGTCACGCGCTGCGACTGGTCGCGGGTCCCGGCGCGCCAAGTCACGGTGCCGGGCGACCCGTCGTCTGCCGCCTTCGTAGCAGCCGGCGCGGCACTGGTGCCGGGCAGCGAAGTTCATTTGGAAGGCCTTTGCGCGAACCCACTGAGGACGCGCTTTGCGGACGTGCTCGAGCGGATGGGCGCCGAGGTCACCTGGACGCGGGTCCGTACGCAGGACGGAGAACCCATCGGCGACCTCTGCGTCCGCGGTGCAGCGCTGCGAGGCGTCGCCATCGGACCCGATGAGGTACCCGGCCTGATTGATGAGCTCCCGGTCCTCCTCGCGGTCGCTGCGTTCGCACACGGCCCGACCACGGTCGACGGGGCTGCCGAGCTCCGGTACAAGGAGAGCGACCGCCTGGCGACGATGGGTGCGGGCCTCGAGGCCATGGGCGTGCGGGTGGCGTTGCGGCCGGGCGGCCTCACGCTTCAGGGCGGGCGGCCGACGGGTGGCGAAATCGACGCTGCGGGCGACCACCGCGTCGCCATGGCGTTTGCAATCGCGGGACTCAGGGCTCCGGTCCGAATCCGGCGCTGGCAGGCCATCGCGACGTCGTGGCCCGCCTTCGTCGCGGATCTCGACGCGGCCGGGCTGGCCATAAAGGAAGGGTGAGCGGATGACGATTCCGGTACTCGCAATCGACGGACCCAGTGGCTCGGGCAAGGGCACGGTCGCGCGCCGTGTCGCCGCGACCCTGGGCTGGCATCTGCTCGACAGCGGGGCCATTTATCGTGTCACCGCCGTCGCTGCGGCGCGTGACGGCGTTGCCCTCGATGACGAGCCGGCGCTCGCGGCGCTCGCAGCGCAACTGCCGGTCCGGTTCGCAGAGGATTCGCACGGTGAGGAACTCATCCGACTCGGCGGCGAGGACGTGACACGAACGGTGCGCACCGAATTGACCGGCGAAGCGGCGTCGCGCATCGCGTCGTTGCCCGCCGTCCGTGCCGCGCTGCTGACTCTGCAACGGAGCTTCCGCGAGCCGCCTGGCCTTGTCGCGGATGGTCGCGACATGGGTACGGTCGTGTTCCCCGACGCGCCGTTCAAGGTGTTTCTGACTGCGGGTGCGGAGGCGCGCGCGGAAAGACGCTATAAGCAGTTGAAAGAAAAAGGGTTCGATGTTAGTCTTGCCACCCTTTTCGGGGACATCGCCAAGCGGGACGCGCGTGACGCGGCTCGGGCGGTCGCCCCGTTGAGACCGGCCGCGGATGCAATCGAGATCGATTCCACGGCGCTGGACGTCGCAAGCGTTGTCCAGCGCGTGCTCGAACTGGTTCAGTCGCGAACTTAAACTACTGACGTTAGTGAACCCATAACCCAATGACTGAAAGTTTCGCAGAACTCTTCGAGCAAAGCCTCAATCACAAAACCATGCAGCCCGGCTCAATCGTGATGGGCACGGTGGTTGAAATCAAATCGGACGTCGTAATCGTCCATGCCGGCCTGAAATCCGAGGGCGTCATCCCCATCGAGCAGTTCTACGATGACGATGGCGAGCTCGAGGTCGTCGTCGGCGACGAAATCGAGGTCGCGCTCGATGCGATGGAAGACGGCTTTGGCGAGACCCGCCTGTCGCGCGAGAAAGCGAAGCGCGCACGTTCCTGGACCCGCCTCGAGAAGGCGTTCGAAGCCGGCGAAGTGGTCGAGGGCATCATCAGCGGCAAGGTCAAGGGTGGTTTCACGGTCGACATCGACGAGGTCCGCGCGTTCCTGCCGGGCTCGCTCGTCGACGTCCGCCCGGTACGCGACGTCGCGTATCTCGAGGGCAAGAATCTCGAATTCAAGGTCATCAAGCTCGACCGCAAGCGGAACAACGTCGTGGTCTCGCGCCGCGCCGTGGTCGAATCTGAGTTCAGCGCGGATCGCGAGGAACTGCTCGAGAATTTGCAGGAAGGCAATGTCGTGAAGGGCGTCGTCAAGAACCTGACCGAGTATGGCGCATTCGTCGACCTCGGCGGCATCGACGGTCTGCTGCACATCACCGACATGGCATGGAAGCGCGTCAAGCACCCGTCGGAAGTCGTGAACGTCGGCGACGAAATCGACGTGAAGGTGCTGAAGTTCGACCGTGAGCGCAACCGCGTCTCGCTCGGTCTCAAGCAGCTCGGCGACGACCCGTGGGAAGATCTCGCGCGCCGGTATCCGCAGAGCACGCGCTTGTTCGGTAAGGTCACGAACATCGCCGACTACGGCTGCTTCGTCGAAGTCGAACCGGGCGTCGAGGGACTCGTGCACGTGTCCGAGATGGACTGGACCAACAAGAACGTGAATCCGGCGAAGGTCGTTGTCATCGGCCAGGAAGTCGAAGTCATGGTGCTCGAGATCGACGAAGAACGTCGCCGCATTTCACTCGGCATGAAGCAGTGCCAGCCGAACCCGTGGGATGAATTCGGTGTCATTCATAACAAGGGCGACAAGGTGTCCGGCACGATCAAATCGATCACCGACTTCGGCATCTTCATCGGCCTCGACGGCGGCATCGACGGCCTCGTCCATCTGTCCGACATCTCCTGGGACATTCCCGGCGAGGAAGCGATCCGCAACTATAAGAAGGGCGACGAGCTCGAAGCGACGGTGTTGTCGGTCGACGCGCAGCGCGAGCGCATCTCGCTTGGCATCAAGCAGATGGAGCAGGACCCGTTCTCGGAGTTCGTCGGCATCCACTCGAAGGGCGCGATGCTGAAGGGCACCGTGACCGAAGTCGACGCGAAGGGCGCGAACATCGACCTGGGCGACGGCATCGAAGGCTACCTGCGTGCGCAGGACCTCGCGCGCGAGCGTGTCGAGGATGCGCGCACGGTGCTCAGCGTTGGCCAGGAAATCGAGGCACGTTACGTCGGCGTCGATCGCAAGACCCGTCTGGTCAGCCTGTCGGTCCGCGCGAAGGAAGAGCACGAGGAGCAGCAGGCGGTGAAGGCGTACCGCGGCAGCACCTCGGGCACGGCCACGCTCGGCGACCTGCTCAAAGGCCAAATCGGTAAGCAGGATCAATGACCAAGTCGGAACTCATCGCTGTGCTTGCCCGCAAGCAAAGCCACCTCAAGGACAAGGACGTCGAGTTGGCCGTGAAGAGCTTGCTGGACCAGATGAGCGGGGCGCTGTCGAGCGGAGAGCGGATCGAGATCCGCGGGTTCGGCAGCTTCTCGTTGCACTATCGGCCGCCGCGGATTGGACGTAACCCGAAAACCGGCGACGCAGTCTCGCTCGCCGGTAAGTACGTGCCACACTTCAAACCGGGCAAGGACCTGCGCCAGCGGGTCAACGATGCCGCGCAGCAAGGGGCCGCACTGAAGACAGGGAGTTAGCCATGCTCCGCATCATTGGGTTCGTCGTCGTGGTGCTGGTGGTCGTTCTCGGCGCCAGCTTCGCCTACATCAACTCGGGAACCGTGACGGTTCATCTTTGGGTCCGCACTTACGAGCTCAGCCTGCCGTTCGCGCTGTTCTGCGCGCTCTTGATCGGCTGGTTACTGGGCATCCTCAGCACCGTCGGCGTCATCGTCCGCCAGCTGCGAGAAATCCGCAGGTTGCGTCGCGCCACACGGCTCGCGGAAACGGAGATCAACAACCTGCGCAGCATCCCGATCAGGAATGCTCACTGACAATAACCTCCTGCTGCTGACGCTCGTGCTGGTCGCGGCGGTCGGCGCCGGCTGGCTGCTCAGCGCGTGGCAGAGTCGGCGACGCCCGGGGCCGGGGACGCGCCCCGGCATGAGCGACGACTATTTCCGCGGCCTGAACTTCCTGTTGAACGAGGAGCCCGACAAGGCGCTTGAAGTCTTCATGCGCATGGTCGAGGTCGATTCGGATACGGTCGAAACCCACTTTGCGCTCGCGAGCCTGTTCCGCCGGCGCGGCGAGGTCGACCGCGCGATCCGCATCCATCAGAACCTGATCGCGCGTCCGAGCCTGTCGCGTCCGCACCGTGAACAGGCCTTGTACGAACTGGGCGAGGACTACATGCGTGCTGGACTGTTCGATCGCGCCGAGAGTCTGTTCGTCGAGATTTCCAAAACCGGTCTGTACGTCGCGTCGGCGCTGCGCCACCTCATGGCCATCTACGAGCAGCAGAACGACTGGGACCAAGCTGCCGCGGCGGCCCAGCGGCTCGAACTCGTCGACGGCCATTCGCAGCGTCGCGTCATTGCGCACTACTGGTGCGAGCTCGCTGAGCGTGCCGAAGAGACCGGGCAGCGCAAGCGCGCCCTGCAGCTCGTCCAGAAGGCGCTCGCGTCTGACGGCGGCAGCGCAAGGCCCGGTATCCTCAAAGCCGAATTGCTCGACGCCGATGGGGACACGAAGGGCGCACTGAAGACTTACCAGCAGGTCGTCGAGAATGATCCGGCCTTCGCGGGTGAAGTGCTGTCAGCGATTGCGCAGTGCTATCGGCGCCTTGGCGACGGGGACCGCTTCGATGCCTACCTGCAGCGCCTGCGCACCAATCTGCCGGCGACCGTGCCGTATGTCGCGTTTGCGGCGTTCCACCAACCGGGACTGCATAGCCGGGAAATCCTCGCGTTTGTCGCGCATTACCTGGAAACGCGCGGACGGGGCCTCGCTCGGCTTTTGGACAAGCTCGTGGAGCAGCGCTCGCTCGATCCCGAGCTCGAAATGGACGAGGCGCGCCAGCTGGTCCGCGTGCTGCTCGAGGACCACCCGCGCTTCCTCTGCGGTGAATGCGGGCTGACGGCGAATGCGTTGTTCTGGCAATGCCCCAGCTGCCGCCGTTGGAGCACCATCCGGCCGAATGTCGAAATCCCCTACAGCCCGAGCGCGAGCGCGCTGCCGGAAGGGACAGCCCGCCGGTAAAACGGCGGTTGGGAAGGGCTTCGGCGCGCTATCCTTGGGGTGTATCCAGACCCACAAGGAGGTGGTCAATGGCAAAGCTCTCAGCAATCCTGTTGTTCCTCGCCCTGATTTTCGCGGCGCCGGTCCTCGCGGTCGACGAGCGTGTCGACATCAATACGGCTGACGCCGCCGAACTCGCTCGCGTGCTCGACGGCGTCGGGCGGAGCAAGGCCGACGCGATCGTCGCCCACCGCGAGAAGTTCGGCCCGTTCACCGACGTGGATGAGCTCCGCTACGTGAAGGGCATCGGCGCGGCGACGGTGGAGCGGAACCGCGAAAAGATGACCATCGGCACGACGGAAACCATCGCCGAACGCTGAATATATCCCAGATCATTGCGCTCGGGCCGTGGTCCCCACGGCCCTCTTTTTTGCTAGGCTTGGCGAATGAGAATCCTCGCCGCCGCGGTCCTGCTCGCGCTCGTCGCCCCGTTCGCCGGGGCGCATCAATTGGCCGCCTTGGGTGATCTCGGGGACTTGAGCCTCGAACAACTCGCCAATATTCAGGTGACCTCGGTCGCGAAGCGACCGACGAGCGTCGCGAACGCGGCCGCATCGGTCTACGTCATCACGGCCGACGAGATTCGCCGGACTGGCGCAACGTCCCTCCCTGAGGCGCTGCGTCTCGCGCCGAATTTGCAAGTCGCGCGCGTGAGTAACGCCCAATACGCGATTACCGCCCGCGGCTTCAACAACGCAGTCGGCAACAAGCTACTCGTGTTGATCGACGGGCGCACCGTGTACACGCCGGTGTACTCGGGCGTGTTCTGGGAGATGCAGGACACGCTCATGGAAGACATCGAACGCATCGAAGTCATCAGCGGGCCCGGCGCGACGCTCTGGGGCGCGAATGCCGTCAACGGCGTCATCAACATCATCACGAAGGACACGGCCGACACGGACGGCCTGCTGTTGCGCGCGGACGCCGGCACAGCCGAACGGGGCGCAGCTGCCCGCTATGGGGGCGCGGTGGCGCGCGCGTACGCGCAGTTCCGTGAATGGGACGCGAGCTTCCCGGGGCCGGGATCGCTGACCGACGCGTGGCGCCGGGCGCAAATCGGCTTCCGTTCCGATTGGGAGACGGGCAAGAACCGTTACACCCTGCAAGGGGACTGGTTCCGTGGCGAGTCGGCGGACCGCGGCGTCGTCGGGCCGTTCACGATTCCACGGCACACGGTCGCCGGCAGCAATCTGTTGTGGCGGTGGCAGCACCAAGCGACGCTGGATTCCGCGACGACCGTCCAGCTCTATTGGGACCGGTTCGAGCGCGAGGAGTTCGTGATCTTCCAGCCGAAAGTCGACGTCGTCGATTTCGACTTCGCGCACGACCTGCATCGTGGCAACCATCACCTGGTCTGGGGACTTGGCTATCGCCGCGCGCGCGACAATGTGACGCCGGGCTTTTTCAGTTCGTTCCAGCCCGCGCGGCGGACGCTGCAGTGGGGCGACGTTTTTGTACAGGACGAGATCCAGCTCAGCGATGCCGTGCAGCTCACGCTCGGCGCGAAGGTCGAACACAACTCGTATACGCAATTCGAGTTCTTGCCGAACGCGCGCATCGCGTGGCGCTTCTCGCCGGCGCATACACTGTGGGCATCCGTTTCACGCGCGGTGCGCGCGCCCGCGCGTTATGACCGCGACATTTTCTTCCCTGAAAACCCGCCGTATATCGTCGCCGGCGGACCCGACTTCCAGTCCGAGGTCGCGCATGTACTCGACGTCGGTGTCCGTGGCCAGCCGTCCGCGCGTTTCAGTTATTCCTTTACGGCCTTCCACCACGACTGGGACCGACTGCGCAGCGGCACCGGGCTGCCGCTGCCGATCATGCTGGTGAACAACATCGAGGGCACGAGCACGGGTCTGGAAGGCTGGGCGAACTGGCAAGTTTCGCCCGGCTGGCGCCTCAGCGGCGGATTCACGACGCTCGGCAAGGACCTCAGGTTCCGCGCTGGCACCGTCGAGGACACGGTCGGCGTCGACAACCCAACGCTGCATAACGATCCGGATTATCAGTGGATGGTGCGCAGTCGCCACGACCTTGGCAGCGATATCGAACTCGACTTCCACGTCTATGGCGTCGACGAGCTCACGGTCCAGCCCGTACCGGGTTATACCGAACTCGACTTGCGGCTCGCGTGGCGACCGACCCGGTCATTTGAGGTCGCGCTGGTCGGGCGCAACCTGCTTGACGGCTCGCACGCCGAATTCGGGGCCGAGGCCACGCGCCACGAGGTCGAGCGCAGTGCATCGCTGGTATTGAGGTGGACCCTTTGAGTATCACCATCCTGAGCGCTGCAGTCGCGGCTGCCGTCGCCGCGAGTACCGTCGTCGACGACCTCGGCGACTTGTCGCTCGAGCAGTTGACACAGATCCAGGTTGTCACGCCGAGCAAGCGCTTTGAGGCCCTGTTCGATACCCCGGCGTCGGTGCACGTAATCACTGCGGCCGACATCCGTCGCGCCGGCGTCCGCAGCATTCCCGATGCCCTCAGGCTCGCACCCGGCGTCGAGGTCGCGCGCGACGGGCATGATTCGTGGTCGATTTCCATCCGCGGGTTCAACAACGACCTCGCCAACAAACTGCTCGTACTCATCGACGGGCGCAGCGTGTACTCGCCGTTGTACGCCGGCGTGTTCTGGGACGTCCAGAACGTGATGATCGAGGACATCGACCGGATCGAGGTCATCAACGGGCCCGGTGGGACGATGTGGGGCGCGAACGCCGTCAACGGCGTGATCAACATCATCACGCGTCCTGCCACCGAGACCACCGGCGGACTCGTCTCGCTCTCGGGCGACGACCCGTGGAACGTCGCGGCGCTCCGTTACGGCCATTCGTTCGGCAACGGTGCCGCGTCGCGCGTCTACGTGCGCTATTTCGAGCGCGACGCACGCCAGCACGGGCAGGGCGGGTTCCGCATTGATGCCGCCAGCGACGCGTCACGTCATACGTTCCAAGGCGACGTGTACCGCGGCAGCACGCAAGGCATCTTCCGCGACGACGAATTCGCGCTCGGCGAAATGCCGGGGGAGTCGCCCGGATCGATCGAGCTCGGCGGGCACAACCTGCTGTACCGCTGGACGCTAGACCAAGGGGATGGCGCGAGCTTGCGTGTGCGTGCGTTTTACGACCACACGCGCCGCGAGATCCCGGGTACGTTCGCGGAGCGCCGCGACACGTTCGACCTCGATGTGCAGGGCGCGCTCACGCCGCGCGGCCGACACCTGTTCCAGTGGGGCGCCGGCGCGCGGCTGACGCGCGACGACATCGACAATACCTCGTTCGCGGCGTTCGACCCTGCGAGCCGGTCGGCGCTAACTCTGAACGTGTATGCCCAGAACACGATTACGGTGCGGCCCGAATCCGTGTTCCTGACCGTCGGGACGAAGCTTGAGCGCAATGATTACACCGACTTCGAGTGGCAGCCACAAGCCCGTCTCGCCTGGCACCAGAGCGAACGATCGATGGCCTGGTTCGCCGTCTCACAGGCGGTCCGTGTGCCGGCCCGTCTCGAAACCGACATCACAGTGACCGCACCGGTTCCCGTCCCGGACGCGCCGTTTCCGTTTTACGTGCGAGTCGTAGGCGACCGGAGTATCGCAGCGGAGGAGCTCACCGCATTCGAAGCCGGCTATCGATTTCGTGTCGGGGCGAGCTGGACCCTCGATGCGTCGCTGTTCCGCCATGAATACGACAACCTGATCGTGACGGCGGCGACGGACCCCATCGTCGTCACCGACCAGCCCGGCTCGCCTTACTTGATCATCCCGGCGACCCTCGCCAACGGGATGCAGGGCAGTGGGCAAGGCGGAACACTCGCCGCGAACTGGAGCCCCACGCCGGCCTGGCGCGTGCAGTTTCACTATGCGCACATCGACCTCGATCTCGAGAATCGTCCCGGATTCGATACCGGCGGACCGGACGTCGCCAGGAACAGCCCGCGCAATCAATACGCGCTGCGGGTGTTTGCCGACCTTCGCAACAACGTGTCGGTATATGCCGGTTGGCGGCACGTCGATGCGCTGCCGAACGCCGGCTCACCGGGCTATGACACCGGCAATTTCAGCGTACGTTGGATGCCGCGCGACCGCCTGGAACTCGCGCTGACGGCGCACAATCTCGGCGGCGACCACGTCGAATTCGGTGGCTATGAGGTCGAGCCCACCGTGACGGGGACCCTCGTTTGGCGTTTCTGACGCGATCCGTGCCGTTGCTCGCCGCCATCGTGCTGATGGCGGCGCCCGGCGATGCCGGTGGTCAGCCGTTGACCGCGGGCGAAGACGAGGTCAAAGCCGCGTTTGTGTACCGCTTCGGCAGCTTCGTTGAATGGCCACCCGCAGCGTTTCCAGACGACGCGAGCCCGTTCGAGATTGCCATCGCCGGGTCCGACGAGGTCGCCGCGCACCTCAAGACCCTGACGGAAGCACGGACCATGAACGGGCGCGCCGTTGTCGTCCGCCGCGTGGAGCGTGTTGAGGACGTCGGCCGGCCGCATGTGTTGTTTGTCGGCCGCGCCGCACGCCGCGCGTTCGCGAGCCTCGTCGGCTCGGTCGCAGGGTCCCCGGTCCTCGTGATCACCGAAATCGAGAACGGTGTCGCGCAGGGCAGCATGATCGATCTCGTCGTTGACGCCGAGCGCGTGCGTTTCGACGTCGCGCCCGACGCCGCAGCGGCGCAGGAGCTCAAAATCAGCTCGCGCGTGCTCGCAATCGCGCGACGGGTTTCGAAGGACGGCTAGTGCAACTTCGTTCGATTTCGATACGCCAAAAACTCCTGGCGGTAATGACGATGACCACGGTGACCGCGCTGCTGTTCACGGTGCTCGCGATGGTCGTCTACGACCTGCGAAATTACGGTAATACCGTGAAGCGCGACATCGAGACACAGACAGACCTGCTCGCGAGTTCGTCTTCCGCCGCGCTGAGCTTCGACGACCCCAGGGCGGCGCGCGAGAATCTTCGGGTCCTGCACCACCGTGAACGCATCAACGCCGCTGCGATTTACAACGCGCGTGGCGCGGTTTTCGCCACGTACAGCCGCGGCGGCGTCGCGCGCCAGTTTCCCGTGCTCCCGGGCAAAGAAGGCGTCTACGTCGAAGGGGACCAGCTCGTCGCGTTCAAGCGTGTCATCGAAAACAATGAAATTCTCGGAACCGCCTACATTCGCGCCGATTACCGCTTTTGGCAACGCGTCACCGACTACCTGACCATCGCATCACTGGTGCTGATTGCGGCGCTGCTGGTCGCTGCGCTGATGTCATTACAGCTGCAGGCAATCATCACGCAGCCGATCCTGTCGGTCGCGGCGATTGCGCGCGAGGTCGTGACCAGGAACGACGTATCGTTGCGCGCGCCGAAGACTTCCGACGACGAAGTCGGCGTGCTCACCGACGCATTCAACTCGATGCTCGATGAAATCGAGGCGCGCCGGGCGGAGATCACCCGGCTGAATGACGAGCTTGAGGAGCGCATCCTGCAGCGCACCGCCGAGCTCGAGCAGAGCAACCGCGAACTCGAATCGTTCAGCTATTCGGTCTCACATGATCTGCGCAGTCCGCTCCGTGCCATCGTCGGTTTCAGCGAGGCGTTACAGGAGGAGGTCCCCGATCTGCCACCTGAGGCGCAGCGCTTGTTCGAACGCATCCGCGCTGCGACGCGGCGCATGGCGCAGCGCATCGACGGCCTGCTGAACCTTGCCCACGTCTCGCGACGGCCCCTAACGGTTCAGATGGTGGATCTCGGCAGTATCGCGGGGGAGATCATCGAGGAACTGCGGCAGCGTGACCGGGACCGCACCGTGACGACCGTCGTGGAGCCTGAACTCGTTGCCCGCGGTGACCCGAAACTCCTGCGGGCGGTGCTCGAAAACTTGCTCGAGAACGCTTGGAAATTCACGGGCGACACGCCGCGGCCCCGCATCGAGGTCGGCACGGTGGGCGCGGACGGCGAGACGGTGTATTTTGTAAAGGACAACGGCGCCGGATTCGACATGGCCTTCGCCGACAAATTGTTCGCGGCGTTCTCACGGCTGCACGCGAACGATGAATTTCCCGGGACCGGCATCGGCCTCGCCACGGTACAGCGTATTGTGCAACGGCATGGCGGCCGGATCTGGGCAGAGGCGGTGCCGGACGAGGGCGCCGCGTTTTACTTCACGCTTGGAGAGCGCGATGGCCGATAAGCTGATTCTGCTGGTCGAGGATGATCCCGACGACGAGGAACTCACGATGCGCGCGCTGCGCAAAGCCGATGTCGCGAACGAGATTGCCGTTTGCCGCGATGGCCAGGAAGCGCTCGAATTCATTTTCTGCGAAGGCGAATACGCGACTCGCGCGCCGGTGCTCCCCATCGCGATCCTGCTAGACCTGAAGTTGCCCAAACTCGATGGCGTCGACCTGTTGAAGCGCCTGCGGGGTGACGATCGCACCAAGCATATTCCGGTCGTGATGCTGACGTCGTCCGGCGAGCAGGAAGACATGGAGCGCGCGTACGCGGCTGGCGCGAACAGCTATATCCGCAAACCCGTGGATTTCGCGGATTTTGCAGACGCGGTTGCGCGCCTCGCCGTGTACTGGGGCTCGTTGAACGCGGACCTGACCGACCGCCGCTAGCCGCGCTAGACTTCCCGGAAACTCCACGCGCGGCCGATGACATGGCCGTCGAACCATTGCGGTGCGCTGGTGCGCACGATGGTGCGCCCGTCGCTGAGTTCGATGACGTCGTGGCTGCTCTCGTCGCTGTCTGCGGAAATTCTCCGGTAACGCGCGATGAAGCGTGCGGGGTCGGACGTCTGGGCCGCAACGTGTTCGAAGCGCCGGCCGCCGTCGCCTTCGGGTCCCATCAACGACTCATCCATCCGCCATAGGTCGAGCATGCGGCGGTTGTAATGGACGACGGAACCACGTTGGTCGACGACAATCACCGCGGCGCCGGTTGCGTCGAGGCTCGCGTCGAGCAACGACTCGGCGCGCTCGAGGCGCTTCTCAGAGCCAGCGCGCCGCTGGAATTCCTGACCGAGCGAAGCCAGGGTCGCGAGGAAGCTCGCGGTCAACTGCTCGTCGGTCTGGAACATTCTCGGGCCACCGACATGCTCGAGGCGCAGAACGCCAGCGACGGCGCCGGCGATGCGGATCGGCATGTCGAGAATTGCACCGATGCCGTGCGGCGCGAGGTAACCGCTCGCGAAACACTGCGTCCGCGGGTCCTGCTGCGCATCGGCCGCGATGATCCAGCCCTCGGATTGCAGCGCTGCGAAGTACGCCGGGCAGTCCGCCTCCGTGTGCTTGAAGCCTCGCGAATGGCGGTGCGGACTGACCTCGTACAGGTCCTGACAGACCAGCGCACGGCTGTCGTCGTTCAACAGCCAGAGGCTCGCCCGCTCGACGCCGAGCGCGACGGCCGCAGCCTGGATGATCGCGCGGGTCGCTTGTGCAGGGTCGGACTCGTAAGTCGGCCAACGATGGGTGAGTACCACCATGGCCCGGACGCCGCGTTCCGTGCGAGCCTGCAAGGTGAGTTGTTCCGGTCGCATGACTTGAGTATAACTTCTGCATGCCAAAACCCATACGCAAGGCCGTATTCCCGGTCGCCGGTCTCGGCACCCGCTTTCTCCCCGCGACCAAGGCGAGCCCGAAGGAAATGCTGCCGATTGTCGATAAGCCGTTGATCCAATATGCGGCGGAAGAAGCGATTGAGGCCGGCGCCAATCTCCTGATTTTCGTGACCGGGCGGAACAAGCGGGCGATACCCGATCACTTTGACCGCGCGTACGAGCTGGAATCTGAGCTCGCCGCCGGACGCAAAGATGAGTTGCTGCAGATTGCGCGTGACGTCCTGCCGGCACACGTGTCCTGCGCGTATGTCCGGCAAGCCCAGGCGCTTGGCCTCGGGCACGCCGTGCTGTGCGCCAGACCCGTTGTCGGCGACGAGCCGTTTTTCGTGATTCTCGCGGACGACCTCATTCGGGCGACGCCCGGCTGCGTGAGCCAGATGCGCGGTCGCTACGAGGAGACCGGCGCAAGCGTCCTTGCGGTCCAGGACGTCCCGCGCTCGGAGACGGGGCGATATGGCATCGCGGCAACCGAGGGTGATCGCATCACCGGTCTGGTTGAGAAGCCGGCGCCCGACGTCGCGCCATCGACGCTCGCAGTGGTCGGCCGGTACATCCTCACCCCGCGAATCTTTGACAAACTCGAAAAGACCGGCCGTGGCGCCGGCGGCGAAATCCAGCTCACCGACGCGATCGCGGACCTCCTCGAGGAGGAGCGGGTGACTGCGTTTCGATATCGGGGCGAGCGCTTCGACTGCGGCAGCAAACTCGGCTATCTCCAGGCCACGGTCGAGTACGGCCGGTCGCATCCCGAGCTCGGGCCGGAATTTACCGCCTGGCTAGAACGTAAAGAAAGATAATCCAATAATAACAATGTAATAAGGCGTATATCTCGCCTTAATTCTCATTCGTTATATAGTTTATATCAATAGCATGATAGTCAGGTCGTGTACTAGACAAATGAATTTTACTATCTATACTTGGTGGTCCTTATGGAACGTCGGCCGAGCCAAGACTCACCGAAACCCCCGTCGCCGGGGCGTCGCATCGTGCGCGACAGCTTCACGATGCCTGACAAGGACCATCGCCTGATTCGTGAATTGCAGATCGTGTACGCACGTGAAGGAATCCTTTTCAACAAAGGCGAGGTCCTGCGCGCGGGTCTCCACGCACTGAAGCGGATGACGCCGGACGAACTCGCCGCCATCGCTGAACGGATTGAACACATGAAAAGCGGCCGTAAATGATCGACCTTGACCTCGAGCAGTTGTTCGCTAAGCGGCGCACCGCGCCCGAACCGGTGCCGGTCGCGGGCTACCATGCGCTGGTGCGTCAGCTCCGGTCGGCGGATGCGGCGCTTGCAAGCATCCGCGACGCGATCATCCAGACCGACCACGATGATTCGATCGTGCGAATCAATGCGGCTGCGGAACGACTGACCGGACTGAAGGCCGGCCAACTCATCGGGCGCGCGCTGGGTTCGGCGCTCGACATGGAGGAACCCGGCGACGATGACTGCACCGTGCGGCGCGGTCAGCCGCTACCGGACGGCGTGTTCCGCGTACTGCGCCAGCGCGGCGGCGGAGAGCGGCTTGTCCTGATTTCCACGACGACACACAGCCACGGCCGCGTCTACATCCTGCGCGACGTCGCCGCCGATGGCGGTGCAGTCCCGGGCCATGACGCGTTGACCGGCTTGCCGGACCGACAATTTCTTGAACAGCGGCTCGCGGAGCTGCTTGCATCCCGTGCGCCAGTCGCGCGCCAGGTCCTTTATCTCGATTTGGACCAGTTCAAGGTCGTCAACGACTTGTGCGGGCACCGCGCCGGCGACCGCCTGCTGCAGCAATTGACTGGCCTTTGGCAGGCGCAACTCGAGCACGGCGAGATCCTTGCGCGCCTCGGCGGGGACGAATTCTGCGCGGTGCTCGGGCGCAGTGGTCTCGATGAAGCGCGGACGGTCGGCGAGCGACTGATTGAGCAGGCGCAGGACCTTCGTTTTGAGTGGAGCGGACAGGTGTTTCGGATTGGCGCGTCCGCGGGCCTCGTCGACCTCACGGTCGCGGACTGCGCGGATACCGTGCTCGCCGCCGCGGACAGCGCGTGCTGGGCGGCGAAGGAGAATGGCCGGAACCGCGTCCACGCATTCGCGTCCGACGATGGGGAGCTATCACTACGGCATGCTCAGATGGGCTGGATTTCGCGTATTTCCCGCGCCATCGACGAAAGTCGACTCGTCCTGCACTATCAACGCATCGAAGCGCTGGCCCCAAACGCGCCGGCCGCGCTGCACGCCGAGATACTGGTGCGAATGCTCGACGACGACGGAATGCTGATTACGCCGAATGAATTCATCCCGGCCGCCGAGCGTTACAACTTGATGCCGCGCGTCGATCGCTGGGTCGTCGAGCAGGTTTGCACCGGACTCGGGCGTCGCGCCGCCGCGCATCCGAGCTTGCCGCTCGGAAGTTGGGCGATCAACCTGTCGGGTACGACTTTCAGTGATGCGCGCTTCACGGACTTTGTACGGGAACAAATTCGCTCCAATGGCGTCCCCGCCGGGTCGATCTGTTTCGAGCTGACCGAGACCGCCGCGATCAGCAACGTCGCACGAGCGCGCGAGTTCATCAGCGCAGTCCATGAACTCGGTTGCACCATCGCGCTGGACGACTTCGGGTCGGGCGTCTCGTCGTTTGCTTATCTGAAAACACTTGATATCGATTATTTGAAGATTGATGGCTCGTTCGTGCGGAACATCGATGGCGACCACATCGATCGTGCGATGGTCGAAGCGATCCATCGCGTCGGCAGCGTGATGGGGATACCGACCATCGCCGAGTTCGTCGAGGACAACGCCGTCGCATCACGCCTTCGCGAAATAGGCATCGACTATGCCCAAGGCTTCGCGGTGCACCGCCCCGAGCCGTGGGCGTGGGGGCCATCACTGGCAGTCGACTTGGTTCTCGAATAACATCCGCGGGATGGCAAAGAGCGAGGTCAGCCTCGAGATCGCGGGCGATCAGATCGACGGGGCACGCGACTACCAGGAGGACGCATTCCTCATCACGTTCGTCGACGACCCCGACGGGGGCAATAACTCGACGGCGTTGCTCGCAATGGCAGATGGCGTGGGCGGGGCGGCCGCGGGCAACATCGCAAGCCAGCTTGTCACCAACACGTTCAACCGCCAATTCAGCACCCGATATGGCAACGAGCCGCCCCCGCAAATCCTCCGCGACGCGCTGGACAAGGCGAACGCGTCGTTGGCCGCGACCGTCAAGGAAACCCCGGCGCTCGCGGGCATGGGCTGTACGGTCGTCATCGGTGCGATTGCGCGTGGACAGCTGTACTGGGTGAGCGTCGGCGACAGCCACCTGTACCTCGTGCGCGACGGCGAACTCGTCAAGAAGAACGCCGACCATAGTTACGGCGCGTATCTCGATGCGATGGAGCAGGCCGGAACGCCGGTCGAACCGGATCCGTCGCTGCGTCGCAATATGCTCATGAGCGCGATGAGCGGCGACGCCATCACCATGATCGATTGCCCGGAGGCGCCGTTCGCGTTGCAGCCCGGCGATCGTCTGATCATCTGCAGCGATGGACTCGACACGCTGGACGAGTCGACCAAACTCGCCGCTTGCGCCGAGTCGGCGTCCCCGAAAGAATGTGTCGCGGCGCTGCTGCAGGCCGTGACCGACGCAGCGAAACCTCGCCAGGACAACACCACCGTCATCGTTTGCGATGTGCTCGCCGCGAAAGTCGAAGCCGCGCCGCCGCCGGTCGCGGCCGCCGCGCCGGCACCGTCGCCTGCGCCCGCGAAGCCGGTCGACCCATACGCACGGCGCGAACCCGCGCCGGAACCGCGCGAACGGCGCCCATTCCCGAAATGGCCGATCGCAGTCATTGTGCTTGCAGCGCTCGGCATCGGAGGCTGGTTCGCCGCCGGGCATTTCGGCGTCACGGAACGCATCGCGGCGCTCACGGCCCCGGCGCCGGAGCCGCTCGTCGAACCGGCGGCGCAGACAGAAGCCGCAGAGCCTGCGCCGGGCGGCGCGCGCACTGAAGCCGAAATCTGGGCCGACGCCGCGCCGGTACCGACCGAACCGCCGTTCCGCGACCGCCTGCGTAGCGGCGGCGAGGGTCCGCAGATGGTCGCGTTGTCGGCGGGCGCGTTCCTGATGGGCGTGCGCGGTGCATCGGACGTCGCGGTGACGCCGCAACATGAGGTTGCGGTTCCAGCGTTCGCGGTCGCGACGCATGAGATCACTTTTGGCGATTACGACCGCTTCGCGCGCGCCACCGGGCGTGGGCTCCCCGACAGCGACGGGCTCTCACGCGCGCGTCACCCCGTATTCAATATCACTTGGGAGGACGCGACCGCGTATGCCGAATGGCTGAGCCGCGAAACCGGGCAGCGCTACCGGTTGCCGAGCGAAGCCGAGTGGGAATACATGGCGAGCGCCGGCAGTATCGGTCCGTATTGGTGGGGCTACGAGTCGCCGACCGGGCGCGCACATTGTTTCCAGTGCAATCCGGGGCTGCCGTCGCGGGCGCCGACCGGTATCGGGACCTTCGAGCCGAACCGATTCGGAATCCACGACACGGTGGGTAACGTCGCCGAGTGGGTGCAGGATTGCTTCCACCCGAACTATCGAGACGCACCCTTGGATGGCAGCGTCTGGAGCGGGGGCGATTGCTCGGTGCGCGTCGTACGCGGTGGTCACTATTCGACACCGCAGCCGACGTCACAGAAACGCGAACGCCTGCCAATCAGTCGCGGCTACGCCGAAGTCGGATTTCGCGTCGTCCGCGACCTGTAGGCGTCGGCCGGCGGGCCTTGCTTCTTCTTTTCTTTTTTCTTGTCCGGAACGACTTTCGGCCGGTATTTCGGTTGATGGATCTCGGGCACCAACGGATTGCGCTTCTTGATCACCGGCAGCCGGCGAGCACGGGCCGGATCGCGCGGGCGCTCCCGGCGAGCGGGAATACCGCCGAATGCTCGGTGCCGGCGGCGTCGGTCGCCTCGAACCAGAGTTCGTAGCGCCGTGCGAGCGCATTCGCGAACACGGCGGCATTCGGCGCGAACGTGCCGACGCCATCGGACGACGGACGCCATCGACCCTCGGCGGTCATGCCACCGTCGAAACGGTATCGGACCGCGATTGGGCGACGGACGGCAAGGGCGAAGCCGACATCCACATACACACTTGGCTCGCCGTCCTCGCAGCGCACGATGATTGCGCCATAGGTCTCGCCGGTCGAGACGATGACGAGCGCCTGGCCCGACCGGTTCTCCCATTCGCCAAACGCTTGAGCGTGCACCAGGCACGGGGCAAGGGCGAGCAGGGCGATGGTGAATGAACGCATCAGCACAGGTTCGATTGTAAAGCGTTAATGTGACGCAAGCGACAGGTCCGGGCGTTGCGCGCGCGTCTACTGAATCGGTAATAGCGAACGGATTGTCTGTGCGGCGTCGGCAAGGTCGATCTCGAGTCGCCGCACCGCGCTGTCACCGTGGACTTCGAGGACGAGGGTGGTTCCGCTGAGGAGTGCATGGGTGAATGTCAGCGGGTCAACAGAGAAAGCGCCGCGACCGTCGGGCGCCGTACGCCAGGTCTCGTCGACCCGCGCGTGGGCGTCTAGCCGGTAAGTGACCCGAACCGACGCTTGGTCGGTCAACGGATCGGCCGTTGCGCCAAAATCGATATAAACACCGAGCCCGTCGTCGCCGCGCCGGAGCGACAGGGTTCCATCGCGCGATCGGTACAGGGCGATGTTACCTGCGTGACGCCATTCGCCGGCAGATGGTTGTTGCATATGGCTCCCCGGGACGGGCTCGAACCGCCGACCTAGTGAATTACAGACTCCAGCGAATCCTCTCGACACTGACCACGGACCCCTATAGCGGGGCGCCCCGACCAAGCCTATACTCGCGTGTGCCCGCTTGACGCGGAGCCAAATTGGGGCGCGCAGGATCCGATGGGTCATGCGGACTCAGCGTCGGACCGAAGCCCATGAAACTTCCCTTGCGTATCACCGCGCTCGCGATTACCTCATGCCTGCTTGCTGCGTGCGTCACGACACCTCCGCCGGAACCCCGCGGCACGCCCATTCCGCAATCGCCGTGGGCAGGGGGCTTCGTGTTCCAGTATCAGACCCCTAGGATCAGTGACACTCCATTCCCGGTCAACATCGCCGTGGTCAACCCGAACTATCGCGAGGAGGAAAGCGCATTCCTCGCGCCAGTGTACGCTCGCGTCGGGCGCGGTCTCTCGGCCTCGATGGGCGCCGATTTCGAGAAGTTACTCGTCGCCAAGGGTATGACCGCGACCGGGCCGTTCCCCGCGCTCGATGAGATCACCTACTCGGAAAAGCGCGGGGCGTCGCTGGTGTTCGCGCCACGACTCTTTATCACGACCAAACTCGAATACAAGCCGAACTGGCAGCCGGTCAAGGACGGATTCTCACGTCTGCCCAGCGGAGTCCGTGTTGATGTACGCGGGGAACGGCATTTCGAGATGACCGTGACCGGTTGGATCAGCTTCATCATGCAGGAACCCCTGTCGGGCGAGAAGATGTGGATCAGGCGCCTGGAGATCGAGCCCATCGTCGTGCGCGGCCTCGACGCCTACGTCGCCGTCCCAGAAACCCGCACGGAGGTCGGGTTCTGGGGTGGAGTCACCGAGATTCCGACGGGCAGCTACCTCATCACCAACGAGATGTTCCACGACGGTCGGGCGGACGCACTCGCGACCGCGCTCGCCCAAGTCTATCCGGTCGTCATGGAGCGCTTCTGGCGACTGGTGGAGCCCGAAGAGATGCTGGTGCTCCAGAGGCAGGGCGAAGAAATCCGAGCGCTGAAGGTGTACTGACCGCGACTAAAAAATGGCTCCCCGGGACGGGCTCGAACCGCCGACCTAGTGATTAACAGTCACCCGCTCTACCGACTGAGCTACCGGGGAATCGTGAAAGGCGGCATATGGTATCGGCCGGCCCTGACAGGGTCAACCGCGTTCTGACATTGCCCGTGTCATCCGCACCAGCGCTTCGTCGAGGATCGCGTTGGATGTCGCGAAACTCAGGCGGAGGTACCCGGGCGCACCGAACGCGGAGCCGGGCACCAAGGCGACGCCGGCGCCGAGCAGCATTTCAGCGAGCGCGACGTCGTCCTCAATGTCGTCACGGGACGTGATGAAGCCGCGGCAATCGGGGAGCAGGTAGAACGTCCCGTCCGCGGGCTGGCACCGCACGCCTGGAATTGACTCCAATTGTTCGAGAACGAACGCGTGGCGCTGCTGGAACGCCGCGCGCATTTCCGCGATGCACCCTTGGTCCCCATCGAGCGCGGCGACGGCCGCGGCCTGCGAAATCGAGGTCGGGTTCGAGGTGCTCTGCGACTGCACTTTCGCCATCGCGCGGATCAGGGGCTTCGGGCCGGCCGCGTAGCCGATGCGCCATCCGGTCATCGCGTACGCCTTCGACACGCCGTTGAGGACGACCGTGCGCTCCACGAGATCCGGGCACGCCATCGCGATGTTCGAAAACGGCTCGTCCGCCCACAGGATGTGCTCGTACATGTCATCGGTGGCGATGAGCACGTGCGGGTGCTTGCGCAGCACGGCGCCGAGGGCTTCGAGCTCAGCGCGCCGGTACGCGACGCCGGTCGGGTTCGATGGGCTATTGATGACGACGAGGCGCGTCTTCTGTGTGATCGCCGCGTCGAGTTGGTCGGGCGTGATTTTGAAGCCCTGTTCGATGCCTGCCTCGACGATGACGGGCGTGCCGTCGTTCAGCAGCACGATGTCGGGGTACGAAACCCAATAGGGCGCCGGAATCACGACTTCATCGCCCGCGTTGAGGAGCGCCGAGCACAGATTGAAGAAGCTCTGCTTGCCACCGCACGACACGATGACCTGGTCCGGCGCGTACTCAAGCCCGTTATCGCGGCGGAACTTCTTTATAATGGCTTGTTTCAGCGCGGGCGTGCCGTCGACCGCCGTGTACTTCGTGTCGCCGGCCGCCAGCGCATCGATTGCCGCCTGTTTGACGTGCTGCGGCGTGTCGAAATCCGGCTCCCCGGCGCCGAGGCCGATGACGTCCTGACCGGCTGCACGCAGCTCGGCGGCGCGCGCGGTCACGGCAAGGGTCGGTGACGGTTTGATGCGCTTGACGCGCTCGGCCAGGCGGATATCCATGGCTGGATAGTCTAACTGATGAGCGACCAATTCGAATTGGCTTCGGGCTTCGACCCGGCTGGCGACCAGCCGGAGGCGATTGCGCGCCTGATCGAAGGCCTCGGCGATGGGCTCGCGCAACAAACTCTCTTGGGCGTAACCGGATCGGGCAAGACATTCACGGTCGCGAACGTCATTCAGTCCGTGCAACGCCCGACACTGGTCCTTGCGCCCAACAAAACACTGGCCGCGCAATTGTACGGCGAGTTCCGTGAGTTCTTCCCAAAAAACGCCGTCGAGTACTTCGTCTCGTACTACGACTACTACCAGCCCGAGGCCTACGTGCCGTCGTCGGACACCTTCATCGAGAAGGACGCGTCGATCAACGAGCACATCGAGCAGATGCGCCTGTCCGCGACGAAAGCGCTGCTCACGCGACCTGACGCCATCATCGTCGCGACCGTGTCCGCGATCTACGGCCTCGGTGACCCCGACTCGTACCTGAAAATGCGCTTGCACCTCGATCGCGGAGACAAGATCGACCAGCGTGGGCTTTTGCGGCGACTCGCGGAGCTCCAATACACCCGCAACGAAATCGAATTGCAGCGCGCAACGTACCGCGTGCGCGGCGACGTGCTCGACATTTTCCCGGCGGAATCCGACCATGAGGCGCTGCGGGTCGAGTTGTTCGACGACGAGATCGAGAACCTGTCGCTGTTCGATCCTCTCACGGGTGAGATCCTGCGCAAGCTGCCGCGCTACACCGTGTATCCCAAGAGTCACTACGTGACGCCGCGCCACAAGCTCGTCGAAGCGGTCGAACTCATCAAGGATGAGCTGCGCGACCGACTCGAGGCGCTGCGTAAGGCGGACAAACTCGTAGAGGCGCAGCGGCTCGAACAGCGCACGCGCTTCGATGTCGAAATGATTCTGGAACTCGGCTACTGCTCCGGCATCGAGAACTATTCGCGGCACCTGTCCGGCCGACAGGCTGGCGAGCCGCCGCCGACACTGTTCGACTATCTGCCCGCCCACGGGCTGCTTGTAATCGACGAAAGCCACGTCACGATCCCGCAGCTCGGCGCGATGTACAAGGGTGACCGCTCTCGTAAGGAGACGCTCGTCGAATACGGCTTCCGGCTACCGTCCGCGCTCGATAACCGGCCGCTTCGGTTCGACGAGTTCGAGAGGTCCGCGCCTCAGACGATTTTCGTTTCCGCGACGCCTCGCGCCTACGAGCGCGAGCGATCGGGCCAGATCGTGGAGCAGGTCGTGCGGCCGACCGGGCTCGTCGACCCGGCGGTCGAGGTCAGGCCTGCGCGCAGTCAAGTCGACGACCTGCTCGGAGAGATCCGCGAGCGCGTCGCGGTCGGCGACCGCGTGCTCGTGACGACGCTCACGAAGCGCATGGCCGAGGACCTCACCGAGTACCTGCACGAGAACGGCGTGAAGGTGCGTTATCTGCACTCGGACATCGACACGGTCGAGCGCAGCGAAATCATCCGCGACCTTCGGCTCGGGGAGTTCGACGTACTGGTCGGCATCAACCTGTTGCGCGAGGGGCTCGACATGCCCGAGGTGTCACTCGTCGCCATTCTCGATGCGGACAAGGAAGGCTTCCTGCGCTCGGAGGGCTCGCTGATCCAGACCATCGGCCGCGCCGCGCGCAACCTGAACGGTAAGGCAATCCTTTATGGCGACCGCATCACGGGCTCGATGGAGCGAGCCATCGCCGAGACCGACCGCCGCCGTGTCAAGCAGCTCGAGTTCAATGCCGAACACGGCGTGACGCCGATCGGCATCACGAAGTCGGTCGCGGATATCATGGAGGGCGCGCGCGCCGCGGTGCACCACCGTGGCAAGGGGCGCAAAGTCGCCGAACCCGTGAGCAAATACGCGGCGATGACCCCGTCGCAGCTTGCGCGCGCACTCAAAAAACTCGAAGCCGACATGCACGCGCACGCGCGCAATCTCGAATTCGAGGAAGCGGCCCGTGTCCGGGACGAAATACGGAACGTTTTAGTCCACCAGGCCTGAACGAATCGCGGTCGCGATGGCTTCGGCGGGTGTCCGTGCCCGGAGCTTGCGGCGAGCACGGGTGAGGTGGAGGTCCACGGTGACCCGCGCGATGCGCAAGCGTTCCGCGATCGCGTCCGGCCGCAAGCCAGCGGCCAAAAACTGCAGCACCTCGCGTTCCCGTCTGGACAGTACGTGCACCCCAAGGCGGTGTCGCCGCTGGAACCGGGAAAGCAACGGCAACATCGCGAAACACGCGGTGACCATCAAATCTTCGATTCCCCGGACATGTTCGAAGAACGATTGGCGCCCGCGATGTTGTTCCACGCCGATTGCACAGCCGAAGCTCGTTGCGGCATCAAGCGAGGATTGCGATAAGTCGATCCCAAAGGCGAGGGCCTGTCCCATACCCGCATCGGCAGAGCCGGCCAGAACCTGCCGGGTCGCAGGCGGCGGGTGACCGGTGCGTAACACGGATGGCGCATCCCATTCGATACGGCTGAACCCGGGCCAGTCCGGCGAGTCCAGTAGCCCGCGCACGGCATAGTCGTGCGCACTCATCCCGCATTCGAAGTATTCATCGATCCATGACGACGGCATCGTCGACCACATGTGGGTGATCGGCGGGCCGTCGGCATCCCTGGACACGAGCGCGAGGTTCACATGGTCGATGCCGAGGCTGCTCGCGAGCGCGACCAGATGTCCATACGCGGTCTGCACATCCGTTTTCGGCTCACGTAAGGCTGTCAGGAAATCCATCAGCTCCGGGCGCATCGAAGAAATATCTATGGAAATTCGTAGATTGTCCAGCCGCCCATTCGCCGGTATTACTTTCGTTATCGACACCACAGAGCGAGGGGACTTAATGAAGACGCTGAATATTATGATTGCGGCCGTGTTCCTCATGGCAACAGCACCGGCGCATGCGGGGGCCGCTGTGTGCTACGGCACAGAGGAGACACCTCAGGGCCGGGACACCGACGCCGAATATTTCGCCCGCTGGAGCGGCTCCGGGCATGGACGCGCTGCAGAGCGAGTGGCTCGGCAGGATTGGGCGGCGAAATACCGGGGAAACCCGAGTTGCACTTCATCGCAGGACCTTGAGTCGGGCTATCTGGTCATCATCGAGGCGCACACCCGGGCTTATACCGACGAGACGGTCGTGACCATGGCGGCTGGATTCGGCAGGACGGCGGACGAAGCCGAGGATGAGGCCGTGGCTGAACTCGGTCGTCGCAATTGGAGCTGGAAGCAGCGGGACGGATACACAACCATCTTCGACAAGCGATTCTGAACATCGGCGCGCTTGTCGCGGGAACGGCGCTTCGGTAGAATTCCGGCCCTGCGACAGGCGCGTAGCTCAGTGGTAGAGCACTACCTTGACATGGTAGTGGTCGGTGGTTCGATCCCACTCGCGCCTACCATTTTCTTGTTTTTGCGGATGGGCCGCTCGTACAGGCCACGCAAAGGAGACAGACGTGCCGGTCATCACCCTTCCTGACGGTAGCACCCGCAAGTTCGACCATCCCGTGACCGTCGCCGACGTCGCGGCCGACATCGGCCCCGGCCTCGCGAAAGCGGCGCTCGCCGGACGCGTCGGCGACCGCGTCGTCGATACGTCATTCCGCATCGAGCACGACGCGTCGCTCTCAATTATCACGAACCGCGACCCGGACGGGCTCGAAGTCATCCGCCATTCGACCGCGCACCTGCTCGCGCACGCGGTCAAGCAACTCTATCCATCGGCGCAGGTCACCATCGGCCCCGTGATTGACGACGGCTTCTATTACGACTTCGCGTTCGAGCGGCCGTTCACGCCCGACGACCTCGAGAAGATCGAGGCACGCATGAAGGAGCTCGCGAAAAAAGACCTGCCGGTGTCGCGCAGCGAGATGCCGCGCGACGAGGCGGTGAAGCATTTCCGCTCGATCGGCGAGGAATATAAGGCGGAGATCATCGCGTCGATCCCGTCGGACGAGCCGATTTCGCTGTACGCGCAGGACGACTTCATGGACTTGTGTCGCGGGCCGCACGTGCCGAGCACCGGCAAGCTCGGCGCGTTCAAGCTGACCAAAGTCGCGGGCGCGTACTGGCGCGGCGATTCGAACAACGCGATGTTGCAGCGCATCTACGGCACCGCGTGGGCGAACGATAAGGACCTGAGGGCGTACCTGCACCGGCTCGAGGAGGCCGACAAGCGCGACCACCGCCGGCTCGGCCGCCAGCTCGACCTGTTCCACATGCAGGACGAGGCGGTCGGCAGCGCGTTCTGGCACCCGAAGGGTTGGCGCCTCTGGCGCGAGGTCGAGGCGTATCTGCGTCGCCGGCTCGATGCCGCCGGGTACGACGAAATCCGGACCCCGCAGCTGATGGACCGTGCGCTGTGGGAGAAGTCGGGCCATTGGGACAAGTTCCGCCAGAACATGTTCGTCGCGACCAGCGGTGAGGATGAGGCGCTGCAGCTCGCAATCAAGCCGATGAACTGTCCGGGCCACGTCCAGGTGTACAAGCAGGGCGTCACGAGCTACCGCGACCTGCCGCTGAAGCTGTCGGAGTTCGGCGCCTGCCACCGCTACGAGCCGTCCGGCGCGATGCACGGCCTGATGCGCGTTCGCGCGTTCACCCAGGACGATGCCCACATCTTCTGCACCGAGGACCAAGTCGCGGAGCAGACCAGCGAATTCTGCGCGCTGCTGCAGTCCGTGTACCGCGATTTCGGCTTCGAGGACGTCCGCATCAAGTATGCCGACCGGCCGCCGGTCCGCGCCGGCGACGACGCGACCTGGGACCGCGCCGAGGCGGCGCTGCTCGAGGCGTCCAAAACGGCCGGGCTCGACACCGAACACAACCCGGGCGAGGGCGCGTTCTACGGGCCGAAGCTCGAGTTCGTGCTCCGGGATGCAATCGGTCGGGACTGGCAGTGCGGCACCCTGCAGGTCGATTTTGTCCTCCCCGAGCGCCTCGATGCCGAATACGTGGGCGAGGACGGCGAGCGCCACCGGCCGGTGATGCTGCACCGCGCGATCCTCGGCTCATTCGAGCGATTCCTTGGCATCCTCATCGAACACCACGCCGGCGCGTTCCCGGCGTGGCTCGCGCCGGAACAGGCGATGGTGCTCAATATCACCGACCGCCAGGCCGATTACGCGAAGTCTGTGGCCCAAAACCTTGTAAATCAGGGATTTCGGGTGAAATCAGACTTGAGAAACGAGAAGGTAGGCTTTAAAATCCGCGAGCACACGATTCAACGCGTCCCGTACCTGTTGGTGGTCGGTGACCGCGAGATGGAATCGAATACCGTGGCCGTGCGCACGCGTAGCGGTGAAGACCTCGGCAGCCTGTCGCAGCAGGCATTCGCCGAGCGACTCGCCGCCGAGATCGCGAGCCACGGCCTTAACGTTTCAGGAGGAGCTTAAGTATCGCTGCGGAAAAGCAAGTAAGACGCAATGACATGATCACTGTGTCGCAAGTAAGAGTAATCGGTGCCGATGGCGATAACGTAGGCGTGATGCCCACGCGGGAGGCGATGCAACTCGCCCAGGACGCGGGGCTCGATTTGGTGGAAGTGTCGCCGATGGCGGCGCCGCCGGTGGTCCGGGTGATGGATTACGGCAAGTACGTGTTCGAGCAGAAGAAGAAGCAACAAGTTGCGAAGAGCAAGCAAAAACAGATTCAGATTAAGGAAGTGAAGTTCAGACCAGGGACGGAAGAGGGGGACTACCAGGTAAAACTGCGCAACCTGGTACGGTTCCTCACGGAGGGCGACAAGGCCAAGGTGACGTTACGTTTCCGCGGCCGCGAGATGATGCACCAGGACCTCGGGCGGAAACTTCTGCAGCGTGTGGAAGTGGACCTTGCGGAACTGGCCACCGTCGAACAGCACCCGCGCCTGGAAGGGCGTCAGATGGTGATGGTGCTGAGCCCCAAGAAAAAATAAGAAGTCCGGCAGCGTGGTGTTCACGCAGTGCCGACGCGCATCACAAATAGCGGAGTAATTAAGATGTCGAAGGTGAAGTTGAAGAGCAATCGCGGAGCCGCCAAGCGGTTCAAGGCGACCAAGAACGGATTCAAGCGGGGGTCATCGCACCGCCGCCATATCCTCACCAAGAAAAGCACCAAGCGGAAGCGTCACCTGCGTGCACCGAGCATGATCGCGAAGAGCGACGTGAAATCGGTCAAGCAGATGCTGCCGCACGCGTAAGCCGGAGGAACCGACATGGCACGAGTAAAACGTGGTGTGATCGCCGGCGCGCGACACAAGAAAATCCTGAAGAAGGCGAAGGGCTACTACGGCGCCCGCAGCCGCGTCTATCGCGTCGCGAAACAGGCGGTCATCAAAGCCGGCCAGTACGCGTATCGCGACCGGCGCGTGAAGAAGCGCGAGTTCCGCGCCCTGTGGATCGCCCGCATCAACGCGGGTGCGCGTGAGAACGGCCTGTCATACAGCCGGATGATGAACGGTCTGAAGCTGGCCGGCATCGAAGTGGACCGCAAGGTCCTCGCCGACATCGCGGTGTTCGACAAGCCCGGCTTTGCCGCGCTCGCCGAGCAGGCGAAGGCGAGTCTTCCGGCCTGACCCCGCGCGGTCGTTTGTTTGATCGGGAAGGGGGAAAGGACCGGTTCCTTTCCCCCTTTTTTGTTTTGGGGACGAGAAAAAGTGGACACACTCGATAGCCTGACCGAGAAGGCCATCGCGGCGATTACGGCTGCGACGGACGCGGCTGCGCTCGACGCGGTGCGTGTGCAATACCTCGGCAAGAAGGGCACGCTGACCGAGCGCATGAAAAAGCTCGGCACGCTGTCCGCCGACGAGCGCCCCGCAGCAGGTCAGGCGATCAATGATGCGAAGGCCCGTGTGCAGCACGCACTGAATGCGCGTGGCGACGAACTCGCGCGCGCGGCGCTGGCGCGTAAGCTCGCAGCCGAGACCCTCGACGTGACGGCCGAGGGCCGCGGCGAGCGGCCGGGCGGCTACCATCCCGTGGCACGTACGCTCGAGCGGATTGTGCGCCTGTTCGAGACCGCGGGTTTCGCGGTTGCCGAAGGACCGGAAGTCGAGGACGAGTTCCACAACTTCACCGCGCTGAACATTCCCGAGCATCACCCGGCACGCGCGATGCACGACACGTTCTATTTCGCCGACGGCCGCGTCCTGCGCACGCACACATCCCCGGTTCAGATCCGTGCGATGCAGGGTGGCAACGCGCCGCTGCGCATCATCGCTCCGGGGCGCGTCTACCGCTGCGATTCGGACGTCACCCATACGCCGATGTTCCATCAGGTTGAAGGGCTCGTCGTCGATGAGGGCGTGAGCATGGCGGACCTGAAGGGCACGCTCGAGCGATTCATGCGCCAGTTCTTCGAGCGCGATGACCTGCCGGTGATGTTCCGCCCGTCCTACTTTCCGTTCACGGAGCCGTCGGCCGAGGTCGATGTGCAATGCGTGCACTGCAGCGGCGATGGCTGCCGCGTGTGCAAAGGCACCGGCTGGCTCGAAGTGCTCGGTTGCGGCATGGTGCACCCGCACGTGCTCGAAGGTGTCGGCATCGACAGCGAACGCTACACCGGCTACGCGTTCGGCATGGGCGTCGAGCGCTTCGCGATGCTGCGCTACGGTGTCGCGGATCTCCGGTATTTCTTCGACAATGACTTGCGCTTCTTGGGGCAGTTCCGATGAAGCTCAGCGCGAACTGGCTGCGTGACCTCGCGGACCCCGGGGTCGACAACGCAGAGCTCGCGCGTCGTTTGACGATGGCGGGGCTGATGGTCGACGCGGTGACGCCGGCCGGTCCACCGCTCACCGACATCGTTGCGGGACGCGTCGTCACCTGCACGCCGCACCCGGACGCGGACAAGTTGACCGTCTGCGAGGTCGACACGGGTGGAGCGCGCCACACCATCGTCTGCGGCGCGTCGAACGCGCGAGTGGATCTCGTCGCACCGGTCGCGCTCCCGGGCACGACGCTACCAGACGGAACGACGATTGCCGCGACGGAGCTGCGCGGCGTTCGCTCGGATGGCATGCTTTGCTCCGGTCGAGAACTCAGGCTCTCGGATGACCACGAAGGCTTGTTGGAGTTGCCGGCCGACACAAAACCCGGCGCCGCAGTCGCGCAGGTGCTCGCGCTCGCGGACGAGGTCTTCGAGTTCGACCTCACGCCGAACCGCGGCGATTGTCTGAGCGCGCTCGGCATTGCGCGCGAAGTCTCAGCGCTATTCGAGTTATCGGCGCCGGCATTCGAGGCCGCCGCTGTACCCGCCACCCACAAGGACGCGTTAAAGGTCGCACTCGATGACCCATCGGATTGCGGCGTGTACTGCGGTCGCATCGTGCGGGACGTCGACACGATGCGCGCGAGCCCGGTCTGGTTGCAGGAGCGACTGCGGCGCAGCGGGATCCGCCCGCGCGGCATTGCGGTCGACGTCGCGGCGTTCGTGATGCTCGAGACCGGCCAGCCGCTGCATATGTTCGACCTCGCGAAGCTCGATGGCGACATCCGTGTACGCCGCGCGAAGAAGGGCGAGCCGCTCACGCTGCTCGACGGCACCGACGTCGTGCTGGACGACGAGGTCCTGGTGATTGCCGACAAAGCGCAAGCCGTGGCGATGGCGGGCGTGATGGGCGGTGAAGCGACGGCCGTCGGAGACGGGACGCGCGACGTGTTCATCGAGAGCGCCTGGTTCGAGCCGCGCGTGATCGCCGGTCGCGCTCGCCGCTTCGGCTTGCATACGGACGCATCACACCGATACGAGCGAGGTGTCGATCCGGCACTCGCGCCGCTGGCCCTCGAACGCGCGACCGCGCTGCTCGTCACGCTCGCGGGCGGCGAGCCAGGCCCGGTCACCACCGCTGGCAAATCCTTGAATGGCTACCGCGACACGGCGATCGAACTGCGGCGCGCGCGCGTTGCGCACCTGCTAGGCATCGAGATCGAAGACAAGACCATCGCCGCGCTGTTGCGGCGTTTGCACTTTGACGTGGCCGACGCCGATGCTGGCTGGCGCGTTCGTGTGCCGTCGTACCGTTTCGACATCGCGATCGAAGCCGACCTGATCGAAGAGGTCGCGCGCCTGTACGGGTACGACCGGATTCCGGCGGGCGCCGCGTCGACGCCGATGACCATGCAGCCAGCGCCGGAAACCCGCGTGTCCGACCGTGTGCTCACCGACACGCTGGTCCATCGGGGTTTCCAGCAAGTCATCACCTACAGTTTCGTGGACGGCGCGCTGCAGCGTCGACTCGGGCTCGACGACGGCGCGCTGCCGCTCGCGAATCCGATTTCAAGCGAGCTTGGGACGATGCGCACGAGTTTGTGGCCTGGCCTCGTCGATTGCCTTGGGTACAACGCAAATCGGCAACAGAGCCGCGTTCGCATCTTCGAAATCGGCTTGAGGTTTATCCAGCAAGTATCTGAACTGCAACAGGAAAAAGTGATTGCTGGTCTTATATGGGGCGACCGCCACCCGGTGCAGTGGGGCGCACCCGCGGCCCCGGTCGATTTCTACGACCTCAAGGCCGATTGCGCGGCGCTTTTCGGGCGGCGCGTGGTCACGTTCGAAGCCGCGACACACCCATCGCTGCATCCCGGTCAATCGGCCCGGGTCGTGCTCGACGGCGCGCCGATTGGTTGGATCGGGACCCTGCATCCGCAGCATGCGGCCGCGCTGGACCTCGCGCGACCGCCCATCCTGTTCGAGCTTGCCGTTGCGCCCGTGGTCACGCGCGCCGCGCCGCAGGGCCGGCCGGTTTCGCGTTTCCCCGGGCTGCGCCGTGACCTCGCGCTCGTGGTGCCCGAGGGCGTGACGGTCGGCGCACTGCTCGCCGAAGTCGACCGGATGGACCCCGGGTGGCTACAGGAACGCTTCGTATTTGATATTTACCGCGGCGCGGGGGTAGAAGCGGGTCTAAAAAGTATCGCTTTAGGGTTGATTTTACAGGAAACTTCGCGCACTCTTACCGACGGGGAGGCCGACGCATTCGTGCAACGGCTCGTCGCCCACCTAGGCGACACGGTGCGCGCAACGCTACGGGATTGATGGGATGGCATTGACCAAGGCAGATATGGCCGAAACGCTGTTCCACGAGCTGGGACTCAACAAGCGTGAGGCCAAAGAGCTCGTGGACTTGTTCTTCGAGGAGATCCGTGCGGCGCTGGAGAACGGCGAGCAGGTGAAATTGTCGGGTTTCGGCAACTTTGACCTGCGTGACAAGAACCAGCGCCCGGGCCGCAATCCCAAGACGGGTGAGGAAATCCCGATAACCGCCCGCCGCGTGGTGACTTTTCGCCCCGGGCAGAAGCTAAAATCGAAGGTCGAGGCTTATGCTGGAACCGGGCAATAACGACGAACTGCCGCCGATTCCCGGCAAGCGCTACTTCACCATCGGTGAGGTGAGCGACTTGTGCGGTGTGAAGCCGCACGTCTTGCGTTATTGGGAACAGGAGTTTCCGCAGCTCAAGCCCGTGAAGCGCCGCGGCAATCGCCGGTATTACCAGCGCCATGATGTGCTCGTAATCCGCCAGATTCGTAGCTTGCTCTACGACCAAGGTTTCACCATCGGGGGTGCGCGCCAGCGCCTGTCGAGCACGGATGCGAAAGATGACGTCAACCAGAGCCAGCAGATCGTGCGGCAAGTCCGCAATGAACTCGAAGACCTGCTCGAACTTCTCCGTCGTTGATCGCCGACGTTTGATTAAAATCAGGTGGGAGCGACGCTCTCGGCGTCGCGATTTACCTCTATAATTCACCCGCGTGTTTTCAACATCGGGGCGTAGCGCAGCCTGGTAGCGCACCTGCCTGGGGGGCAGGTGGTCGCAGGTTCAAATCCTGCCGTCCCGACCATCCCCGCTTGGGTGTGCGTCATCGCACAGACCGTCTCGCCGATGCAGCGCATGGTGGCCATTGCCACTCTCCCTAGGAGCCTCAAATGAAATCAAGCATCACACGGCTTGTCGCATCCGCCGTCATCCTGACCTTCGTACTCGGCTCTGTCCCGTTTGCACCGGCCCACGCCGGCATGATCCAGACTGCGGACGTATTCGATGACCGCGCTCGAATCCACGCGGTGCTCGATCGTGAAGACGTGCGCGCGCAGCTCGAACAACATGGCGTTTCGCTTGCCGACGCGAAATCCCGCGTTGCGGCGCTCAGCGACAGCGAAGCACGACAGATGGCCGACCAGCTCGAGAACATGCCGGCGGGCGCGGCTGACGTCGTCGGCGTCCTGTTCACAATCTTCATCATCCTGCTCGTGACCGACTTGCTCGGCCTGACCAGCGTATTTCCGTTCACGCGACGTTAATGAAGATAGCGGGTGCGCTGACGGCGCTCCTGCTGCTTAATGGTTGTGCGGCGGCGCCGGACCTGCGTGACACACGCAGCGCTTCGGCGCCGTCCCACGCTTTGCTCGACGCTGTTCCGTTCCACCCCCAAACCGATTACCAATGTGGCCCAGCCGCACTTGCGATGGCGTTACAGGCGAGCGGCGCCGATGCGTCCGTCGAGACGCTGATTCCGCAGGTCTTTCTGCCCGGCCGCGAGGGCAGCGTCCAGCCCGAGATGACAGCGGCGCCCCGGCGGCACGGCCGGATCAGCTACCCGGTGGGCGGCGAGCTCTCGAATCTGCTTGAGCAGATTGATGCCGGTCATCCGGTCATTGTGCTGCAGAACCTTTCGCTACCGATTTACCCGTTGTGGCACTACGCGGTCGTTGTCGGTTACGACCTCGACGCTGGCGCCTTAATCCTGCATAGCGGTACCGAAGCGCGCCGGCGGGTCCCGCTCGGCACGTTCGACAAGACTTGGGCACGCGGCAAGCGGTGGGCGATGGTTGCATTGCCGCCTGAAGAACTGCCGGCCGGTATCGGCCCACTCGCAGCGCTGGCCGCGATTCATGACTTCGAGCGGGTCGCAGGCCCGGCGGCCACGCTGCCGGCTTGGGTGACGGCGACCGAGCGTTGGCCGGACGCCTCGAACGGCTGGTTCGCGCGTGGCAATGCGCATTACGCGACGGGCGACCGAGACGCCGCGCATGCGGCTTTCACGGCTGCGGTCCACGCGGATGCCGCGCACGCACCGGCGTGGATCAATCTCGGCACGCTCTATGAGGAACTTGGCGCACCGGAACGCGCGCGTCGGGCGCTCGAGACCGCGGCTGCGATCGACGGTCCGTGGCAGGCGGTTGCAACGGATGCGCTAGCGCGTTTGCGAACAGACCCGGCACCCGCACCGCTCGAATAATCGAGGGGTGATTCGATGGATGACCATCAGCGTCGCGTTCCTGCTGGGCGCGTGCGCTTCGGGACCCGACCTGCGTGGACTGCGCACGCCGGACGAGCCGCTGCACGCGTATCTCCGGGCTGTCCCATTCCACGCGCAAACCGTCGCGCCCGGCGGCGCCGAGTCACTGGCCATGGCATTACAGGCAGGCGGTGCGCACGTATCGCCGGACGCGCTCGGCGCGGCGACGGAAACGGAGATGCTCGCCACACCGCACCGCCACGGATTCGTCAGCTACCCCGCGGGTGGAAGTCTCACGGCGTTACTCCTCGAAATCGATGCCGGCCACCCCGTGATCGTGCGGCGCACGCGCCCGGACCGAGCGTTCGTCGTCGTTGTCGGCTACGACCTTGAGCGCAACGAACTGATTGCGCACTTGCCGGCGAAGCGCGCCGCGCGCATATCGATCGAACGCTTCGATCGTGATTGGGAGCGCAGCGATCGCTGGGCGATGGTCACGCTGCCGCCCGACACCGTGCCGGCCGCGGTGTCCCCGCGGACGGCGCTGTCCGCAATCCATGATTTCGAGCGGGTGGTTGGAGAGGTCGACGCGATGCCGGCCTGGGTCGCCGCAACGGAGGCGTGGCCGGAGCAGGCGGTTGCGTGGTTCGCGCGGGCGAATGCGCATGCGGTGCGGCGCGAGCTTTCGGAAGCGCGCGACGCGTACCTCGCAGCGGTTGCATTGGCACCCGGGTTGGAGCCGGCATGGCTCGAGCTGGGTCTGCTGTATTCGGAATTGGGCGAGCGCGGCAACGCGCTCGCGGCGCTGCAGGCTGCGATGATGATTGGCGGGCCTTGGCAATCCGAAGCGAAAGCGGCTTTCGACGAAGTCGCGGCGCATAGCCCGCTCATTTGAGGAATTCATTCGTACACGATATAATTCGTCGGATGCTCCCCCCTGATTACGAACCGCTGATCCACGCGCTCAGGCGCGTCATGCGTGCACTCGACAAGAGTTCGCGGCGCTTGCTCATCGACCACGGCCTCACAGGGCCGCAGCGCACGGTATTGCGGGTATTGGCCGCGAAGCCCGGGGCGTCCTCGGGTGCGCTCGCACAAGCGGCCGGCGTCGGCCAAGCGACCGTGACCGATATCCTCGACCGGCTTGTCGCCCGCGGCCTCGTATCGCGCGTACGGAGCGAAATCGACCGACGCCGCGTGGAGCTTGCGCTGACGCCGGCCGCGGAGCAGTTATTACAATCGTCGCCGGTACCGCTACCGCCCGCGTTCGTCGCGCGCTACTCAGCGCTCGCTGCCGACGAACGGAAACGGCTGGTCGAAAGCGTCGAATCGTTGGCGGCACTCATGGACACGGACGAAGAGGTGAGCGATGTGCGGAATAGCGGGTGAGCTGAGGTTCGACGGGCGCGCAGCGGATGCCGATGCGGTCGGTCGGATGATGTGCCCGATGCAGCGCCGTGGCCCCGATGGGTTCGGCTTGTTCCAGCAGGGGACGCGTGCGTTCGGTCATCAGCGGTTGAAGATCATGGATCTGACCGAGCGGGCGCAGCAGCCGATGTTCGACGCAGCACTCGGTCTGGGCATCGTGTACAACGGCGCGATTTACAATCACCACGAGCTCCGCAAGGAACTCGAGGTGCACGGTTATACGTTTTTCTCCACCGGCGACACCGAGGTCATCCTCAAGGCATGGCATCACTGGGGCGACGGTTGCGTCGACCACTTCCACGGCATGTTCGCGTTTGCGCTGTGGGAGAGGGATACGGGCCGCACGCACCTTGTCCGCGATCGGCTCGGCATCAAACCGCTGTACTACGCGGAACGCGCAGGCATCATGCGGATTGCATCCACGCTGCCGGCATTGCTCGCGGCCGGCGATGTCGATACGTCGATCGACCCGGTGGCGTTGCACCACTACCTGAGCTTCCACTCGGTCGTCCCTGCGCCGCACACGATCCTCAACGGCGTGCGCAAACTGCCACCTGCGACCCTGATGACGATTGAGCCTGACGGTGCGCGGCGTTCGCGGGAATACTGGCGCGCCGACTACCATGCGCGTGACGACGAGCGCGGCTTGTCGTTCGAGGACTGGCAGGACCGCGTACTCGGGGCGTTGCGCACCGCGGTTGAGCGGCGCCTCGTGGCCGACGTGCCGGTCGGTGTGCTCCTTTCCGGTGGGCTCGATTCGAGCCTGATCGTCGGCCTGCTCGCGGAGGCGGGTCAGCACGGCCTCGGCACGTATTCCATCGGCTTCGAAAGCGTCGGCGGCGAGTGCGGCGACGAGTTCAAATACTCGGACGTCATCGCACGGCATTTCGACACCGACCACCACCAGATTCGCATCGACACTGCGCGCATGCTGCCTGCACTCGCCGATTGCATCGACGCGATGGCCGAGCCGATGGTTTCGCACGACGCCGTCGGTTTTTTCTTGTTGTCTCAGGAAGTCGCGAGAACACTCAAGGTCGTACAGAGTGGGCAGGGCGCCGACGAGGTTTTCGGGGGTTACCATTGGTATCCGCCGCTGCTCGATAGCCGTGACGCGCTCGCCGACTACCGCCGTGTCTTCTTCGACCGCGACCACGCGGAATTCAGCCGCATCGTCGACCCGGCGCTGGTCGGCAAGGACCACAGCAGTGCGTTCGTCGCCGCGCATTTCAACCGGGCGGGTGCCACGCACCCGGTCGACCAGGCAATGCGCCTCGATACGAACGTGATGCTCGTCGATGACCCGGTGAAGCGCGTCGACAACATGACGATGGCATGGGGTCTCGAAGCGCGCGTGCCGTTTCTCGACCACGAACTCGTCGAACTCGCCGCGCGTGTACCGGCCGAGTACAAAGTCGGGAGCGGCGGCAAATATGTTCTGAAAGAGGCCGCGCGGCGCGTGATTCCAACGGAGGTCATTGACCGGCCGAAGGGCTATTTCCCGGTCCCTGCGCTGAAGCATCTGGAGGGTGCCTACCTGGATATGGTGCGCAGCGCACTACAGTCGCCAGCCGCCCAACAACGTGGATTGTTCCAGCGCGCCTATGTCGACGAACTCCTGAGCGCGCCGAATGCGCAGCTCACGCCATTGCGCGGCTCAAAGCTCTGGCAGCTCGCACTACTCGAACTCTGGCTGCAGCGGCACGTCGACACAGCGATCGCCGGCGCACATGCGGCGACGTACGCGCAGGGGGCGGCTCAATGAGCGCGGAAGGACGCGCGAGCTCTCGGCTTGAACGGCGTCACGCGCCGTCGCTGCGCAATTGGGTCAGCAGTTCCGGACACAAGCTTCCGGGCAACGTGGTGCTCGATTGCGGTTGGGGCCGATTGATTTTTGCGCACACGTTCGCGAGCAACAAAAAACTCGCCGCAACGATCGCGGAAGAGGCCGAGGACGCACGCGACATTGCCTTTTACCTGCGCGATCCGCACGTGGTGCTCGCGCTGTCGCCGCAGGGCCTGTTTCTGGATCCGTCGCATACGTATCGGCTGTGGCTCGCGAACTGGCTCCCGGGCCGGGTGCGTCAGCGGACGGTCACCGTCCGTAAGCTACGCAACCGCAAAGACGCGGAAGCCATCAACGCGTTGTATGCGGGCCGCCAAATGGTCGGCGTGGACCCGGATTTCATTTGGAAACAACGCAAATCTCGCGCGCTGACCTACATCATCGCCGAGGACGCGCAGACCGGAGATATCGTCGGCACCGTGATGGGCGTAGACCACTCGGAAGCGTTTGACGACCCGGAGAACGGTTCGAGCTTGTGGTGCCTCGCCGTGGACCCCCAGGCGACCCAGCCGGGTATCGGGCGCGCGCTGGTCGCTTACCTCGCTGACCACTTCACCGCCCGTGGTCGCGCCTTCATGGATCTGTCGGTGCTGCACGACAACACGCCCGCCATCGCACTTTACGAGCGCATGGGATTCCAGCGGGTGCCGGTGTTCACGTTGAAGACCAAGAACTCCATCAACGAGAAGCTGTACGCAACGCCACAGCTCGAGGATGACCTGAACCCGTATGCACGCATCATCGTCGACGAGGCGCGCCGTCGCGGCGTCGGCGTCACCGTGCAGCATGCGACGGACGGCTATTTCACACTGAGCTTCGGCGGCCGCACGATCGATTGCCGCGAGTCGCTGACGGAGCTCACGTCTGCGGTCGCGATGAGCCGGTGCGACAATAAATTCGTGACCGCACGGGTGCTGCGTGACGCCGGTCTATACACCCCGGAGCACGTAATCGCCGGCGATGAGCGCGTCGACCGAGAGTTCCTCGGCCGCCATCGCCGTGTCGTCGTGAAGCCGATCCGCGGCGAGCAAGGGCGCGGGATTTCCGTGGGCGTTACGAAGTGGCGTGACCTGCAGCGCGCCGTCCGCGAGGCACAACGGAACGGAGAGAACGCCATGATCGAGCAGATGGTCGATGGTGACGACCTCCGCATCGTCGTGATCGACCATCAGGTCGTCGCGGCAGCCGTGCGACGACCCCCGGAGGTCACCGGTGACGGGCAGCTCACCATCGCGGCCCTGATCGACAAGCAGAGCCGGCGGCGCGCAGCGGCGACCGGTGGCGAGAGCACAATTCCGACCGATACCGAGACGCGTCGCGTGCTACGCACACAAGGCCTCTCGCTCGAATCGGTACCCGAGCACGGCCGGCGAATCCGCGTGCGGCAAACAGCCAATCTGCACGTGGGCGGGACGCTCCACGACGTGACCGACAAGCTCAGCGGCGTCATCCACGACGCCGCGTGCGAAGCGGCCCGCGCGCTGGACCTGCCGGTTGTGGGACTCGACTTCATCATCGAACGCGTCGATGGCACGGCTTATTGCATCATCGAGGCGAACGAGCGACCGGGCCTCGCGAATCATGAGCCGCAACCCACCGTACAGCGTTTCATGGACCTGTTGTTCCCGCAGACGGCAACCAGTGAGGCCCGGCGTGGCAAAGCCAAAACTTGACCTTGATTACCTGCATGAGACGCTCGTCGCGCTGCTCGCAATCCCGAGCCCGACCGGCTTCACCGACGAGGCGGTGCGGTATACGTGCTCGCAACTCGACGCGCTGGGCATCCCGTACGAAATCACGCGCCGGGGTGCAATCCGCGCCGACTTGAAAGGGCGGGTCTCTTCCCCGGACCGCGCGATCGTCTCGCACCTCGACACGATCGGCGCGATGGTGAAGCGGCTGCTTCCCAATGGTCGCCTTGAAGTCGTGTCCATTGGAACCTGGTCGAGCCGTTTTGCAGCCGGCGCCCGCGTGACGATCTTCACTGATGACGGCCCGAAGCGCGGCACATTGTTGCCGGTCAAGGCCTCGGGCCATACCTATAACGACGAGGTCGACACTCAGCCGACGTCGTGGGAGAACCTCGAACTGCGCGTCGATGAACGGTGCACATCCATCGACCAGTTGATGTCACTCGGATTTCGGGTTGGCGATTTCATCGCGGTGGACCCGCAACCTGAGTTCAGCGAATCAGGTTTCATCAACTCCCGTCATCTCGATGACAAGGCGGGCGTCGCGACGGTGCTCGCGGTCGCGAAGGCGTTGCTCGCGAGCGGCGCGGAACTGCCACTCGATTGTCATCTGTTGTTCACGATTTCGGAGGAGGTCGGCTCTGGCGCGTCGCACATCCTGCACCGCGACGTCGCGGAGATGGTCACGATCGATACCGCGCCGAGTGCTCCGGGCCAGAATTCCAGTGAATTCTGCGTCAGCGTTGCGATGATGGATTCGGATGGCCCATTCGATTACCACTTGTCGCACAAGCTACTGAAACTTTGCGACACCAACGACATCCCGCATCGGCGCGACGTGTTTCGCTTTTACCATTCGGACAGTGCTTCGGCGATTGAAGCCGGGAACGACATCCGTACGGCACTGTTGTGCTTCGGGACCGATGCGACCCACGGCTGGGAACGCACGCACGTCGATTCACTCGTCGCGCTTGGAGAGCTCTTGTACCACTACGCGCTCAGCGACGCCGCCGTGAAACGCGACCGCGACGAAATGGGCTCCATCGAGGGCTTCCCCCGCCTGCCGACTCAATAGCGACCCGATAGCCGCAGCGGGTGGTAGCCGTCGTCGGCTGGTGTCCCGAGCAGCGACAGCACCAATGCGAGGTTGCCTGCGCGGTCGCGTGCGCGTACGCGCGCATCGAGTTCCCACCGACGGTCGGGCGCGGCACGCACGAATCCAGCGATACCGAGCGGCCCGCCATCATCGCTGACCTCACCCTGCAACCAACCCTCATGGGCACTGAGGTCAAGCGTAAACGCGCCGAGTTCGGCGCGCTGCTGCACCGTGACCACGGTGTCTCGCAGCACCGCACGACCCTCTGCGGCGACGACCCGCTCGCCTTCTATCGTCAGCGACACGTCCACGAGCACCACGGTGCCTTCGAGCGGCCCACGGGCACCGCTCACGCGCGAAAGGAACGCAAGCGGCGCGATGCCATCGGCGTTGGTGACGCGCAGCCGGTCGCCGAACAGGGCTTGCGAAACGACTGCGTCGAGCGTGAGTTCAGCGCCACCCACCACGACGTGGGCTCGCGCAGCCCCGCCGAGCAACGCACCCGCGGACAGACGCCAGTCCACAGTGCCGAGTGGGATGCCGCGCCAGCGTGCGTGCGCCGCGCGCCCACGCCATGCGGTGCCGGTCACGCCGTCGAGCGACAGGGCCGGCGCCGCATCCTGTGCCGCCTGCGCCACCATCGTTGCCGGCGCGCGCGCAATCAGAAACGCAAAGAAAGCGAGGACCAGGACGGCGATGAGGGTCGCCGCGCCGCGGCTCAAGGCGTGCGCTCCAGCGTCACCCGGGCATTCACCAACCCAGCCGTGTCGACGCGCTCGACCGACAAGGTGTTCACGGTGATGCCATGTTCTCTCTGCAGCGTCGCGATCCAACGTACGAGGTCATCGAATGGGGCATCGTTGAACCAGACGCGGACGTTCCCTTGGCCCTCGGGCTGCACACGTTGCAACGCGCCGGCGAGCACGGTCGCGCGCGCGCTGCGGTCCACGACCGCGAACAACGACTGCCCCCGGCTGTCCGCGGGGGCGGACGTGTTCCCGCGCAACGGCACGACTGCATCGCGCATCCAGGCCAGCAGCTCGCGCTGCGCGACGACGCCGCGCTCGAGTACTGCCCGCCGCTGCTGAAGCGGTTCGACTACCAGGAGATAGGCGAGCAACAGGACCACGGCCCCGGCCGCGCCGCCAATCAGAAGGCGTTCGCGGGGCGCGAGGCCCAGGAACCAAGTCTTCATCGGGCACCGCCCCGGACTTGGAGGCGCCCTTCGACTTCGTCACCCTGACTCGATGCCGAGTCGATCACGGCATCGACGCGGCCGGCGGCGAGCACGCGGTCCCGCAGTTGATCGAGCCCACCGACCGTGCGCGCCGCCACCGCGACATCGAGTTGCCCCGGTCGGTAAGTGAGGCCCGTAATCTCGATGCCATCGACCTGCGCTGCGCCGTCGGCGACGGTGGCAAGCAGGCGCAGCAATTCCGCGTCTGCAACGCCGCCTCCGAGCCGCCGCTCGATTTGCAGGCGCGGGTCGACCATCGGCTCGTCGGCGATCACGCTGCTGAAAATCTCGCCGATTTCGGCCTGCAGGCGAGCGTGCTCAGCGGCGACCGCACGGTATTCAAGCAACCACGTACCGACCACGAGTACCACCCAGACCGCGGCGAGGGCGGCCGGCAGGCGCCAGCGGCCGAGCGCTGCGGCGCGCCGTTGTCGCGGCGCGTACCGCCCCTGGAGGAGGTCGAGCGGCGGCGCGATCGCCTGCGGTGCGAGCCAAGCGAGCAGCCCGTCATGCAATGTCGTGACGGGTGTCCCGGCGAGTACGGACGGCACCGGCGTGGTGTCGACGATACCCACACGCGTTGCGGGCATTCCGTTTGCACGCCCGGCGAGCATCGGTTCGAGCAGCGCCCGCTCACACGCGAAACCGCGCGCTTCACCATCGCGGACCAGCACGCGGTCGGGCGTGATGGCAACGGTCACCTCACCATCGCCACCCCACGGCAATGCGAGACAATCCGGAACGATCGCAGCGACCGACAGGCCCGCTTCTCGGAATGCGTCGAGCCACGCCTGCATGACCCGATGTTCGACGACCGCGACCTGGTGGAGACCGTCACCGGTCATCGCGCCGATGGCGCAGTGGATTTCGTCGACGTCGGTCGCGAGCCGGTCCTCAAGCGCGAAGGGAATCGCCTGGCGCAAGCGCGGTCCGCGCAAACCGGGGACGCTGACCTCGGTAAGCATCAACTGTTCTGCGGGGACCAGCGCAACGACACGGCGGTCGCGCGCCATGCCGGCTGCAGCGGAAAGTGTGCCGTGCTGCGTTGTGCCGAGCAGGCGCCCGACCGCATCCGCGGGCGCCCAACTGGCTTCCGCGACGGCATCGTGGCCCAGCCTGATGATCAGTAGTTCACTCATTACCATGGGGTTTGCTGGCGCGCGACGACCCGGACCGGGCCCTGCACAGAACGTTCCAACAGACTGTACATCGTGAGCGTCGTGCTGCCAATGTTGACTTGGACCGTCAGCCTGAACCAGCGGCTCTGCAGGCCTATTTCCAAGCCCGGCTCGAGCGGTACACCGAGCGCGTCGCGAAACTGGTCCAGTGATGCATAGCCCTCGGCCTGATACGCCTCGGTCAGGCCCTCGGCATGACCCTCGGTCAGGCCCTCGGCGAGCGACATCAGGACGGGCGCGGTCAGGGTATTCGCGTTGAGGGTGGTGCGGCGGGGCAGCGCGACAACGTGCGGCGCGAGCACGGGCAGCAACGCCTGGTCGAACCCCGGCAGCAACGCGATTTCACTCAGCGTGACCGGTGGACGGTTCGGGGCGCGGTGTGGCGGATCCATGCCGAGGTAGACCGCATCCTCGGCACCATCGGGCATCGTCGTCTGGCCGTCGAGGTCGACAAAATCGACGAGCGCAGCGACCGCAACCTGGTCCTCGATGCCAAGCGCCGCGAGCAGCCTGCGCAATTGCGCAACGTCGGGTGGGCTCGCAGCGCCGTCGTTCGTCATGAGATTGGCGAGGTTGAATCGCCCATTCAGGTCCTCGAGCCGACCGGTCACGACGCCGCCATCCACTGGCAGCGGCGGCAGATCAACCGCCCACGGTTCCCCGAAGGTGTCGACCTCGGATTCCTGGCGGTCGCGCCGAAGAATTTGCATCACCCAATGCTCTGCGCCGAGCACGTACTGCATTGCCTGGTCGCCGTGAAGCAGCAATTCCGTCCGCCGGAATTCCGCTTCGGAACGCGCAACGATCGCGATCGCGACAATCGCGGCAAGTGCGAGTATCAGCAGCGCCATGATGAGCGCAACGCCGCGTTGCCTATTCATTGAGCGCGAAGACCCGTAGGACTTGTTCGCCGTTCTCAAGCACGAGCGTGACTTCGACCGCGGTCGGCAGCGACGACGGTGAGGCTTGCGCGTCATCGGCCGGCGGCCAAAGCTCGAGCCATTGCCCGTCGCGTGCGCGGAAACGCCACTCCAACGCCTCAACGCCGTCGACGAGCGGCGTGATGACCGGGGTCTCACCCTGCGCGCGGTCGACGAGCTGCCAGTGCGCGCGCTCGATCCGGTTCTCGTGCAGGCGCCAGCCAACGCGTTGCAGACTCGTGCGCCGTCGCTGTGCGGGATTGCTCCAACCACCCCGTGTGAACGCAAGCGGGAAATCAGCGACCTCGTCGGCGACGAGCGCGCCAGCCCGGTCGCCGTGAAATTCTTCTCGGACCGATCGCGGTTGCACCTGCAACAAATCATTGCCGAGCATGACGAGCGTACGCTGCAGCGCGACCATTTGCGCAACCTGGTCGTCAGTCTGCTGGTACTGGCGAATCAGTCCATTCAGCCCGCCGTACGCGAGCGCCGCCATCACCGCGAGCACGGTCATCGCGACCAACAGTTCGATGAGCGTGAATCCGCGTGCGCGCGTCATCCGCCGGTACTCCGAGGGAAGGCGGTCACGCGCCCGATGAATCCGGTCACGATGACAAGCGGCTCATCGGGTCGCTCGGCGGTCGCGACGGCGACGTCAAGGCGGCGCAGGTCGTCCTCGCCCGGCGCAGGCGAGACGAGCACCCGCCAGACCCAGCGACGGCCCGCCTGCTCGACCTCGCCGGTCGACGTACCGGCCTCCGGAAACGCCTGTTCGATGCGATACTCCGCGAGACGATTGCTCGCGACCCAGTGCGCGATTGTGCGGTCGCGAAGTTCGGCCGACTGGCGCGTGTAGTGGCCGGCCGTCGTGGTCAACGCGAGCATCGCGATGCCGACGACGACGAACGCGACCAGCACCTCGACGAGGGTGAAGCCGCGCACGGTCACGGGGTGTCTCCCAATGGCGCGCGTTCGGTGTCGGCGGTAACGTGCACCTGCAAGCGTTCGCCGAGGCCATTCGCCGCGAGAAGGTCGATTTGGAACGCGCTGACTTCGCCCGAGGACAGGAAGACGACCTGCGGTACGGGTGCTTCAGCCGCGAGTGTGGCGGGCAGCACGGTCGGCTTCGCTTCGACGGTCAGCGATGCGGTGAGCGCCTCGGGCCAGCGATGTGCACGCAGCGGTCCGGGCTCAGGTAGCGGCATCCAGATGTCGCCGGTCCAGACCAAGAAGCGATAACCCTCTCGGTGGAACTCGAGGCCTATCTCAAGCAAGCGGTATATCGCCTCGTCGCTTGCAAGCGTGACGAGGCGGTCCAGCCGTTGGATTTCCTCGCGCGCGAGCCGCTCTTCGCCGCCGCCACGCACACTCAGCAACACCGCGGCCATGAGGATGCCCGCGATGAGCATCACGACCAGGAGTTCGATCAGGGTGAAGCCGCGTTCGCGAGCGTTATTCGTCGATGTTCCAGTTGCCGATGTCGGCATTGGTTCCCTCGCCGCCGGGTTGGCCATCCGCGCCGTACGACCAGACATCGATCGCGCCGCGGACGCCGGGGTTCAGGTACTGGTAAGGGTTGCCCCATGGGTCGCGCGGCAGGCTGCCGAGATAGCCGCCGGAGTTCCAGTTGCGCGGCTCGGGTTGGCCGCTCGGCTTCGACACGAGCGCCTGCAGTCCCTGTTCGGTACTCGGATACCGGTAATTGTCGAGCCGGTACATATTCAGCGCGGATTCTATCGCCCGCACATCGTTCTGGACTTTCGTGATGCGCGCGGCGTCCGGTCGGTCCATGACGCGTGGCACGATGAATGCCGCGAGGATTCCGAGGATAACCACGACCACCATGATCTCGATCAGGGTGAAGCCCCGGTTTGCCATATGATTACGCATGTGAACAGCATACTACAGTCATTGTTTTTTCCACTATCGCGGTGGTACTGGCCCGCCGGACTCGCGCTCGTATGCGCCATGTTCGCGGTCGGCGGCGACACCGCGCGCGCAGCGTTCCGCTGGGAGCAAGCGTTGCTCGCGTCGGAACCGTGGCGCGCACTGAGCGGCCATCTGTTACATCTCGACGGGAATCACCTGATTTTGAACCTTGCGGGGCTCGCGGCGCTTTGGGCGCTCGTCGGCGACGCTTGGCGTGCGCGTGCGTGGTCGCTCGCGGCGTTGTTCATTGCGCTCGTAATCAGTGTCGGCTTGCTCGCGAGTGACGGACTCGAGTGGTATGTCGGCCTGTCCGGCGTGTTGCACGGCCTGCTCGCGATGGGCGCGGTGGGGCTTCGCCACGAATGGCGCGCAGGTGCGGTCATCATCGTGTTGTTTCTGGTCGTGAAGGGCATCACCGAGGCCGTGATCGGTGCGCCGGCCGACGACACGATTGTCGCGGCGCACTGGTGGGGCGCAGGCGCAGGATTCGTCGCGGGTATAATGGCCGCTTTTACCGAACGGAGACCACGCGCGTGAGTTTTGCCTGTGTATTCCCCGGCCAAGGATCCCAATCCGTCGGCATGCTTGCGGGGCTGGCCGTCGACGAGGCCGTTGTCCGCGCGACGTTCGCCGAGGCCGGCGACGCGCTCGGCTACGACCTCTGGGCGCTTTGCCAGCACGGGCCCGCCGATGCATTGAACGAAACGCGCCGCACGCAGCCCGCGCTCCTCGCGGCTGGTGTCGCGGTGTGGCGCGCATGGTGCGCACGCGGCGGCACCACGCCGGCGTTGATGGCGGGCCACAGTCTGGGCGAGTACACGGCGCTGGTGTGCGCCGGCGCGCTCGATTTCGCCACCGCACTGAAACTCGTCGAACACCGCGGCGAACTCATGCAGAAGGCGGTTCCGGCGGGGACTGGCGCGATGGCTGCGATCATCGGGCTCGATGACGATGGCGTGCGGGCCGCGTGCACAGAGGCCGCGCAGGGCGATGTCGTCGAAGCGGTGAACTACAACTCGCCGGGCCAGGTCGTGATCGCCGGGCATGCGGCCGCCGTCGAGCGCGCGGGCGCAGCGGCGAGAGCGCGCGGCGCGAAGCGGGTACTCCCGCTGCCCGTCAGCGTTCCGTCCCATTGCGCGTTGATGAAGCCCGCGGCCGAGGCGCTCGCGACGCGGCTCGCCGACACGGCGTTCGGCGCCCCGACCATCCGGGTGGTCCTGAACGTGACGGCAGCCCCGGCGACCGACGCCGGCGCGATCCGCGATGCGCTCGCCCGCCAACTCCATAGCCCGGTGCGCTGGGTCGAGTCGATGCGATACGCGGCGGATTCCGGCGTGACATTGCTCATCGAGTGCGGCCCCGGCAAAGTGCTCAGCGGGCTCGCGAAGCGCATCGATGAACGACTCGCAGGCGTCGCGGCCAACGAACCGGATTCACTTACGGCCGCGCTCGCGGCAGCCAAGGAAACCCAATGAAACTCGAACTGAACGAACAAGTCGCACTCGTCACGGGCGCGTCGCGCGGCATCGGCAAGGCAATCGCGGCGACGCTCGGCCACGCGGGCGCGCGCGTCATCGGTACCGCGACCAGCGAGCAGGGCGCTGCGGCGATCAGCGACGCGTTCAGGGCGGCCGGCATCGCCGGCCGCGGCGCAGTGCTCGACGTCGCCGACGGTGCGTCGGTCGACGCGCTCGCCGCGGACATCGCGAAGAACGAGGGCGGGCCGTCGATCCTCGTCAATAACGCGGGCATCACGCGCGACAACCTGTTGATGCGCATGAAGGACGACGAATGGCAGCAAATCATCGACACAAACCTGTCGTCGGTGTTCCGCACGTCGAAGGCGGTGTTGCGCGGCATGATGAAGGCCAAGCACGGTCGCATCATCAACATCGCGTCGGTGGTCGGCGTGATGGGTAACGCGGGGCAATCGAACTACGCGGCGGCGAAGGCCGGAATCATCGGATTTTCGAAGTCGCTCGCGCGCGAGATCGGCTCGCGCGGCATCACCGTGAACACCATCGCGCCGGGCTTCATCGACACCGACATGACGAAGGCGCTCGACGACGACCAACGCAGTGTGCTGCTCGCGCAGGTACCGCTGAACCGCCTCGGGCAGCCTGACGACATCGCGGCGGCGGTGCTGTTTCTCGCGTCGTCGGCCGGCGGTTACATCACCGGTGAAACGCTGCACGTCAATGGCGGCCTTTACATGATTTGAGATTTAAACATCCGTTTGAATTTGTGCATGGCATGGCTGTATCGATTCCCCTACAATACCGCCCGCGGAACACACCAGAGGATTACGCAGCATGAGCAACATCGAAGAACGCGTTAAGAAAATCGTCGCCGAGCAGCTCGGCGCCAAGGAAGAGGACGTGACGAAAGACGCCTCCTTTGTCGATGACCTCGGTGCCGACTCGCTCGATACCGTCGAACTCGTGATGGCACTGGAAGAAGAGTTCGAGTGCGAAATCCCCGACGAAGAAGCAGAAAAAATCACGACCGTCCAGCAGGCCGTGGACTACATCAAGGCCAATCTCGGCTAAAACCGGGACCCGATCCATTTCCAAACGCCGCATTGCGATCACCGGTCTCGGCATCGTCTCACCGGTGGGCAGTACCGTTAAGGACGCATGGACCCGCGTCCTTGCCGGTGAAAGCGGCATCGGGCCGATTACCCGTTTTGACGTCACCAAATTCCCGACTCGAATCGGCGGGGCGGTGCGCGGTTTCGACGTCGCCGATTACCTGGAACCCAAATCAGCCCGTAAGATGGATACCTTCATCCATTACGGAATGGCGGCGGGTATCCAAGCAATCCGGGACTCGGGGATCGAGGTCACCGACGCGAATGCAGCGCGGATCGGTGTCGCCATCGGTGCGGGCATCGGCGGACTCGAAGGCATCGAGAAGGCGTACGGCACTTACCTTGAGCACGGCACGCCGCGGCGGATTTCACCCTTTTTCGTCCCCAGCAGCATCATCAACATGATCGCCGGCAACCTCTCCATCCTGTACGGAATGAAGGGACCGAACCTCGCGCTCGTCTCTGCATGCACCACCGCAACGCACAATATCGGCATCGCAGCGCGCACCATCGCGTACGGGGATGCGGACGTCATGGTCGCGGGCGGCGCCGAGATGGCGACGACACCGACCGCCGTCGGCGGATTCTGCGCAGCGCGGGCGCTGTCGACGCGCAACGATGACCCGACGAAAGCAAGCCGACCCTGGGATCGCGAACGCGACGGCTTCGTACTCGCCGACGGCGCCGGCGTCGTCGTGGTCGAGGAACTCGAGCACGCGAAGCGGCGCGGGGCGCCAATTTATTGCGAACTCGTCGGTTTCGGAATGAGCGGCGACGCCTATCACATGACTTCACCGCCCGAGGACGGCGCCGGTGCTGCGCAGTGCATGGCCGCTGCGCTGTCGGATGCCGGGCTGAATCCCGATGAGGTCGACTACGTGAATGCGCACGGCACTTCGACGCAGGCAGGCGACCGGGCGGAAACAGTCGCCATCAAGTCGGTGTTCGGTGAGCACGCGGGGCGTCTCGCCGTAAGCTCGACCAAATCCATGACGGGACACTTGCTGGGAGCCGCGGGCGGCATCGAAGCCCTGTTCACCATTCTCGCGCTGCGCGATCAGGTCGCGCCGCCGACCATCAACCTCGAACAGCCCGACGACGGCTGCGACCTCGATTACGTCCCGCACACTGCGCGGCCGATGCGGATCAGAGCGGCGGCGTCCAATTCGTTCGGTTTCGGCGGCACCAACGGAACGCTCGTATTCCGCCCACTGGCGTGACCCCACTCCTCGAACGCCTCGACGGGTGGCCTGACCTCGTCGCGTTACATGCGTTCGACCCCGAGCGCTACCCGTTCCTCCTCGAAAGCGCCGCCCACGGGCCTGCGCAAGCACGCTGGGACATTCTGTTCGCTTGTCCTGGCCACCGGCTGCAGGTCGATGGCGCCGGCGAACCGTTCCTGCCAGCGCTCGACGAATGGTGGCGACGCGAGCGCGTCCCTGCGCTGAGTGATTCCCGGGTGCCGTTTGCGGGCGGCTGGTTCGTATTCTGTGCCTACGAACTGGCGGGCGAGGTCGAACCGACACTCGCACTGCCATCCCGCAGCGATGACCCGCTGCCGGTCGCCGCCGCGGTGCGGATTCCGGTCGCCGTCCTGCGCGACCACGTGCGTCACGAAGCCTGGCTGGTCGCCGAACCACAGGCCCGACGGCAGCGCGACCTCGTCCTCGGCGACCTCGCAACGCTCCGCGAAGCGCCCGCCGCTGAGCGCGGTAGCCTGACCGACGGCGCGCTCATTGAAGACGATGCTGGACGGTATCTCGACGCGGTCGCACGCGCGCGCCAGTACGTCTACGACGGCGATGTGTTCCAGGCGAACCTGTCGCGCGCCTGGCGCGGAACGCTGCGCGATAGGGCGACGGCACTCGACTGCTACCGCCGCCTGCGCGCGCACAACCCGGCCCCATTCGCAGGCCTGATGCGCTGGTCCGACCACGTCACGGTCGCGAGCAGCTCCCCCGAGCGCCTCGTGCGCGTGACCGGCGAGCGCGTGGAGACGCGACCGATTGCGGGAACACGCCGCCGTGGCGCGGATGCCGACGCTGACGCCGCGCTACTCGCCGAATTGGTCGCGCACCCGAAGGAACGTGCCGAGCACGTCATGCTCATCGATCTCGAGCGGAATGACCTCGGTCGCATCAGCCGCTATGGCACGGTGGCCGTCGACGAGATGATGGGGGTCGAGTCCTATCCGACGGTCCACCACATCGTGTCGAATTTACACGGAGTGCTCCGCGACGACGTGACGCCTGGCGGTGTGATTGGGGCGACATTCCCGGGTGGCACGATCACAGGCTGCCCAAAAGTCCGTTGCATGGAGATCATCGCGGAGCTCGAGGGCGAAGCGCGGGGAGCCTATACCGGCAGCTTCGGCTGGTTAGCCCATAATGGCGACATGGACCTCAACATTCTCATACGTACGCTCACGGTACGCGGGCGCGAAATCGAATTGCGCGCAGGCGCCGGGATTGTCGCGGACTCGGAGCCGGAGCGAGAACTCGACGAGACACGGGCGAAGGCCGCTGGCCTCCTGCGTGCACTGGCGGCGGACGCATGATCGCAACGACCGACCGCGGGCTCGCTTACGGTGATGGTGTCTTCGAGACCATCGCCGTCCACAACGGAATCGCGCAGCAGCTTGACCGACATATCGCGCGGCTCACCGAAGGATGTCTCCGCCTCGGCTTCACCGCACCGCCGCTCGTGGACGACATTCGCGACCGCGCCGCGGGTCATGCACGCGCGGTGTTGAAAGTCATCGTTACGCGGGGCGAGGGCGGGCGCGGCTATCGCCCGCCGGCCGACCCCGTGCCCACGCGTGTGATTTCGCTGCATGCATGGCCGACCCATGATCCGGCATGGGCCGAGCGGGGCGTTGCCGTGCGGTGGTGTGAGACTCGCCTCGCGATACAGCCGGCGCTCGCCCGCCTCAAGCACCTGAATCGCCTCGAGCAGGTACTCGCGCGGGCCGAGTGGGAAGGCATGGACCGGTGGCAGGAAGGGTTGATGCAGGACATGGACGGTCACGTGATCGAGGCAATCCAGGCGAACGTGTTCGTGGTCACGGACGGTCGACTGCGCACGCCGCGCGTAGACCGCTGCGGCATCGCCGGCATCACGCGCGAGCGCGTCATCGAGGGGGCTGCCGAGCTCGGCCTCGTTTGCGAAGAAGCCAGGTTCGACCAGAGCGCGGTTGGCGCCGCCGACGAACTGTTCTTGTGCAACAGCGTGATTGGCATCTGGCCGGTACGCGAGGTCAGTAGCGTGTCGTTTGATGCGCCGGGGCCGGTCACACGTACGCTACAGGCCTGGCTGGAGCAATGAATCGATTCGTCGTTGCACTCATCGTGATGGGGGCGGTCGCGGGCGCCGCGCTCTGGCATGGCCATGGGCTCTTGAACCAGACCCTCGCGCTCGACGGCGATGCATTGCCGTTGGAAATCCGCAGCGGTGAAACGCTTCAGGGCGTGGCTGCACGCCTGCATGCCGAGGGCGTCATCGACGCGCCGGAGCGCCTTGTCTGGGCCGCGCGTCTCAGTGGTCGCGACCTCGACATCAAGGCCGGCGAATACGAGATGCACCTCGGCATGCGCGCGAGTGAGCTCATCGACATGCTCGTCGCCGGCCGCACGGTCCTGCATGCGATGACGATTGTCGAAGGCTGGACCTACACGCAGCTTCGCCGCGAACTCGCGCGTCACCCCGCGATTGTGCAGACGCTCGATGGTGTCGACGACGAGCGTCTGATGGCGCGGCTCGGCAAGCCCGACAAGCATCCGGAAGGGTGGTTCTTTCCGGATACCTACCTGTTCGCGAAAGGCACGACCGATTTTGCATTCCTTGAGCGCGCGATGCGGACGATGGACGCGCACCTTGCCCAGGCCTGGGAGCTGCGCGATAGCGGGCTGCCCTATGCGACGCCCTATGAAGCACTGGTGATGGCGTCGATCATCGAGCGTGAGGCGCGCGTCGTGGCCGAGCGATCCATCATCGCGGGTGTATTCGTGCGTCGTCTGGAGCGCCGCATGCGGCTGCAGACCGATCCAACGGTGATGTACGGCCTCGGGCCCGATTTCAAAGGTCCGCTGCGTACCGTCCATCTGCGCACCGACACGCCGTACAATACCTACACGCGCAATGGACTGCCGCCGACACCGATTGCGCTTCCGGGAGCGAGCGCACTGCGCGCTGCGGTTCAGCCTGCTAACGGCGATGCGCTGTTCTTCGTGTCGCGTGGCGACGGCACCCATAAGTTCTCGGCGACGCTCGAAGAGCACAACCGCGCGGTTCGCCGATACATACTCGGCAAGGGGGATGATGGAAACGGAACTGAGCGCTGAGCGCGGCCGGCTGATTACGGTTGAAGGCATCGAGGGCGCTGGCAAGAGCACCAATCTCGCGTTCATCGCCGGCTGCCTGCGCGATGCGGGCCACGAGGTCGTCGAAACACGCGAACCGGGCGGAACCGCGCTCGGCGAAGCGATACGAGCGGTCGTGCTTGCGCCGGGCGACACCCCGATTGCGCCGGAGGCCGAAACACTGCTCATGTTCGCGGCTCGCGCGCAGCACCTCGATGAGGTCATCGAACCCGCGCTCGCACGCGGCGCGTGGGTGATTTGCGACCGATTCACCGATGCGACCTACGCGTACCAAGGGGGCGGCCGTGACCTGCCGTTGTCGCGCATCGCGGCGCTCGAAGACTGGGTGCAGGGCGCACTTCGGCCCGACCTCACATTGCTCCTCGACATCGACCCCGAGGTGGGGCTCAAGCGCGTCGCATCGCGCGGCGGCAAGGCCGACCGTTTCGATGCCGAAAACACAGACTTCTTCGACAACGTGCGTGCAATCTACCTGCGACGTGCGGCCCAACACCCGGAGCGGTACGCGGTCGTCGACGCAGACAAGCCGTTGAAGCAGGTACAGCAAGCGCTCCGCGAGGCTCTGGGACGAATTGGCGACCAAACCTGAGCCCGTCGAGGCCGTCACGGTCGACCCGACGACACTGAGGGTCGCGTGGCTTGACGCCGCGTGGCAACGGCTCGGCGCGCAGCTCGATGGCGGCCGCATGCCCCACGCCGTGCTCATCACCGGGCTTCCGGGTATCGGCAAGGACCGGTTCGCGCTCCGGCTCGCGATGAGGCTGCTGTGCGAGCGTCCACACGACGGTGATGCCTGCCGCGAATGCCGCGGTTGCGTGCAGTTCGCGGCCGGCACCCATCCCGATTACCACCTGCTTGCCCCCCGCGAGGCGAAAAAACAGATTGTGATCGATCAAGTCCGAGAGGGCCTCGTCGACACGATGCAGCTCACGAGCCAGCACGGCGGCTGGAAAATCGCACTGATTACGCCGGCCGATGCCATGAACCGGAGCACCGCGAATGCGCTACTGAAGACGCTCGAAGAGCCGTCGGGCCGGAGCGTGTTGATTCTCGTCACTTCCAATCCGTCCCGACTGCCTGCGACGATCCGCAGCCGTTGCCAACGTGTCCCGCTTGCGCCCCCGATGGCCGCCGAGGCTACGGCATGGCTCAAAGACCAGCGCGTGCGTGACCCCGACCTGATGCTCGCGCTTGCAGGCGGCGCGCCGCTCGCCGCCGCGGCACTCCAGGACGCGGACCTGCTCGCTGCGCGGCCGAAGCTCGTGCGGGCGCTCACGGACCTGGTGAGCGGACAGGGCGATGCGCCGGCTGCGGCCGGGGCCTGGGCGGCGTTGCCGTTCGCGGGCGCCGTAGACTGGCTCCAAACCGTCGTTCACGACCTGATTCGGCTCCGCCAACTCGGACCCGACGCCCGGCTTGTGAATGCGGATCTGCGCCGAGATTTGCAAAGCACCGCCCACCGACTAGACTGGCGGGCATTGCATCGCCATCTCGACGAACTCGGGCGGCTGAGGGCAATCGTGGAATCGCCGGTTGTCGCGCAGCTGCAATGGGAGGGCGTGATGATCGCCTGGGCTGAGCGCCTCGACGTGGCGCCAATCAATCAATAGGGGGTTGTGATGAGTGCTCCGGGCATGCTGACGCTCACGATCAAGGACAAGGGCGCGCTTTATTCGGCGTACATGCCGTTCATCAAGAACGGCGGCCTCTTCATCCCGACGAGCAAGACATACAACCTCGGCGACGAGGTGTTCATCCTGTTGACGCTGATGGATCAGTCCGAAAAGCTCCCCGTCGCCGGTAAGATCGTCTGGATCACGCCGCGTGGCGCGCAGCACAAGCGCAATGCCGGAATCGGCGTGCAGTTCTCCGATCAGGACAACGGGCAGACGCAGAAGAAAATCGAGACCTACCTCGCCGGCGCGCTCGCCGCAGACCGCCCCACGCACACGATGTAACCGGTTGGTGGCGGCCTGCTGCGACGTCCGGACCGAACGCGCCGCTGCCACTCCCTCGACTGCGCGGCTGATTGACTGCCGCCTTGGGTAACCGGAGTTCCGCGTCAACTTTGCGCGGCGCCTGCGACACACCGGCTTACCCACCCCCGTCTCGGTCGCTCCCGGCGCGTTGTCCGTCCGCTCCGCTGGCCGGTGACCGGTCGGGCCACCAGCGCCTTCACGGTGACGGGCACCTCGCGAGGCGAGATGGAAGTCGGTTTGTGACTTCCCACGAGCCGAGCGAGCCGTGCCCGGCGCCGTGGCGACGAAGAGATGCAGAAATTTGCATCCAGCATCGCGGTAAAATGGCGCGATGCTCGTTGACAGCCATTGCCACCTGAACCTTCTCGACTCCGTCAATGCGACCGGCGACCTCGAAACCGTACTCGCCGCCGCGCGTGAAGCCGGTGTCGAGCACCTGCTGTGCGTCGGCGTCGACCGTCCGTCCTGGCCGTCGATGATGGCGTTGATACAAGGCCGGCCCAACATATCCGCATCGATCGGCGTACACCCGAACGACACGCCAGGCGCGGCCGAGGACGAACCCGACGAGGCGTGGTTGCTTGACGGCGCGGCGCATGCACAGGTCGTCGCCATCGGCGAGACCGGTCTCGACTACTACCGCACCGACGGCGACACGTCGTTCCAGCGGGAACGCTTCCGATTGCATATCCGCGCGGCGCGCAAAGCGGGGCTGCCGCTGATCATCCATACACGCGCCGCGCGCGATGACACGCTCGCGGTGATGCGCGAGGAGGGCGCCGATGCCGTCGGAGGTGTGATGCACTGTTTCACCGAGGATTGGGGCATGGCGAAGGCTGCGATCGACCTCGGCTTCATGATTTCGTTCTCCGGTATCGTGACCTTCAAGTCTGCGACCGAGCTCCAGGATGTCGCGCGGCGTGTGCCGGAGGACCACCTGCTGGTCGAGACCGACGCGCCGTGGCTCGCGCCAGTCCCGCACCGCGGCAAGCCCAACCAGCCCGCGTGGGTGCGACATACGGCCGAATTCATCGCGGAACTACGTGGACAATCGCTTGAGGCGATTGCAGAACTGACGACGGCGAATTATCACCGCGTGTTCGGGAGGGACTGAGCTATTCGGCGGAGGTTTGTAGGCCGCCCTGGAGGACGTAGGCGGTGATTCCCCGCTCGTTCAGGATGAACGACGCGGCCGAGCTGCGGCTACCGGTGTCGCAGACCACTACGTACTTCTTTGAACGGTCGATCTTGTCCATCTTCACGCGGATGAAATACAGCGGGATGTTGATGGCGTCGTCGGGATGCTCGTTTTCGAATTCGCTGGGCAGGCGCACGTCCAGCCAGACGCCACCGTCGGCGATGATCTTCTCTGCCTGGTCGCGCGTGACCCACTTCAGCATCGGCTCGTTGAGCAACTTCTGGAAGTCGTCCTTGCCAAGGCGCATCAGCGTGCCATCGGTTTTCATCGTGATCGTTGCGTTGCGCTTCGCGTCGGAAATCAAGGCTTCCTCGCCGAAGCTGTCGCCGACGCTGAGCTCGGCCAGTTTGATCCCTTGCTTGTTCAGCGGGGTCTCGCGCGTGACCGTCGCTTTCCCCTTCGTCAACACGTAGAAATAGTCGCCGTCCTCGCCCTGCTTGATGACGGGCTGACCCGCCTTCAGGGTGACCGGCTGCATGCGCATGAACATCGCCTGGATGTTCGCGGGCGGGATGCGGTGGAATGCCGGATTCTGCAGGATGCTCGTCATCCAGTCGTCGGATTCGGAGTCATCGCCGGAGCTGAGCTCGGAGACCTCGAACGTGCCGGTCTGGTCCCAGGTCAGCATCACATCGAGCAGGTCCGAGTCGATCGCGACGTACTCGATGTCCGTTTTCGCTCGTGCGGCCAGGAAGCGCGGCGTCTGCGGCGCGAGCGGGTGCTTCGCTTCCGGGCTGCCGCCCTTGATGACCTTCACGACTTTGTCGTCGTTGCGCAACTCGACTTCGCCGGTCACGACGTACACGGTGCGCTTGTCGGCATCGCCCTTCTTGAACAGGAAGCGGCCGGCCGGGAGTTCCTCGACCGCGAATTTCTTCGAGAGCTCTACTTGGTTCTCCGGCTTGAGCCCATTGAGGGGCGACAAGCGTTGGAACAGCTCCCTGTCAAGCGGGCGTTTTGGCATCCGCGGATTCTAGCATGTCAGGACTCTGATTCCAGCGCCGGGACAGGCCTCGGGCGCCGCTGCTCGTCAATCGCCACATACGTGATTCGCGCGGTTGCGACCTGCACGGATTCCGCACCGGACTGCCGTTCCGAGTACACGTCGACCTTCACCGTGAGCGAGGTGCGCCCCACGCGCTCGACCTCCGTGTAGCAACTCACCACGTCGCCGACGTACACCGCTTGCAGGAACACGAATTCATTGACGGCGACCGTGACGACGCGTCCTTGCGCGCGCCGCATCGCGAGCACCGCGCCGGCGACATCGACTTGCGACATCAGCCAGCCTCCGAAAATGTCGCCGAGTCCGTTTGTATCCTTCGGCATCGCGAGTACGCGGACCGTCGCTTCACCGGGCATCGGCTTCATGTCAGATCGCTTCCCAGCCATCGTGTGGCGTGAAGCGCTCTCCATGCTTCTCCGCGAGCGCGCGCATCGTCGCGACCACGGCGTCCTTACCGCGCGCACGTGCGTACTGGATCGGCCCGCCCGTGAACGGCGCGAACCCCGTGCCGAATATGACACCGGCGTCCACGAGGTCCGCATCCGCGACGACGCCCTCGTGCAGACAGGCGACGGCCTCGTTCAGCAGCGGCATGATGAGCCGGTCGCCGAGGTCGGAGGGCGCCGCGTCGGCGCGGGACTTGTCGCGGACCGGCTTGCCGTCCTTGTAGGTGTAAAAACCGCGACCGCTCTTCCGACCGAGATGACCGTCGTCGACCATCTGTTTCAGGCGCGGCGGCACTTGCATGCCGAACGAGTCGGCGAACACCTTCGACACCGACAACGCCACGTCGAGGCCGACGGTGTCCGCGAGTTCGACCGGTCCCATCGGCATGCCGAAGTCCAGCGCTGCGCGGTCGATGGCCTCGAGCGGCACGCCTTCGCCTGCAATCAACATCGCCTCCATCATGTAGGGCATCAGGATGCGATTCACGAGAAAGCCCGGTGACGACTTCGCAGGCAGCGGCAGCCTGTCGATATGCCGGCCGAACGCGAGCGCCTGCTCGAGTGCGCGTGGGTCGGTGTCGTCTGTATGCACGACTTCGAGCAACGGCATCTTCGCGACCGGGTTGAAAAAGTGCAGACCGACGAGCCGGTTCGGTTCTGCGAGATCGCGCGATAACTCCTCGAGTCGGATGCTCGACGTGTTCGTCGCGAGCAACGCGCCGGCTTTCATCCTCGGCTCGAGGGTCTCATAGAGCGCGCGTTTCGCATCGGCGTTCTCGTAGATCGCCTCGATGACGACATCTGCCTGCGCCGCGCCACGCCCTTCGACGTCCGGCACGAGTCGATCCATCGCTGCCTGCACGAGCCGGGGGTCCTTGAGCTTGCCGTGATACAGCTTCGCCGCGCGCTTGATCGCCGGCGCGACGTACTTGGGTTCGCGGTCTTGCAGCGTGACGTTGTAGCCGCGCAACGCACACCACGCCGCGATATCACCGCCCATGACCCCTGCGCCGATCACGTGGACATGCTTCAGGTCGAGCTTGGATTTGCGGCCAAGGCTCTTCAGCCGGTCCTGCAACATGAACACGCGGACGAGATTCTGCGCTGTGGTGCCCGTCATCAGCGCGGCAATGGACTCCGCTTCCTGTGCATACATGCGAGCTGGGTCGTCGTAATGGTCTTTCCACAGCTCGATGATCGCGTACGGGGCGGGATAATGGCGACGCTTCGCCTTGCGCGCGACTTGCTTCTCCAGCTGGCCGGCGACGATGCCTCGCACGAGCCGGTTGGACAGCCACTGTTGCCAGCGCGGCGCGCGCTTCACGGGCGGCGGGTGCAACGCGAGCTTGCGGGCCGCGCGCTCGAGGTGGCGTTCGGGAACCACACTATCGACGAGTCCGATTTTCTTCGCCGCGCGCGCGCGCAAGCCACGGCCGGTCAACATCATATCCATCGCGGGCAACACGCCTACGAGGCGAATCGATCGCACGGTGCCGCCGAACCCAGGGTGGATTCCGAGCTTCACTTCGGGGAGGCCAAGTTGCGTCTTCGGGTCGTCGAGCGCGACGCGGTAGCGACACGCGAGCGCGAGCTCCAGGCCGCCGCCAAGCGCGAAGCCGTTGATCATCGCGACGGTGGGGCAGGGGAGGCGTTCGAGCCGTTCGAGCACTTGCTGGCCGCCACGAATCAGCGCGAGCGCATCCTCGGGCCCCTTCAGGTCGACGAATTCAGTGATGTCGGCGCCGGCGATGAAGCCGGAAGACTTCTTCGAGTGGACGATGACCGCCTTCGGCTTCATTTGTTCGAGCTCCGTCACGCGCTCGCCGAGCTCGCGCATCACCGCGCCCGACAGCACGTTGGTGCTCACGCCCTCCTTGTCGAAGCCGAGCCATGCAATTCCATCCGAGTCCTGGGTGATGTTCCAATCGCTCATTTTTTCGCCTCCAACAACATCGCACCGCCTTGGCCGCCGCCGATGCAAAGCGTCGCCACCGCGTAGCGTCCACCTGTTCGCTTCAGCACGTTGAGCGCGTGCAGCGCGATGCGCGCGCCGCTCGCGCCGACCGGGTGGCCGATCGCAACCGCGCCGCCGTCAACGTTCAGTTTCGACTCATCGATAGCGCCGAACGCGCCGTCCATCCCGAGTTCATTACGGCAATACTCGTCGTCAGCGAGGGCCGCATTGCACGCGAGTACTTGGCCCGCGAACGCCTCGTTGATCTCGAAATAGTCGATGTCATCACGACCGAGCGCGTGTCGCTGCAGCAGTTGTGCGATCGCATGGACGGGACCGAGCCCCATCTGTGCGGGATCGATCGCGGCCCATTCGCAATCGACGATGCGGCCGAGCGTCGGCAACGCGTGCTCGTCGACCGCTTTGCGCGACGCGAGCAGCAGCACCGCCGCGCCGTCGGTGACCTGGGAGCTGTTAGCGGCGGTCACCAACCCGACGTCGCGGTCGAAGAACGGCTTCAGTGTCGCGAGTTTCTCTTCGCTCGAGTCGCGACGCAGCCCGTCGTCGTGCTCGTGATAGCTGCCATCGGTGCCGTAAACCGTGACGACCTCCTCGGCGAGGTAGCCGGCGTCGATGGCCGCGGCGAGCCTTTGGTGGCTTCGCACCGCGTACGCATCCATGTCTTCGCGCGTGATGCCGAAGCGATGGGCGATGATTTCAGCCGTCTGGCCCATCGACAGGCCGACAATCGGATCGGTCAGGCCGCGCAGCAAGCCAATCACTGGCGAGAAATGCTTGGGCCTCAGATTGAAGAACAGGCGCGCGCGCTGGGCGGGCGATTTCGCCTGCTGCATGTCGGCCATCCAGTTGACCATGTCGCGGCCGTAGAGCACCGGCGCGCGACTCATCGCCTCGGTGCCGCCCGCGAGCACGAGGTCCGAGCGTCCGGTCATGATGTTCACGCGCGCCGAATCGAGCGCCTGCAGTGCAGACGCGCAGTTACGCATCACCGTCCAGCCGGGCACCGCGAAGCCGCAGCCGAGCCTGAGTGCGATGATGCGGCCGATGTTCGCCTCGTCGGGGCTCGGCATCGCGCAACCGAAAATCACCTCGTCGAGCTTGGATGGAGCGACCGGGTTCCGCGCGAGCAAGGGGCGCCCGGCGCCGACCGCGAGGTCCGACGCGCTGAAGGGGCCGGGCCGACCCCGTGCCTTGAGGAAGGGCGTACGGGTGCCGTCGACGACGAAAACGGGTTCGAACTCTGTCATGCGTGAAACCTCCGCGGTCAGGACGCCGCGCTCTTTTTCGGGGCGAGGACGGCCGGCGCCGCCGCCGGCGCCTCGAACCCGGCAATCAGGAAGGGAACCAAGCGGGACAGCGTGACCTCCACGTCCTCGACGTGCTCGGTCCCCGCGATGAGACGCAGGAGTTGTGCATCAGCGATCGTGTACGCGGTCGCGCCGATCATGAAATGCAGTCGCCAATAAATTTCTTCGCGCTCGAGCGACGGCAGCGCAGCAGCCAGCGCCTCGGCGAATCGCTCGAGTACGTCACGGTATTGGCCGGTGAAGAAGCGTTCGAACCGTGTCGAACCTTCGGTGTAGCTTTGACCGACGAGGCGGATGAACAGCGGACCCCCGAGCACCGGGTCGCGGCTGACGCGCAGCACGGGCTCGATGAACGCACGGATGATTTGGTGGAGCGATAGCGGCTGACCGGACGATTGGGCCTCGATTTCCTTCAGCTTGCGCAACCGTTCGACGTTCAGTGGCTGCAGGCGTCGCGCATACACGGCCTCGATCAAGGCGTCGCGCGACCCAAAGTGGTAGTTGACGGCAGCTAGGTTCACGCCGGCTCGCGCGGTGATGTGGCGCAATGACGTCGCCGAGATGCCGCCCTCGGCGAAAAGCGCTTCGGCGGCCTCGACGATGCGGGCCTTGGTCGTCTGAGGTCGTTCAGCCATCAGGGGTTCCGTTTCAAACGGGTGTTTAGAGCATAACAGGCGCCATCGAAGGATTGAAGGGCGGCCTCGAGTTGGCCACGCGTGTTGTAGCAGTGCGCGCTGAAACGAAGCGCAGGGCCACGCGCTGCGCACAGTACGCCAGCCTGTTCGAGCCGCTCCGCAATCGCGACGTGGTCGATATCGTCGACGGCGACGCAGACCGAGCCACCGAAGCGGCCGGTCGTGCGCGGCGTCACGAGCGTGACCCCGGGCCGCGCCGCGAGCGCGTCCGCGAGCCAGGCCGCATTGTCGAGCACACGCCGCTCGATGTCGGCAGCGCCAATTTCCTCGAACAGGCTCAAGGTGGCCTCGAAGCCGAGGATCCCGGCCCAGTTCGCGGTGCCGGCCTCGAAACGGCGCGCGCTCGATTCGATTTCGGCGAGCGTGCCGGAAAACCGCATGGGATCCCGCAACGTGTGCCAGCCGTGCGACAGCGGCAGGAGTGTGTCGCGCAGCGACGCGCGGCAGTAGAACAGCGCCACGCCGAACGGGCTCATCAACCACTTGTGCGAACCGGCTACGACGAAATCCGCGTGCGCCGCGAGCGCGCTGAAGCGCAGCGCGCCGAGGCTCTGCACCGCGTCGATGCAGAACAGCACGCCATTGGCACGGCAGAATGCGCCGAGCCGCTCGACGTCGATGCGTGTACCGCTGCCGTATTGCACGGTGCTCACCGACAGCAGTCGGACGCCGTCGCTGCAAGCGCGCTCGAGCGCGTCCTCGGGCGAATCGTCGGCCGCAGGCACGACGCGCACGAGTTCGACGCCGCGGTCGGCGAGCGCCTCCCATGCGACAAGGTTGGACACGAATTCCTCGGCGAGCACGACGATACGGTCACCTGCGCGCCAATCGAGGCCGCGCGCGACCTGGGACAAGGCCTCGGACGTATTCTTCAGGAGCGCGATGTCGTCGGGGGAGGGCGCATGGATCATGCGCGCGAGACGCTCACGCAGCCGCTGTTCGGTGTCGAGCCAGCCAGGAAAACTTCCCGCGTAACTGCGTCGGCACATGGTTTCGGCGAAGGCGTGTACTGCGTCGGTGCAGCGCCGCGGCCACGGCGCGACGCCGGCGTGATTCAGGTGGATGAGGTCTTCATCGACGACGAACTCACGCTCGAAGAGGGTTTCCATCACGCGCCGGCGGCGAGCCACGCGAGATAGCCCGCGTAAATCAGCACCAGGCCGGCACCCTCGATGCGCCCGATCACGAACCGCGTTCGCATGATCGGCAACAGGACCACCGCAATCGCGATCATCACGGCGAGGTCAATGTGTGAGACACCGCCGGCTTCCAGCGGAACAATCAGCGCGGCCAGGCCGACGACACAAAGAATGTTGAACAGGTTCGAACCGAGCACATTGCCGACCGCGATGTCGCCTTCGCGCTTCGCGGCGGCGACCATCGACGCGGCGAGCTCTGGCAGACTCGTGCCGATCGCGATGATCGTGAGGCCGATCAGCGCCTCGGACAGCCCGAGCGCGCGCGCGATGTCGACGGCTGCGGAAACCAGCACGCGCGCGCCGACTACGAGCACCGCGAGTCCGACCAGCGTGAGCACGACGTACTGCCAAGTCGGCCGCTCCGCGGCTGGCATCGATTCCGCGAACTCCGCCTCGACCTCTGGCGCTTGTTTCGCGCGCGCGGCGCGCAGACTGTAGACCGTGAACGCGATGACACCGAGGAACAGCAATAGCCCTTCAATTCGGCCCACGAGTCCGTTCCACAGCAGGACCGTGAGCAGGACCGAAACCGCGATGACGAGTGGCAGTTCGAAGCGCACCAACTGGGCACGCACGTTGATGGGGCGGACGAGGGCGGCGAGGCCGAGAATCAGGCCGATGTTCGCGATGTTCGACCCGACGACGTTGCCGATCGCGATTGCACCTTGGTCAGCGATGCCGGCCTGCACGCTCACCAGAAGTTCGGGCGCGCTGGTGCCGAATGCGACCACGGTCAGGCCGATCACGAGCGGCGTGAGGCCCAATTTGAGGCCCAGACACGACGCGCCGCGCACGAGGCCCTCGGCGCCGACATATAACAGGGTCAGCCCGAGCAACAGCGTCAGGAGGGTCACTAACATCGATTGTGCTTCCTAGTTAAAGTGGTTTCGAGCTTATGTCGTAAATGCTTTGTGGTAACTGACCTTTCCGGAAATATTCAGCAACACACCCGGCACCAGCTCGAGCGCCATGAACGCCTCGGCCGGCGCGTCGAGCGCGAGCGCGATCCCGAATCGCTGTGCGGGCCGAAAACCGAACCGCGGGTACCATTCCGGGTGGCCAAGCACGAACACCGCGTCGACACCCTCAGCGCCAAGCGCCGCGAGCGCACCATCTGCAAGCGCCGAGCCGATGCCGCGGCCCTGGTGTTCCGGGAAAACGGCCATCGGGCCCAGGCCCACGAGCGCCACAGGATGTTTCGGCGTCGGTGTCATCGTGACCGGACTGAATGATACATGAGCGACCACGGCACCATCGGTTTCTGCAACGAAGGAATGCCAAGGGTGGAGTTCGCCGCGCAGGCGCTCGACGAGGTCGGCTTCGAACGGCGAGTCGAATGCGGCGAGGTGGACGGCGCGGATGGTCGGCGCGTCGCCCGCGTGTTCACGACGGATGTGCGTGCCCATGACGCGTATCTATATTCCTGAAGACGGGGTCGCGCAAGGCGCAACGATAATACAACCTTAAAAAGGTGCTCTAACTTATTGGAATACCGAGTAATGCGTGGTATTGAGGGCCGCGGTAGCCACTGCGGGAGCCGGCTCTGACCAATGACGCATAATAGATATTATGTCAAATTGCGTAACGCATGATACCGGCGCCACCATTCGCTGCCGTGCGCGGCGCTACGCCCTGTTTCGGCGCAGACCAATAGATGGGCGAGTTCATGGGCCAGCAGTTCATCGAGTGCGTCGTCAGAGAGGTTGGACGCAGCCTCCGGGCGGATCGCGATGCGCCAATCGTCGCAGCTCGACGACGCCACGGCGCCGCCACGAAGTTCCTGCAGCACGACCCGTGGATGGTGTAGCGCGCGGCCGTCGCTCGCTGCATAGCCGGTCAAAAGCGCGGCAACGCGCGCGTCGATGCCACGCTCCTGATCGCGGGGTTCGACGGCAGTGCCGAACGCGGAAAGCACCAGCACCACCAAAACGGCCCCGCCGAGGTCCCTGAGCGCGTTCCCTACCCTGCGCGCGGTCATTCGAGGAGTTCCAGAATCTCGGCGGTCCGCCGTCGGACCAACAACTCGTCGCCGCGGGACTCGACGTTCAGCCGGAGCAAGGGCTCCGTGTTGGACGGCCGAAGGTTGAAGCGCCAGTCCGAAAACTCGACGCTGACGCCATCGAGGTAGGAAACCCGCAGCGCCCCGTCGCGGAAATGCTCAAGTACCCGATAGGTCGCGGCATCGGCGTTCTCGACCGGACGGTTGATCTCACCACTCATCGGGTACGCGCGCTGACACGCTTCGACCAGGCTCGACAGCGTCTTGCCGGTCCGCGACATCAGCTCGAGCACCAGTAGCCAGGGAATCATGCCGCTGTCGCAGTACGCGAAATCGCGGAAATAATGGTGGCCGCTCATCTCGCCGCCGTAGACCGCGTTTGACGAGCGCATGGTGTCTTTCATATTGGTGTGCCCGCACCGGCTGAGCACTGGGACCCCGCCCGCGCAGTTCACGACGTCGACCGTATTCCAGACCAGACGCGGGTCGTGTGCGATTTTTGCGCCCGGGCATTTGTTCAGGAACGCCTTCGCGAGCAAGCCGACCACGTAGTAGCCGTCGACGAAGCGGCCACGTTCGTCGAACAAGAAGCACCGGTCAAAATCGCCATCCCACGCGACCCCGAGCGCGGCGCCGGAGGCGACGACGACCTTGCTCGTCCCGGCCCGGGCCTCCGGCAACAGCGGGTTCGGCACGCCGTTCGGGAACGAGCCGTCCGGCTCGTGTGCCATGCGCACGAGCTCGATAGGCAGGTTCTTCGCGATGGCGTCGATTACCGGCCCGGCGCTGCCGTTACCACTGTTGACGACGATCTTTGTGGGTTTGATGAGATTGGGGTCGACGTACGACAACATGTGTTTGACGTAAGCATCGCGCACGTTACCGTGCCGGTACTCACCGCGCGCCGAGACCCTGCGCGGCAACGGACCGGCCGCGCGTGTCGCGATTTCGCGCAAACCTGAGCCGATGCCGACCGGACGCGCCCCGGCGCGCACGAACTTCATGCCGTTGTATTCGGGTGGATTATGGCTCGCGGTCACCATGATGCCGCCGTCGAGTTCAAGGTGCGTCGTCGCGAAATAGATCTCTTCAGTCCCGCAGAGGCCGATGTCGCAAATGCTCGCACCCGCTGAGCGCAGCCCATCGGACAACGCCGTCGACAGCGCTTCGCTCGTCTGACGGACGTCCCGGCCGACCACGACGGTGCGCGCGCCGAACTGCTCCGCGTACGCACGACCGATGCGCCACGCAATACCCTCGTTCAGCTGATCAGGTACGCGACCGCGGACATCGTAAGCCTTGAAGCAGTCCAGTACCGCCGCATCAGCTGTTTGCGGCGCGGCCATAGTTGTCGTCGAAACGGACAATGTCATCCTCCCCGAGGTAGCTTCCTCGCTGTACTTCAATGATTTGAAGCGGCTCCGTGCCGTTGTTCCTCAACCGGTGACGCGTCTTCGCGGGTAAATCAGTCGACTCCTGCATGCGCAGGGTGAACACCTCATCGTCACGCGTGACTTCTGCCTCGCCGCGCACGACGACCCAGTGCTCCGATCGGTGGTGATGCATCTGCAACGACAAGCTCGCGCCAGGATTGACCTGAATCAGCTTCACCTGCATCTCGGTGTCGCGTGCAAGACGCTCGTACCAGCCCCACGGGCGGTGTACGCGCGGGTGGAGCTCGACCTCCTCCCTGCCCTCGCTTTCGAGCGCCGCGACGAGGCCCTTCACCTCGCTCGCGCGGTCGATCGGCGCGACGAACACCGCATCGTCGGTCGAAATCACCACTTGATTGCGGAGCCCGACCGCCGTGACAAGCTTGCCGCTCGAATGGACGAACGAGCCCTCGACGTCGGTGAGCAAGACATCGCCGCGCGCGACGTTCTTGCCGGCGCCGCCCGCGCCCGCATGGAGCAGACTCGCCCACGTGCCGAGGTCGTTCCAGGTGTAGTCAACCTCAACGACCTTCGCGGTGCGTGTGTGTTCCATCACCGCGTAGTCGATGGATTCACTGCGACAGCTCATCAGCGCCTCGCGATTCAATTGCAATGCGATGCCGTTCCATTTCGCGCTCTGCACCGCGCTTGCGGCCGCAGCGGCAATGTCGGGCGCATGTCGTTCGAGCGCGCTTAGATAGACGTCTGCGCGTACGAGGAACACGCCGCTGTTCCAAAGGTACTCGCCGCTCGAAAGGTACTCGACGGCGGTCGCGGCGTCGGGCTTCTCCTTGAATTCCATCACACGGTGCACGCCATCCTTGGCATGGCCGGTGGATTTGTGAATGTATCCGTAGCCGGTGTTCGGCCCGGTCGGCTTGACGCCGAAGAGCACGATCGCGCCGGCTTTCGCGTCCGACACGCCCCGCTTCACCGATGCGGCAAAGCGCGTGCGATCGTCAACGTAGTGATCGGCCGGCATCGCGAGCAGCAACGCCTTCGGATTGTTGCGAGCGGCGTGAATCGCGGCCATCGCGAGCGCGGCCGCGGTATTGCGCGCGACCGGCTCCAGAAGGATGTTGAGCCCGCTCACGCCGATTTCGGCGAGTTCATCGAGTATGAGGAAGCGATGATCTTCGTTGCCGATGACGAGCGGCGGGCGCGCATTCTCGATGGCCCCGGCGCGGCGCACCGCTTCTTGGAACGGCGAGCGCTCGCCGTACAGTTTCAGGAACTGTTTCGGATGTTGTCTGCGTGACAGCGGCCAAAGTCGCGTCCCTGACCCCCCACACATGACGATGGGGATAATCGAACTGGAAGAATCCATTTCCATGAGCACCTCTGTTGTCTTGGGGCTCATGTTGGGTGACGCGCGCACGTTCAGGTATCCATACAACACCCGTTATTGGTCGCAGCGCAGCCTGAAAACTATTTACAGTCAGGCGTTTGCCGCAACAATCTCAATGGTTATCCGGGTGTGCCGGTCGCGCGCATTGCTATACCTTGGCAGCTACTTCAACAGGAAAGGTGCACCGTGGCATTACGCGTTTTGGTCGTTTCGTCCGATGAAGCCCTCAGTCGGACCATCGACAATGCACTCGCGCAGGATGACTTCGACACGGACGTCGTGACCGAGGCCAACCGCGCGATACAGAGTGTGCACGGCGCGCACCGGCCCGACATGATCGTGCTCGACCTAGCGCTGCACGACGGAGAAGGGTTCGAACTCGGACGCCAGTTGCGCCGTGACCATACGACGAGCCGTATCCCGATCATCGGTGTCGCGAAAAGCGGACGCGTCGGCGACAAAGTCGATGCGCTCGATGCTGGCGCAGATGATTGCGTGACGCGCCCGCTGGCGGTCGACGAGTTCCGTGCACGCGTGAAGGCACTATGTCGGCGCGCGATGCCGGGGCAGCCCGACGGCCATATCCGAGCGGGGCCCATCGACATGGACCTCGAGCGCTGGACCATCACGGTCGGTGAGCGGCCTATCCGGCTCACGAAGAAAGAATTCAAGTTGTTGCAAGTGTTACTGCAGGCGAAGGGCCGCGTTTTGAGCCGGGACGCCCTCCTCGACCAGGCATGGCCGCACAGCAGCATCCACGGGCTCGATACCCGTACGGTCGATGTGCATGTCGGCCGACTTCGGCGCAAGCTGGGCCCCGCCGGGCGTCACATCATCACGGTGCGAAACGTGGGCTTCCGCTTTGACGTGCTGCCCGAGTGGATCACCGGTCACCCCCGTGCCGGAACCCGCGACCACGGGGAGGCGCCGACGCACCGTCACTAAAATCGGGTGATTACCCGATACCTCCGCCCCACCCCCATTACTAAAGTGTTTCCCGTCAGTTCGTAAATAGGGTCCGGAACCGGGCTCCGTTGTGGGCTCGGTGCCCACAAGAGCGCCTTGTTCTAGAATGTCCGCAGGGGAACATATACGCACGCGCGACCGCCGCATCGCGGAGGGACGACGGAGGAAATGAATCAATGAGCACCAAATCCACCAAGGGCCGAGCTAAAACGGCGGAGCAAGTCCCCGGCGGCGAAAGCCACGTCGAGGTCCTCCGCGAGCTGGTCGCCCACTTGCGCCAGGGGCGCAGCCCGCTTCGAGAAGAGTGGGCACGCCGCATCATGGGGGCCCGCTTCCTGACCGCGATGACCAACGACGAGATTCTCGCAGAGGTCAGCTCGGTCTACGACAACTATCTCGGGGCGCTTGAAACCGGTTCGATCGAGGCCCTCGAGGCTTACGCCCGGGACCTGTCCGAGCGAATCATCCCCCGGGGCGTTGAGACGCACGAAGTCGTCGGTATCGTTCTACTGCTCCGCGACGTGCTGGCACGGTCGCTGTTCTCGAAGTACGGTGCGAACGAGCAGGTCCTGACGCGGGTTCTCGACGCGTACGAGCCGGCCGCGAACCGCATCGCGAATACGGTGGCGGTGGGCTTCGTGCAAGAGCGCGAGCGCATCATCCGCCAGCAGCAGGAGGCGATTCGCGAACTGTCGACGCCGGTGCTCCCGGTCCGCGAGCGGCTCCTGATTTTGCCGATCATCGGCATCATCGACCCGCAGCGCGCGCGCCAGCTGACCGAGCAATTGCTGCGCGGCATCCGCGTGAACCGCGCGAAGGTGGTCGTGATGGACCTGACCGGTGTGCCCGCAGTCGACGCGGCGGTCGCGAATCACTTGGTCCAGACCGTAGAAGCCGCCCGACTGGTCGGCGCGGACGTCATCGTGACCGGCCTCGCGCCGGAAATCGCCCAGACGCTGGTCACCATCGGCGTCGACCTCGGCAAGATGGCGACCGTCGGCGACTTGCAGGGCGGTATCGAGGAGGCAGAGAAGCTGCTCGGCTATAAGGTCGTGCCCATCAACGACACGGCAGAGTAGTCATGGACGTACCTGTCCTCAAACAGCGCGATTATCTGATCGCTTCGGTGCAAGCCGTCCTGACCGACCGTGACCTCGTGGTCCTGCGCGACCGGCTCGTCGAGCAAGTCGGTTACTACCGGTCCGTCGGGGTCATTCTCGACGTGACGGGACTCGACGTCATGGATTCATTCTCGGTGCGAACGCTCAGGGACATGGCGCACATGATCCGCTTAAGGGGGGCGGACACGGTCATCGTCGGTATCCAGCCGGAAGTTGCGTTCTCGATGGTGCAATTGGGCCTCAGTCTTGAAGGCGTGCCCACTGCGTTGGACCTCGAGGAAGGGCTGGCGTACCTGGACAGCAGACCTAAACGAAACCATACGCGCACGAAATGATCACGGAGACCGACCTCCTCCGCCACCTCGGCGGAGAAGCGGTAGACACCTTGGACGAAACAGCGACGATTGCGATTGATGCCGTAGCTGACATCGTCACCGCGCGCCAGCGGGGGCGCGAAATGGCGTTGCGCCTCGGCTTCTCCGAGACGGAATCTACGCTGATTGCGACCATCATCTCGGAACTCGCGCGGAACATTGTCCTGTACGCGCAAAGTGGCGAAATCAAGCTCGAGCGCGCGACATCCGGCGAGCGCCGCGGGCTCGTCATCACCTGCCGCGACAATGGCCCAGGCATCCCGGACGTCCAGCGCGCGATGGTCGGCGGCTACTCGACTTCCGGCGGACTCGGGCTCGGGCTATGTGGCGTGCAGCGCATGGTCGACGAACTCGACATCGACACGAAGGTCGGTAAGGGCACCACCATTACCGCGAAGAAATGGCTGTATTAAAGAAACGCTCGGCAGAATGGGCATCCGCATTCGTGACGCTGCCCGGCGAGGCGCAATGCGGTGATCGGCACTTCGTCGCGGACGTCCCCGAGGGCACGCTGATTGCGGTCGTCGACGGCATCGGCCACGGTGATGAGGCCGCGTTCGCTGCAGAGCGCGCGATCGAAGTCATCGAACGATACGGCGCGGCGGAACCCATCGACCTCCTTATGGAGCGCTGCGACCGCGCACTGCGAGACACGCGTGGCGCCGCCATCAGCATCGCCCACTTCGCCGCCGAAGAGCGCACGCTGAATTGGCTCGCGATCGGGAATGTCGCAGGCCGCGTGCAACGCCGCGCCCCAGTCACTCAGTTCCCCAATGAATCTCTGCTGATGCGTCCGGGTGTCGTCGGTCGTCGCCCTCTCCGTGCCCAACCGTCCGCGGTGCGGATCGGCCGAGGCGACCTCTTGATTTTCGCGACCGACGGCGTCGATCCAGATTTCGTCGACAGCATCGCCGTCGAGGATCACGTCGAAGCGATCGCCGAGACCCTGCTCGCGACCCATGGAAAGACGAATGACGATGCCCTCGTCTTCGTGATTAGGCTCCTGACTTGAATGGAAACCGACCTCCTCGAAAAGTACCAAAACGCGCTCGGGGAATACCTGGCCCGCGGCGGGGAGGCGTCATTGAATGAAGCGTACGAGCTTGGCCGCACCGCGTTGTCATCCGGCAAGGGGCTGCTCGAGGTCGTGAGCATGCACCAACTCGCGACCGTCGCAGCATTGAACGGCCGCGCCGACGGCGTCGGGGATCTCGTCGGCGGCGCGGGTCGCTTCCTGATCGAGAGCCTCTCGCCTTACGAGGTGCTTCAGCTCGGCAACCGCGAGTCCAACGCGGCGCTCCGCCGCCTGAATCAAATCCTCGAGGAAGAGGCGAAGCGCATCGCGCACGTGCTGCACGATGAAGCCGCGCAGATGCTCGCAACGGTCTACCTCGAACTTTCCGACATGATGCGCGAAGCGCCGGAGTCGGTGCACGACCACGTCCGGCGCATCACTGCGCACCTCGATACGGTACGGGAGCAGCTGCGGCGTCTGTCGCACGAACTCCGGCCGCCAATCCTCGACCAGCTCGGCCTGCTGCCGGCGCTGCAATTCCTCGGTGACGGCTACCGGAAGCGCACCGAGCTCGAAGTCACCGTTTCCGGCTCGGTGAACGGCCGCTTCAATCCCGAACTCGAAACCGCGTTTTATCGCGCGGTGCAGGAAGCGTTGAACAATGTGGTGCGACACGCACGGGCAACGAAGGTCGGGGTCCGGCTGTGGGTCCGGAAGGGTACAATGCACTGCACAATCAAGGACGACGGCGTCGGTTTCGACCCCGCGGAGACGGAAGGCAAGCTCCATGGGCTCGGTTTGCTCGGTATCCGCGAGCGCGTAGCGGCATTGCACGGATCGCTCGCGATGAAGTCCGCGCCCGGCAAGGGCACCGAGCTCCACATCTCAATTCCACTAGCGACGGACTGGTAAAATGCACAGAATCCTGATTGCTGACGATCATCCGATGTTTCGCCAGGGGCTCAAAACCCTGCTAGAGCGCGAGGGCTTCGAAGTGGTCGGCGAAGCGGCCGACGGGCACGAAGCGGCTCGTCTCGCCCGTCAATTGAATCCGAGTATTGCTGTCCTCGATCTCGGCATGCCGTCATTGAATGGCATTGAGGCGGCGCGGGACATTTACAAGCGCGCCCCCGGAACCCAGGTCGTGCTTCTCACGATGTACGAGGACGATGCGTACGTGCTGGAAGCGCTGAGGGCCGGCATCCGCGGCTACGTGCTGAAGGCTCAAGCGGCGTCGGACCTGCTTGCCGCCATCCGAGAGGTGCTGCGCGGGGCGGTCTATCTGAGCCCGGGTATTTCCGAGGCCGTCATCAACGCTTATATGTCCAAGGCAGAACTACCCCCCGACCCGCTCACCGATCGCGAACGGCAAGTATTACAACTCGTCGCGGAGGGCAACACGACCAAGCAGATCGCGAGCACCCTCGGCGTCAGCGTGAAGACCGCCGAATCGCATCGCACGCGGATGATGCAGAAGCTCGCAATCCACGAGACGGCAAGCCTCGTGCGCTACGCGATCCGTCGCGGATTCATCAAAGCTTAAGCGTCCGCTTTCGAACCTTCAGCCCGATGCCGTGCTGCGGCAGGGGGTTTATACGGCCCAATATCAGTAATGTCATTGATTTCATAAACGGTTACAGGCTGCGATATTAACCCTCAACGGCTAACCACGGACGACAATCTAATGCAGCGAATAATGTTGGCAGACGACCACCCCATGTTCCGTCAGGGACTCCGCAGCCTGCTCGAGAAAGACGGCTTTGAAGTCGTCGGCGAAGCGTCGAACGGACATGAGGCGACGCGCATGGCACGCAAGCTCACGCCGAACGTCGCGGTGCTGGACCTCGGTATGCCGATGCTGAACGGCGTCGACGCGGCCCGCGATATCTACAAGCGCTCGCCTGAGACCCAGGTGGTTCTGCTCACCATGTACGAAGACGATGCCTACGTACTCGAAGCGCTGCGCGCCGGGATCCGCGGTTACGTCCTGAAGGCACAGGCAGCGTCCGACCTGCTGAACGCAATCCGCGAAGTGATTCGGGGCGCGGTTTACCTGAGCCCGGGAATCTCCGAAGCCGTCGTGAATGCGTACATGGCGAGATCGGAGCTACCGCCCGACCCGTTGACCGACCGCGAGCGCCAAGTGCTGCAGCTGGTCGCAGAAGGGAACACGACAAAGCGGATCGCCTCACTCTTGGGCGTAAGCGTGAAAACCGCTGAGTCACACCGCACACGGATGATGCAAAAGTTGGGAATCCATGAAACGGCAAGCCTCGTGCGTTACGCGATTCGTCGCGGTTTTATCAAGGCCTGACAATGGCCGCCTCCGTCCGACGGGTCCGTCATGACGGGCCTCGGTGACAGCACGCGCGTCGTCCTCGCAGACGACCACAAGATTTTCCGGCAGGCGCTCCGAACCCTGATGACGCGCGAGGGAATCGAAGTCGTCGGCGAAGCATCCGACGGTGACGAGGCGGTCGCGCTCTCGAAAGAGCACAGGCCCGACGTCACCATCCTGGATTTCGGCATGCCCCGCATGAACGGTATAGACGCCGCGCGGCAAATCAGCGAAGTATCGCCCGACACGCAAACCGTGTTACTCACGATGCACGACGACGAGTCGCTCGCGCTCGAGGCGCTGCGCGCGGGCATGCGCGGTTACTTGCGCAAGACCCAGCCCGCCGAGGAACTGGTGACGACGGTCCAGGAAGTCGCGCGCGGCGCGATTCATCTGAGCGGCGGGATGTCCAAGACCGCGATCAATGCGTACGCAACCGGCGCAAAGGCCGCGCCGGATCCGCTGACCGACCGCGAGCGAGAAGTGCTACGTATGATCGCGGAGGGCAGGACCACGCGGGAAATCGCGGTCGAGCTGAAACTGAGCCCTAAGACGGTCGAATCCCATCGTAATCGCCTGATGCAGAAGCTGGAAATCCACGGCACCGCGGGGCTTACGCGCTACGCGATCCGCCGGCACCTGATAATGCCGTAAAACCCCCGCAACCCTCGTTGCGGGTATTACCCCATCTTTTTACCGTTTTGCGCCGTCTTGTTTAATCATTTGTTACATGTCACCCGTATCTTCCTGTCCTCGGTACTGGAAGTTCTTGAGGGCATCTCCCTTCGAACGACTGGTCCGGCAACCAGAGACCGAGGTGACAGATGACGACAGCAAACACGATGTTCAAGGTGATGTCCGCCGGCGCACTCGCGCTGGCTCTCCAGGCGTGTGGCGGAGGCTCGAGTGCGCCGGCGCCGAGCGCGCCGACGCCGAGCACCCCGCCCCCCGCCGCCACGGGCACGCCGGCTCCGACGACCGGCACCTCCAGCGGCTCCAATGCGACCGCAGGCTCCGTCGTTCCGCCTGCCCCCGGCGGCTTCAAGGAAAGTCCGTTACTCGCGGACCCCCGTCCGCGGCTCGCCAGCGCGGAGGTGGGAAGTTTCCTTCCGACACGCGGCCCTTTTACGTTTCCCGCGCCGTATAAGTCTCGCGGCGCCCGCATCACGAACGAATCCGATTGCAACGGCAGCGACTGCGTCCAGTCTGTGGGGTATTCCTATTGGAAAAACATAAACAACCACGTTCACGACGACACGATGTACGTATTCGTCGGCCTGAACAGCTCGCGGGGCGGCACCGGGCCGACCCTATTCAGTTACAACAAAGTGACCGAGGAAGTGACGAACGCTGGACCACTCTTCGACATCGACAGCAAGTTCTACAGCGCAACTGGTGAGGGCTGGTACTTCAGCGCCACCCTGCCGAACGCGCTGTACGTACGGGATGGCTCGTCGCTCGTGCGTTACGACGTCGTCACGAAAACCACCGAGACAGTATTCAACGTCGCGACCGAATTCGGGGCGGGCCACGAAATCTGGCAAACCCACTCGAGCAACGACGATCGCGTGCACTCTGCAACGCTCCGCTCCACGGAGGATTACCAGGCGCTCGGTTGCATCGTCTACTTCGAAGACAGTGGCAAGTTCGAGCGCTTCGACAAGCAAGGCTCCTACGACGAATGCCAGATTGACAAGAGTGGGCGTCACCTGCTCATCAAAGAGAACATCGACGGTTCGGCCGGCGAGGACAATCGGATCATCGACCTGCACTCCGGCAAGGAGCGCGTGCTGAAGGACGAGGACGGCGCGGCCGGCCACTCAGACCTCGGCTACGGTTCGATGGTCGCCGCCGACAATCACAGCAGCAAGCCGAATGCGCAACGCGTGTGGGACTTTCTCGCGAGCTCGCTCACTGGTCCCCTCGTCTACCAAACGGCCAACTGGGATGCGAGCGCACCAGCTCACGTGTCTTACGCGAATGCGCGTGACGACGTACCGCTGGCCGATCAATACGCATGCGGCAGTAGCGCGAGCAAGCGGACGGCGACACATGCGAATGAGGTCGTGTGCTTCATGCTCGATGGCTCTGAGGAGGTACTGGTGGTCGCACCGACGATGACGGACTTGGAAGCGAGCGGCGGCGGCAGCGACAGCTATTCGCGCATGCCCAAAGGCAACCTCGACGTCACGGGCGAATACTTCGTCTGGACGAGCAACATGGGCGGCGGACGACAGGATTTGTTCATCGTGCGCATACCGTCAAAAGTTCTGACGGACGCCTGACAGGTGTCACCGGACCCCGCCCCCGTGCGCAACGGTCTACGACCGACGCTCGCTGAGGCGGGGTTTTTTTATGCGCCGTTTTGACACATTGACGCTGACGACATTGTTCCGAAAAGTTTGAACTGCGTTTAAGCATTCGTTACACCCCTCCCCTATCTTCCCCTCGTACAACAGGACTTTCCCTTAGGGTCCTTTACTGAGTGTAACGAGGTGACAATGAACCAGTTCAAGATTCCCGCGCAGCTCACGCGCATCCTCTTCGTCGCGAGCTTCGCGTTCGCGGTCCAGGCTTGCGGCGGCGGCTCAAGCGAGTCGCCCGCGCCTGCGCCGACCCCGACCGTCCCGTCCAACCCCGGCGGCCAACCTGCGCCGACGCCGACGCCGACGCCCACTCCTGAGCCGACGCCTGAGCCAACGCCTGAGCCAACGCCTGAGCCAACGCCTGAGCCGGCGCCTGCGCCGACAATCT
>JBBEAN010000008.1:191712-193557 GCA_040882865.1 Gammaproteobacteria bacterium
ACGCCTGAGCCAACGCCTGAGCCAACGCCTGAGCCGGCGCCTGCGCCGACAATCTCCGCGCCAGGGGGCTTCATCGAAAGCAGCATCGAAGCCACTGCGCGCCCGTTGCTGTCCGCATCATCGATCAAGGGGTTCCTGCCCCAGCGCGGCGCGTTCACATTCCCTGCGCCGTACAACACGCGCGCCGCGCGCATCACGAACGGCGCGGACTGCGGCAACAGCGGACAGGACTGCGTGTGGCCGGTCGGGTACTCGTACTGGCGGAACAGCAACAACCACGTGAATGACGACACGATGTTGATCTTCGCAAGCCTCCGGGAATCGAAGGGTGGAACTGGCGTCACCCTGTTCAGCTACCACAAGGAAACCGAGGCGGTGAAGAACCTCGGGCCGTTGTTCCCTCAGGGCAGCTCGCTTTCGGCGGCAACCGGTGAACAGTGGTACTTCAGTGGCACGCTGCCGAACGCGCTGTACATCAAGAACGGCGCAAAGCTCGCGCGCTTCGACGTCATCGCGAAAACCACCGAGGTCGTCTTTGACGCGGTCGCGGAATACGGCACCGGCCACATCATCTGGCAGCCCCACTCAAGTTACGACGACCGCGTACATTCGGCGTCCCTCCGTAACGCGAGCTATCAGGACCTCGGCTGTCTCGTGCATTTCGAAGATACGGGTGAGACCCGCTTCTTCGAGAGCGAAGGAGGGTTCGACGAGTGCCAAATCGACAAGAGCGGTCGTTACCTCGTGATTCGTGCGAACAACGACAACACCATCGTCGACCTCGAAACGGGCAAGAAGCGCTTCATCGCAGATGAAGACGGCGCTGGCGGCCACTCGGACATGGGATTTGGCACCTACCTCGCCGCCGACAACTGGGCGAGCCAGGCGAACGCATGGAAGGTATGGGATTTCCGGAAGTCAGAGCTCACCAGTGAAGTCGTGTACTACAACAAGGACTGGTCCCCGATGGCGCCGTCGCACGTGAGCTTCTCGAACGCACGCCCCGACCAGAAAATGGCGGAGCAGTATGGCTGCGGTAGTACCGCGAGCGCCAAGATTACCGTGCATTCGAACGAGGTGATCTGTTTCATGTTGTCGCCGGGAAGTCGCGACACGCTGGTGGTTGCGCCAGTCATGACCGATCAGAACGCGAGCGGCGGTGGCGACAACTACAGCCGCATGCCGAAAGGCAACCTCGATGTCACGGGCCAGTACTTCATCTGGACCAGCAATATGGGCGGTGGCCGCATGGATCTCTTCCTCGTGAAGATTCCCGCGCAGAAGCTGTTGGCCAAATGACCATGAAAAACGACAACCGCATCGTTCGAATCGCCCTGCTCGCGAGCCTTGCGCTCGCGGTCCAGGCCTGCGGAGAAGAATCTGCGGAGGCGCCGGTGGGACCGGCGCCGAATCCGCCGATCGACACGGGGGCGCCGTCGCCGATTCCAATCCCGAGGCCGGACCCAGTGCCCGAGCCCGAACCTGAGCCCGAACCTGAGCCCGAACCTGAGCCCGAACCTGAGCCCGAGCCGGCGCCGGTATTGGTGCCGGTGCCGGCACCTGAGCCGGAGCCGACCCCAGAGCCGGAACCCGAGCCGACCCCAGAGCCGGAGCCGAGCCCAGAGCCGACGCCGGAGCCGGAGCCCGAGCCGGAGCCGACCCCAGAGCCGGAGCCGACCCCAGAGCCGGAGCCCGAGCCGGAGCCCGAGCCGACACCCGAGCCTGAGCCTGAGCCTGAGCCTGAGCCCGAGCCGACGCCGGAGCCCGAGCCGACGCCGGAGCCTGAGCCTGAGCCGGAGCCGACCCCAGAGCCGGAGCCGACCCCAGAGCCGGAGCCCGAGCCGG